>NZ_BOPU01000056.1:0-507 GCF_017312765.1 Phycicoccus sp. DTK01 | reverse complement strand
AGGCCTCCATTCTCGCGACCAGAGGATTAGCCCTTCTCCCGCGAGCGGGACAGGGCTAGTTCACGGCATCGAATTCATCCCGACACGTCTCGAACACGGCCACGGCCTGCTCGATCTCCGCCACCGACAGCCCGCAGTAGCCCAACAAGAGGCCGGCGCGGTCCGGCGGCGCGAGGTAGTACGGCGCGATCGGGTACAGCCCCAGGCCCAGGCTGCGCGCGCGGGCGATGAAGGCTTCGCCGTCGGGCGCGCTGCGGTCGGTCAGCCACACGACCAGATGCATGCCCGCATGCGAATCGTTGATCGTCAGCCGCCCTCGGCTGCAGCGATGCAGCCCGTCGAGCAGCGCGTCGCGCCGTTCCTTCAGCGTCTTCCACGCGCGGCGCAGGTGGCGTTCGAATCCGCCGTCGACGATGAACCGCGCCAGTGCAGCCTGCTCGATGCCGCAAGAGCCGAAATCGTCCTGCCACTTGGCGTTGACGTAATCGCCGCGCAGACCCGCCGGCA
>NZ_BOPU01000055.1:0-513 GCF_017312765.1 Phycicoccus sp. DTK01 | reverse complement strand
GGACCACACAGCTATTGTCACCAGGGAGAGGGTGGAGGGTCGCAGTGCTCGGTGTATTGAGTTGCGCGCACGCTCTCGTTGGTTTGCTTAGGACGGCAAGCCGTCTTCAGCGGATAGGTTGGGATAAGTAGCGAGTGAGCCGAACGTCACGACGTTGTCGTAAGTCCAAGGCCACTTGAGGTTATATGGTCAAGCCACACGGATCATTAGTACTGGTTAGCTCAATGCATTGCTGCACTTACACACCCAGCCTATCAACCACCTGGTCTTGATGGTTCCTTCAGGGGAGCCAAGCTCCCGGGAGATCTCATCTTGAGGCGCGCTTCCCGCTTAGATGCTTTCAGCGGTTATCGCTTCCGAACATAGCTACCCGGCAGTGCCACTGGCGTGACAACCGGAACACCAGAGGTTCGTCCACTCCGGTCCTCTCGTACTAGGAGCAGCCCCTCTCAAATCTCCAACGCCCACGACAGATAGGGACCGAACTGTCTCACGACGTTCTGAACCCAGCTC
>NZ_BOPU01000054.1:0-514 GCF_017312765.1 Phycicoccus sp. DTK01 | reverse complement strand
AAAACCATTCATGTTGCTATTGAAAAATTCCAAGACATGAAAATAGCTCCTATTCCAAACGAACGTCTTAAAATCATATGTAAGGGAAGCAACGAGGAGTTTAAAGCTTTGAAAAAAACAAAACAGTATAAAGATGCAATAGACAAAGGAGTAAAAATACATTTTAAGTTTATCGATAAAAAAATAGCAAATTATCAATATAATAATCATATGTTAAAGAAATTTCCAGAAATTCTGGAAGAATTACTTTCTAAAGAGAATAGTCAGATAGTTACAGATCTTTTTAGAGAAATAACACAGTAAGTAAGGGAAAACAGGAATATTTTTTAATACTTATAAGTATTAAAAAATCTCGCGAGATTTTAAAGAACATATGGTTAAATATGGTTATATATGGTTATATGAATAAAGCTTTTTTTTACATTTTTTTTTTTTTTTGTTTTTTTTGTTTTTTTATTTTTTTTATTTTTTTTATTTTTTTTTATGGTAATGGGGATAACCCACTAACAGAAGC
>NZ_BOPU01000053.1:0-514 GCF_017312765.1 Phycicoccus sp. DTK01 | reverse complement strand
GTCGTGTGGCCATGGAAGCGGCGGGGTGACCCAGCCGTGGAGGCCACACGAGTGAGAATGCAGGCATGAGTAGCGAAAGACGAGTGAGAAACTCGTCCGCCGAATGACCAAGGGTTCCTGGGCCAGGTTAATCCGCCCAGGGTGAGTCGGGACCTAAGACGAGGCCGACAGGCGTAGCCGATGGACAACGGGTTGATATTCCCGTACCCGTGTGAACGCGCCCCTGGTGAATCAGTGATACTAACCATCCTGAAGCGTCCTTACGCCCCTTCGGGGGCCCTGGATGTGGATGCATGGGACCTGATCTGGTAGTAGCCAAGCGATGGGGTGACGCAGGAAGGTAGCTGAGCCAGTCAGTGGTAATACTGGTGTAAGCCTGTAGGGCGAATGGTAGGCAAATCCGCCGTTCATCAAGCCTGAGAGGTGACGCATAGCCGAATGAGGCGAATTCAGTGATCCTATGCTGCAAGTCGGATCGTAGCCATGTCGTTCTGTGAGCCAAGGAGTTGTAGAG
>NZ_BOPU01000052.1:0-519 GCF_017312765.1 Phycicoccus sp. DTK01 | reverse complement strand
TGGCCCGGGATCGCTTCATGCAGGTACAGGTCTTCGGCGTCCCAGATCTTGCGCGAGGGCAGGTCGTAGGTGTTGCCGTAGAAGATGCCCGGACGCGTGCCGTCCTCGCTCGGCGGGTAGTACTGGCCGCCGGCCGCGGACTTCTCGCGGAACGGCTCGACCGGGCGGATCTCGAACGGCGACTTGGGGATCACCGAGAACTGCGTCGGCACCTTTTCGTTCATCTTCGCTTCCAGGCCGCGGTAGTACTTCAGCAGTTCGTCCTGGCTCTTGAACTCGAACTTCTTGTCCGTCTGCACGTACTTGAAGAAGTCCTGCAGCGAACCCTTGAAGCCGACTTCCGTCATCACCTTCTGCATCTCGCCGTGGATGCGCGCGACTTCGTCCAGGCCGATCTGGTGGATCTGGTCGGCCGACAGGTCCGTCGTGGTGAAGTAGCGCGCCACGAAGTCGTAATAGGCCTTGCCGTCGGGCAGGTCGATTGCGGCGGTCGACGTCCGCGTCTTGGGCTGGTAGTCG
>NZ_BOPU01000051.1:0-519 GCF_017312765.1 Phycicoccus sp. DTK01 | reverse complement strand
TCCGAAAAGTCCCACGACCCCGTACCTGCAACGCCTGACAGCTCTCACACAGATACGGTTTAGCCTCTTCCGCTTTCGCTCGCCACTACTCACGGAATCGCGGTTGCTTTCTCTTCCTGTGGGTACTGAGATGTTTCACTTCCCCACGTTCCCTCTACCCGCCCTATATATTCAGGCGGGAGTGACTGGACTTGCCTCCAGCCGGGTTTCCCCATTCGGAAATCCTCGGATCACAGTCTGGTTATCGACTCCCCGAGGCTTATCGCAGATTCCTACGTCCTTCTTCGGTTCCTGGTGCCAAGGCATCCACCGTGTGCCCTTAAAAACTTGATGCACAAAGATTTTAAGATGCTCGCGTCCACTGTGTAGTTCTCAACATACGGGCGGGCCCTCGCCGTACCCGGCGCCTACCGAGCAGCTGCTCGGCGGTTCGACCGCGACGAAGGTCCGACAGCCCCACCCCACCGCAACGGCGGGAGTGAAGGCCCGAGGGGGGAACACCACCAGCATCAAGCCGGC
>NZ_BOPU01000050.1:0-529 GCF_017312765.1 Phycicoccus sp. DTK01 | reverse complement strand
CTTACCGAAAAGTGCACCTTCTTACTTTATATCGTTTACAGATGAGAAAACCAGATTCCAATGGGTGTACCCATTACACGACCGTCGTGAAGAATCTATCCTCAATGTTTTTACATCGATATTAGCATTTATTAAGAACCAATTCAATGCTCGCGTTCTAGTTATCCAGATGGATCGTGGCTCCGAGTACACTAACAAAACTCTTCATAAGTTCTTTACGAACAGAGGTATTACTGCATGCTATACAACCACGGCAGATTCTAGAGCACACGGTGTCGCTGAACGATTAAATCGTACTTTATTAAACGATTGTCGCACACTGCTTCATTGCAGTGGTCTACCAAATCATCTATGGTTCTCAGCAGTCGAATTTTCTACTATAATCAGAAATTCATTAGTCTCACCAAAAAACGATAAATCTGCAAGACAACATGCAGGTTTAGCTGGACTGGACATTACTACTATACTACCTTTCGGTCAACCGGTTATAGTTAACAACCATAATCCTGACTCGAAAATACATCCTCGC
>NZ_BOPU01000049.1:0-529 GCF_017312765.1 Phycicoccus sp. DTK01 | reverse complement strand
CTGACGACGAAGATGCGATCGTTCAAAAACAGCTTGTTGAATTTCAAAGAACAATATTTAAATTAATGGATAAGATTGGTAACAAGATAGTTTTAAATAATCTTGATTACAGAAAGCTGTATTCTAGTATAATTAGTCTATCGGAATGTTTTGAAGGGTTTAAATATTTAGAGAGTGTGAAGTGCCTCAAACGCAAACGTTCGGAGTATCAAAGGATGGAACCAAAGTCGTCCTTTGATATGTACAGACTTATTGAACCATTTCTTATGGAACCGTTTGAAATTCAAAAAGGAGATTATTTTATTGTTTTGGACGCGTGTTACGAGAAAAGCTACTCCTTTGTCGTAAAAAACGAGAGAATCGTAAAAACTGTTAATGACCTTCCTATATCACAAAAGGCTGAATTTCTATTTAAAAATATGAATTCTTAAAATTCAACGTTGGGATTAATTGAACGTTGAAAACCCATTATTAATTTTGGCAATGCTTATTTGTTGTATTTAAAAGTAAAATATATTTAATAAAAAAT
>NZ_BOPU01000048.1:0-546 GCF_017312765.1 Phycicoccus sp. DTK01 | reverse complement strand
GTGACAAGGGAGGAGCAGTTCTGATGGCTACTGGAACCCCAGCCGCAGGGCTCCGCGAGCTCACCGAAGAAGAGCTGGTCACCCGGCTTCGTGAGTCGAAGGAAGAGCTGTTCAACCTTCGTTTCCAGATGGCAACGGGTCAGATGGACAACAACCGTCGACTTCGTACCGTTCGTCACGAGATCGCGCGTATCTACACCGTTCTGCGTGAGCGTGAGCTCGGGCTGGCCGTTGGTCCGGACGCAGGTGACGCGGCATGAGTGAGGAAAAAGCAGTGAGCACTGAAGAGCGCGGCAGCCGCAAGGTCCGCACCGGATACGTCGTCTCCGACAAGATGGAGAAGACGATCGTGGTCGAGCTCGAAGACCGGGTCAAGCACCCGCTCTACGGCAAGATCATCCGGCGCACCAGCAAGGTGAAGGCGCACGCCGAGAACGGCGTCGCAGGCATCGGTGACCGCGTGCAGCTGATGGAGACCCGTCCGCTGTCCGCGACCAAGCACTGGCGTCTCGGCGAGGGCCCCGAGAAGGCCAAGTAAGAAACCGA
>NZ_BOPU01000047.1:0-546 GCF_017312765.1 Phycicoccus sp. DTK01 | reverse complement strand
ATTCAATACTCATTAAAAAACTATATCAATTAATTTGAATTAACTTATAAAGTGTTAGTGGTACGGAAAGTTTCCAAAGACTTGGTGATCTTAGCACCCATGGTCTTTTCACCTTCTCTAACCCAGACTCTTGGGTCGAAGAACTTCTTGTTTGGCTTTTCTGGACCTTCTGGGTTACCGACTGGGGACATTATGTAGTCCTTCTTGTTCAAGACGTAGTCTCTGATACCAGTCAAGTAAGCGTATTGACAGTCAGTGTCCAAGTTGACCTTGACAACACCGTTGTCAATACCAGTGTGGAATTCTTGGACAGTAGAACCGGAACCACCGTGGAAGACCAAGAACAATGGCTTTTCTTCCTTGCAACCAACTTGTTCTCTGGTGTACTTTTGGTGTTCAGCCAAGATTTCTGGTCTCAAAGCGATGTCACCAGCGTACAAACCGTGACAGTTACCGAAAGCAGCAGCAATGGAGAAGTTTGGAGAGATTGGGTGCAAAGCCTTGTAGACGTTGTAAACTTGTTCTGGCTTGGTGTACAAGTCTTCG
>NZ_BOPU01000046.1:307-554 GCF_017312765.1 Phycicoccus sp. DTK01 | reverse complement strand
GAAGTGAGCGACGTGATGGGCGTTCCGGCGCACATCAACGTCACCGAGGTCCGCAAGCCGGAACTCGACGCGCAGCTGGTCGCCGAGTCGATCGCGCAGCAGCTCGAGCGCCGCATCATGTTCCGTCGCGCGATGAAGCGCGCCGTGGGCAATGCGATGCGCCTGGGCGCCCTGGGCATCAAGGTCAACGTTGGTGGCCGTCTGAACGGTGCGGAAATCGCGCGTTCGGAGTGGTACCGCGAAGGTC
>NZ_BOPU01000046.1:0-297 GCF_017312765.1 Phycicoccus sp. DTK01 | reverse complement strand
ATCGACTACGGCTTCGCTGAAGCCAAGACGACCTACGGCATCATCGGCACCAAGGTCTGGATCTACAAGGGCGAGGTGTTCGACTTCTCGCAGGTGGGCCAGGAGAAGCAGGAAGAAGCGCCGCGTGCAGAGCGCAGCGAGCGTCCGGCCCGTCCGGCGCGCGCCAACCGCGAGGCGAGGGACTAAGCCATGTTGCAACCCAAGCGAACCAAGTACCGCAAGGTACACAAGGGCCGCAATGAAGGCCTGAGCTGGAACGGCAATGCCGTCAGCTTCGGCGGGTACGGCCTGTAGGCG
>NZ_BOPU01000045.1:0-559 GCF_017312765.1 Phycicoccus sp. DTK01 | reverse complement strand
TGCTGGAGACGCACGGCGTCGGCGCGCGCCTGGTGCAGCTGGTCGGCCTGGTCGACGGCGAGATCGTCGTGCAGCAGCTGGAAAAGCGCATCCGCGGCCGCGTGAAGTCGCAGATGGAGAAGAGCCAGCGCGAGTACTACCTCAACGAGCAGATGAAGGCGATCCAGAAGGAGCTCGGCGAGATCGACGATGCGCCCAACGACATCGACGAGCCCACGCGCAAGATCGCCGAGGCCGGCATGCCGAAGGCGGCCGAAGCCAAGGCCAAGGCCGAACTCAACAAGCTCAAGCAGATGACGCCGATGTCGGCCGAGGCCGCCGTCGTGCGCAATTACCTCGACTGGCTGCTGGGCGTGCCGTGGAAGAAGCGCACCAAGGTGCGCAAGGACCTCAAGGCCGCGCAGGACGTGCTCGATGCCGACCACTTCGGCCTGGAGAAGGTCAAGGACCGCATCCTCGAATACCTCGCCGTCCAGTCGCGCGTGAAGCAGATGAAGGGGCCGATCCTGTGCCTGGTCGGACCGCCGGGCGTGGGCAAGACCTCTCTCGGCCAGTCGAT
>NZ_BOPU01000044.1:0-579 GCF_017312765.1 Phycicoccus sp. DTK01 | reverse complement strand
AGAAGAAGACCAGGAAATCAGAAAAAGGGCTGCTGAATGCGGCAAGACCGTTTCCGGTTTTTTACGGGCGGCAGCTCTCGGTAAGAAAGTTAACTCACTGACTGATGATCGGGTACTGAAAGAAGTTATGAGGCTGGGGGCGTTACAGAAAAAACTCTTTATCGACGGCAAGCGTGTCGGGGACAGAGAGTATGCGGAGGTGCTGATAGCTATTACGGAGTATCACCGGGCCCTGTTATCCAGGCTTATGGCAGATTAGCTTCCCGGAGGGAAACTGTCGAAAACAGACGGTATGAACGCCGTAAGCCCCCAAACCGATCGCCATACACTTTCATACATAGCTATGCAGTGAGCTGAAAGCGATCCTGCCGCATTTTTCCGGTTTACCCCGGGGAAAACATCTATTTTTGCGGTGTTTGCGGCAGAATCGCGTTCAGCGCGTTTCTGCGGTGCGCGTAATGAGACGTTATGGTAAATGGGAGCGTTAGAAACAGTCCCATTTACTTGAGTGGGGGGCAGTTGGCCATATAAAAAATGGTCAACTGTTTAAAATAGATCTTTTTCAGAAGCTCGGCATTC
>NZ_BOPU01000043.1:0-581 GCF_017312765.1 Phycicoccus sp. DTK01 | reverse complement strand
AGTTTTTTTCATATTTTCAGACCATCTTTGGACCAATTTTTTCTTGTTGACGGGATCAACTCCTGTGACTTGAAACGAGGTGCTTAAGATGTTAGTACATTTCACCCCAAGGCCATTTTTACCACTTGTTTCTCTGGAAATTGTATCGTCGTAATTAGAACTTGATCTGAGTCTTCCAAACACCAGTTCGTGATTGTATAATCCTTCATTGTTTTCATTTTTGGAGATACTAATGATTTCTCCGTCATTTTTGACAAGTGTTCTACCGTCTGTGTCTATTTCAATTTTTATAAATTTGCATGGGATTGTATTCTTGCTTCTTTGAATATTATCAACAGCGTTTGCAAGAACCTCAACAAAAATTCTAATCATTGCTTCGGAAACATTAACAACTTTTTCTTCAACCACAGAAAAGTTACTGTCTACTACATATTCTAATGTTTCTGAAACTTCAACAGAACCTATTACGACTTCTGGCCGCTTTAGGATATGATCTATTTCTGATAGAGTTGCGTACTTTATATTTGCCATCTTTATTTATCTAGATAACCTTTAAACCTGTTAATCAAATTTTTAAGACC
>NZ_BOPU01000042.1:0-586 GCF_017312765.1 Phycicoccus sp. DTK01 | reverse complement strand
TGGTCAGCGGCGTGCACGCATCGCCCGTGGTCGGGCCCGCGGCGTTGGCTTCATCCACGCCGAGCACGACCTGCCCGGTGAAGTTCGCTGGCGACGCGACCGGGCCGAAGCTCGCCGTGCCGTACAGGTAACGCCCGGCGATGCCCGCCGGCGCCGTCACGGTGAAGTACTGGCGGGTGTCGAGGACCAGCGCCGCTTCGTTCTTCACGCGCTGGCCGGACCACACCAGGCGACCGGAGGTCTTCATCACTTCGGCGCGCTGCGCCGCTGTGCTGGCCGGATCGTTGAAGCCGATGTTCAGCACGTTGTCGTACGCGTTCTGCGTGTACGCATCCGAACGCGGACCGGTGCCGTCGAAATCGCCGAACTGGCCGGTGAACTTGTCCAGGAAACCCTGGAAGCCCAGGCCGTGGCCGATCTCGTGCATCACCACGTTGAGGAAGTTGATCGAGCCGGCGGGCGTCTTGCCGTCCAGGCCGTAGTACCACGTCGTGCCGGCGAGGCAGTCGGGCTTGCCGAGATCGCCGTTGAAGCGCGACACGATGTCGGCCGGGTCTTCGGGAATCGGATCCAGGTCGACGCCGGC
>NZ_BOPU01000041.1:0-586 GCF_017312765.1 Phycicoccus sp. DTK01 | reverse complement strand
GCGTCTATTACCCATATTATAAGGATCATTATGATTTGTCTTAATTCCTTTCTTTATATTAATAAATAATATAAAATTATATATAATTAAAATTATATATATGGAGTTTTGTTCGTTTATGAACTTAATCTAAAACTTTGCAGCACGAACTAAAGACAACAATGTAACGCCTGTAATATAATAATTATAATAATTATTATAATATTCAAAATATGGTAAGGTTAGTCGTGGATTATCGAATTAAATAACATGCTCCACTGCTTAAGTCTGTAACCGTCTATTGTTTTGAGTTTCATTATTGCTAACGTACTCTTCAGGTGGAATACTTTCATTTTCATTTATTATTTATATATAATATATATTATAAATAATTGTATTCATAGTTTACTACTAGAACTACACGGGTATCGAATCCGTTTCGCTACTCTAGTTTTAATCCCTCAATGTCAGTTAATATTTAATTAATATTTTCACATATATTAGTCTTATAATTATTATTATTATTTCATCTTTACTATTATAATTCTTTAATTATATTTTATTAACTCTAAATTATAATATATAATTCATTCTACGGATCCTTTAA
>NZ_BOPU01000040.1:0-619 GCF_017312765.1 Phycicoccus sp. DTK01 | reverse complement strand
GATCTATCTAATTACAGTAAAGCTGCATAGGGTCTTTCCGTCTTGCTGAAGGTACATAGCATCTTCACTACGATTTCAATTTCACTTAGCTTAAAGGGGAGACAGTTGTTGTATCATTACGTCATTCATGCGGGACCTCAATTATAGGCCAAGGAATTTCGCTACATTATAACCCTCATAATAAGGCTGCTATTTACCTAAATTTAATTAAATTATCGTTAAATAATTTTATTTATATATTAAGCATGGAGCAGAGTTCACACCTTATACTTAAACTTATCGTTTCTGCAAAGTGCGGTGTTTTTAGTAAACAGTTGTACAACTTTGTTCTTATTACTCTTTATTGACTAACTTATGAGCTATCTTTGCCGAGTTCCTTCCCTTTAATTATCTAATTCACCTTCATATTCTCTACTTACATACCTGAGTCGGTCTACATTACGGTATACATTAATTATTTCCTGATCTTTATTAGTTTATATTATATAAAAAAAAATATATAATATAATTATATATATTATTAATATAATTATTAATAATATATATATTTTAAGATAAATTTTTATTAATATAGATTATCCCATCTTAAATATATTTATATTCTTATTAATTTAATTAG
>NZ_BOPU01000039.1:0-640 GCF_017312765.1 Phycicoccus sp. DTK01 | reverse complement strand
CGTTGCCGCGCGTGAGCAGGTCGTCCACGCCGGAGGTGTTGATGTTGATCTGCGCGTACTCGTAGCTGCCGTTGCGCAGGTTGCCTTCGCGGCTGATGCGCAGCTGGCGCTGCAGCCGGTCGCCGTGGTCGTTGTCGGTGCCACTGATGCGCGCGCGCCAGTCCTTCGATGCGTAACGCGATTCCTTCGGAAGATCGGTGAAGCGGCGCATCACCTGCCAGTTGAGGTAGTTGGTGCTGTTGCGCTGCAGGTAGCCGAAGTCGTTGATCTCCAGCTCGTTGCCGAAATGCATCGCGAGCCACTGCTGGCGCCAGCCGTGGTCCATCTCGTAGTTGACCCACATCGTCGCACCGTTGTCGTCGGTGGTGCGGCCGTGCCCGTCGATCTGGCTGCCGATCACTCGCGTTTCCACGCTCACGCGCGCCGTCGGGCGCCAGTTGTGGTCCACGCCCATCACGGTGGCGGTGCGATCCAGGAACGGCCGGACGACATACGTCACCACCGCGCCGAGGTTCTGCTTGGCGAGGTCGCGCACCACGCGCACCGCGCCGAACGTGCGGCCGACTTCATCGGCTTCGTCGGCGGCGAACAGGCCGTACTTCGTCGCGCCGATGCTGCCGTTGAGCTTCACCGCCGCGGT
>NZ_BOPU01000038.1:0-643 GCF_017312765.1 Phycicoccus sp. DTK01 | reverse complement strand
TGAGGGATCCGGGCACGCCGGACCCGGGAACCGCCGGGACTCGAAGCTCGGAGCTCGGAGCTCGAAGGGGCGTGTCCGCTTACTTGATCGTCATTCCCGCGAAGGCGGGCCGCTTCTGGGCCGCCGAATGGCGGCACCGTCCAGGGACTTTCCACGCTTTAGCCGTAGCCCGGCAAAGCAAAGAAGAATCACCCGCCAAGCTTCCGATCGCCTGCGGCGCTCGGGTCACTTTTCTTTGCTTGCCCAAAGAAAAGTAACCAAAAGAAAGGGCACCCCCCGACAAATCAATCCCACGACCGGAAAGAAAAAGGGCGCGTTCGCGATTCGCCATCCATGGCTCAGCGCTCACCGCCGCACATCCTGTGCGGCGCCCTTCGGGGCTAGTGAACTGATCGCTGTTCGACAGCAACAGCAACAGCAACAGCCGTAGCAACAGCAAATGGCTTCCATCTTTCGCTGGAACGACGCGTGCGCTTTAGCCCTCTCCCATCGGCGACCGAAGGGAGTGCAGAGCTGAGAGGGGTTGGGGTGAGGGGCAACGAAGCGCCAACGGCGAACGACCTTTGCCGCACAGCGCTGCGCTGTTGCTCGGTGCCCCACACACAGAAGCAAGCTGGATTCCAGCTTTCACCGGAATGACGAC
>NZ_BOPU01000037.1:0-665 GCF_017312765.1 Phycicoccus sp. DTK01 | reverse complement strand
TGCTGAGGTACCAGCAGGATGTCGAAGCGCTGAAGCAGAAGAAGGATGCGCAGGCCGGCCTCGGCCTGGAATTCGGCAATCCACCGTCCGTCAACGAGCGCATCATCCGGACCGAGCTGAAGAAGCACTGCCTTGCGTTCATCCGCAACGAGCACGCGGGCCTGCTGAACACCACGCACACCGCCGGCGGGTCGATCTATCCGCCGTTCTTCGACATCGCCGACGCAAAGGCCGATGGCGAATGGGTCCGCTTCTTCGAACACGCCTTCGAATGGGATCAGATCCAGTACGTGTTCTATCCGTATTTCTGGGCGCGACCGGGCGGCTGGGCCGAGCGCTTCCGCGCGCGCAACATGGATCCGGTGCTGGAGGAGTTCCTCAAGGCCGGCTACGCGCGCGTCGTGGTACCGGTCCGCGTCGGATTCGAGGCGGCCGTGTCCTACTTCATGGAGACAGGGCACGTGTGGAACGACGAAGGCGAACCGCCGATCAATCATCCGCTGTACAAGCCCATCGTGGAGGAGATCAGGGAACGCACCGGCGGCGACCTGGGCGAAGTGCCCGTGGGCGATCCCTGGGAAACGCGGATGCCCACTGCCGCCGTCCTGGTGCGCAAGGGCGAGACGCTGCCCGAATGGGAGCGCGTGTCGCCCCAGGAATGGAAG
>NZ_BOPU01000036.1:0-690 GCF_017312765.1 Phycicoccus sp. DTK01 | reverse complement strand
CCGAAGGATCGCTACTACCTGTACCAATCGCGCTGGCGTCCCGAGCTGCCGATGGCGCACCTGCTGCCGCACTGGACGTGGCCGGGCCGCGAGGGCCAGGTCACGCCGGTGCACGTGTTCACCTCGGGCGAAGAAGCGGAGTTGTTCGTCAACGGCGTGTCGCAGGGCCGCAAGAAAAAGGCGCCGTTCGAGTACCGGCTGCGCTGGGATGACGTCGTCTACCGGCCCGGCGAACTTCGCGGGCAGGCGTACAAGGACGGCAAACCGTGGGCAAGCGCGTCGACGCGTACGGCCGATGCGCCGGTGCGAATCGACGCGGTGGCGGATCGTCGCGTGATCGCGAACGACGGGCGCGACCTGTCCTTCGTCACCGTGCGCGTGGTCGATCGCAACGGCGTCGCGGTGCCGAACGCGGGCAACCGCATCCGCTTCAGCATCGAAGGACCCGGCGAAATCGTCGCCACCGACAACGGCGACCCGACCGACATGGAGGCGTTCGTCGCGCAAGAACGTCGACTGTTCAGCGGCCTGGCGCTCGCGATCGTGCGCGCCGTGCCGGGTTCGACCGGAACCATCACCCTGCACGCCGACGGCGACGCGCTGCAGGGCACGAGCATCACCCTGGAAAGCCGCGCACCGGAGCACCCATGACCGCACGACACACCACCCTGCGCGCGCTTCTCGCCGCGA
>NZ_BOPU01000035.1:0-704 GCF_017312765.1 Phycicoccus sp. DTK01 | reverse complement strand
AGGGGGATGGTGAGGTGGAGGGTGGTGTCGGGGCCGCGGTCGGTGTCGTGGGTGCCGGTGTGCAGGGTGGTGGCGGTGGCACACACGGCGGTGAGGGCTTCGACGCGGCGTTGGCCGGCGGGGCGCAGGTCGGGCTCGCCGGTCTCGTCGTTCGGGGTGGGCGCGGACAGCGGTCCGATGGCGGCTTCGAGGGTGGCGGCCTGTTCGGGGGTCATCCACAGCTGGTACTCGGTCAGGTCGGCCGACTCGATGTGGGGCATCGAGAGGCGGGCGGCGGTGGCCAGGCGGGTGTGGAGGTCCTGCAGGGCGTCGTGGTGGCCGTGCTCGGCCAGCAGCCGGGGTCGCAGGCGCCGCATCACGGCGGGTCCGTGCTCGGCGGCGAGGGCGACCAGCCCGGCGGCCGCGGTGGGCAGTGCGGCGGGCTGGAGCAGGGGTGCGAGGCGGGTGGTCTCGCGCAGCACGGCGCACCCGGTGTGGGCCTCGACCTGCGCGTCGTGGACGGCGGCCCAGACGACGCCGAGGGCGGTGGCGGGGTCGGGGTCGCAGCGCTGGGTGGGGGTGTCGCCGGCGGCGACGTCGACGACGATCCGGGCCACGGCCGCGGCGCCGGACTGCCGCAGGGAGGGGGCGTGCTGCCGGACCCAGGCGTGGGTGGCGGACCCGGCGACCTCCCCGCGCCGCACGGCCTCCAGCGCGACCACGAC
>NZ_BOPU01000034.1:0-715 GCF_017312765.1 Phycicoccus sp. DTK01 | reverse complement strand
CTGGCGGCGCAGATCGTGCGCCAGGTGGAAGGCATGCCCGCGGCTGGCGAGCTGTTCGAACGCTGGCTGCACCGCGTGCTCACCGCGATCTTCGCGATCGCGGTCATCGCGGTGGTCGCCGCGTACGGCGCGCAATGGATGCCGGCCTTCGCCAGCCTGTGGCCATCGCTGTCGCCTCAATCGGCCGACTGGGCGGGGCTGCTCATCGGCTGCCTCGCGGTGTCGCTGGCATGGGAGGGCGTGGTCCGCCTGATGCGCGCGGATGTGGAGATGCCGGCGGGGTTGGCCTGAGTTGAGCCCCTCTCCCTCCGGGAGAGGGATCGAGGGTGAGGGTCGGGACGTGCGTTGCGCCGATGGTCGCCGTGCGTCCCGATATGAGCGCTGTGTCGCGAGTGCGGGCGGCATCACTCCGCCGACCCTCACCCCAACCCCTCTCCCGGTGGGAGAGGGGCTCAACCTCCGTCATCCCGGCGAAGGCCGGGGTCCAGGCGTTCACGCTATCCCGAATGTCACGTCATTCCCGCGGAGGCGGGAATCCATGACGTGGGCGGCCAGAAGCATCCGCCATGAACCTCAATCATTCGCCGCCCGCAGATACTGCGGCGCGTTCGAACTCAGGCGGAAGGATGCGACGGTCTGCATCAGGTCCGATGCCTGCTCCTCCATGCTGCGGGCGGCGGCGGAGGCTTCTTCGACCAGCGCGGCGTTCTGCTGC
>NZ_BOPU01000033.1:0-715 GCF_017312765.1 Phycicoccus sp. DTK01 | reverse complement strand
ATTATGTGAAAAAAATGTAAGAAAATAGGATAACAAATTCTAAGACTAAATACTATTAATAAGTATAGTAAGTACCGTAAGGGAAAGTATGAAAATGATTATTTTATAAGCAATCATGAATATATTATATTATATTAATGATGTACCTTTTGTATAATGGGTCAGCAAGTAATTAATATTAGTAAAACAATAAGTTATAAATAAATAGAATAATATATATATATATAAAAATATATTAAAATATTTAATTAATATTAATTGACCCGAAAGCAAACGATCTAACTATGATAAGATGGATAAACGATCGAACAGGTTGATGTTGCAATATCATCTGATTAATTGTGGTTAGTAGTGAAAGACAAATCTGGTTTGCAGATAGCTGGTTTTCTATGAAATATATGTAAGTATAGCCTTTATAAATAATAATTATTATATAATATTATATTAATATTATATAAAGAATGGTACAGCAATTAATATATATTAGGGAACTATTAAAGTTTTATTAATAATATTAAATCTCGAAATATTTAATTATATATAATAAAGAGTCAGATTATGTGCGATAAGGTAAATAATCTAAAGGGAAACAGCCCAGATTAAGATATAAAGTTCCTAATAAATAATAAGTGAAATAAATATTAAAATATTATAATATAATCAGTTAATGGGTTTGACAATAACCATTTTTTAATGAACATGTAACAATGCACTG
>NZ_BOPU01000032.1:0-718 GCF_017312765.1 Phycicoccus sp. DTK01 | reverse complement strand
GCAAAATAAAATACGTTCGCTCTATTAAGATGAAATTATCAACTGTCCTATTATCTGCCGGTTTAGCCTCGACTACTTTGGCCCAATTTTCCAACAGTACATCTGCTTCTTCCACCGATGTCACTTCCTCCTCTTCCATCTCCACTTCCTCTGGCTCAGTAACTATCACATCTTCTGAAGCTCCAGAATCCGACAACGGTACCAGCACAGCTGCACCAACTGAAACCTCAACAGAGGCTCCAACCACTGCTATCCCAACTAACGGTACCTCTACTGAAGCTCCAACCACTGCTATCCCAACTAACGGTACCTCTACTGAAGCTCCAACTGATACTACTACTGAAGCTCCAACCACCGGTCTTCCAACCAACGGTACCACTTCAGCTTTCCCACCAACTACATCTTTGCCACCAAGCAACACTACCACCACTCCTCCTTACAACCCATCTACTGACTACACCACTGACTACACTGTAGTCACTGAATATACTACTTACTGCCCAGAACCAACCACTTTCACCACAAACGGTAAGACTTACACCGTCACTGAACCAACCACTTTGACTATCACTGACTGTCCATGTACTATTGAAAAGAGCGAAGCCCCTGAGTCTTCTGTCCCAGTTACCGAATCTAAGGGCACTACCACCAAAGAAACAGGTGTTACTACCAAACAAACCACAGCCAACCCAAGTCTAACCGTCTCCACAGTCGTCCC
>NZ_BOPU01000031.1:0-719 GCF_017312765.1 Phycicoccus sp. DTK01 | reverse complement strand
TGTAGTGGTTTACCGAACCATTTATGGTTCTCTGCAATCGAATTTTCTACTATTGTGAGAAATTCACTAGCTTCACCTAAAAGCAAAAAATCTGCAAGACAACATGCTGGCTTGGCAGGACTTGATATCAGTACTTTGTTACCTTTCGGTCAACCTGTTATCGTCAATGATCACAACCCTAACTCCAAAATACATCCTCGTGGCATCCCAGGCTACGCTCTACATCCGTCTCGAAACTCTTATGGATATATCATCTATCTTCCATCCTTAAAGAAGACAGTAGATACAACTAACTATGTTATTCTTCAGGGCAAGGAATCCAGATTAGATCAATTCAATTACGACGCACTCACTTTCGATGAAGACTTAAACCGTTTAACTGCTTCATATCAATCGTTCATTGCGTCAAATGAGATCCAACAATCCGATGATCTTAACATAGAATCTGACCATGACTTCCAATCTGACATTGAACTACATCCTGAGCAACCGAGAAATGTCCTTTCAAAAGCTGTGAGTCCAACCGATTCCACACCTCCGTCAACTCATACTGAAGATTCGAAACGTGTTTCTAAAACCAATATTCGCGCACCCAGAGAAGTTGACCCCAACATATCTGAATCTAATATCCTTCCATCAAAGAAGAGATCTAGCACCCCCCAAATTTCCAATATCGAGAGTACCGGTTCGGGTGGTATGCATAAATTAAATGTTCCTTT
>NZ_BOPU01000030.1:0-728 GCF_017312765.1 Phycicoccus sp. DTK01 | reverse complement strand
GGTATCATTACCTAAGATGCCATGACCTTAGCCCTCAGCAGGGGCGCACAGTTTCTCTGACGAAGTGAGAGAAACTACTAAGTGCGCCTATCTAAAAATGCTTAGATAGGATTGTAGTGGAATTTGACCTCCGCTGCCCATCACTGAGCATAATTCCCCCGTTAACATTCAGAGGATAAACGGGCATGAATAAAAGCGAAAAGCAGGAACAATGGGCAACAGACAGAGTGCAGATATTCGCGGCTTAAAGTCGCCGAATGAACAGCAGAAACTCATGCTGATACTGACGGATAAAGCGGATAAAACAGCGCAGGATATCAAAACGCTGTCCCTGCTGATGAAGGCTGAACAGGCCGCAGAAAAAGCGCAGGAAGCCAGAGCAAAAGCCATCAACCTGATACAGGCAGAAAAACGTGCCGAAGCCAGAGCCGCACGTAAAGCCCGTGACCATGCCCTGTACCAGTCAGCCGGGCTGCTTATCCTGGCGGGACTGGTTGACAGTCAGACGGGGAAGCCGGTTGATGATACAGCTGCCCTGCAGGGTGCATTAGCCAGTCTGAATGACCTGTCACGGGATAATCCGACGTGGTCAGACGGGAAAATCAGAGGTCAGGAACTGCTGAACAGCAAGAAGTCAGACAGCACTGCATAGCTGACCCGTCATAAAACGCCCTGAGAAGCCCGTGACGGGCTTGTCTTGTTTCATGGGTAGATTCCTTGCATGAATC
>NZ_BOPU01000029.1:0-814 GCF_017312765.1 Phycicoccus sp. DTK01 | reverse complement strand
TATTTCACCAACACACACAAAAAACAGTACTTCACTAAATTTACACACAAAACAAAATGATCAGAATTGCTATTAACGGTTTCGGTAGAATCGGTAGATTGGTCTTGAGATTGGCTTTGCAAAGAAAAGACATTGAGGTTGTTGCTGTCAACGATCCATTTATCTCTAACGATTATGCTGCTTACATGGTCAAGTACGATTCTACTCATGGTAGATACAAGGGTACTGTTTCCCATGACGACAAGCACATCATCATTGATGGTGTCAAGATCGCTACCTACCAAGAAAGAGACCCAGCTAACTTGCCATGGGGTTCTTCCAACGTTGACATCGCCATTGACTCCACTGGTGTTTTCAAGGAATTAGACACTGCTCAAAAGCACATTGACGCTGGTGCCAAGAAGGTTGTTATCACTGCTCCATCTTCCACCGCCCCAATGTTCGTCATGGGTGTTAACGAAGAAAAATACACTTCTGACTTGAAGATTGTTTCCAACGCTTCTTGTACCACCAACTGTTTGGCTCCATTGGCCAAGGTTATCAACGATGCTTTCGGTATTGAAGAAGGTTTGATGACCACTGTCCACTCTTTGACTGCTACTCAAAAGACTGTTGACGGTCCATCCCACAAGGACTGGAGAGGTGGTAGAACCGCTTCCGGTAACATTATCCCATCCTCTACCGGTGCTGCTAAGGCTGTCGGTAAGGTCTTGCCAGAATTGCAAGGTAAGTTGACCGGTATGGCTTTCAGAGTCCCAACCGTCGATGTTTCCGTTGTTGACTTGACTGTCAAGTTGGAAAAGGAAGCTACTTA
>NZ_BOPU01000028.1:0-825 GCF_017312765.1 Phycicoccus sp. DTK01 | reverse complement strand
CAGGAAGTGACGACAAGCAAGCACTGCAGGTCAAACCGCAGGAGGGTGTGCCCGTGAGGGTGTGCTTTTTCTGGTCTGGTGTCTGTGTGGGTGGTTGGTTGTGTGTTGTTTGAGAACTGCACAGTGGACGCGAGCATCTTTGTTGTAAGTAATGAAGAGCGTACGGTGGATGCCTTGGCACCAGGAGCCGATGAAGGACGTAGGAGGCTGCGATAAGCCTCGGGGAGCTGTCAACCGAGCTGAGATCCGAGGATGTCCGAATGGGGAAACCCAGCACGAGTGATGTCGTGTTACCCGCACCTGAATATATAGGGTGTGTGGAGGGAACGTGGGGAAGTGAAACATCTCAGTACCCACAGGAAGAGAAAACAATAGTGATTCCGTGAGTAGTGGCGAGCGAAAGCGGAAGAGGCTAAACCATGGATGTGTGATAGCCGGCAGGTGTTGCATTCGTGGGGTTGTGGGGTTCATCTTGTCAATGCTGCCGTGTTGGCCGACAGTAAGAAATCATTGTGTTAGTGGAAGTGGTCTGGAACGGCCTGTCGTAGAGGGTGAGAGTCCCGTACACGAAAACATGATGACTGTCGTGATGGAAACCCAAGTAGCACCGGGCCCGTGAAATCTGGTGTGAATCTGTCGGGACCACCCGATAAGCCTGAATACTCCCTGGTGACCGATAGCGGACTAGTACCGTGAGGGAAAGGTGAAAAGTACCCCGGGAGGGGAGTGAAATAGTACCTGAAACCGTGCGCTTACAATCCGTCAAAGCCTTTGCACACTTCGGTGTGGGGGGTGATGGCGTGCCTTTTGAAGAATGAGCCTGCG
>NZ_BOPU01000027.1:0-836 GCF_017312765.1 Phycicoccus sp. DTK01 | reverse complement strand
CACCATGCAGAGCGTCCCGACCTCGCCGACCACGCCGGGAGTGCGCGCGCTGGTGGTCGAGGACGAGGTCCACATGGCGCGCCTGATCGGCAGCTACCTGGAGCGAGCAGGGATGGAGGCGCACGTCGTCCACGACGGCCCCTCCGGCCTCGAGGCGGCCCGCGAGGTCGACCCCGACGTCGTCGTGCTCGACCTCGGCCTGCCCGGCATGGACGGCATCGAGGTCTGCCGGCAGTTGCGGACCTTCTCCGACGCCTACGTCGTCATGGTCACCGCGCGCGACGACGAGGTGGACACCCTCATCGGCCTGTCCGTGGGAGCCGACGACTACCTGACCAAGCCCTTCTCCCCCCGCGAGCTCATCGCCCGCATCCAGGTGATGTTCCGCCGACCCCGACGCCCCACCCATCCCGAGCCCACCGACCACGCCCTGACCGTCGGCCGGCTCGCCGTCGACCCCGTCGGCCGCGAGGTGTGGCTCGACCAGGAACCAGTGCACCTGACGCGCACCGAGTTCGACGTCCTGGCCGCCCTCGCCGGCAACCCGCGGATGGCCTTCTCCCGGCGCCAGCTCATCGACACCGTGTGGGGGCCGGAGTGGGTCGGTGACGAGCACCTCGTCGACGTCCACGTGGGGCACCTGCGCCGCAAGCTCGGCGACGACGCCACCGACCCGGTCTTCGTGCGCACCGTGCGCGGGGTCGGCTACCGGATGGGACCCGGCGCATGAGCCGCACGCGGCCTCGCGCGACGCGCGGCTTCGGCGCGCGGCTGCTCCTCACCCAGACGCTCCTGCTCGTCGCGGGCGCCGTCACCGCCTACCTCGTCGCCTCCCT
>NZ_BOPU01000026.1:0-840 GCF_017312765.1 Phycicoccus sp. DTK01 | reverse complement strand
AGGCAAAAAGTATGCTATTTTGTGCCATTTTTCGCCTCTAAAATGGTATACCAAATTTTCAGTGTACTTTTCAGGTTTGAAATTTCTTATGAAAATGGCATGTTTTTTGCTTTAAAACGTTCTTTCCAATTGAATCTGATGTATTTAAGATGGTTTCGTGTAATTCTATAGTAAAAATTAGAAGACAGTTTTTATGCTGTTTTTGGACGTTTCACGGTGTAAAAAGGCTAAAAACGACGTGTTTGCATTCCTTCTGATAAGCAGCTTCAGGTTCAAATTTTCTTATGAAATTGTATGTTTCTTCGTTAAAAACGATGTTCTGAGGTCTTTCTGATATAGGAAATTGAATTTTCATAATGCGAACCCAAAATAGAAGGGTCGGTTTAGAGGCAAAAAGTATGCTATTTTGTGCCATTTTTCGCCTCTCAAATTTTCAGTGTAGCTTTTCAGGTTCGAAATTTCTTATGAAAATGGCATGTTTTTTGCTTTAAAATGGTCTTTCCAATTGAATCTGATGCATTTAAGATGGTTTCGTGTAATTCTATAGTAAATATAAGAAGTCAGTTTTTATGCTGTTTTTGGACGTTTCACGGTGTGAAAAGGCTAAAAACGACGTGTTTGCATTCCTTCCGATAAGCAGCTTCAGGTTCAAATTTTCTTATGAAATTGTATGTATATTAGTTAAAAACGATGTTCTGAGGTCTTTCTGATATAGGAAATTGATTTTTCTTAATGCGAACCGAAAATAGAAGGGTTTTTTTAGAGGCAAAAAGTATGCTATTTTGTGCCATTTTTCGCCTCTAAAATGGTATACCAAATTTTCAGTGTACTTTTCAGGTT
>NZ_BOPU01000025.1:0-959 GCF_017312765.1 Phycicoccus sp. DTK01 | reverse complement strand
CTGGCGTTGTGGCTGGTGGCCGGGATGGTCGTGCTCACCCGCCGCGACGCCGGCCGCACCGTCCACGCCGTCCAGGCCCTGGCCGAGGGCGACCTGCGCGCCAAGGACCTGCCCGACGGCCGTGACGAGTTCGGCGACGTCGGCCGCTCCCTCGAGGCGGCCACCACCCGCCTGCGCACCATGATCACCACCATCAGCGACGACGCCGTCACCCTCGCCGCCGCCAGCGAGGAGGTCTCCGTCGCCTCCGCCTCCATCGCCTCCGCCGCCCAGCACACCAGCGCCCGCGCCCAGCTCGCCTCCGGCGCCGCCCAGGAGGTCTTCTCCCACATCGACTCCCTCTCCGCCGCCTCCACCGAGTTCGGCGCGAGCATCGGCGAGATCTCCCACTCCGCCTCCGAAGCCGCCCGCGTCGCCGTCAAGGCCACCGACCTCGCCCGCCTGACCACCACCACCGTCGAACAGCTCGGCCGCTCCTCCGCCGAGATCACCGACGTCATCGGCCTCATCCGCGCCGTCGCCGAACAGACCAACGTCCTGGCCCTCAACGCCACCATCGAGGCCGCCCGCGCCGGCGAAGCAGGCCGCGGCTTCGCCGTCGTCGCCGGCGAGGTCAAGGACCTCGCCCAGAAGACCGCCGCCGCCACCGCCGACATCACCGACCGCGTCCACCAGATCCAGACCGACGGCGCCGCCGCCGCCACCGCCATCGGCCAGATCGCCACCGTCGTCGAGGAGATCACCGAGCACCAGACCGCCATCGCCGGCGCCGTCGAGCAACAGAGCGTCACCGCCACCGAGATCAGCCAGCGCGCCGTCGCCGCCGCCACCCGCTCCAGCGACATCACCGACTCCGTCGGCATCGTCGCCGACACCGCCCAGGTCACCAGCGGCTCCGCCGCCGACAGCCAGAGCGCCTCCCTCGAGCTCGCCCGCATGAGCACCCAGCTCCAGACCCT
>NZ_BOPU01000024.1:0-1074 GCF_017312765.1 Phycicoccus sp. DTK01 | reverse complement strand
GGGTCGGGGTTCGTGGCGGTGTCCCCGAAGAGGGTGCTGGACACGCGTTCCGGGATCGGCGCCCCGCGGGCGAAGGTCGGTGCCGGACGGTCGGTGACGGTGGCGCTGCCGGGGCTGCCGGCGGGGACCACGGCGGTCACGTTGAACGTCACCGCGACCAAGCCGTCATCGGCCAGCTACGTGAGCGTGTACCCGGGCGGCACCACGCGTCCCGGCGCCTCGAACCTCAACGTGGCCGCCGGACAGACCGTCGCCAACCTCGTCACGGTCGCGGTGGGCCCGGGCAACAAGGTCACGTTGTACAACAACGCGGGCAGCATCGACCTGGTCGCCGACCTGGCCGGGTACTACGCTCCGGACCTCGGGTCGGGGTTCGTGGCGGTGTCCCCGAAGAGGGTGCTGGACACGCGTTCCGGGATCGGCGCCCCGCGGGCGAAGGTCGGTGCCGGACGGTCGGTGACGATGGCGCTGCCGGGGCTGCCGGCGGGGACCACGGCCGTCACGTTGAACGTCACCGCGACCAAGCCGTCATCGGCCAGCTACGTGAGCGTGTACCCGGGCGGCACCACGCGTCCCGGCGCCTCGAACCTCAACGTGGCCGCCGGACAGACCGTCGCCAACCTCGTCACGGTCGCGGTGGGCCCGGGCAACAAGGTCACGTTGTACAACAACGCGGGCAGCATCGACCTGGTCGCCGACCTGGCCGGGTACTACGCTCCGGACCTCGGGTCGGGGTTCGTGGCGGTGTCCCCGAAGAGGGTGCTGGACACGCGTTCCGGGATCGGCGCCCCGCGGGCGAAGGTCGGTGCCGGACGGTCGGTGACGGTGGCGCTGCCGGGGCTGCCGGCGGGGACCACGGCGGTCACGTTGAACGTCACCGCGACCAAGCCGTCATCGGCCAGCTACGTGAGCGTGTACCCGGGCGGCACCACGCGTCCCGGCGCCTCGAACCTCAACGTGGCCGCCGGACAGACCGTCGCCAACCTCGTCACGGTCGCGGTGGGCCCGGGCAACAAGGTCACGTTGTACAACAACGCGGGCAGCATCGACCTGGTCGCCGACCTGGCCGGGTAC
>NZ_BOPU01000023.1:0-1135 GCF_017312765.1 Phycicoccus sp. DTK01 | reverse complement strand
GTCACCAGCGGCTCCGCCGCCGACAGCCAGAGCGCCTCCCTCGAGCTCGCCCGCATGAGCACCCAGCTCCAGACCCTGGTCGCCCAGTTCCAGCACTGACGACCCGGCCGCACGACCAGCAGCACGACGCCCCCCACCACCGCCCACCCCGAGGAACGACACCCATGAGCACTGCCTCCCCGACGACCACCCGCCCCCACCCGGGCGCGATCGTGGTCGCGCCCGTCGTCGCCGTCGTCGGCCGACTGCGCCTGGCCTCGCGTCTGCTGCTGCTGACCGTGGTCCTGCTCGTGCCGGTGCTGCTGCTCGGGCGCTCCTACCTCGCGCTCAGCTCGCCGGACATCGCCGAGACCACGGCCGAGCGCGCCGGTGTGCAGGTCCTGCGGCCGGCGGTCGCGGGGCTGGCCGAGCTGGCCGGTGGGCGTCCGCTGGACCTCTCGCCGCTGCGGGCCGCCGTGGCCGCGCACCCCGAGCTCGGTGTGGAGGAGGAGATGGCGGCCGTCGACGCCCAGGCCGCCGACACCACACCGGCCGGTGTCGGCGACACCGCGGGCGCCCTCGTCGACCTCGTCGAGGCGGTCAGCCACGCCGCCAACGTCACCCTCGACGCCGACCTCGACTCGGCCAGCCTCGCCGACGCGGCCTTCGTCGGGCTCCCCGACCTGCTCCTCGAGACGATCGAGGCCCGTGTCCCCTCCGAGGCCACCTCGGTCGACGAGCGCGTCGCCGAGCAGGCCCTGCTCGCCGGGGCGATCCGCACCCACGTCCGCGGCCTGCGTGACGACGTCGAGGTGGCCGTCGCCACCACCGACCGCGCCGTCCTGGCCCAGGAGGTCGCCGGTCTGCGGGACGTCGCGGACGCCGGCGCGACCCTCAGCGACGCCGTCCTGGCCGACCTGGGGACGCGGGAGGTCACGGACTCCTCCGCCCTGGCGGCCGCCGCCATCACGGCCTCCGAGCCGACGGTCGACGCGTTCGACGCGTTGCTCGCCACCCGTCAGGCCCACCTCGCGAACGAGCAGCGCGTCGACCTGACGGCCACCGCCGTCTCCCTCGTGCTGGCGTTGTGGCTGGTGGCCGGGATGGTCGTGCTCACCCGCCGCGACGCCGGCCGCACCGTCCACGCCGTCCAGGC
>NZ_BOPU01000022.1:0-1323 GCF_017312765.1 Phycicoccus sp. DTK01 | reverse complement strand
AGCGCCCTCAACCGGGCCCTCGAAGGCGTCGCCCTCGGCCTCATGGACGACCACCTCGCCCACTGCGTCCTGGACGCAGCCCGCGCCGGCGAGGACGAGGGCGCCGCCAAGCTCAAGGAAGCCTCCGACGCCATCCGCCGCCTCGTGCGCTCCTGACCACGCCCGACCCCACGCCTGCCGACGCACTCGCGCCGGTACGCCCCCACCACTCATCCCCGGGAGGACCCATGAGCAGCCACGCGGAGCACGCGCCCACCCACACCGGCCACGACCACCACGGCGGCCACGCCACCGGCGGCGTGGCCCGCATGGCCGTCAGCGCCACCCTGCACTGCCTGACCGGCTGCGCCATCGGTGAGATCGCCGGCCTCATCATCGGCACCGCCGCCGGGCTCGGGAACGCGAGCACCATCGCCCTCTCCATCGCCCTGGCCTTCTTCTTCGGCTACACCCTCTCCACCCTCCCCCTGCTCAAGGCCGGGCTCGCCGTCGGCACCGCCCTGCGCGTCGTCCTGGCCGCCGACACCGTCTCCATCGCCACGATGGAGGTCACCGACAACGTCGTCATGGCGCTCATCCCCGGCGCCATGAACGCCGGCCTCGTCAACACCGTCTTCTGGGTCGGCATGGCCATCGCACTCGCCGTCGCCTTCGTCGCCGCCTACCCCGTCAACGCCTACCTGCTCAAGCGCGGCAAGGGCCACGCCCTCACCCACGAGTACCACGACGCCGCACCCGTCCACGGAGCGCGACGCCTCATCCCCACCTTTGGCACCGGCGCCCTCGTCGCCACCTTGACCGCGTTCATGCTCGGCGGCCTCGTGGTCTCCGTCGCCGACAACCTCACCTGACCGCGCGGCACCTGGGCGTGGTTCGCTCTCTACCCGCCGCGACTCCGGCGCACAGGGAGATCGTCACCTACACCCGCTGAGTGCGGGCTGGCCTGTTCCGAGGTCGGGCAGCATAGAGACGGACGCAACGGCCTGGCATGTCGAGCAGCGCTCGGCGACCCGCTTGACATTCCGGAACAGCCAGGACCGTCTCGACCGATCTTCCTCATCGGGTGCACGATGAGGCATGAGTACCTCCGGACCGCAGGCAGATTCGGGGAGATCCCCCACAGAAGCGTGTGGTGGTCCCCCCTTGCGCACAGCACGAGGACGACCCCGACCAGGTCCTGGTCGGGGTCGCGCTCGTTCCGGGGGCCAGGACCCGCCGCGAACGTGTGTGAGGCCCCTGCGGCGAGACCGGTGTCATGTGCCAGGACATCGCTGACACAAGTGTCATCGTGGGCCTGACAGTAGGGACTTTCGGGGGCGGCCG
>NZ_BOPU01000021.1:0-1331 GCF_017312765.1 Phycicoccus sp. DTK01 | reverse complement strand
TGTGGTGTGCCAGGACATGCCTGACAGGTGATGTGACAGGACATCGCTGACACTCGAGCGCTGGTGGCTGGATGATCGGCCATGGCGGATCTGGTGGTGGCGATGGATGTCCGGATGGCGATCGCGTTCGCGTGCTGCTCGCCGGAGCCGGTGAACGTGTCGGCGTTCTGCGCCGAGCACGGCATCTCGCGGCAGACGTTCTACCTCTACCGTCGCCGGTTCCAGGCCGAGGGCGTGCAAGGGGTGCTGCCCCGCTCACGCCGGCCCGGGACCAGCCCGGGCGCGACCAGCGACACCGTCCGCGAGGCGGTGCTGGCCATGCACGACCGGCTGCGGGCCGAGGGCTGGGATGCCGGGGCGCGCAGCGTGCGGGACCGGCTGCTGGCCCACGGCCTGGAGGCGGTACCCAGCGACCGCACGATCCACCGGATCCTGGCCGCTGCCGGGCGGGTGAAGACCTCACCCAGGAAACGTCGCCGGGACAGCTACCACCGCTTCGAAAGCACCGCCCCGAACGGGATGTGGCAGCTGGACGGCACCCAGACCCGCCTGTCCGACGGCGCCGTGGTGCACATCCTGCGGGTGCTGGATGACCACTCCCGGATGTTGCTGGCCACCCTGGCCGCGCCCGCCGAGGACTCCGCCGCCGCGATCACCGTGCTCAGCACCGCGATGCAGCGCCACGGCCGACCGGCCGCGCTGCTGCACGACGGCGCGTTCGCTTACAGCGGTCGCCGCTCCGGGCGTGGCCACGTCACCGAGGTCCAGTGGTGGCTGGCCGGGCTCGGGATCCACCAGATCGTCTCCTCGCCCTACCACCCCCAGACCTGCGGCAAGAAGGAACGTGAGTGGCAAGGCCTGCACCGCTGGCTCAAGGCTCACCCCACCCCCGCGACCCTGCCCGAGCTGCAACGCCTCCTGGACGCCTACGACGCCGTGTTCAACCACGAACGCACCCACCAGGGCATCGGCCGGGTCACCCCCGCCAGCCGCTACACCGCCACCCCCAAAGCCGCACCCGACCCCGCCATCAGCCCCCCGCTGCCGATCGCCACGTTCCACCACGACGTCATCGCCAGCAGCCGCGGCGAGGTCCCCCTGGGCACCAACCACAGCCTGCGCTTGGGTCCGCAGTGGGCACACGCCCACCTCAGCGTCCTGCGCCACGACCTCGACGTCATCATCTTCGACGGCCAGCAGATCATCCACCAGCTACGCATCGACCCCACCCGACGCCGACAACCCGGCACCAACCCTCCCGGCCGCCCCCGAAAGTCCCTACTGTCAGGCCCACGATGACACTTGTGTCAGCGATGTCCTGGCACATGACA
>NZ_BOPU01000018.1:1670-4205 GCF_017312765.1 Phycicoccus sp. DTK01 | reverse complement strand
CAAGTTTCCTACGCGCACAGAGGATAGGGACCGAACTGTCTCACGACGTTCTAAACCCAGCTCGCGTACCGCTTTAATGGGCGAACAGCCCAACCCTTGGGAGCAACTCCACCCCCAGGATGCGACGAGCCGACATCGAGGTGCCAAACCATGCCGTCGATATGGACTCTTGGGCAAGATCAGCCTGTTATCCCCGGGGTACCTTTTATCCGTTGAGCGACGGCGCTTCCACAAGCCACCGCCGGGTCACTAGTTCCGACTTTCGTCCCTGCTCGACCTGTCAGTCTCGCAGTCAAGCTCCCTTGTGTACTTACACTCGACACCTGATTGCCAACCAGGCTGAGGGAACCTTTGAGCGCCTCCGTTACATTTTAGGAGGCAACCGCCCCAGTTAAACTACCCACCAGGCACTGTCCCTGATCCGGATCACGGACCGAGGTTAGATATCCAGAACGACCAGAGTGGTATTTCAACGTTGACTCCACACACACTGGCGTGCATGCTTCACAGTCTCCCACCTATCCTACACAAGCCGTACCGAACACCAATACCAAGCTATAGTAAAGGTCCCGGGGTCTTTCCGTCCTTCTGCGCGTAACGAGCATCTTTACTCGTAGTGCAATTTCGCCGAGTTCGCGGTTGAGACAGTGGAGAAGTCGTTACGCCATTCGTGCAGGTCGGAACTTACCCGACAAGGAATTTCGCTACCTTAGGATGGTTATAGTTACCACCGCCGTTTACTGGGGCTTAAATTCTGAGCTTCGACCCTAAAAGGATCTAACCCGTCCTCTTAACCTTCCAGCACCGGGCAGGCGTCAGTCCGTATACATCGTCTTGCGACTTCGCACGGACCTGTGTTTTTAGTAAACAGTCGCTTCTCCCTGGTCTCTGCGGCCCTTCACCCTAGGAGGCAAGCTCCTTCAGGGTCCGGGCCCCCCTTCTCCCGAAGTTACGGGGGCATTTTGCCGAATTCCTTAACCACGATTCACTCGATCGCCTTGGTATTCTCTACCTAACCACCTGAGTCGGTTTGGGGTACGGGCGGCTCGAACCTCGCTAGAAGATTTTCTTGGCAGCATAGGATCACCCTGCTTCCCGCATTCGCGGTCACTATCAGGTCTCAGGACATGTGTGACACGGATTTGCCTATGTCACTCCCTACACCCTTGGACGTGGACTACCATCGCCACGCGGAGGCTACCTTCCTGCGTCTCTCCATCGCTTGACTACTACAACCTCGGGTCACGCGTTCCGCCGGCCGACCACCCATCCGAAGACGGGCGGCAGTGGCCGGTTTCAGGCGTTTAGCATCAGAAGGTTCGTCATGGGCGGTTCTTCGCCGGTTCCGGAATATCAACCGGATGTCCATCGACTACGCCTGTCGGCCTCGCCTTAGGTCCCGACTTACCCAGGGCAGATTAGCTTGACCCTGGAACCCTTGGTTATTCGGCGGACGGGTTTCTCACCCGTCATTCGCTACTCATGCCTGCATTCTCACTCGTGTGGCCTCCACGGCTGGATCACTCCGCCGCTTCCCTGGCCACACGACGCTCCCCTACCCATCGACACGCTTGGACCACCAACCCGCAGGAGTGGTGGCCGGGCAAAGTGTCAATGCCACAGCTTCGGTGGTGTGCTTGAGCCCCGCTACATTGTCGGCGCGGAATCACTTGACCAGTGAGCTATTACGCACTCTTTAAAGGGTGGCTGCTTCTAAGCCAACCTCCTGGTTGTCAATGCAACTCCACATCCTTTCCCACTTAGCACACGCTTAGGGACCTTAGCTGGTGATCTGGGCTGTTTCCCTCTCGACTACGGAGCTTATCCCCCGCAGTCTCACTGCCACGCTCTCACTTACCGGCATTCGGAGTTTGGCTAACGTCAGTAACCTGGTGAGGCCCATCGGCTATCCAGTAGCTCTACCTCCGGTAAGAAACACGTGACGCTGCACCTAAATGCATTTCGGGGAGAACCAGCTATCACGGAGTTTGATTGGCCTTTCACCCCTACCCACAGCTCATCCCCTCAGTTTTCAACCTAAGTGGGTTCGGTCCTCCACGACGTCTTACCGTCGCTTCAACCTGGCCATGGGTAGATCACTCCGCTTCGGGTCTAGACCCAGCGACTCAATCGCCCTGTTCGGACTCGCTTTCGCTACGGCTTCCCCACACGGGTTAACCTCGCCACTGAGCACTAACTCGCAGGCTCATTCTTCAAAAGGCACGCCGTCACCCCACAAAGAGGGCTCCGACGGATTGTAGGCACACGGTTTCAGGATCTATTTCACTCCCCTCCCGGGGTACTTTTCACCTTTCCCTCACGGTACTTGTCCGCTATCGGTCACCAGGGAATATTTAGGCTTAGCGGGTGGTCCCGCCAGATTCACACGGGATTTCTCGGGCCCCGTGCTACTTGGGATACTTCTCTGGAGATCATGACATTTCGTCTACGGGGGTCGCACCCTCTGTGCCGGACCTTTCAATGTCCTTCGACTATGACACGATTTTCTGACTCCATGACAAGGTGTCAGCCTCA
>NZ_BOPU01000018.1:0-1573 GCF_017312765.1 Phycicoccus sp. DTK01 | reverse complement strand
GCATCCGGCCAGTGCTCCTTAGAAAGGAGGTGATCCAGCCGCACCTTCCGGTACGGCTACCTTGTTACGACTTAGTCCCAATCGCCAGTCCCACCTTCGACAGCTCCCTCCACAAGGGTTGGGCCACCGGCTTCGGGTGTTACCGACTTTCGTGACTTGACGGGCGGTGTGTACAAGGCCCGGGAACGTATTCACCGCAGCGTTGCTGATCTGCGATTACTAGCGACTCCGACTTCATGGGGTCGAGTTGCAGACCCCAATCCGAACTGAGACCGGTTTTTTGGGATTCGCTCCACCTCGCGGTTTCGCAGCCCTTTGTACCGGCCATTGTAGCATGTGTGAAGCCCAAGACATAAGGGGCATGATGATTTGACGTCGTCCCCACCTTCCTCCGAGTTGACCCCGGCAGTCTCCCATGAGTCCCCGCCATTACGCGCTGGCAACATGGAACGAGGGTTGCGCTCGTTGCGGGACTTAACCCAACATCTCACGACACGAGCTGACGACAACCATGCACCACCTGTATACGAGTGTCCAAAGAGAACGACATCTCTGCCGCGTTCTCGCATATGTCAAGCCTTGGTAAGGTTCTTCGCGTTGCATCGAATTAATCCACATGCTCCGCCGCTTGTGCGGGCCCCCGTCAATTCCTTTGAGTTTTAGCCTTGCGGCCGTACTCCCCAGGCGGGGAACTTAATGCGTTAGCTGCGGCACGGATCTCGTGGAATGAGACCCACACCTAGTTCCCAACGTTTACGGCGTGGACTACCAGGGTATCTAATCCTGTTCGCTCCCCACGCTTTCGCTTCTCAGCGTCAGTTATGGCCCAGAGACCTGCCTTCGCCATCGGTGTTCCTCCTGATATCTGCGCATTTCACCGCTACACCAGGAATTCCAGTCTCCCCTACCACACTCTAGTCTGCCCGTACCCACCGCAAGTCCGGGGTTGAGCCCCGGATTTTCACGGCAGACGCGACAAACCGCCTACAAGCTCTTTACGCCCAATAATTCCGGACAACGCTCGCACCCTACGTATTACCGCGGCTGCTGGCACGTAGTTAGCCGGTGCTTCTTCTGCAGGTACCGTCACTTGCGCTTCTTCCCTGCTGAAAGAGGTTTACAACCCGAAGGCCGTCATCCCTCACGCGGCGTCGCTGCATCAGGCTTTCGCCCATTGTGCAATATTCCCCACTGCTGCCTCCCGTAGGAGTCTGGGCCGTGTCTCAGTCCCAGTGTGGCCGGTCGCCCTCTCAGGCCGGCTACCCGTCGTCGCCTTGGTGAGCCACTACCTCACCAACAAGCTGATAGGCCGCGAGCCCATCCCAGACCGAAAAACTTTCCACACCATGACCATGCGGCCTGATGTCGTATCCGGTATTAGCTCCGGTTTCCCGGGGTTATTCCAGAGTCTGGGGCAGGTTACTCACGTGTTACTCACCCGTTCGCCACTGATCACCCAAGAGCAAGCTCTCGAGGTCACCGTTCGACTTGCATGTGTTAAGCACGCCGCCAGCGTTCGTCCTGAGCCAGGATCAAACTCTCCGTTGATGAATACACATCCACCAAGCCCCGC
>NZ_BOPU01000017.1:2979-4538 GCF_017312765.1 Phycicoccus sp. DTK01 | reverse complement strand
CTCAGGCATGGGGGTCCTCGGGGGTGTCGGTGGGCTGGGTGGTGGCGCCGGTGAAGGTGCGCAGGCGCAGGCTGTTGCCGACGACGAAGACGCTGGAGAAGGCCATGGCGGCGCCGGCGAGCATGGGGTTGAGCAGGCCGAGCGCGGCCAGGGGGAGGGCGGCGACGTTGTAGGCGAACGCCCAGAAGAGGTTGGTCTTGATGGTGCGCAGGGTGGCGCGGGAGAGGCGGATGGCATCGCCTGCGGAGCGCAGGTCGCCGCGCACGAGGGTGATGTCGGAGGCCTCGATGGCGACGTCGGTTCCGGTGCCCATGGCCAGGCCGAGGTCGGCCTGGGCGAGGGCGGGGGCGTCGTTGATGCCGTCGCCGACCATGGCGACCGTCTTGCCCTCGGACTGCAGGCGCGAGACGACCGCTGCTTTGTCCTGGGGGAGCACCTCGGCGATGACCTGCTCGATGCCGACCTGGGCGGCGATGTGCCGGGCGACGGCGTCGTTGTCGCCGGTGAGCAGGACCGGGGTCAGGCCCATGGCCTGCAGCTCGCGCACGGCCAGATCGCTGGTGGGTTTGACGGTGTCCGCGACGACGAGCAGCGCCCTGGCTTGCCCGTCCCACCCGACGGCGACGACGGTCTTGCCCTCGGACTCGGCGCGCGCCTTGGCCTGCAGGAGTGCGGGGGAGAGGTGCTGGGACCAGTCGGCGAGCAGGGAGGGGCGTCCGACGACGACGGCGTGACCGTCGATGACGCCTTGGACGCCGCGGCCTTCGAGGTTGGTGAAGTCCTCGGGCGTCGGCAGCGGCCGGGTCTCGTCGGCGGCGGCGCGGGCGACGGCCTGGGCGATGGGGTGCTCGGAGGCGGCCTCGAGCGCTCCGGCCAGCCGGAGCGATTCGCGCCGGTCCTGGCCCGGTTCGGTGACGACCTCGGTGAGGGCCATCCGGCCGGTGGTGACGGTGCCGGTCTTGTCCAGCACGACGGTGTCGATCGTGCGGGTCGACTCCAGCACCTCGGGGCCTTTGATGAGGATGCCGAGCTGGGCTCCGCGACCGGTGCCCACCAGCAGGGCCGTGGGGGTGGCCAGGCCGAGGGCGCAGGGGCAGGCGATGACCAGGACCGCGACGGCGGCCGTGAACGCGGCGGAGGTCGGAAAGCCTGCTCCGAGCCAGGCGCCGAGGGTCGCGACGGCGAGGGCGATGACGATGGGCACGAACACGCCCGAGATGCGGTCGGCCAGGCGCTGCACGGCGGCCTTCCCGGTCTGCGCCTGTTCGACCAGCCGGGCCATCTGGGCCAGCTGGGTGTCGGCGCCGACCCGGGTGGCGCGCACGACGAGGCGACCGCCGGCGTTGACGGTGGCGCCGGCCACGGCGTCCCCGGCGGCGACCTCGACCGGGACCGACTCGCCGGTGAGCATGGAGGCGTCGACGGCGGAGGTCCCGGCGACGACGACGCCGTCGGTGGCGATCTTCTCGCCGGGCCGCACGACGAACTCCTGGCCCGCCGTGAGCTGCTCGACCGGGATCTTGGTCTCGACGCCGTCGCGCAGGAGGGAGACCTCCTTG
>NZ_BOPU01000017.1:0-2883 GCF_017312765.1 Phycicoccus sp. DTK01 | reverse complement strand
TTGGCGCCCATCTCCAGCAGGGCGCGCAGGGCGGCGCCGGCCCGGCGCTTGGAGCGCTTCTCGACGTAGCGCCCGGCGAGGATGAACAGGGTCACCCCGGCGCCGACCTCGAGGTAGATGTTGGCGGCGCCGTCCGAGGGGGCGATGGTCAGCTCGAACGGGTGGGTCATGCCCGGTGTGCCGGCGGTGCCGAGGAAGAGGGCGTAGAGGGACCACAGGAACGCGGCGAGGGTCCCCATCGAGATGAGGGTGTCCATGGTGGCGCTGCCGTGGCGCAGGTTGGCCCATGCTGCGCGGTGGAAGGGCCACGCGGCCCAGAGGATGACCGGGGCCGCGAGGGTGAGGCTGGCCCACTGCCAGTACGTGAACTGCAGCGCGGGGACCATCGACATCGCGATGACAGGGACCGACAGGGCTGCGGCGCCGATCAGCCTGTGGCGCAGCCCGGTCAGCTCGGGGTCTGGTGCGTCCTCGCTCGGCGCGCCTGGGGTGGCGGCCGGCGCCGGCAGGGCCGCGGTGTAGCCGGTCTTCTCGATCTCGGCGACCAGTGCGGCGGGGTCGTAGCCCGCGGGGGTGGTGACCGTGGCCTTCTCGGTGGCGTAGTTGACGCTGGCCTGGACGCCGTCGAGCTTGTTCAGCTTGCGCTCGATGCGGTTGGCGCAGGAGGCGCACGTCATGCCGCCGATCTGCAGCTCGATGGACTGGCCCGTCCCGGGTGTGGTGGTGCTCATCGCTCGGACCCTCCATGCTGGTGCGATGTGGTGGAGGCGGGTGAGTGGGGGGTCTGGCCCTGGTGCTCCCAGCGAGTCACCACGGCCTGCGGCACAAGCGCGCCGGCGGCGGTGAAGGAAGCGACGAAGACCAGGGCCAGGGCGGCCCCGAAGAGCGCCAGCCGGGTGGCGGCGCTCATCGGACGGGCTCGGCGGTGTACCCGGCTTCCTCCACGGCGGCCAGCACCTGCGCCTCGTCGACCTGGTCTCCGCCGACCACGAGCCGCCCGGACGAGGCGTCGACCTCGAGGACCTGGACGCCCGGGAGCTCGCCGACCTCTTCACGGACCGACATCTCGCAGTGCCCGCAGGTCATGCCGGTGACTCGGAACTCGGTGGTGCTCATGGTGTCTACCTCTCGTCGGGATACCCCTACCGGGTACCTGTACGGTTCAACGTATGCCCCAGGGGGGTATTCCGCAAGAGGCTGGTGTCCCACAGGTTCGGCACAGGTGGGAGCGGCACACTGCAGTGTCCCTGTGGAGAAAGGCCGCACCTGCATGCCCACGTCCTCGCTCGACGAGCGGCTCTTCGCCGCGGTCCAGTCGTTCGCCCGCTCGACGCCCTGGCTGCACGGGCCGGCCGTGCTCTTCGCGACCTACGGCGTCGTGCTCTTCGCCGGCCTGGCCCTGTGGGCGCTGCTGCGGGCCCGAGGCTCCACCGACCGTCACCTCGCCGCCGCCGGATGGGTTGCGCTCGGCACGCTCGTGGCCGTGACGGTCAACCAGCCCGTCGCCGCGCTGTTCGGCGAGGCGCGCCCGTACGCGACCCACCCTGGTGCGCTGCTGCTCGTCCAGCGGACCACCGACGTGTCCTTCCCGTCGGACCACGCCACGATGGCCGGCGCCGTCGCCGTGGGCCTCCTCATCGCGGCGCCGCGTCTGGGCCGCTGGGCTGTCGTGGCGGCGGTCGCGATGGCGTTCACGCGCGTCTACGTCGGCGCCCACTACCCGCAGGACGTCCTCGCCGGCCTCCTGCTCGGCGGGCTCGTGGCAGGGGCCGGGTGGCTGCTGCTGCGCCGGACGCTGACCGCGCTCACGGGATGGCTGCGCGGTCGTCCGGTCGTACGGGAGGTGTTCCGTCCCGTCGCCTCCGGCTGACCGCGGTCAGGTGCGAGGCAGTCGGAGCGCGAAGGTGGCTCCGGTGCCGGCGCCGTGGCTGCGGGCGGTGAGGGTGCCGCCGTGGGCCTCCGCGATGGCGCGGCTGATCGTCAGGCCGATGCCCGAGCCGCCTCCGTCAGCGGCGGTGCGGGAGGAGTCGGCGCGGTAGAAGCGCTCGAAGACGTGGGGCAGGTGTTCGGCGGTGATGCCCTCGCCGTCGTCCACGACGTGCAGGACCGCATGGCTCGCGTCCTGGGCGGTGCGCACGGTGACGGTGCCCCCGGCGGGCGTGTGCCGCAGGGCGTTGCGCAGGAGGTTGGTCAGGACCTGACCCAGGCGCTCGGGGTCGGCGTCGACCGTGACCGCCGCAGCCGATTCGTCGGTCCGCAGGGTGACCCCGCGGGCCTCGAAGGCCGAGGTCTCCGTGGCGGCCACCTCGGCGGCCAGCGCGCCGAGGTCGAGCCGGACGGGGTGCAGCTCGAGGCGCCCCTCCTGGGCGCGGCTGACCGCGCCGAGGTCGTCGGCGAGGCGGCGCAGGCGGTGTGTGCTCGAGCGCAACACCGCGAAGGTCGCGGCGTCCGGGGCGACGACGCCGTCCTCGAGGGCCTCGAGGTGGGCCTCGACGGTGGCCAGCGGGGTGCGCAGCTCGTGGCCGAGGTCGCTGAGCATCCGGCGGCGGGTGCCCTCGACCTGTTCCAGGCGCGCGCCGAGCTCGTTGATGGTGCTCGACATCCGGTCCAGCTCGACCCCGAGGCCGGAGGCCGGGACGCGCACGTCGTAGCGCCCGGCGGCGACGTCGGCGGCGGCGTCGACGACGCGGCGTGTGGAGCGCTGGACCCGGCGGGTGAACCACACACTGACGGCCAGCGCGGCGCCGACGGAGACCAGCAGGGCGACGCCCATCGCGACCAGGAGCGCGTCGCGGAAGGCCATCTCGAGGTGGTAGGTCTCCGAGCTGCTCGGGTCGGTGCCGGCCTCGAGCAGGTGCTGGTGGAAGAGTCCCGGGCCCACGA
>NZ_BOPU01000016.1:0-18193 GCF_017312765.1 Phycicoccus sp. DTK01 | reverse complement strand
ACCGCCACCACCCTGCACACCGGCACCCACGACACCGACCGCGGCCCCGACACCACCCTCCACCTCACCATCCCCCTGACCGACCTCACCACCACCGACGACACCAGCACCACCGGCGCGAGCACCACCCTCACCGCCCTGGCCGGCACAGCCCGGGGCGCCGGCACCGTGCTCGCCACCACCGCCGACGGCACCCTCCTGCCCCCCGCAACCGTCCGCCGCCTCGGCTGCGACGCCGGCGTCCTGATCCACCTGCTCGGCGCCCGCGGCGAACCCCTCACCCTCACCCGCATCCTGCGCCTCTACACCCGCGGCCAACGCCGACACCTCCTCCTGCGCGACCGCGGCTGCACCTACCCCGGCTGCACCGCCCCCGCCGCCTGGACCCGCGCCCACCACGTCCTGCACTGGGCCGACGGCGGACCCACCGACGTAGCCAACACCGCCCTCCTGTGCCCCCGCCACCACACCCACGTCCACCTTCGACGCCTCTGGGCCATCGTCCGAGCACACCCAGACGACCACGGCCACCACGTCACCTGGGACCTCACCCCCGGCTCCTACGACCGCGCCCTCCACGCCCTTCGCCACCCACCCGACGACCTGACCGGCACGGCAGCCTGAACCCGGTTGCCCGGACCGGATGAGGCACCGCACAGTGGGTGACGTGACCGAGCCGCCGACCCTGTTCCTCACCGTCGGCCTGCCGGGCGTGGGAAGACGACGCGGGCCAAGGCGCTCGCCTCCGTCGCCGCATCCTCCGGCTGACCCCCGACGAGTGGATGGCGCCCCTCTTCGGCGACAGCGACGCCGACGGTCGGCGTGATGTCCTCGAGGGCCGGATGGTGTGGGCCGCTCACGAGGTGCTGCGCAGCGGCGCCGGGGTGGTGCTCGACTTCGGCTGCTGGTCGCCCGAGGAGCGCTACGCCATCCGCGCGATCGCCGAGTCGGCCGGTGGGCGGTTCGTCCTCGAGGTCGTCCGGGCGAGCGAGGAGGAGCGGCGACGACGGGCGCGGCAGCGCTGGCTCGACCACCCCGAGACGACGTTCGAGATGACCGAGGCCGACCACGACCGCTTCCTCGCGGCGGTCCGGCTCCCCGACGACGACGAGCTCGCCGGCGGCCCGCTGCCCGCCCCGCCCGACGGGCACGCGACCTGGCACGGCTGGGCGAGCGAGCGCTGGCCGACCCTCCCCGACCTGTCACCGAGCGACACGGCGGCGACCGGCCCGGACGCATCTCCCTGACGGAGAGCCCGTACACCTCACCCGCGGTCGAGGACGAGCCATCCTCCGTGGTGCTCGGTGACCTCGGCGCGCCACCCCTCTGCGGCCGCACCCCACTCCCGCAGCACCCGCAACGAGACGGCCCACAGGTGCCCGTACTGCTCGCTCGGCGAGTCCTCGAGCGGGACCCCGACGACCACCCGCGACCGGGCCAACCGGCACGCCTCGCGCAGCACCTGGGCCGCGTGGTCCGGCTCGAGGTGCTCGAGCAGGTGGACCGCGAGAACCGTGTCGGCGCTGTCGTCGGGCAGTGGGACGTGGGCCGCGTCGCAGGTCAGCGTCGCGACGTCGACCCCGAAGCGGGGCGCCATCGCACCGAGCAGCCGCATCGTGCCGCCCGAGACGTCCGACGCGGTCACCGCCCGCCCGTCGGCCGCCACGCGCAGCGCGAGGAAGCCGAAGCAGCTCCCCAGCTCGAGCACGGACCGCCCGCTCACCAGGGACTCGGCCCGCGCGTAGACCGGGGCGTAGTCACGGATGCAGCCGTGCCCGGCCGGCGCGGCGTTCGAGTCCGGTCGGGGCTCGGCCCGGGCCGCCGCCCCGACCGCCGCGAGGGTGTTGGCGTAGAACGCCTCCCACGCCACCTCGGGCTCGTCGGCGCACGTCAGCACGACACCGGTGAACACCCGCTCGAAGAGCTCGGCCCCCCGCAGCCAACCCGGCTCGAAGAGCTCGTCCGAGAGCAGCCCGGCGAGGTCGTCGTCGACCTCGCCCAGGCCGAGCCCGTGCTCGACCACGAGGTCCGTCCCGTCGTGGACGAGGTCGAAGTGCGGCGTGCGCACTGCGCCCAGCCGCATCCGGCTGTCCGGACGACGCCGGCGCACCGTCACCACCCCGTCGCGGTAGCAGGACCCCACCACCGGGGCGAGGGCGTCGATGGGTGCGACGGTCACACCAGCACCTCCGCCATCCGGTGCGAGAACGACTCCAGCGCACCGAGGTTGCGCACGACCTCGATGTGGTCGCACGACGGCTCGTACAGCGGCAGGTCGCACCGGCCGAGCGCCCACGAGTAGCGCGGCTCGGGGGTCAGCCACACCACGTGCCGCGCCCGGCGGGCGATCTCCTCGAACGCGCCGACCGCGGGGTCCTTGCCGTTTCCGCGCCCGTCGCCGATGACGACGACGGTCGTGCGCCGGGTGATGGCCGAGCCGTACTCGTCGAGGAACTGGCGCAGCACGCTGCCGTAGTCGCTGTCCGCGTCGACGTCGACGACCCCGCCGTCCGCGCGACCGGCCATCACCATCGCGAGCGCCTGCTGGACGTGGTGGTCGTCGAAGAGGTCGGTGATCTCGGCGACCTCGTCGACGAACGCGAACGAGCGGACCTTCGACGCCACCGACTGCAGCCCGTGGACGAGATGCAGCGCGAACCCCGACGCCGCGCGCACCGACAGCGAGACGTCGCACAGGACGAGCAGCTGGGGCCGGTCCTCCCGCTTGCTCACGAGCACCGGCCGGAAGGGGACGCCGTCGTAGCGCATGTTCGAGCGCATCGTCCGCCGGCTGTCGATGACCCCGCGCCCCGCGACGTGCCGCCGGGGCCGGGGCGCCCCCCGCAGCGCGCGCAGCAGCCGGCGCACGGCCTCCTCGAAGGCGAGCCGGTCCGACTCCGCGAGGACCTCGGCCCGCGCCACGTCGAGCTCGCGCTCCTCGACCTCGGCCTGCGTCGCCATGAGGTGCTCGAGGTGCTGCTTGATCCGTTCCGGCAGCGACGCGAGCAGGGGTGCCAGCTGCTCGCGCAGCCGCGCGACGTCGGGGTCGTCGAGCAGCGCCTCGAGCTCGTCGTCCGGCTCGCCGAGCCAGCTGAGCAGGGCCAGCTCCTCGGCGACGGTCAGCTCGACGTCGAGCTCGGCACCGCGCGCCTGCGTCAACCGCCCGGGGGTTCCCGGGTTGTGCAGCCGGGAGGTCGAGACCTGCACGCGCGCGGCCTCGCCCTGCGGCGTCACGCCGTCCTTGGACAGCACGACCTCGTCGGTCATCGACGCCATGTCGATCTTGTTCGCCTCCTGGTGGAGGTTGTACTGCTGTGCGAGGTCCTCGGGCCGGAAGAACTCCCGGATGTCCTGCGGCGCACCGTGGCTGTGCCCCTGCTGCGGGGTGTCGGAGAGCTCGTCCGAGATGGTCAGCCCGGTCAGCTCGCCCTCGTCGGACAGGTCGTCGTGCGCGTGCCCGTGCCCCTCGGCCTCGGTGACGACGGCCCGCAGCCGGAAGAACCGGTCGAAGACGGCGTCGAACACCTCGAGGTCGCGTCGGTCCTTGACGAGGGTCACCCGCAGCGCCGAGCGCAGCACCTCGCGGTCGGCCATGATGCCCGGCTGCGCCGCCGCCTCGAGCGCGTCGACCGCCTCCGCGACGCTCACCCGCATCCCGTGCAGGCGCAGGAAGCGGATGAACCGGTGCAGCGAGCTCTCCACGACGCCCCGCTAGACCGGTCGCCGCCGGGCGCCGCCGGTGCGGAACGAGCGCTGGCCCTGGCTGCTCGAGACCTTGCGCGGCTCGGCGGGAGCGGCGCTCGGCGAGCCGTAGTACGCCTCGTCGTGCCGGCCGGGCTGGTCCTTGCCGGCCCGCACCTCGCGGCCGTCGGGTCCGTCGGCGCCCCCGGGGTCGTCGTGTGAATGACCGTGACCGTGCCCGTGCCCGTGGCCGTGACCGCGATCGGCCGGCACGGTCTGGTTCGGGTCGACGAGCCGCGGCAGCTCGCGGGTCGCGAGCCCGAGGTCGCGCTCGTACTTCGTCACGACGTTGAGGGTCTCGGCGAGCACCGGCGCCGACAGCTCGGTCACCCCGAGGACGGCGAGGGTGCGGGCCCAGTCGATCGTCTCCGAGATGCTCGGTGCCTTGCGCAGCTCCAGCTCGCGCAGGCCGCGCACGACCCCGACGAGCTGCTCGGCGAGCGCGTCCGCGAGCCCGGTGTCCTTGGAGCGGATGATCTCGAGCTCGCGCTCGGCGCTGGGGTAGTCGAGGAACAGGTGGAGGCAGCGCCGCTTGAGGGCCGCCGAGAGGTCACGGGTGTTGTTCGAGGTGAGGACGACGATGGGCGTCTGCTCGGCGACGAACGTGCCGACCTCGGGCACCGAGACCTGGAACTCGGCGAGCAGCTCGAGGAAGACCGCCTCGAGCGCCTCGTCGGCCCGGTCCACCTCGTCGATGAGGAGGACGACCGGGTCCGGCGACGTGATCGCCTCGAGCAGCGGGCGCGCCACGAGGAAGCGCTCGGAGAAGAACACGCTGTCCTGGGCCGCGATCCGGTCCACCGCCGCGGAGATGTCGGGGGCGTCCTCGACGACCTGCCCGATCTTGTCGCGGAGCATCTGCGTGTAGAGCAGCTGCTTGCCGTAGTCCCACTCGTAGAGGGCCTTGGTCTCGTCCTGCCCCTCGTAGCACTGCAGGCGCAGCAGCCGCCGTCCGGTCGCGGCGGCCACGCTCTGCGCCAGCTGGGTCTTGCCGACTCCCGCCGGCCCCTCGAGCAGCAGCGGCTTGCCCAGCGCCGACTGGAGGAAGGCGGTCGTCGCCAGCCGGTCGTCGGTGAGGTAGCCGACGTCGCGGAGCCGCTCGCGCGCGTCCTCGACGCTCGCGAAGGTCGTCGGGGTGGGGGCGGGGTCGGTGCTCACGGGTGGTGTCCTCCAACGTCGTCGGTGGTGGGCCGTGCCGGGTCGTGCCGTGGGGCCGGCGCCACCCGTCCGCAGCGAGCGCGGTCGGGTGGCGCCGGGGCGTGGGTCACGAGATGAGGTCGTCCAGGTCGCCGTTCATGCAGTGGTCGACGACCGGGCGCACCGTCTCGAAGGTGCACTCCTTGGCGTTGCCCGGGGTGCAGGCGTCACCGAGGACGTGGTTGGTGATGCGGTCGACGTCCGCGTCGTCACCGGTGATGACCTTCGCGTTCTCGTAGAACTTCGTCGGACCCTGTCCGAGACGGTTCTTCGAGTAGCTGTCGGCCGTGACGTCGGTGAACTTCTCGGTGATGCCCACGTCGCGCAGGAGGCGGATGGCCGCCTCGAGCGCGGCGTCCGCGGCCTGCACGTCGGTCATCCCGTAGGTGTCGACGCCCATCGCCTCGGCCATCTCCGCGAACCGCTTGTACTGGGTCGGCATGTTGAAGGCCCAGACCCGCGGCAGCGCGATCGCGTTGTTCAGCCCGTGGTGGGTGTCGTAGAACGCCGACACGGCGTGGCTGATCGAGTGGATGATGCCGAGCCCGCCGGAGTTGAACGCCTGCGCGGCGATGTACTGCGCGTACATCATCCCCTGGCGGCCGGCGAGGTCCTGCCCGTTCCAGACGGCCTGGCGCAGGTTCTCGGCGGTCAGCTTGATGGCCCGCAGCGCGTTGCCGAGCGAGGGCTCGAAGTTGAGCCGCGAGACGTAGGGCTCGCTCGCGTGGGCGAGGACGTCGAACCCGCACTGCGCCGTGTAGTCGACCGGGCAGTCGTAGTAGAGCACCGGGTCGTCGATGGCCAGCGTCGTCACCGACGCGTCGTCGAAGGCGACGTACTTGTGGGGGTTGTCCGGGTCGGTCGTCGTGTCGGTGATGACGTACGCCCACGACGTCTCCGAGCCGGTGCCGGCCGTCGTCGACACCGCGATGTGCGGCGGGTTCTTCGGGTTCTCGGACTTGTTGAAGCCCTCGAACTCGTTGACGTTGCGGCCGTCGTGGGCGACCGCGATGCGCGCCCCCTTGCAGGCGTCGTGCGAGCTGCCGCCACCGATGGACACGAACGAGTCGCACTCGTTGTCCTGGTAGAGCGAGACCGCGTCCATGACGTTGTAGTCCTTGGGGTTGGACTCGACCTTGTCGTACACGACGACCTCGAGGCCGTGGTACTTCATCGACTCCACGATCTTGTGGACGACGTTCGTGCCGCGCAGGCCCGACGTCATCACGAGGGTCTTGCGGAAACCCAGCTTGAGGGCCTCCGGACCGATCATCTCGTGCGCCCCGGGACCCATGAGGGCCCGCGGGAAGGGGTGGAACTCCTTGATGGGGAACGGTTTGAGCAGCTCGTCGACCTGCATCGGACATCCTCCTCGTTGAGGCACTGGGGGTCAGCGGCCTCGACGCTAGGAGCGTGGCGACGGCGTGCATAGACGAGGTCGCGGAAACCGCCCGCCCTGCCCGGGACCCCCCTACCCGGTCCGGCAGGAGGGCACCGACCGGGCGAGGGGTGGGCGCCCCGACGGCGCGTTCCTAGCGTGGTGGGCACGTCCCGTGCCGCGGGTCGTGACCACCGACGATGCTGGAGAGGAGTCGCCATGACCCCCGAGGAGATGGCACAGGAGACCACGGAGGACGAGCGCGACGAGCTGCTCGCCGACACCCTCGTCGAGGACGTGTCCATCGACGGCATGTGCGGCGTCTACTGAGGCCGGCGACGTGCTCGAGCAGTCCTGGGAGCTGAACGGCTCGGTGGCGATCCGCCCCGAGCCGTTCGGCGCCCTGCTCTACGACTTCACCAGCCGCCGGCTCACCTTCCTCAAGGACCCGCGGCTCGTCGCCGTCGTGGAGGGGCTGCAGGCCGCCCCCACCGTGGCCGACGCCCTCGACCGCGCCGGCGTCCCCGCCGCCGACCGCCCCGGCTTCGACGCGGCGCTGCGCCGCCTGGCCGACCAGCGGATGATCACCAGGAGGACCGGATGACCCTCGCCCCCGAGCGCCCCGCCACGACCCCCGCCCCCGGGACCCGGCTCGTCGAGCACTTCGAGCACGGCCTCGACGCCCCCATCTGCCTCACCTGGGAGCTGACCTACGCCTGCAACCTCGCCTGCGTCCACTGCCTCTCGTCGTCGGGCCGCCGCGACCCGCGCGAGCTGACGACGCAGGAGTGCTTCTCGCTCGTCGAGGAGTTCCAGCGGATGAAGGTCTTCTACGTCAACATCGGCGGCGGCGAGCCGACCGTGCGCCCCGACTTCTGGGAGATCGTCGACCACGCCGTGGCCCACGACGTCGGGGTCAAGTTCTCCACCAACGGTTTCCGCATCACCCCCGAGCGCGCCGAGCGCCTCGCGGCCACCGACTACGTCGACGTGCAGGTGTCACTCGACGGCGCCACGCCCGAGGTCAACGACGCCGTCCGCGGCGCCGGCACCTACGACGCGGCGCTGCGCGCGCTGCGCAACCTGCGCGACGCCGGGATGACCGACACGAAGCTGTCGGTCGTCTGCACCCGCGAGAACATCCCGCAGCTCGACCGCTTCAAGGAGATCGCGGACGAGCACGGCGCCGTCCTGCGGCTGACCCGCCTGCGGCCGGCCGGACGCGGGGCCGACGTCTGGAACGACCTGCACCCGCTCGCCGAGCAGCAGCGCGTCCTCTACGACTGGCTCGTCGCCCACGGCGACGGCGTCCTCACCGGCGACTCGTTCTTCCACCTCGCCGCCTTCGGCGACGCCCTGCCCGGGCTCAACCTCTGCGGCGCCGGACGGGTGGTCTGCCTCGTGGACCCCGTGGGCGACGTGTACGCCTGCCCCTTCGCGATCCACGACCGCTTCCTCGCCGGCAACGTCCGCGACGCCGGGTTCGGCAGCGTGTGGCGCGACGCCCCGCTCTTCGCCGACCTCCGCTCGCCCCAGACCGGCGGGGCGTGCACCCGCTGCTCGGCGTACGACGCCTGCCGCGGCGGGTGCATGGCGGCCAAGTTCTTCACCGGCCTGCCGCTCGACGGCCCGGACCCGGAGTGCGTCAAGGGCAACGCCGAGGCCTCCCTGGCCGCGGTCGCCGACGGGGTGCGCCCCGCGCCGAGCCAGGACCACAGCCACCGGGGCCCGGTCCGCAACGCACCGGTCCCGGTGACCATCGCCCGTCGGCCCCCGGCCTCGCCGTGCGACGAGAGCCCGCTGGGTCCGGCCCGGGACGCGCTCCCCGCGGGCTGACGTCGGTGGACCTCGGGACCGCCGCCACCGGCGAGCACCTCGTCGGCGCGACCGTGCTCGTGCCGCTCGGGGCCTGCGAGCAGCACGGAGCGCACCTGGGCCTGGCCACCGACTCGCTCGTCGCGCGGGCCGTCTGCGCGCAGGTCGCGCTCCGGCTGGCGGACCGCGGAGGGAAGCGGCGCGTGGTCGTCGCCCCCACGCTGGAGTACGGGGCGAGCGGCGAGCACGAGGGCTTCGCGGGGACGGTCTCGATCGGCACCGAGGCGTTGCGCCTCGTCCTCGTCGAGCTCGTCCGGTCGGTCCGGCGGTGGTGTGGCCCCGTCGTCCTCGTCACCGGGCACGGCGGCAACGCCGAGGCCGTCGCGAGCGCGACCCGGCGGCTGCGCTGGGAGGGGCACGACGTCGCCTGGACCTCGTGCGCCGAGCCCGGTTGGGACGCCCACGCGGGGCGGGCCGAGACCTCGCTGGCCCTCGCCGTCGCCCCGAGGTCGGTGCGCCCCGACCGGGCCGTCGCAGGGGCCCTCGACCCCCTGCCGGAGCTGCTCCCCCGGCTGCGCGCGGGCGGAGTCGCGGCGGTCACCCCCACCGGGGTCCTCGGCGACCCGCGCGGCGCGAGCGCCGCCGAGGGCCGTGAGCACCTCGCCGCCCTCGCCGCACGGGTCACCGCCCAGGTGCTCGCGGGCGACGTCGACGAGCACGGCCGCCTCGTCCGGCCCGAGACCGCGGGGGTGCCGGGATGACGGGCCGCGTCGCGGTGGTCGCGGGGGGTGGCCGGGGCATCGGCGCGGCGGTCGCGCGCCGGCTGCGCGCCGCCGGACCGGTCACCGTCCTCGACGCCTTCGACGGGGAGACCCTCGGCTACCGGCACGCGACCTCGTCGGACCGCACCGCCCTGACCGACGACGGCATCCCCTGCCGGGAGGTCGACCTGCGCGACCTCGACGCCACGCGCGCGGCCGTCGACGCCGTCGCCGCGCAGCACGACGGCCTCGACGTCGCGGTGGCCTGTGCCTCGGCCATCGCCGGCGGGACGCCGTTGTGGGAGACCGACATCGCCGTCCGGGACGGGCTGCTCGCCGCCGACGCGGCCACCGCCTGGAACCTCGCGAGCGCAGCGGTCCCCCACCTCCTGCGCCGGCCCGCCGGGGCCCGGCCCACGGTCGTCGTCCTCACCTCCGCCGCCGGGGCCCACGGCCTCTACGGGCTGTCGGCCTACGTCGTCGCCAAGCACGCCGCCACCGGTGTCGTGCGGGCCCTCGCCGCGGACCTCGTCGGCACCGGTGTCACCGCCGTCGGCGTGGCCCCCGGGGCCACGGACTCCCCGATGCTCGCCGCCACGGCCCGCCTCTACGGGATGGACGACGCGCAGCCGCTCGCCGAGCACCAGGCGGCGCGCCGCCCGCTCGACCCCGACGAGGTCGCCGCCGTCGTCGAGCTCGCCTCCAGCGCCGGTACCGTGCTGCACGGCGCCGTGCTCGACGCCGACGGGGGGTTCGGCCGTGGCTGACCTCCCTCGTGGGTTCCGGGTGCGGCTCGCCGACGACGCGCACCGGTGCGACGACGGCCGCACGCTCTTCGGGGGATCCTCCGGCCGGCTCGTCCACCTGCGCCCCGCCGCCCTGCGCCGCATCGACGACGCCGGCGTCCTCGCCGTCGAGGACCCGACCTCGGCGAGGGTCGCGCGGATGCTGCTGGACCGCGGTCTCGCCCACCCGTGGTGGAACGGCAGCCGCCCGGCGACGTGCGGCGACGTCACGGTCGTCGTCCCGGTGCTCGACCGCCCGGACGCCCTCGACCGGCTGCTCGGCGGCCTGCCGGGCACCACCGTCGTCGTCGTCGACGACGGCTCCACCGACCCGGCGTCGATCGTCGAGGTCTGCCGCCGGCACGCCGCCCGCTACGTCCGCCACCCGGAGCGCCGGGGCCCCGCCGCCGCCCGCAACACGGGGCTGCGCACCGCGACGAGCCCCGTCGTCGCCTTCGTCGACTCCGACGTCGTGCTCGACGTCCAGTCTCTTGCCGCCCTCCGACGCCATCTCGAGGACCCGGGGGTCGCTCTCGTGGCCCCCCGGGTCCTCGGGCTGGACGACGGCCGCGGGGTCCTCGCGCGCTACGAGGCCGCGCGCTCCTCGCTCGACCTCGGTGCGTCACCGGCCCGCGTCCACCCGCACGGGCGGGTGTCCTACGTCCCGAGCGCCGTGCTCCTCGCCCGGCGGGACGCGCTCGGCGCCGGGTTCGACGAGTCCCTCGAGGTCGCGGAGGACGTCGACCTCGTGTGGCGGGTCGCCCGCGACCACGACGTCCGCTACGACCCGTCCGTCGTCGTCCGCCACGAGCACCGGACGACCACACGGGCCTGGCTGTCGCGCAAGGCCTTCTACGGCACCGGGGCCGCGCTGCTCGCCGCCCGCCACGGGGAGGCCGTCTCTCCGGCGGTCCTCGCGCCCTGGTCGGCGGTCGCCGCCGGCGCCCTCCTCGCGCAGCGGCGGTGGAGCATCCCGGTCGCCCTCGCCGCGAGCGCCGTCGCCGAGGTGACGCTCGCCCGCCGCCTGCGGGGCAGCGACCACCCGCACCGGGCCGCCGTCGCGGTGCTCGGGGTCGCCCTGCACGCCACGCTCACCCAGACCACCGCCCTCGTCGTGCGCCACCACTGGCCGCTGACCGCGGCCCTCCTGCCCTTCTCGCGGCGCACCCGCCGCGTGGCCCTGGCCGCGGCCGTCGTCGACGGCGTGCTCGACCACCGTCGGGTGCGCCCCGACCTCGACGTCGCGCGCTACACCGCGCTCCGCCGCGCCGAGGACCTCGCCTACGGCGCGGGCCTGTGGGCCGGCTGCCTGCGCGCACGCTCCCCCCGAGCCCTCCTCCCCGTCCTCCGGCACCGGCCGGCCCGCACTCCCATCCCCTCCGAGAGGTCACAGTCATGAGCAGCAACGGATGGTTCGAGACCGTCGCCGAGGCCCAGCGGCGCGCCGAGAAGCGCCTGCCGCGCTCGGTCTACAAGGCCCTGCTCGCCGGGTCCGAGCGCGGCCTCACCTACGAGGACAACATCGCCGCCTTCTCCGAGCTCGGCTTCGCCCCGCACATCGCGGGGGGCAGCGCCGAGCGGTCCCTCGGCACCCACGTCATGGGGATGGACCTCGCGCTGCCGGTCATCATCTCCCCCACCGGGGTCCAGGCCGTCCACCCGGAGGGCGAGGTCGCCGTCGCCCGGGCGGCCGCGGCGCGCGGCACCGCGGTCGGCCTCAGCTCCTTCGGCTCGAGCCCGATCGAGGAGGTCGTCGCCGCCAACGACCGCACGCTGTTCCAGATCTACTGGTCGGGCGGCCGCGACACGATGACCGAGCGGCTCGAGCGGGCTCGCTCGGCCGGCGCCAAGGGTGTCATCGCGACCCTGGACTGGACCTTCTCGCACGGCCGCGACTGGGGCAGCCCCACCATCCCCGAGGCGCTCACCCCGAGGGCCATGCTGTCCTTCGCCCCCGAGGTCGTCCGCAAGCCGCGCTGGCTGCTCGACTTCGTCCGCTCCGGCGCCCTGCCCGACCTGACGACCCCGAACATGGCGCCCCGCGGGCAGAAGGGGCCGACGTTCTTCGGCGCCTACGGCGAGTGGATGACGACGCCGCCGCCCTCGTGGGAGGACATCTCGTGGCTGCGCGAGACGTGGGGCGGCCCCTTCATGGTCAAGGGCATCTGCCGGGTCGACGACGCCCGGCGCGCCGTCGACGCCGGGGCCACGGCCATCTCGGTCTCGACGCACGGCGGCAACAACCTCGACGGCATCCCGGGCGCGATCCGGATGCTCCCCGGCATCGCCGACGCGGTCGGCGACCAGGTCGAGGTCGTCTTCGACTCCGGCATCCGGCGCGGCGGCGACGTCGTCAAGGCCCTGGCCCTCGGCGCGAAGGCCGTGATGATCGGGCGCGCCTACCTGTGGGGCCTCGCCGCGAACGGGCAGGCCGGGGTCGAGAACGTCCTCGACATCCTCTCGGGCGGGGTCTCCTCCGCCCTGCTCGGGCTCGGCCGCAGCTCCGTCCAGGAGCTGAGCCGCGACGACATCCTCGTCCCGGAGGGGTTCACCCGCACGCTCGGCGCCACCGAGGTGCCACGCTGACCGGGTGAAGCAGTTCCTCCTCGGTGTCCTGACGACCCTCGTCGTGCTCGCCCTCGGTGTGCTCGTCCTCGGGCGCTCGCTCGGCTCGGGGGCCACCCCGGTCGCCCTGCCTTCCCCGCCTCCGTCGGGGGTCCGGGTGCCGCCCCCGGGCGACCTCGGCCCCGACGAGACCTGGCTCGGGGCGGTGCAGCTCGACAGCCGCGAGGTCGTCGCGGCGGAGGGCGACCTCGTCGACGTCGACGCCACCGGCACCGGTGTGCGGTTCGGCCCCGACGGGCTGCGGGCCGCGACGCTCGCGGTGCGGGCCACCGTGCCGTTCGAGACCGTCGCCGACCAGGTGGGCGACGGGACCCGGCTGTACGCCGCCGGCGGCGGGCGGGCCGGGGTCGAGCGGCAGGTCACGGTCCTCGGCCGCGACCTGCTGGTGCGCGCCACCGGCGCCGTGCGCGCCGAGGGCGGGCTGCTCGTCCTCGAGCCCGAGACCGTCGACGTCGGCGCCCCCGGCCCCGTGGACGCGGCCCTCGGAGCGGCGGCGCGCCGCCTCGTGACGATCCGGACGCCGGTGGCCGGCCTGCCCGACGGGATGGTCCTGCGGGAGGTCGGGGTCGGCGGCGCCGGGTTCGCCGTCCGGCTGGACGGCCGCGACGTCGCGCTCGGGCGCTGACCGGGCGGCCACCCCGGGCCCGCACCCTCCGCGCGCGGACGGGTCCGCCGCCTCCCGCGCGGGAGGTGGCGGACCCGTCGTCGTCGGTCCCGGCTGACGCGCCCGGTCAGGGCGCCTCGGAGGTCACCGTCGTCTCGTGCGTGCGGACGTCGTAGAGGAACGTCGTCCGGGCGCCGTCGACCGGCACGGTGAGCGACATGTTCGGGCCGCCCGGCACGCCGCCGTCACCGTAGTTGGTGTCCCACGAGAGGTCGTGCGCGATCTTGAACTCGTAGGTCCCGGCGGGGATCCCGGTGAGCGTCAGCGCGTACACGCCGTCCCCGTCCGGGTCCTGGAGCCAGGGCCGCAGGCAGTCGGCCGCCCAGTCCCCGGCGCAGCCGAGCTCGGACTGGAACGAGCCACCGGCCACGACGATCGGACCCTGCTCGTCGGACGTCGCCCAGTGCGTCGCCGGGTCGTAGTAGAACGTGACCTTCCCGTCCGTCGTCTCGACGTCGATGTTCGCCCCGTCGCGGACGCCACCGGCGCCGTAGTTCTCGGTCCACGCCTTGTCGAGCGCGGCCTTGTACGAGTACGGACCGACGGGCAGGTCGACCGTCTTCTTCCAGATCCCGTCCGTGGTGTCGAGGCTCGCCTGCGCCTGGTCGCAGTCGGGCAGCCAGTCCGCCACACAGCCCATCTCGCTGTTGAGCGTGCCGGCGAAGGCCACGGTGCCCGGCTGGGTCGCGGGACGGTCGCCGTTCTGCGGCACCGTCGCCGACGGCGGCTGCGCCGTCACGGCCCACCCGCTGTCGGCCGCCACGCGACCGGCCGCGTCCTTGACGACGGCGCGGTACTCGAGCGGGGTGCCGACGGACATCGCGCTGACGTCGTGGAAGACGCGGAACGGCGCGTTGTCGTCGGTCCCGAGGAGCGTCCAGTCGCGGGTGCCGACGGGCCGGTACGAGAACGTCACCTGGCTGAAGGTGCCGGACTCCACGTCAGCGGCGACCTCGGTGCGCCCGCTGACGCCGGTCCCGTCGAGACCGACCGTGACCTTCGGGGCGGCGACCCGGGTGTCGACCGGGGACGAGGCCCGCCACACGGCGACGGTGAGCGGCGGGACGGTCACCGTGACCGAGCCGTCGGTGCTCGTGCGCAGCGTGCTCTTCGTGCCGTACAGCGGCTGGAAGCGGCTGCGGCTGGTCCAGGTGTCGAACGTCGCCGACTTGGCGGTCGTGCCGTTGTTGGCGACGACGAGGTACTCGCGCGGCGCCTTGTCGCCGTGCCGCTTGTCGTCGTGCCGCTTGTCGTCGCGCTTCCCGTGGTCGTCCCGCCCGTCGCCCGACCCGACGCGCGAGACCGCGAAGAGGCCGGCGCCCTCGTCGGCGTAGCGCTGCACCTGCGCGCCGTCGGCGAGGACCGGGTGCTTGGCCCGCAGGCGGGCGAGGTCGGAGAGGTGGCGGTAGATGGGGTGCTTCGTCGAGTAGCGGTCGCGCGAGCCGGGCTTCCCGGCGAGGACGGCCTCGTCGTTGTAGACCTGCGTCTTGCTCGCGAACATGTCCTGGCGCGCCAGCTGGTCACCGCCGGTCCCGATGAAGCCCTGCTCGTCGCCGTAGTAGGTGACCGGGTTGCCGCGCATCGTGTACATGAGCGAGTCGGCGAACAGGACGCGCTTCAGCAGCTCCGCGTCGTCCTTCGCCGCGCCCTTGAGGAACATGGCGACGCGGCCCATGTCGTGGTTCCCGAGGAAGGTCGGCAGCTGGTAGGCGTTGCTGTCGGCGTCGGTGTAGTAGTCGTCCTTGGCGAAGAAGTCGGCGAGGACGTTCGCCGGGTTGCCCTTGGCGAAGTCGACGCCCTGCTGCTGGAAGCCGAAGTCGAGCGTCGCCTGCAGCTTGCCGGCGGTCGTGTACTCGGACATCACGGCGGGGTTGCCGTCGTAGACCTCGCCGAAGGCGAAGAAGTCCTTGTTCCGGATGCGCTGGGCCTCACCGAGGATGTCCGGGATGAACTTCTGCCAGAACTCGAGGTTCACGTGCTTGACGGTGTCGATGCGGAAGCCGTCGATGCCGAAGTCGACCCACTGCTTGTAGATGTCGCCCATCCCGTCGACGACCTCGGGTCGCTCGGTGAACAGGTCGTCCAGGCCGATGAAGTCGCCGTAGGTCGAGGACTCGCCGGCGAAGGTCGAGTCGCCGCGGTTGTGGTACATCGTCACGTCGTTGAGCCACGCCGGGGTCTTGGCCTTCTCGTCACCCGGGTGCAGGAACGGGGTGTACGGGAAGGAGACCTGCGGGTCAAGCGTCGGGAAGGCCTGGTTGACGTACTCGCGGTCGTCGAAGGCGGTCCCGTCCGCGGTCTTGTACGGGAAGGCCTTCTTCGTGCGGTAGGTGTACTGGCCCTCGCGGTAGTCGATGACGTCGGCGGTGTGGTTGGTGATGATGTCGAAGAAGACCTTCATCCCCTTCTTGTGCGCCGCGTCGATGAGCTTCTTCATCTCGGCGTTGGTGCCGAGGTGCGGGTCGATCTTCGTGAAGTCGGTGATCCAGTAGCCGTGGTAGCCGGCGCTCTCCTCGCCGGGCTTGCCCTGGACCGGCTTGTTCGTGAAGCTCGGCGTCAGCCAGATCGCCGTCGTGCCCATGCCCTTGATGTAGTCGAGCTTCTGGGTCAGGCCCTTGAGGTCGCCACCGTGGTAGAAGCCCTTGCTCGTCGGGTCGAAACCGGTGGTCAGCGGGCCACCGGTCAGGCCACCGCGGTCGTTGCGGGTCGAGCCGTTGGCGAAACGGTCCGCCATGACGAAGTAGAACCGCTCGCGCGTCAGGCTCGAGCGCAGCGAGTCGCCGGCCCGGCGCCGGTCCTCGCGGGTCGCGGTGCCCGCGAGGTCGACGGGGGTCATCGAGATCGCGTGGGTGGCGTCGTCGTAGGTGAAGCGGAGGCGGGCGTCGCCCTCGAGGACGAGCGGCACGTTGGGTCCGTTGCTCACCCCGCCGGCGCCGTAGTTCTCGTCCCAGCCGTCGTCGACGGCGACCTTCCACTGGTAGGTGCCGGCCGGCACGCGGAAGGTGGCGCTCCAGAGGTCGGTGCTCCCCTCCCGGGTCAGCTCGGTGGCGTCGCAGGCGGGCGCCCAGTCCTCCGCGCAGCCGAGCTCGCTCTGCAGGTCGCCGACGAGGGCGACGGAGCGGTCGGCGGCGGAGGCCGGGACGGCGGCCAGGAGGCCTGGTGTCCCCAGGACCAGGGCCGTCGCGACGACGGTGGACAGGCGGCGATGGGCTCGGGGCATCGTTGCTCCTCGGGTGGCGGACGGTGGTCCCGTCCGGCGCGGGCTCTCCGACCAGTGAACCTAGATGCGTAAACGCTTTACATGAAGGGGGCGGGACCGTCCTGACCAAGTCTTTACCCTTCGCCCCGAGGGCTCCCGCCTCAGCGCTGCCGCTGTACCCGGCCCTCGTCCCAGACCGGCTCGCCGGCCTCGACGACACGACCGTCCTGGCGGAAGACGAGGAACCGGTCGAGGCCGCGGGCGAACCAGCGGTCGTGCGTCACGACGACCACGGTGCCCTCGAAGGCCGCCAAGGCGTCCTCGAGCGCCTCGGCGGAGTGCAGGTCGAGGTTGTCCGTCGGCTCGTCGAGCAGGAGCAACGTCGCGCCGGACAGCTCGAGGAGGAGGATCTGCAGGCGCGCCTGCTGGCCACCCGAGAGAGCGTCGAAGGTCTGCTCGGCCGCGGCGGCGAGCCCGTAGCGGTCGAGCGCGCGGGCGGCGAGGTCCCGGGGCATCCCCGCCCGGTGCTCGTCACCTCGGTGGAGGATCTCCAGCAGCGTGCGCCCGTGGAGCGTCACGTGGTCGTGGGTCTGCGCGAACCAGCCGGGTCGCACCCGGCTGCCGAGGACGACGCGGCCGGCGTGCTCGACGGGCGCCGGCCGGATGTCCCCGACGGGCTCGTGCTCGCGCTCGGGGTCGGTGCCGCCCGCCGCCAGCAGGCGCAGGAAGTGCGACTTGCCGGAGCCGTTGCTCCCGAGCACACCCACCCGCTCCCCGAACCAGAGCTCGGTGTCGAAGGGCTCGACGAGCCGCTCACCGCCGACCCGCAGCTCGAGCCCCGTCGCGACGACGGCCCGCTTCGCGGTGCGGCCACCGGTCAGGCGCATCGACACCTTCTGGCGCAGGGGGACGGCCTCGGGCGGACCGGCCTCCTCGAACCGGCGCAGACGGGTCTCGGCGGCCTGGAGGCGCGCGGCCATGTCGGAGTTGTAGGCGGCCTTCTGCCGGTACATGACGACGAGGGCCTTGAGCTTCGCGTGCTCCTCGTCCCACCGACGCCGCAGCTCGTCGAGCCGGGCGTTGCGCTCCTCGCGGGCGACGTCGTAGGTCCCGAACCGCCCGGGGTGCACCCAGGCGGTGTTGCCGCCGCGGCCCTGCTCGAGGGTGACGATGCGGGTCGCGACCCGGTCGAGCAGCTCGCGGTCGTGGCTGACGAACAGGACGGTCTTCGGGGAGGCGACGAGCTGCTCCTCGAGCCAGCGCTTGGCCGGCACGTCGAGGTAGTTGTCCGGCTCGTCGAGGACGAGGACCTCCTCCGGGCCGCGGAGCAGGGCCTCGAGGACGAGGCGCTTCTGCTCCCCGCCGGAGAGGGTCGAGACCGGCCGCCACTGGGCCCGCTCGTAGGGAACCCCGAGCGCCGCGACGGTGCAGACGTCCCAGAGCGTCTCCCACTCGTAGCCGCCGGCGTCGCCCCAGTCGACGAGGGCCTGGGCGTAGTCGAGCTGGTCCTGCTCGCTCTCGCGCTCCATCATCGCGAGCTCCGTGCGTTCCACCTCGGCGGCCGCGGCGCGGATGGCGTCCGGAGCCACCGAGACGAGGAGGTCCTTGACGCTCGAGCCGTCGCGGACCTTGCCGATGAACTGCCGCATCACCCCGAGGCCCCCGCTGCGGGTGACTACACCGTCCTGTGCGACGAGGTCCCCGGCGAGGATGCGCAGCAGCGTCGTCTTGCCGGTGCCGTTGGGCCCGACGAGCGCGACCTTGGCGCCCTCCCCCACCCGCAGGCTGACCTCCCGCAGGAGGGGTCGTCCGTCCGGGAGGGCGTAGCCGACGCCGGCGATGTCGAGGTGTCCCACACCCCCATGCTCCCAAGTGCGGCCCGCGAGGGCACCCGCTTTTCCGGCCACCGCGGCGGCCCACCCCCGGAAACCGAGAAAGGGCCCACCATCGCTGGTGGGCCCTTTCTGGAATGGTTGTCCGGCTGCGTCCTACTCTCCCACACCGTCACCAGTGCAGTACCATCGGCGC
>NZ_BOPU01000015.1:0-30845 GCF_017312765.1 Phycicoccus sp. DTK01 | reverse complement strand
CCGCCTCGGACACCGTCTTCCGGCTCTCCCTCGCCGGCCACCGCCTGACGGTCACCCACAGCGACGGCTGGCCCGTGCAGCCGGTCGAGGGCGACGCGCTCCTCATCGCGATAGGCGAGCGCTACGACCTGCTTGTCACCCTGGGCGACGGCGCCTTCCTGCTCACGGCCACCCCCGAGGGCAAGGACGGGCAGGCCCTGGCCCTCGTGCGGACCGCGAGCGGCACGCCCTCGGCCTCCGCAGCGGCGACCACCACGTCCGGCACCGTCCTGTCGCTCGAGAGCCTGCGTCCCCGCGCGGGCACCACGCTCGCCGCCCGCGAGAGTGACCGCACGCACGACCTCGTGCTGTCCGGATCGATGAACCCCTACCGCTGGACCATCAACGGCCGCAGCTTCCCCGACACCGACCCCCTCGAGGTCCGCTCGAACGAGCGGGTCTCGCTGGCCGTCAGCAACATGTCGATGATGGTCCACCCCTTCCACCTGCACGGGCACACCTTCTCCGTGCGCGGCAGCGGGGTCCGCAAGGACACGGTCCTGCTGCGGCCGATGCAGCGACTGCTCCTGGACCTCGACGCCGACAACCCCGGCCAGTGGGCCGCCCACTGCCACAACGCCTACCACGCCGAGACCGGCATGATGACCACGCTCGGCTACGTCACCTGACCGGGCCGTCGAGCTTCTTCATCGAACCTTCATGGAGCCTTCGGGGAACGACCGCACGCCCGCGAGACGGTGGCGGAGTTCCTGTTCTCCACACCCGAAGGACACCCGTGCCCTCCACCACCCGTCGACTCGCGCTCGGCGCCGTCGTCCTCACCGCCGCGACCCTGCTCGCCGCCTGCGGCTCCGACACCGACCACTCCGACATGCCGGGGATGACCGGGATGTCCTCCTCGAGCGCGTCCGCCACGGCCGGTGGTTCGGCGGCTCAGGGCGCGCCCGGCGACGTGATGTTCGCGCAGATGATGATCCCGCACCACCAGCAGGCCGTCGAGATGGCCGACCTCGCCCTCGACGCCAAGGCCGACGCCTCCGAGCAGGTGCGCGCCCTCGCCACCGACATCAAGGCCGCCCAGGACCCCGAGATCCAGACCATGCAGAGCTGGCTCACCTCCTGGGGCGCACCCGCCGGCGCCGGCATGAACCACAGCATGCCCGGCATGATGGGCGAGACCGAGATGGCCTCGCTCAAGGACGCTACCGGCACCGACTTCGACCGCCAGTGGCTCACGATGATGATCGCCCACCACGAAGGCGCCATCACCATGGCCCAGGACGTCCTCAGCAGCACCAAGGACGCCGAGGTTCGCACCCTCGCCGAGGCCATCACCAAGGCCCAGGAACGCGAGATCGCCACGATGAAGGGCCTGACCGAGTGACGCAACCGCCTTCAGCAGGGCTGAGAGCGGCGACCACAGGATGCCGCCGGTTGGTCTCAACACACGTTGAGTGCGTTCAACCCTTGTTGTAGTCCGTCCGGGGATTGCGCGGCCTGTGCGGTGCCGGACGAGTGGCGGTATGGAAACGACGCGAAGCCCGCAGGACCTGTGCGCCACCGCCTTCTCGAAGACGGAGAGCTGGGAGGAGCGGCTGAAGGCAGCGACCGAGCTCATCCCTGAGCTGACGTCTCTGCAGAGCGAGCTCGTGACCGTCGCCCGCCTCGAGGGGGCCACTTGGGAGAGAGTCGGGGACGCCCTCGGCGTGTCCTACCAAGCTGCGCAGAGAAGGTTCGGGCCGAAGCCGAAGCCGAAGCCGATGAGCGCGTCCGCATCAGCCGAGAAGGCGCTGCCCACGTCGACACCGGAGAAGCAGGACCTGTCGCCGAGAGCGCCGAAGGTGAACGAGGGGACTACACCGGCACCAGCGGCCGGCGGCCTCGTCGTGCCCGTGCGGACCGAGCCTGACGGCCCACCGTCCGTGTGGGGGTACACGGCCCGGATCGGGGGCGTTCCGGTGGTGCGTGTCGAACGGTTCCTCGAGCGTCCTGCGTCGGGCGCGCGGCGTGGCCGGTGGGGTCGCCGGACGCGGCACGCCTGAGACGGGTGCGGGCGATCCCCTGAGCGATCCATAAGTGTGCACCCATGGATCGGGGTGCGCCGGGGTGGCGCACCCCCTGGGGATCGCTGTCCTGTGGGCGTGCCGGCGCGGATGGGGCGCACCGCTGGTGTGGGCAACGTTGATCCGGTCCGGATCCGCGCAGTGGCGCCAGTCCGGTGGGTGCGCGCAACTCCCCACGGACGGGGTGGCGCGTGACCCAACAACAGGAGGAGGGGATCACGGGTGCGAACCATGGGGCCGCCCCGGTGGTGCGCATCCGCGAACATCAGTGCGTCCTGGTGGTCGCCGGCTGCGGCCCGCGCACCGTGGTGCTGGACCCCCGCCCGCACCATCTCCCTTGGAGCTGCCATGCACACCCCGTACCGCCTCATCGACCGGCTGGCGCGCCGGGGTCGGCGGTGAAGGCCGCAGGCCGGCGGGTGCTGGCCGTCCTTCAGCGTGAGGCCGAGCTGTACGGGCGGGTGGTCACCCTGTCCACGACGGAGCTGGCCATCCTGTGCGGCCGCAGCACCCGGACCGTCGAGTACGGGCTGAGCCAGCTGCGGGACGATCACGTCACGATCACCTACGACGCCGGGTCCGGCGCCCGGCTCATCCACGTCCCGCTCCCTACCCAAGACCTCGGCTCCACCCGCGTTGGGTAGCCCGTACGGGTGACTCCTTGCGGCCACCGCAAGAGCCCGGACGGTCCCGGCGCATGACCTACGACGACGACCTGCGCCTGGCCTTCGCCAACTCCATCGTCCACCCCGACAACCGCCGGCTGCGCCTGCTGAACGAGGACAACGCGAGCGTGCGCGAGACCAACCTCGAGGAGACGGTGCGCAGCGGTGAGACCTACATGCTGACGCCGAGCCGAGGCCTGCTGGTGCTCGACGAGGACCACACCTGGGACGTGAGTGTCAACGTCGTCCGTTCCGCCGCGATCGACAAGCTCGTGGAGTGCGCCGAGGAGTCCGGCCTGAAGTACGTCGTGGTGGACTCGGGCCGGAAGGGCCACCGGCACCTCTACCTGGTGTTCGGCGTGAACCGGGCATCGCGCATCCTTCGGGAGGACGCCGCCGACTGGGCGCGCACGCAGGGGTTGGACGTGCGCGACCAAGGTATCCGCCCACCGGGCTCCCCCCACCGGCTGACGGACCACGCGCCAGCGACGGTCATCGGTGACGCCAGCGAAGCACTGGCGGCGCTGGAGACCTGCGGGTCCGGCGCGCCCACCCAGACGCCCCGCAGGTTCGTCGCGGCGCTGCGCGGCCGCTGCCTCAGCGCCGAAGTGCTGTCTGCGACCGTGAGCGAGGACGGGACCGGCGGCGGGCGCTACCTCTCGACGTCGAACACCCGGATGGCGCTGGCTACCGGCTTGGTCTCGATGGGCTCCACCCGCGACGTGCTGGACCGCCTGCTGAACAACCACGGTCTACCGTGCGCGAGGACCCTGAACCGGCTCAGCCCCGAGGGTCGTCAGCGCGAGATCGACCGCATGTGGGGCAAGGCCACCGTCTGGGTTGGCCAGCGCGACGCTCGCACGAGCGAGCCGCAGGTGGAGCAGTGGGCGAACGCCATCAACCGGCACCCGTGGAAGGGCCAGGCCGGTGGCACGGACCACGCGATGGCCCAGGCCTTGGCAGATGTGGCGCAACGCACCAAGAAGGTCGAGATCGGGCTCTCCAAGAGAGCCGCCGCGCTGAAGATCGGCGTCACCCCCGTGACGGCGGCCATCTCCCTCAGCCGCCTCGTCACCGCCGGCTGGCTGAAGGTCATCCGGCAGCACACGGCGACCACCGCACGCGTCTTCCGGCTGTGCATCCCCGCGGACGCACAGCCGGCCGAAGCGCTCAACGAAGCGGCTCCCGCGGCCGGACCCGAGTGGAACCCAGCACACGACGCCGGCCGTTGGCGGGCCCTCGGCAAGAGCACGCTGCGAGTCGGTGGGCTCGTGGCGGCCAGCCGGCGTCTGGGCGTGGCCACCCTCGCCGAGTGGTTGTCCACCAGCCGCCGCAGCGCCCTGCACCACCTGGGCAAGCTCGTCCGCGCCGGACTCGTGCGACGCGACGACAACACCCACGAGTTCGTCCTCACGGCCAGCACGCCCAGTGAGCTGAAGGCCCAGCTCGCGGCCTGCGCCGTCGAGGCCGGGACGGCCGGTGCCGGCGACCGGCAGCGCGCCCGGGACGAGCAGGAGCGCCGCGCACGCGCCGAGCGCTTGGAGCTGATCGGCTGCGGCCTCGAGCGGCACCCCGGCGTCCGCAGCTAGGCCCCCCGCCCCCGCTCGACCATGAGCCCGCCCCGATCCCTGGGAGCGGGCCATCCGGCGTGCCTCGATGCCGGCCACGCCACCGCCAGCCAGGAGCTCGAGCCCTCGGGGTCACCCGATCGGGCTACACCGGACGGTTCCGGGGGCGGACAAGGCGGCCAGGTCCCGCGTCGCCCGCGTACTGAACCCTGCCGAGCCCCTTGTCGAACAGCGGTCCGGCGCTCAGCGCTGGCGATGCTTCGACCCACTCCTTCTCACACCCCCCAAGGGGGAGTGAGTGGGTCGATCCGCCGTCACCTCCGTCCCGGCCCTCGCCCAGGCATGCACCCGGGTGCCACACATCACCAACCCAGCCAACCAACTCGCCCAACGCCGAAGCCGGCCACGCCCTCGTCTGCGCGCAGCGATCCAGAGGCCCGGCATGGGCAGTGCGGCGCCTCCGAGAGGGCCGCACCCTGACCGGCCGTCACGCCCCCGCCCGAAGGAGACCCCGTGCGTCGCGCCCTGTCCGTGACCGCTCTCGCCGCCGTCCTGCTCGCAACCCCCGCAGCCACCACCGACATGCCTACGCCCGCCGAGACCAAGGCGCCGCGAGCTACGGTGGCGGCGAAGGCACGCCCGAAGCCCACACCGGCTGCCCTCAGCCGCAAGCACGCCCGCGACTACCGCTTCCTGCACGGGGCCGTCCACGGCCGCCCAAAGGCGGTCTGGCCCTGCCGGACCATCATCGTCGCCCTGAACCGCCGTGGCCTGCCCGCGCACACCGCCCGGGACTTGCGCGAGGCCGTGCGGCGAGTCAGCCGCGCCAGCGGCTACCGCTTCAAGGTCGTCTACACCCGGGCCGTCCCCACCCGCGCCGGCCACCACCCCGGAGGCGGCGCACCCCAAGTGCTCATCGCCTCCGCCCGCCCCGGCGTGCGCGGGTTCGACGACCCCCTCGCGGCCGCGACCGCGGAGGTCCAGCCGCTCGTCGACAATGCCCACTGGCGCTTGAGCACGAGCGTGGTGCTGGTCAACACCCAGGCCCACCTGCGACCGGGCTTCGCGGTCGACGGCATGGCCAGCGTCCTGGCCCACGAGCTCGGCCACACCCTGGGCCTGGACCACGTGCCCAGCCGCACCCAGCAGCTTATGGGCCCCTACGGCGCCCCGGGGCTCGGAGCCGGCGACATCGCCGGGCTGCGCCGGCTCCACCGCGCCAGCTGCGGCTGAACCGCGTGGCGGACCTTCGGGACGTTCTCGATGAGGAGAGGCCGCCGGAGCCGGGTGGGATGAGGGGGCCGATGTGGCCCGGCAGGCGTGGGGGCCTACCGGGCCACCCGGTCTAGCCGCTCTCTTCGGCGGCGCGTTGCCGACGCAGCATCCGGGCCACGTGCTTGGCGCCCTCGCCCTGCGCCACGCGCGCCGCGACGCTCCACCCGTAGAGCTGCACCTGCAGGTCGGCCGGGACCAGACCAGCGTCACGCAGGTCGCGCGCCACCTTGGCCTGAGCGACACGCAAGCCCTCGGCCGTCCAGGCGTCGCGCTCGACCTCCGCGAAGCCGTAGAGGAGCCACTCCTGGTACTCCCATGCCGGCGTGGCCTCGTCCGGGGTGTTGAAGCCGGCCCGCTGGATGCGGACGCCCTGACCCCCCGGTGAGTCGCGGGAGGAACCGACGTGGCCTGCTCGCTCGTCACGACCCTGCACGGAGGGAAGGTCGCGCAGGGGGTTGTTCTCCCGTCGCGGCCTGGGTGTCGGCGGGGCCAGACCCGACGGCCTCCGGGGAGGCTGCTCCTGCGGTGGGGCGACCGGAGCTGGTGGCGGCTCGTCCACCCCCGCGAGGGAGCGCACGCGGCGCACCACGGGGGGCTCGAGCTGGGTCCACGCGCTCGGCGCGTGCTCGTTGATGGAAGCCAGGAGCGCCTGGACTTCCTTACTGGTGAGCCCTAGTTCTTGGGCGAGCTCACGAACGCTCAGCCGGCGCTCTGGCGGCGGCTGGATCTTGGTGTGCCTCATGAAGGGCGGGTCGCCGGGGACCAGGTTGCCCTGGTCCCCGGCGCCCGGTCACCGCTCCGTGATGGTCGTGTCCGGGTGACGACGCGCCGTCGCGTCGGTCACGAACCGGCCGGTGATGGCGCTGCGCGAGCCGGAGGCTCCCGACGAGCCGGACTGGTGCTGGACGGACGTGCGCGGGCTGCGCGCCGCGGCCGCCTTGCTGATGTAGCGCCCGCTCTTGGCGCTGCGGTAGGAGGTCATGCTGTCCTGCCTTCCCGGGACCTTGAGGCCCCAACAGGAAGCACCGCGACGGACCCTGTACGGTCGGTGGCCTACGACAGCTCGACCTACGCCTCGGAGCCCGCCACCTCGGCCGGGTGCCGAGGCGTAGTACTTCCATAGCCACCGTACGACGCCGCGGGGACACCCCCGGCGTGTCGGGAACCGGTGTGGCGCGGCAGTGACCTGCGGAAACACTCCGGCACCCGAGGAAGCGCACTTCCATCGCGCACCCTCCGGAGGCTCGTCATCACGTTCCATCACCAGCGTGTCCACGTGGTCGCAGTCGCGGGCGTTCGGTACGAGATCTGCGGGGAGCGGTGCCACGAGGTCCTCTCCCACACCTGCACCCAGGTGCTCCTCATCGCGCCCACGTCCCAGGGGTCGGTTCAGGACTGCCGCCACTGCGTGGTCTGCGGGAGCCTGACCTCCCGCCCGGCCACCTGCCTGCTGCACGACCACGCCTGCCCCGACACGGACGTCCTGCCCACGGTGCCGGTCCGCCTGGCCTTGCAGCTGTGGCGACAAGGGCACCGCCGGCCCTTCCCGACCGATGAGGAGGCATGGGACAGGCTCGAGCAGCTCGCCCTCGGCCTGCGTGAGCTCGGCGCATCGTGCCTGACCGCCGCCGCCCTCGTCGAGCTCGATGACGAGACCGGGTGAGCGCTGCTGACGACCTCATCGCGCACCTCGCGGGCGTTATCGCGGCGCTGCTCGAGCCGTCAGAGGTCACCCGCCTGCTCGAGGCGTCCGGGGCGCCGTCACCGCGCCGGGCCGGGCATCCTGCGGCGAGCCTCGAACTCCTCGCGGGCCTGCATCAGGCGTTGGTCGCCTGCACGCCCAAGGAGCTCGACACCGTTCGTGTCGCCGCTCGCCTGTGCGCGGTGACTCCGGCCAACCTGCAGGAGGCGCTGGCCATGGCCACGGTCGTGTTGCGGCCCCCGCAATAGCTGCGCTCATTGCCCACAGCAACGACAGCCGGCACCCCTGACTGACGTCCACCGTTTGCAGGAGGTTCGTCCATGGCCCGGCCACGTCTGCCCGTCGGCTCGCATGGGAGCGTCAGCACTCGCCGTCTGGATGGGGGGCGGTGGCGCGCCAACACCGCCACCCGCGACGAGGACGGCGTGCTGCGGCAGGTCACCGCCACGGGGTCCACGCGTGCCGGAGCCGAGTCAGCCCTGCGTGCCCGGCTGGCCAACCGGGCGGCGCCGACCACCGCCGAGGTCACCTCCCGCACACGGCTGGACGAGTTGTGGCAGCGGTGGCACAGCACGGCTGAGCGCCGCCTGCGTCCGCAGACCCTCCAGCACCTCACGTGGTGCTACCGGCGACACGTCGCGCCCCCACTCGGCGCCCTGCAGCTCGGCGAGCTCACACCGGCCAGGGTCGAACGGCTCCTGGACCGCCTCGAGTCACAGTTCGTGCAGATCCCACGGGAGGTGCGAGCGCTGCTCCGGCAGCTGCTGGACATCGCCGTCCGCCACGGCGCCATCGCCACCAACCCCGTCCCTACCCACGGAGCCTCACCCGCGAGCAAGCCGGAGGTCCGCGCCCTGACCGCTTCGGACGTGGCCGCCGTAAGGACGGCCGCGCAGGCCTGGGAACGCAGCACCGGCGCCGCCGGGGCACGGGCGCTCTGCGACGTGCTCGAGGTCCTCCTCGGTACAGGGCTGCGCATCGGTGAGGTCCTCGCGCTGCGCTGGCAGGACCTCGACCTCGACTCCCCGCGGCCGGTGCTGCGGGTGACGGGCACGATGGTCGAGGCGGTCGACGGGGCGGCCTGGCGGCAGGCCACTGCCAAGACGGCGGCTGGCGCTCGGACACTGGCGCTGCCTCCCTTCACGGTCTCCGTGCTCGCTCGGCGTCGCGCGCGCCTTGGCGGCCCCGACCCGCACGCCCCGGTCTTCTGCACGAGCACAGGAACGCACATGCGGCCCTCGAACGTGCGCCGCAGCTGGCGAGCGGCCCGCCGCGGTACGTCCGTGGACTGGGTCGCGCTGCACACGCTCCGCAAGACCGTCGCCACGACCGTCGCCCACGCCCTGCACGAAGACGCGGCGGCCTCCCTGCTCGGGCACCGCAGCGCTAACGTCACCCGCCGCCACTACATCCAGCCCGCTGTCCAGGACCTCTCCGCCTGCCTGGAGGCCAAGTTCGGGGCGGACCCGACCTAGCCCTGTGCGGCGCCGTCGGCCGGCTGGATTCGTTCCAGCCACCGCCCCGGGACTTCGTGGGACTTGGCCACGTGCAGGGTCAGCTCGGCGCGCAACGCGGAGCCCTGCAAGAAGCCCCGGGCGACGGTCTCCCTCCCGCGCTCGGAGACGTAGGTGACGAGGTCGGCGAGCTTGTCCGAGGTCGCCTTGGTCAGGACCCCGACGCGGTGACCGTCGAGGCGGACCTCCACGGCGCGGTAGGGGGTGGAGCGCTCGGTCTTGGCCTCGTCGACCAGGTGCAGGGTCAACGCCAGGTGCCGGCCGCGGTCGTGGACGTAGCGACCGAGCACGTCCATGTGCCGCTCCTCGCCAGTGACCTGGATGGCCGTCCCGCGCGGCAGCACCGTGTGCGCACGTTCAGGGAGGGCGTTGAACGGCTGCACGCCGTCCTCGGGCGGCAGCATCACCGTCACGCTGCCGCCGCGGTCGTCACCGCGCGGGGCGACCCACACCCTGGCCGAGACCTCGAGCACCATCCCCGCCTCGGCGAGGTCCTGCAGCGCGGGGGAGTAGCGGGCCGCCGTGTCGCGCGGTAGGTAGCCCACCCGGTGTCCGCCCACCCACACGGCGACCGCGTTGGTGTCGTACCGGTTGCCGGGCTCGGCGACCACCAGCGCCGCCTGGTCCTGAAGCTCCGTGCCGTACTCCTCGAGCTTGCGGCCGCTGGCGCGCAGCAACGTCGTGAAGGCTGAGCGGTAGTGCTGCTCGCCCACGACGTTCTGCCAGACGGTCGGCTTGCCCCACCCGCTCACGGGCTTGCCGTTCGGCTCACCGTTGGCGCGGCGGCGCGTCGACCTGGCCGGCTCCGTCGTTGCAGGCGCGCTCGTCGACTCCGCGGCCGCCGTCTCTGCCCTCGCCGGCGAAGCAGCACCCGGCCTCTGTGTGTCCGGCTCCGCGGGGCGCGCTGCGCCGTCGCTGTAGTGCTCGCTCCACGCCGAGCCGTCCCACCACCGCAGGCTCCCCGGCCGGTCCGGCGCCGGATGCCATCCCGCCGCCGGAGCAGCCGCCCTCGTCGCCTTGCCCTTGAACCGGTCGAGCCACCCCATCGACGTCCCCTCTGCCAGTCGCCGGCGACCCCGGCTGGGCCCCAATGCCGTGCGTTCCCGGCGACCCTACGCCGCCAGACGTCCCGCGCGAGGCCGTCACGACGCCATCAGCGCAGGTCAGAAGCCGCTGCGACGCCGGGCCGGAGCCCGTGACCCTGTTCTGGTCAGACACAGGGTCAGGTAGGTGCCGTCGGCGCCCCACCCCACAATGGACGCGTGTCCCCTGCATCCTCTCCCGCCGGCAACGCCGAAGTGGTGCACGCCTGGGTGGACGAGTCGATGCGCTTCACCCCGCAGCAGTCGTTGTACCTTCTGGCGGCGGTCCTGGCAGACCCAAGCGCCTGCGAGTCCTCAAGAGCGGCCCTGCGCCCGTTCAAGGCTCCCGGTGAACCGAAACTCCATTGGCACTCGGAAGCGGACGCGCGTCGGAGGAAGATCACGGGCGTCGTCGCTGAGTGCGACCTCGAGTCCGTCGTCATCATCGGCACCCCCGCGGACATGAGGAAGCAGGAGCGCGCGAGAGCACAGTGCATGGAGCTGCTGCTGTGGGAGCTTGACAAGCTCGGAGTGACGCAGGTGTGGGTCGAGAACCGAACGCAGTCCCTAAACCGCCGTGACCTGACCACGGTCGATCGAATGCGTGGGCGCAGAATCATCACCAACAACATTCGAGTGGACTTCGCCCTGCCGTCTGAAGAGCCGATGCTCTGGCTTCCGGACGTCGTGGCCGGCGCCATGTCATGCAAACGGACCGGGGAAACTGATGAGTGGGCATCTCTCATCGAGCACCAGGTGTATGAGGTAGACCTCCTCTTGCGCTGATACCCAGACAGCGCGAGAGCCAGGTCCCGTCTCCGGCGGGGGTCCTGGCTCACACTTCCCAACCCCCCAGCAGGGGGAGGGCTTGCCTCCATGATCGACTAGTTCACCTTCGTCGTCAACCTCAACTTCAAGCTCGTCGTCAACCTCATCATCAACTTCTTCATCGTGGTCCACTAACCGCGCGCAGCAGCCGGAATGTTCCTCGGCTCAGAAACCTGCAGTGCCGTCTCAGCGCTGCCCGTGGGTGACCCACGGGTGGTTGCCGCCGTGGAGACGGATGACCACCGCGGCGACCTCCTCGGGGGTGCCGATGGCGTATCGGAAGTGGGCGTCCGAGCTCGCGGTGTGCCGCGCGAAGGCCCGGCCGACCTGCGGGCGGCTGGCCTCTGCCACCACGCCGATGGCGTGGTGGCGGAGGGTGTGAGCGGTGACCTGCGCCTGGTCGGCCCAGGACAGTGTCGTCTGGATGCGCTGGAAGAGGTTGTCGAGCCGGCGCGAGGTGATGGGTCGAGGGCCCTGCTTTCGGGAGGCCTTCTTGCGGAAGATCTGGTCCTCGGGCCCGGTCGCGCCGCGGGAGTCCGCGAACTCGAGCAGCACGTCGATGAACCAGTCGGGCACGGGCTGCAGGTCGGCCTTCTTGTGCTTCTCGTGCAGCGCGACGGTGCACTCCTCCTTGTTGATGTCACCGCGGGTGAGGGCGAGCAGGCCGTTGCGGCGGGCGCCGGTGATGAGGAAGAACCAGCAGATGAGCTCGTCCAGCTCGGGGTCGTCGCCGGTGCTGCGGGCAACGAGCAGGAGGCTGTCGAGGTGGGCTGCCTTGAGGGGCCGTCGGCTGCTGTTGCCTCGCGTGACCTTGACGACGTTCTGGGACGGGTTGCGCTCGGGGTCGATGTGGTGGTTGGCAGCGGCGTACTTGAAGACGGCGCGCCAGGCCGAGATGGCGTTGTTCTTGGCGGAGGCGCCGCCGACGCCCTGCTCGGTGCGGCCCTGGGTCAGGCGCTGGGTCCGCTTCTGGGCGGACGCGAGCGCCGCCCGGGCCTGGACGGCGCCCAGGAGCAGGTCGAGGTCCTTGGTGCGGACCTCGTGGGCCATCAGGGCCCCGAGCCCGGCCCAGCGAAGCGAGGGGTCGTTCGGGTGCTGCCAGCCGTCGGTGAGGAGGTCGATGTAGGTCTTGTGGGCCCGGTGGCTGCCTTCGCTCATGCGCTCGAGCGCCTCGCTGGCGACCTCGGCGATGGTGAGCGGCTCGATGTTCGCGCCGGCCATGGCGTCGCGCACGGCGGCGTTCACCAGGGCCGCCAGGGCGGTGGTGTCGATGGTCTGGGTCGAGGTGGTGTCGTGGTTCATGTCGTTCTCCTTGGTTGTGGGCCGGTTCGTTCCGGCGGGAGTGGATGGTTCGGGGTGTGGTGGGGGGCGCAATCGGCGATGAGGGGCCGTCAGGCGCTGAGAGCCGGCTGGTCAGGAGTCGGGTCGCACAGGGCCTGCGCGATGTCGCTCCCGCTGACGACGTAGGCCTCGTCTCGGCCGGGGACGGCGATGACCATGACGTCGTCGCCGGCCTCGACACGAAGCGCCGCGCGGGACGGCACGGGGAGGCGAAGGCGCTTGCCGTCGCTGGTGGCCGGCTGCGCGCCCGGGTGAGCGCTCGTGCCGGGGCGGACCACGAGGCCCTGCCCGAGCTCGATGGCGTAGAGCTCGGTGTCCGCGCTCCAGCCGAGGGCGCTCATGGGCTTGGCGGCGTTGACGCGACCACGGTCGTCCAGAGGCCCGAGGGCGAGAACGCGAGGGACGCCGTCGCGGACTGTGCGGGTGCTTCCGACCGACCGGGGTCGCGTGCCGTTCGCGGACGCGGGGGCCGGCAGGGTGAGCTGGACGACCGGTGCGGGGCCGCGGGTGGCAGCGACGGTGCGGTTGACCGTCGTGCCCTTCTCGCGCGCGGACGCGACCGTGTCGATGGTCGGGGCGAGGCGTCCTGCGAAGCGGGAGCCGGTGGCGGTGTTCTTCAGGTGCTCTTCGAGTGTGTGTGTCACGAGAGCGTCCGTCCGCTCGTCGTCGGGCGGCGCAATCGCCCATGCGGCGAGGACGTGCTTGACAGCCTCAGCGGAGGCCGGACCGTCCGCGGACATGGAGAAGGCCGAGGAGTCCAGGTGGTCCTGGGCCCCTCGGCCTACGTGGGAGATCTCCCACTGATCTGTGCGCAAGGGGGGATTTGAACCCCCACGCCCGTAAGGACACTGCCACCTGAAGACAGCGCGTCTGCCGTTCCGCCACTTGCGCGTGGTGCTCGGATGAGCCGTCCCAGTGTGCCCGATGGATGCCCGATCGACCAAAGCGACCCCCGGAGCGGCCTGCTCAGGACATCGGCTCGGCCTCGGTCTGGGGGCGGTCGGGCCGGCCTCGGTTGCCCCGCGAGCGCAGCCGCACGCCGGGCAGGCCGGGCGCGGGGATGCGTGGCACGTCGCCCTCGTAGCCCTCGACCCGGCCGAAGCGGCCCGACGACCCGTCGGCGCCGGCCTCCCACGCCTCGCGGGCGGCGACGACCTCGTCGTGCGAGCGCCCGACGAAGTTCCACCACATGACGATCTCCTCGCCGAAGGGCTCGCCGGCCAGGACGAGGACGCGGGCGCTCTCGTCCCCCGCCGTCAGCACGAGCGAGCGTCCGTCCCTCACCCCGTCGCCGTCCGCCGAGGCCGCCTCCACGACGCCCAGCTCGGTCGCGGCCACCGGCGCCCCGGCGAAGTCCACGGACCCACGGTCGACGAGCACCCCGACCTCGAACTCGTCCGGCACCGGCAGGGCCACCGAGGCCCCGGCCTCGAGCACGACCTCGACCCCGAGCAGCGCGGTCTCGACCCGTACCGGCGAGCGCGAACCCCAGAGCGACCCGACGAACACGCGCGCCTCGACCCCGGGCGCGGGATGCACCGCCTCCGGCACGTGGTGCTCGAACCGCGGCTCGACCGACGCGGCGGCCGACGGCAGCACGACCCACAGCTGCGCGCCGTGCAGCACGCGCGTGCCCGCGGTCGACACCTCCGAGTGCGAGATGCCCCGTCCGGCCGTCATGAGGTTGACCTCGCCCGGACGGACGACGGCGACGGTGCCGAGGGAGTCGCGGTGCTCGACCTCGCCGGAGAACAGCCACGAGACGGTGGCGAGGCCGCAGTGAGGGTGCGGCGCGACGTCCATCCCGCCGCTGACCGAGACGTCGTCGGGCCCGTAGTGGTCGGCGAAGCACCACGCCCCGACGAACGAGCGCTCCTTGGCCGGCAGGGTGCGCCGCACCGTCATCGCGCGCGGCCCTCCGAGCGGCACCTCGCGCGGTCTCAGCGTCTGCACCCGGTCCACCATGGCTCCACGCTAGCCAGCCGACGCCGCCGACGCGCCTCGCGCGCGGGCGCACGCGTTCAGGGCGCGTCCAGCCCCGGCGGATAGGCTGGAGCGACGTCTGCCGGCCCGTGACCGACGAGGAGGTGCGCCGTGGGACTGCTCGACCGCCTCGAGGCGGGCATCGAACGTGCCGTCCAGGGCACCTTCGCCAAGCACCTGCGCTCGGCCGTGCACCCCGTCGAGATCGCGAGCAACATGCGCCGCGCGATGGACGACCGCGCCGTCACCTCCTCGGGGCGCGCGATCGTCCCCAACGTCTTCGTCATCGAGCTGAGCCCCGGTGACTTCGACCGGCTCCAGCCCGACCTCAAGAGCGTCGAGGAGGACCTCGTCGCCGCCGCCGAGGAGCACTGCGACGGCCAGCACTACCAGCCCGCCGGGCCGTTCGACATCGTCTTCGAGGAGCACGACGACCTCGAGACCGGGGTCTTCCGGCTGCGCCCGAGCAAGGCCTCGCGCCCCCGCCCCACGGGGCACACCGGCCAGCACCAGCGCCCCCCGGCCCCGCCCGTCGCTCCCGCCCCGCCCGCAGCAGCCGCCGCGCCGGCTCCCGCCGCCGCCGAGGCCGACGACCTCCCGACCCGCCCGAACCAGCAGCAGGCCCCGCCGGCCCGCCCGCGCCGCGTCAACCCGGCGGACCGCCCGTGGCTCGACGTCGACGGCGAGCGCTACCCCCTCATGGGCGCGATGACGATCCTCGGCCGCGACGACAGCGCCGACATCATCCTCGACGACCCCGGCATCTCGCGCCGGCACAGCGAGCTGCGCGTGACCACCGACGGCCCGCACTTCGTGACGACGATCCGCGACCTCGGCTCGACCAACGGCACGTTCGTCAACGGCGAGCGCATCACGAGCACGCACCTGTCCGACGGCGACCGCGTCACCGTCGGCCGCACCTCCGTCACCTTCCGCGCCGGGCGGCGGTGACCCCGCGATGCTGAGCGAGCTGACCCTCACCGTGCTCCGGCTCGGGCTGCTGGTCGCCCTGTGGGCGTTCGTCTTCGCGGTCGTCGGCGTCCTGCGGGGCGACCTCTACGGCACGCGCGTGCGCAAGCGGGCGGGCACCACACCGGCCAAGGGCAACCCCGCGCCGCGCGCCCCCCGCCGCGAGCGCACCCCCAAGCCGCCGAAGGCGTCCAAGGGCCCGACCCGCCTCGTCGTCACCGCCGGCCCGCTCTCCGGCACGACGCTGCCGCTGCGCTCCTCGGGCACGCTCATCGGCCGCAGCCCCGAGTGCGCCCTCGTCCTCGACGACGACTACGCCTCCGGCCGGCACGCCCGCATCTTCGAGGGCGACGACGGCCGCTGGATGGTCGAGGACCTGCGCTCCACCAACGGCACCTACCTCGGGGCGACCCGCCTGACCGAGCCGCGCGAGGTCGCGGCCGGCAGCGTGCTGCGCATCGGCCAGACGACGCTCGAGCTGCAGAGGTAGCCGATGCCGTTCGCCTTCCACTACGCGGCACGCTCCGACGTCGGCATGGTGCGGTCCAACAACGAGGACTCGGGCTACGCCGGCCCCCACCTCCTCGCGATGGCCGACGGGATGGGCGGGCACGCCGGCGGTGACGTCGCGAGCTCGACCGTCGTCGCGGCCCTCGTCGACCTCGACGGCGAGTCGTTGTCCGGGCGGGACGCGAGCCAGGCGCTGCTCGACCGCATCCGCGAGGCCAACCGCGAGATCGGCACGGCCGTCGACGACGACCCGCGCCTGGACGGGATGGGCACGACGCTCATCGCGATGCTGCGCACCGGCGACCGGATCGCGTTGGCGCACATCGGCGACTCGCGCGCGTTCCTGCTGCGCGACGGCGAGGTCACGCAGGTGACCAAGGACCACTCGTTCGTGCAGAACCTCGTCGACGAGGGACGCATCACCGCCGACGAGGCGAAGACCCACCCGCAGCGCTCGCTCGTCACCCGCGTGCTCACCGGCAGCGACGAGGACGAGCCCGACCTCGTCGTGCGCCAGGGGCGCGCCGGCGACCGCTACCTCATCGCCTCCGACGGCCTCACCGACTACGTGGCGCGCGAGACCGTCGACGACGTCCTGCGCGAGACCCGCGACCCCGGCGAGTGCGCCGAGCGGCTCGTCGGCCTCGCTCTGCGCGCCGGCGCCCCCGACAACGTGACCGTCATCGTCGGCGACCTCGTCGACATCGCGAAGGTCGACGCCCCGCCCACTCAGCCGCAGGTCGTCGGCGCCGCGGCCGAGCGCCGCCGCGGCACGCGCCCGGTGCCGGTCACCCCCGCCGAGAAGGCCGCCGCGCTGAGCAAGGCGGCCACCGGCGGGGACGACGACACCGACGATGACGGCGTCACCCTCGCCGAGGAGGGCCCGCGCACCCGCCGCGGCACGGTGCTGCGCGTCGTCGCGGCCCTCGTCGTCGCCGCGGTCGTCGTCGCCGGCGGCTCCTACGCGGCCTATGCGTGGTCGCAGCAGCAGTACTACCTCGGCGAGCAGGACGGCGTCGTCACGGTCTTCCGCGGGGTCGACCAGGACCTCGGCCCGATCTCGCTGCACTCCCCGGAGTACGCGACGACCATCCCCGTCGACGAGCTGCCCGATTCCTACCAGCAGAACATCGAGGCCGGCATCGAGGCGAGCAGCCGGGCCGACGCCGACGCACGCGTCACCGAGCTACGCCTCCAGGCCGAGGCGTGCCGCTACGCCCGCAGCCAGGGCGACGAGTGCCGCACGGTCCAGCCCGGATGGACGCCGCCGAGCCCCAGCGCGTCCCCGTCGGCGTCCCCCTCCGGGTCCGCCTCCCCCTCGCCGTCCGCGTCCCCGTCGGCGTCGTCGAGCGGCCTGCCGTCGCTCTCGACCACGTCCACCCCGACCGTCCCGCCGCCGGCATGAGCACCGTCTCGTCCGTCGCGCCGCGCTCCGGCCGCACCACCGAGCTCGTCCTCGTGCTCGGGGCGGTCGGCATCGTCGGGCTGGCCTACGTCAACCTCGGCCTGGCCACGACCGGCACGGTGCCGCCCGGCCTCGCTGCGCTCGGGCTCGGCTACCTCGGTGTGTCGCTGGCCTTCCACGTCGTGCTGCGCTGGCGCGCGAAGTACGCCGATCCGCTGCTCCTGCCGATCGTCACGCTCCTCAACGGCCTCGGCCTCGTGATGATCCACCGCGTCGACATCGCCCGAGGCCGCGACATCGCCGACGGGGTGGCGCTGCGCCAGCTGATGTGGAGCGCGCTGGCCGTCGCGATCGCCGCGGCGGTGCTCGTCGTGCTGCGCGACCACCGCATCCTGCGCCGGTACACCTACGTCGCGGGAGTCGCCGGCTTCTCGCTGCTGCTGCTGCCGCTGCTGCCGGTCATCGGCACCTCCGAGTTCGGCTCGCGCATCTGGATCCGGCTGGGGCCGTTCTCGTTCCAGCCGGGTGAGATCGCCAAGATCTCGCTCGCGGTGTTCTTCGCGGGCTACCTCGTGCAGACGCGAGACGCGCTGTCGGTCGCCGGCCGCAAGATCCTCGGCCTCACGCTCCCGCGCGCCCGCGACCTCGGGCCGATCCTCATCGCGTGGCTCGCGAGCCTGAGCGTGCTCGTCTTCGAGCGCGACCTCGGCTCGTCGCTGCTCTTCTTCGGCCTCTTCGTCGCGATGCTCTACGTCGCGACCGAGCGGGTGTCGTGGATCGCGATCGGCCTCGGGCTCTTCGGGGCCGGCGCGTACGTCGCCTACCTCGCGTTCGCGCACGTCCAGGTCCGGGTCCTGCTGTGGCTGCACACCTTCAGCCCCGAGGCGCTGCAGACCTCCGACCAGCTCGCCAAGGGACTCATGGGGATGGCCGCCGGCGGGATGGTCGGCACCGGCCTCGGCCGCGGGCGCCCTGACCTGACCTACCTCGCGGAGTCGGACTTCATCATCCCGAGCTTCGGCGAGGAGCTCGGGCTCGTCGGGCTGTTCGCGATCCTCGTGCTCTACGCGCTGCTCGTCGAGCGCGGCCTGCGCACCTCGCTCGGCACGCGCGACGGCTTCGGCAAGCTGCTCGCCGCCGGCCTCTCGTTCTCGCTCGCCCTGCAGTGCTTCGTCGTCGTCGGCGGCGTCACCCGGGTCATCCCGCTGACCGGTCTCACGGCCCCCTTCCTCTCCTCGGGCGGCTCCTCGCTGCTCGCCAACTGGACGTTGCTCGCCATCCTGCTGCGCATCTCGGACCACGCCCGCCGCCCGCTGCCCGACGAGTCCGCGCAGAGCGCGGTCGGCGAGGCCCGCACCGAGGTGGTGAAGCTGTCGTGAACGCCCCCGTCCGCCGCCTCTCCTTCCTCGTCGCCGGTCTCTTCGCGGCGCTGCTCGTCTCGACGACGCTCATCCAGTACGTCTTTGCGGCCGACCTCAACGGCCGCCCGGACAACCGCCGGACGCTGCTCGCCACGTACGCCCGCGAGCGCGGCGAGATCCTCGTCGGGCAGACCCCGATCGCGAAGTCGGTGCCGACCGACGACGAGTTCAAGTTCCAGCGGACCTACGACGACGCCGACCTCTTCGCGCACGTCACGGGCTTCTACTCCTTCTACGGCGCGGTCGGCGGGCTCGAGCAGTCCGAGAACGAGCTGCTGTCGGGCTCGAGCGACAAGCTCTTCTACCGGCGCATCTCCGACCTCTTCACCGGACGCCGGCCGCAGGGCGCCACCGTCGAGACCACGCTCGACGCCGCCGTCCAGAAGGCCGCGTCCGACGGCATCGACGATGCGCGCGGCGCCGCGGTGGCCCTCGACCCCAAGACCGGCGCGATCCTCGCGCTCGTCAGCCACCCCTCGTTCGACCCCAACACGCTGGCCGGTCACGACCTGGGCAAGGTCGACGCCAACTACCAGTCGCTGCTCAAGGCGGACGGCCGGCCGCTCGTCGACCGCGCCATCGCCGGCGACCTCTACCCGCCGGGGTCGGTTTTCAAGGTCGTCACCGCGGCGGCCGCGCTGACCAGCGGCAAGTACACGGCCGACTCCGAGCTGCCCGGCGGCGCCTCGCTCGACCTGCCGCTCACCGACACCGACCTGCCCAACCACGGCAACGTGCCCTGCAGCCCGTCCGGCCGGATCACGCTCAAGCAGGCCCTCGTCGTCTCGTGCAACCCCGCCTTCGGCGAGGCCGGCATGGAGATCGGCGCCGACGCGCTGCGCGAGCAGGCCGCGAAGTTCGGCTTCGGCGACGCGCCGACCGTCCCGATGCGGGTGACGCCGAGCAGCGTCCCCGCCGAGATGAACGAGCCGCAGCTCGCGCAGGCGTCGATCGGCCAGTACGACGTCCGCGTCACCCCGATGCAGATGGCGATGGTCGCGGCCGGCATCGCGAACAAGGGCGTCGTCATGCAGCCCTACCTCGTGCAGTCGGTCATCGGCTCGGACCTGTCGGTCATCGAGTCAGCCGACCCGACCGAGCTGTCGGAGGCCGTGACTCCCGAGGTCGCCGCGACCCTCACCGACATGATGGTCGGTGTCGTGCAGGAGGGCTCGGGCACCCGGGCGCAGATCCAGGGCGTGTCGGTGGCGGGCAAGACCGGCACCGCGGAGCACGGCACCGGCCGGCGCGCGCACGCCTGGTTCATCTCGTTCGCCCCGGCGGACGACCCGAAGATCGCCGTCGCGGTCGTCGTCGAGGACGGCGGGACGGCCAACAGCGAGACCGGCGGTGGTGCGGTCGCCGCACCCATCGCGAAGGCGATGATGGAAGCACGGCTGAGCGAATGAGGAAGGCACGACATGGTTGACGTCCCGAAGCTGCTCGGCGGCCGGTACGAGGTCGGTGAGCTCCTCGGTCGCGGCGGCATGGCGGAGGTCCACCGAGGGTTCGACACGCGGCTCGGCCGCTCCGTCGCCATCAAGATGCTCCGCAGCGACCTCGCGCGCGACGCCACGTTCATCACCCGGTTCCGCCGCGAGGCGCAGTCGGCGGCCGCGCTCAACCACGCCTCGATCGTCGCGGTCTACGACCACGGCGAGGACCACCTGCACACCGAGTCCGGTGGGGCGCAGGTCAACATCCCCTACATCGTCATGGAGTTCGTCGACGGGCGGACGCTGCGCGAGGAGCTGACCGAGAAGGGGCAGCTCGACGAGACCGAGGCCGTGCGGGTCACCGAGGGCGTCCTCGACGCGCTGGCCTACAGCCACCGGCAGGGCATCGTCCACCGCGACATCAAGCCGGCCAACGTCATGGTCGCGGCAGACGGCTCGGTCAAGGTCATGGACTTCGGGATCGCCCGGGCGATGGCCGACGCGAACGCCACCGTCACCGCCACGCAGGCGGTCATCGGCACCGCGCAGTACCTCTCGCCGGAGCAGGCGCAGGGGCAGACGGTCGACGCACGCTCGGACCTGTACTCCGCCGGCTGCATGCTCTTCGAGCTGGTCACGGGCCGGCCGCCGTTCCAGGGCGACAGCCCGGTCGCCATCGCCTACCAGCACGTCGGCGAGCCCCCGGTGCCCCCGTCGCGGTTCGCCGAGGGGATCTCGGCCGACCTCGACGCCGTCGTGCTCCACGCGCTCGAGAAGCCGCGCGAGGACCGCTACCAGGACGCCGACGAGTTCCGCGCCGACCTCCAGGCCGTGCGGCTCGGGCGTCCCGTGAGCATCGCGGCGCGCTCGTCCGCCGCGGCCCTCGCCGGCGCCGCGGCGGCCGGGGTCACCGAGGCCCTGCCGGCCTCCTCGACCGCGCTCACCGACCGCACCGCCGCATGGGATGCCCCCTTCGCCACCTCGCCGCCCGCCGACGACGAGCCGCTGACCCGCCGCGAGGTGATGGAGGAGGAGCGCAAGAAGCGCAACCCGGCCGCGGCCATCCTCCTCGTCGTCGCGGTGCTCGCCGCGCTCGGGCTGCTCGTGTTCGGCCTCGTGAACTACCTCGGCGAGTCCGACACGCCACCGCAGGTCCAGGTGCCGTCGGTCGTCGACGCCCCGCAGGACGCCGCCACCGCCACGCTGACCGGGGCGGGCTTCCGCGTCGAGTCGATGGTCGCCGCCTCCGACACGGTCGACGAGGGCAACGTCATCTCGCAGACCCCCGAGGGCGGCACCCGCGTCGACCAGGGCTCGACGGTGCGCATCACCGTCTCCGGCGGGCCCGACAACGTCGAGGTGCCGGACCTCGCCGGGCGCTCGCTCGACGAGGCCCGCGGCATCCTCTCCGACCTCGGGCTGACGCTCGGGACCGTCGACGAGGTCAACGACGCCAACACCGCGGAGAACGTCGTCATCTCCTCCGATCCCGGCTCGCAGGTCGCGGTCAAGCCCGGGACGCGGATCAACGTGACGGTCGGCACCGGCCAGGTCGAGGTGCCGAACGTCGTGGGGATGAGCCAGAACGAGGCCCAGAGCGCCCTCGCCGACGCCAACCTCAAGGTCGAGACCTCGTACGAGCAGACCGACCAGGCCGCCGAGGGCGACGTCATCAGCCAGGACCCGAAGGGCAAGCAGGCGGTCGACACCGGCTCGACGGTGAAGATCGTCGTCGCCCAGAAGGCCGCGCCGACACCTACCCCGACCCCGACGCCCACGCCCACGCCGTCGGAGTCGCCCACCGAGAGCCCGTCGCCGAGCCCCTCCCCGAGCTGACCCGGCCGGCGGGGCGGGTCCACCCGGACCCGCCCCGCCGCCGCCCCACTCGTCCCGGCCGCCCGGCCCAGGTTCGACCACCCCGCCTCGACCTCGCCCAGGCGGCCCAGGAGACATGTACCTCCCAGGATCCTGCCTCCCCGGAAGGATTACCTTGCGCCCGGCAACGTTTCCCTTCCACCCCGCAAGGGATCCCTTCCCGGCGTAAGCATGCGGTTGTCCCCGGCGAGGTTTTCCTTCCACGCCGCAAGGAAGTGGTTGCGCGGGCAAGGTAAACCTTCCGCGGCGCATGGAGGCCGGGAACACCTACTTCGGCCCCCGGCTCTCAGGAGACCCGAACCGGGCGCCGTGCGCTCGTCGCTCGCCACCAGAGCGCAGACGCCGAACGCCCGCGCGCCGCTCACCTCAGGTCGCGGCCACCATCCGCGCGACCCCCGCTGCGTCGTGCACGAGCGGCGACAGCCCCTCCGCGCGCGACACCGCATCCGCCATCCCCGCGCTGCGCAGCCAGTTGGCCAGCATGAGGTGCCCGCCCTCGGTGAGCACCGACTCGGGGTGGAACTGCACCCCGTGCAGCGGCAGGGTCGCGTGCCGCACGGCCATGACGATCCCCGACTCGGTGTGCCCGTTCGGCACGAGCGACTCCGGCATCGTCGCGGGGTCGATGGTCAGCGAGTGGTACCGCGTCGCCGTGAACGGCTGCGGCACGCCGGCCAGCACCCCGGACCCGTCGTGCAGCACGCTCGAGGTCTTGCCGTGCAGCAGCTCAGGCGCCCGCCCGACCGTCGCGCCCATGACCACGCCCAGCGCCTGGTGCCCGAGGCACACCCCGAGCATCGGCTGCGCCCGCTCGGCGCACGCCTCGATCATCGCCATCGAGACGCCGGCCTCCTCGGGCGTCCCCGGCCCCGGCGAGACGAGCACCCCGTCGAAGTCGGCGCCGTCGGCGGGCGAGACGGCGTCGTTGCGGACGACCTCGCACTCGGCGCCGATCTGCTCGAGGTAGCCGACGATCGTGAAGACGAAGCTGTCGTAGTTGTCGACGACGAGGACGCGGGTCATCCCCCTATGGTGCCCCGCCCGGTCGCGCCGACCCAGCCCGGTCCGCGCCGGGTTCGCGCCTGGTTCGCCCCCCCGCCGCGGGTCGCCGGGCACACCCACCACTCACCCCACCGTGTTGTCGTTGAACGGCAGCACCTCGGCGAGCGCCGGGAACCCCCACTCGAAGAGCACGGCGACGACCACCGCCACCAGCACGACGCACGTCAGCGCCCGCACCCACGCGGGCCCGGGCAGCGAGCGCCACAGCGCTGCGTACATCCGCCTACCCCTCCACCGTCGACCAGTCGGCGAGCCGCCACTTCGCCCGCGGCACGGCCTCGACGAGGCGACCGTGCGTCACGAACCGCTCCGTCGCGCTGTACTTCGGGTGGCAGGAGGTCATCGTGATCATCCGCTCCGTCGGCTTCGCCCCGGGCGAGTCCGGCACCGGCGCGATGACCTCGGTCTGCCACGGCCGGACGATCTCACGCCCGGTGATCTCGTAGACGTACACCGTGGGCGCCGTCTCGACGATGACGCGGTCGCCGTCGCGCAGCGTGTCGATCTCGTGGAAGGGCCGCCCGTAGGTCGTCCGGTGGCCGGCGACCGCGAAGTTGCCCACGGCCCCCGGCGACGCCGACCCCTCGTAGTGCCCGACCCCGAGCGCCAGCACCGGACGCCCGACACCCTCGATGACCGGCCGCGCGAAGTCCGCCCCGAACCGCGGGATGCGGATGACCGCGAACGCGTCGGCCTTGCCCAGCTCCGGGAACGCGTCGTGCAGCGCGGCGCCCGCGTCACGCCCCGACGCGAACCCCTCGTCGAGCGCGCGCACGATCTGCTCCTGGGAGCGGTTGCTCGTGACGTCGGTCCACCACAGCTGCCACGCGACGAACAGCAGGACCAGGACGCCCGCCGTGATGAGGAGCTCGCCGACCCAGCCGACGGCGCGACGGATCACGAGGTGGCCACCTCGGCGACGGTCGGCGTGATGCTGCCGGCGTACGCGGGCAGGGTCTGGGTGCCGGCGTCCTCGAGGTCGTACCCGAGACCGAACGCGATGGCGTACTGGCGGATGAGGTCGACCGCGCGGTCCTGCTGCAGCCGAGCCCGCATCGTCTCGAGGTTGCCGATCGCCGTGACCTTGTAGGGCGGCGAGTAGACGCGGCCCTGGAGGATGAGGGTGTTGCCGACGCAACGGACGGCGCTCGTCGAGATGATCCGCTGGTCCTGCACCATGATCGCCTCGGCGCCGCCGGCCCACAGGGCGTTGACGACGGCCTCGATGTCCTGCTGGTGGATGACGTAGTCGTCCGGGTCGCCGCCCTCGGGCACCTCGCCGCCGGGCAGGGGGGCGTCGGTCAGGGTGACGCGCAGCGCCGGCCCGCGCACCTCGGTGCGTCCCGCCGCCGTCGCGATCTCGGCGGCCTGGCGCTCGAGCCGCTGGGTCGTGAGGTCGCCGGGGGCCAGGGCGGCGGTCGCGTCCTCGACCTGCGCGCGCAGGGTGTCGACCTTCTCGGCGCGGTCGGCGTTGACGCGGGTCTGCTCGCGGATGAGGTCGGGCAGCCGGGTGTAGCCGGTGCGCAGCTCCTCGCCGTCGGAGGCGCGGACGCTGCTCGCGAAGAGGGCGCCGGCGACGAGGGCGGCGACGGGGACCAGCCAGGGCCACGGCGAGGGTCGGTCGACCCGGCCGGCGTGCCGCGAGGACCGCTCGGACCGACCGGCGTGCGTGCCCGGCACCCTGCCTCCCCTCTCCTGACGACGTGGCCTCTACGCTAGGGCACGAGTCTGAACGAACCGGAGGAGTTCCCGTGCCCGAGTCCAAGGGTCGCAAGAAGCCCGCCTACACCCCGCAGCGGACGGCGTCGGCGGCGCAGCAGGGCCCCAACGCGCGCTGGTTCGTCCCGGTGATGCTCACGCTCATGGTGCTCGGCCTGCTGTGGGTCGTCACCTTCTACATCTCGGGCGCCAACCAGTACCCCGTGCCGCAGCTCGGCCGCTGGAACCTCGGCGTCGGCTTCGGCCTCATGCTCTCCGGCTTCCTCATGACGACCCGCTGGCGCTGACCGCCGAGGTCGACGCCGGCGCCGTCCACAGGCACCGCCCCCGGGACCCCGGGGCTCCCACGCGATCCGCGTGGTGCAGCCCCGGGGTCCTGTGCATGACGGGCCCGAATGACCCGTCGTGCACCGCCCGTCCACACCTCGTCCCCAGGTTCCAGGGGTTCGTCCCCAGTTGTCCACAGGGGTTGTCCCCATTGGGGATGAATGACACCGGTGTAATCCACATGGGGACAGCCTGTGGACAAGTGTGCGAACAACGCGTGGATGCGCTGTGGACGCCTGTGGACGACCGGTGGACAGCGCGATGCCCCGGCCGCAGCGGCCGGGGCATCGAGGAACAGCTGAGGGTCAGAGTCAGAGCGCGTACTTGGCCACCGACAGCAGGACGAGGACGACGAACAGCCCACCGAGCGCGACCCAGTGGATGCGCCGGTCCGGCGGCTGGAGCGGATCCTTGGCCCGGCCGAGGTAGCCGATGGCGGCCGCGGCGACGGCCCCCGTGATGAGGCCGCCGAGGTGCGCCTGCCACGCGATGCCCGGGATGACGAACCCGATGACCGCGTTGATGCCGATGACGACGTACATCCCCGCCGCGGACCGGCCGAGCCGGCGCTGCAGCACGAGGAACGCCCCGAAGAGGCCGAAGACCGCCCCGGAGGCACCGACCGCCGCGGTGATCCACGACTCGTCGGCGAGCGTCACGACCCCGCCGGCCGGCTTCGACGCCAGCAGCAGGATGCCCACCGACCCGCCGAACGCGCTGAGCAGGTAGAGGGCGATGTACCGGGCGCGGCCGAGCATCGGCTCGAGGTACTGGCCCATCACGTAGAGGGCATACATGTTGAACGCGATGTGCGTGAGGCCGCCGTGGGCGAAGCCGGAGGTGATGAAGCGCCAGGGCTGCGTGTCGCCGACGATGGGCGCGAACGCGATGTCACGGGTGAGCGAGGGTTGCACGGTCTGCAGCAGGTAGACCGCGACGCAGATGCCGATGATCCAGAACGTCACCAGCGGCCGGCCGTCGGTGACGGCTCCGCCGAAGGTCGTGCGACCCTGCCGGACGGTCTTCGAGGCCTCGCGCACGCAGTCGACGCAGTGGATGCCGACGGCGGCGGGGCGCTGGCACTCGGGGCAGGCGGGGCGTCCGCAGCGCTGGCAGCGGACGTAGGACTCCCGGTCCGGATGCCGCGGGCAGGTCGGGACCTGGCCCGCGGCCGCCGGCGCAGGGTTCACCGGGGGGATCGGCGGTGGTTCGGACACGTCGGTCTCCCGGGGTGGTGGTGCGTGGTGCTTACTGCTCGATCTCGACGCGCTCGATGACGACGTCGTCGACCGGACGGTCCTGGGCGCCGGTGCGGACACCGGCGATCTTGTCGACGACCTCGCGGCTGGCGCCGTCGGCGACCTCGCCGAAGATCGTGTGCTTGCCGTTGAGCCAGGTGGTCGGCGCGACGGTGATGAAGAACTGCGAGCCGTTGGTGCCCTTGCCCATGCGCTTGCCGGCGTTGGCCATCGCGAGGAGGTAGGGGCGGTCGAACTGCTTGTCGGGGTGGACCTCGTCGTCGAAGGTGTACCCGGGGCCGCCCATGCCCTGGCCGAGCGGGCAGCCGCCCTGGATCATGAAGCCGGGGATGATGCGGTGGAAGACGAGGCCGTCGTAGAACGGGGTGGGGTTGGTGCGCCCCGCGTCGTCCTTGTACTCCTGCTCGCCCGTGGCGAGGCCGGTGAAGTTCTTGACGGTCTTCGGCGCCTCGTTGGGGAAGAGCTCGACGACGATCGGGCCGTGGTTGGTGTGCAGCGTTGCCTTCATGCCTCCGATCCTCTCACGCGGGCCCGACGCCGCCGGGTGGGGCGACTCACGGCATCAAGGCTTGTCCTGATGTGCCCCGAGCAGCGCAAACAGGGCAGGATGGACGAAAGAGATGTCCCACACCGAGGAGGACGCGTGTTCCGCAGCAAGAGCAGGACCGACCAGGCCGTCGATGCCGTGACGGATGCCGCCGACCGCGTGAGCGCGGCCTCGCGCGACGCCGCCGAGCGCGCCGCCGACACCGCCCACGACCTGCGCAAGAAGACGAAGTCCGAGATCAAGGACCTCCGCAAGAGCAGCAAGTCCGAGGCGAAGCACCTGCGCAAGCAGGGCAAGAAGGCGAAGAAGGAGGCCGTCGCGCAGTACGCGTCGGCCCGCGACCTGGCCCACGACGCGAACAAGTCGGCCCGCGACCTCGCCCACGACGCCAACAAGCAGGCGCACTACTACGCCGACACCGCGCGTGACTACGCCGGCTCGGTCGCGCCGAAGGTGCGCGAGGGCCGCGAGCGCGCCCAGGACGCCGCCGAGACCGCTCGCGAGAAGGCCGAGGAGGCGCTCGAGGCGCTGGCTCCCCGCGTCGAGCACGCGAAGAAGAGCGCCGAGCACGCCAAGGAGACCTTCTCCGACGACGTCCTCCCGAAGGTCATGGCGGCCCTGACCGCCATCGCCGCCGGCGCCGCGACCGCGCGTGAGCAGGCCGCCGAGGCCGCCGAGCGCGCCCCCGACGCCTACGCCGTCCTCAAGGGCGACGCCCGCGCGAAGAAGAGCCGCAGCAAGGGTCGCTGGGTGCTCCTCCTCGGTGCGGTCGCCGCCGGCGCCGCCGTCATGGCGTACCGCAAGAGCTCCGAGCGCCCCGACCCGTGGGCGAGCGCCGGCTCCTACACGCCGCCGTCGTCGGCCTCGACCAAGACGTCCGACGCCGTCGACACCGCCAAGGAGAAGGCGGGCGAGGTGCGCGAGAAGCTCGCCGAGACCGCTGGCGCCGCCGCCGAGCGTGCGTCCGAGCTCAAGGACAAGGGCCTCGAGAAGGCCGGCGAGCTCAAGGACGCCGCGGCCTCGAAGGCCGACGACGCCAAGGACGCGGCCGCCGCGAAGGCCGACGAGGTCAAGGACGCCGCGAGCGACGCGGCCGACGAGGCCGCCGCCACCTGGGACGACGCGAAGACCGGCGACTCGACCATCCCGTCGACGACCGGTACCTCCGAGGGCTCCGACCTCTCCACCCCGAACGTCGAGGGCGGCTCGAACGACAAGAGCTGACCGCAGCGCAGACGGACCGGCGCCGGCCGCATCCCCCCGGGGATACGGCCGGCGCCGTCGTGTCCGGACGGGGCGACCCCCTGTCGGCCGCCCTGTCCGGGGATGCGCACGCTCTGGATCGTGCGCCGTGTGCGTCTGTGTGGATGGAGTTGTCCGGCCGGGACGTCCCGGGGCGATGGAGGGGGTCGCGACCAGGTGCCCTCAGCACCCGTCGCGTCACCGTCCCGGGACGTCGGCCGTGTCGGCTCGAAACCCTTTGAGGCCCTGCCAGGAGTCGACGAGCCCGAATCTAGACCTGCCGCGCACGCGGGGGAATGGTCCGATCGGGCTACTGTCGAAGGTTGCCGGCGGGGTCCACGGCAAAGTCGATGGTCAGGGCCGTTCTGCCTTGCACATCACGATTTCGGCGAGGTTCGCCGGCGGTCAGCTCGAGGGCAATGCGGTGGCTAGACGGCGGTGCAGCGCTTCGACCGCGGCGGAGTCCAGTGGGCCGGGCTGCTGGAGGAGCTTGTAGAGCTTCTTCGGCCAGAGGACCCGCACCTCGCGGGTGGTGAAGTCGCCGCCGAGCAGCGGCCAGTCGGCGTCGAGGAAGCAGAGCGCGCCGGTGACCCGCACGTCCTCCCCGATGATGTCGCGGACGAGCAACACCTGCTTGAGGACGCCGTCGACGAGCTTGCTGCAGTCCCGCGAGCCGATCATCAGCTTCTCGACCCGTGGCCGCAGGATGCCGCCTTCCACCCGCAGCGACGGCCGGCCCTTGTAGCGCTTGGCGTCGATGACGACCACTCCGTGGGCGGTGACGGCGATGTGGTCGATGTTGGCGCGCGTCCGTGGGATGCGTCGGTCGTGCAGCAGGCGGACCGTGTCGCCGGCCCGGGCGTCGAGTCCCCTGCCGAGCCTCTCCTCACCGATGGCGCCGGTATCCCACGCCCGCGTCGACTGCGGGTCGTCGGTCACCGCGAGGATGAGGCCGCCGAGCTTCGGGTGCCTGGTGCGGATGCGTTCCTCGCGCTTCGCCTTCCGCCGCTCGAACTCACGGCGAGCCGATGCCCCGGCGACGCCGCTGTCGACCACTTCGGGCTCCGCCGGCTCGGCCGCAGGAGCGACGGCTGGCTGAGCTTCCGGCGAGGTGACCTCGCTCTCGACCTCCGGCGTGGGTGGTTCGTCCGCCGGCTGGTCGTGCGCCACGCAGAGCACGCTCTTCGTCGTTCGCTCGTAGACAGCCTCGGCCTTCGCCGGCAGCTCGGCATCGCAGACCCGACACACCCCCGCGTACCGCAGTCGCATCCGCTTCGCGTCAACCGCCCCCGTCATCCATCCAACGTTAGGTTGGATCGACCTGCGCGGCAGGTCGTTCGGCGAACCGAGCGGACGCGCCCGTGGCTGGGCCCAGCTCGAGAGGGCCGGCTACTCCTTGACAGGGCTCGACGGACGCCGCTCGGTCACGCGACGGCGCGGTGCTCGGTCCAGTGCTTGTCCAACCACAACACCTGCTCGTCCCGCAGACCGACGTGGAGACGTCGATCGTGCAGCACTGCGTACTGCTCGTATTTCTCGAGCGTGGGCGCAACGTCGATGGTCAACCGCCGAGGGTCCACGGCAAGCAGTCCGTCATCGAACAGGCGATGGATGTCCTTCCGGAGCATCAGTCCACCGTGCTTGAAATGCGTTCCCAGTTCCGCGTAGCTGTAGAGGTGTCCGGCGTCGAGAACGCGTTCGGGTGCCCCTCCGGTGAAGGCGCAGACGCTGCCTTGCAGCGTGAGTATGTGCTGACGGAACTGACGCTGCCCCCGCCTCACACGGACGAAGGAGTCGTTGAACCCGTGGGCAGGCACGTACTGCAGCGATGTCGCTGTCGTGTTCAGATCGGCGCGGGCCGCGATCCGACCGAGAGCTCGTTCCGCGTTCTTCTCGAGGAGGGCCTGCTCGAGCGCGTCCCAGTGAATGGGCCGCATGGCGTTGAACTCCTTGGGGTTCACCGCCAAGGAGCGCACCTCTTGCTCGTTCAGAACACCGTCGAGCGAGGTCCACGCGGCGTCGTAGCGCGCTTGGTACACCTCGACGGGGACGATCTCCTTGACCGCGAACTCGAATTCGGAGCGACATTGCATACACCTGAACCGAGGTGACGCGAGCTTTCGTTCGCTGATGCGAGTTGCCCTGCAGTGAGGGCACCTGCTCAGCTCCTTGAAGCCGGGCGAGGTCTCGATCGCCTCGATGACGGAGATGCCGAGCAGCCGCTCCTTGTCCCACAATGCGATCGGATCCCCGACCTGCAGATTCTTGTGGTTCGGGACATTGCTGTCCCAGGAGTAGTAGGCGTCGAACTGATCGTCGTAACCGTTGTTTCCGCCGTGCCCGCGGTTGTCACCGGCGGCCATGAGAAGCCACCCTCGCGGCCCACGTGCGGTCGTCGACATCGGCCCAGGCTTTCACGATCGACGACACCGCGGCAGCCGTTCGGACAATCGGTCGCGGGGATTGCCGGCGAAGGGTCTCGCGTCGGCCATGCTGCGGAGCCGTTGGTGGAGCCAAGGGGACTCGAACCCCTAACCCCCTGCTTGCAAAGCAGGTGCGCTACCAATTGCGCCATGGCCCCCGGGTGCCGCGCGGGCGGCGGGGTGAGCGTCAGCTCTGCGGGGTGTCCGTGGCCTCGGCCCAGAGCCGGTTCTCGGCCTGCTTGTCCTTGATCTGCTTGCTCAGGGCGAACGCACCTGCCGCAGAGGCGAGGAGGACGAGGAGCTTCTTCACGGAACACCACCTGGGAGCCGGGGAGGTCGGGTGGTGGGCCTAACAGGACTTGAACCTGTGGCCTCTTCCTTATCAGGGAAGCGCTCTAACCGTCTGAGCTATAGGCCCGTCACCGACCGGCGTCGCACCTCTCAGGAGGCGCGGTGCACGAGATTACCCGATGCCCGCCCCGCTCCCCAAAACGGGCCACGAGGACGCCCCCACCAGCACGAAACGTGTGTGAAGAACGTCGGGATGACGACTGTCATGTGCCAGGACATCGCTGACACAAGTGTCATCGTGGGCCTGACAGTAGGGACTTTCGGGGGCGGCCGGGAGG
>NZ_BOPU01000014.1:0-64039 GCF_017312765.1 Phycicoccus sp. DTK01 | reverse complement strand
GACCAGCTCGGCCCCCAGCCGCGCGCACTCCTCGCGTAGCCCCGCGATGCGGCGGGAGAGGGTCTCGGTGTCCATGCCTCAGTGTACCGAACACGTGTTCGACAGACAAGGGTCACGACGCTGCTGTGGACAATGAAAGGATCTCGGGTAGAACGAGATCGGACGAAGGCACAACGGGTCGGCTGCGACGCCACCACACGCGATCAGCCGCCTCGGATCAGCAACCTTGCGGTGCCGGCGACCGTCTCGTCGGAGGTGTGGACGGTCCGGGTCGGGAGAAGATCCGCACCGGGGTCGTCGAGCCACTGGGCCAGGAAGTCGTGCCCGTCGATGATCCAGGATCGGTCCTTGCCCGTCAGGCAGCGCTGCCGCAGCACGTCCAAGGACGTGGCGCGGTCCGTCGAGGGCAGCAGTCGGACGACGTCCGGCGAGCGGCTCAGTGCAGCGCGGACGGTGGCCAGCTGTCCGGCGTCCGCGTAGCTGGTGTGACCGGCGCCCAGCGCGAGGACGGACCCCGGGTGATCGGCGACGGCACGAGGCACGGCGTGCGCTCGAGCAGGCTCCCACTCGGTCTCGGCGGCGCGACGTCCGACGGCGGCGATGCGGGCCCGGAGCCTCGTGAGGCTCCATCCCACCTCCGCGTAGTACCGGTCCGCGATCTCGTCCAGGTCGACGAACGGCCGGTCCGTCATCGACGCGACCTCTCGACCCACGGTCGTCTTCCCCGCTCCGGCCGGCCCCATCAGCACCATCCAGGGCGCTCCCCCGGTCGGCTGTCCACTCATCGCGTCCTCACTCGACGTCGCTCGGGCCACGGCCGAAGTGCCACCAAGACCACCCTTCGCCGACCACCGTGCACGAGAACCCCGCCGGATCAGAGGAGGCGCAGCGTCTCGGGGTCGTCGGCACCTTCGAAGTACCGATCGAGCACCGCCCGGAACGGCGCGTCCTCTCCCGGACCGGAAGCGACCGCGAACAGGGTCATCGAGGAGCGCAGCTTGACGGCGTCGATGCCGCCGAGCACCGCCTCGGCGTCCGACCCCGGCAGCGCGAGCAGGGCCTCGACGCACTCGTGCAGCCGCGGCCCCAGCACCGGGTGGGCGAGGTACTCGCGGGCCTCCCCCACGCCGCGCACGCCGTAGTGCTGCGCCGTCGCGCTGCGTCCGAGCCCGGCCACCTGGGGCAGGACCAACCACATCCAGTGCGAGCGCTTCCGTCCGGCGCGCAGCTCGGCCAGCGCGGCGGCGTACGTCCCGCCCGAGTCCTGGGCCGCGACGAACCGCCACAGGCCGTCCGCACCGTCGCCGGCCACCGTCAGTACCCCGGCACCGACGGGTCGACGTCGCGCGACCACGCGAGGATGCCGCCGGGCACGTCCCACGCGTCGACGCCGCGGGCCCGCAGCAGGTCCACGGCCTCCGCCGAGCGCCCACCGGCCTTGCAGTGCACGACGACCCGGCGCCCGTCACCCCCGGGCACGGACGCCCCGGCACGCACCTCACCGACCGGCAGCAGCACCGAGCCCGGGATGGCCGCGACGTCGCGCTCCCCCGGTTCGCGGACGTCGAGCAGGACGAAGTCGGCCCGCCCCGCGTCACGCTCGGCGAGCAGCCGGGCGAGCTCCTCGACCCCGACCTCGGGACGGCCCACCGAGCCGTCGCCCACCGGATCGCCTGCAGCACAGGCATCCTCACGCTCCGTCGCCCACCCGAGCGGACGCGTCGCGTCGGCCGCCGCGCCGCACACCGCGCAGCCCGGATCGCGCCGGACCGGCACCGCGTCCCACGTCTGGCGCAGCGCGTCGTGGACGAGCAGCCGGCCGACGAGCACCTCCCCCGACCCCGTGACGAGCTTGACCGCCTCGGTCGCCATGACGGACCCCACCGACGCGCACACCGCGCCGAGCACCCCGCCGACCGCGCACGAGGGCACGGCGTCCGGCGGCGGTTGCTGCGGGAAGACGCAGGCGTAGCAGGGGCCTTCGCCGGCCCACCACACCGACACCTGCCCGTCGAACCGGTAGACCGACCCCCAGACGTGCGGGATGCCGAGCCGGGCGCACGCGTCGCCGACGAGGTAGCGCGTCGGGAAGTTGTCGGCGCCGTCGAGGACGAGGTCGTAGTCCGCGAGGACCTCCATCGCCGTCACGGCGTCGAGCCGCTCGCGGTGCCGCACGACGACCGTGTCGGGCGAGATCGCCGCCACGGCGTCCGCGGCGGAGTCGACCTTGGCGCGACCGACGTCGTCCACACCGTGCACCACCTGGCGCTGGAGGTTGGTCGACTCGACGACGTCGTCGTCGACGACCCCGATCGTGCCGACCCCCGCCGCGGCGAGGTAGAGCAGCGCGGGCGACCCCAGCCCCCCGGCACCGACGACGAGCACGCGCGCGGCGCGCAGGCGGCGCTGGCCGTCGAGCCCGAGGTCGGGCAGGAGGAGGTGGCGGGCGAAGCGGGTCCGCTCGGCGGCGGTGAGCTCGGGCCCGGGCGGCACCAGCGGAGGACGCGCCATGCGGCGAACCTAACACCGGCGCGGGGCACAGCCCCCGGCCACGACCTACCCGTCCGTAGGATGACGCGCGACGCCACGACCGGAGGACCCCATGACCAGCACCACGACCCCTCGCAGCTCGCGGATGCCGCGCAGCGAGCGCCGCGCCCAGCTGCTCGAGGCCGCCCAGGCCGTGTTCGTCCAGTCCGGCTACCACGCGGCCGCGATGGACGAGATCGCCGACCGCGCCGGCGTCTCCAAGCCCGTCCTCTACCAGCACTTCCCGGGCAAGCTCGACCTCTACCTGGCCCTCCTCGACACCCACTGCGACACCCTCGAGCAGCTCGTGCGCCGGGCGCTCGGGACCGACGCCGGCGACAACGAGGCCCGCGTCCGCGCGACGGTCGCCGCCTACTTCGACTTCGTGACGCGCGAGGACGCCGCCTTCCGCATGGTCTTCGAGTCCGACCTCACGAGCGTCCCGCAGGTCCGCTCGCGGCTCGACGCCGTCGAGCTCGCCTGCGCCGAGGCGATCGCCGAGGTCATCGCCGAGGACACCGGTGCGGACGACGAGCGGGCGCTCCTCCTCGGCTCCGCCCTCGCCGGGATGGCCCAGGTGGCGGCCCGGCACTGGCTGGCCCAGGACGGCGACATCCCCGAGGCCGAGGCCGCCGCCACGATCAGCACGCTCGCCTGGCGCGGGCTCGGCTCCTTCCCGAAGGTCGGGTCCTGACGACCGCTGCGCTGCGCCCTCGGCGAACACGCCCGAGCACCGGAACAGCCCCGACGCGTCGCGGGTTAGCCTGAGCGCGAGTACCCATCCGAGCGGGCCAAGGCCCGCGAGACCGACGAAAGGTGCGTGCCCCGTGGAGGTCACCATCGGTGTCCAGAACGTCGCCCGCGAGCTCAGCCTCGAGACGAACGCCGACGCGGACGAGGTCGCCGCGGCCGTCGACGCCGCCCTCGCCACCCCGGAGGGGATCCTGCGCCTCACCGACACCAAGGGCCGCACGGTCCTCGTGCCGGGTCGCTCGGTCGGTTGGATCCAGGTCGGCGAGACCGACAAGGGCAAGGTCGGCTTCGGCATCTGACGCTCACCGGCGCTGACCTGCGCCGATCCCTCGTTCCGACCCATCCTGTCGAAGGTTTGACGAATCTTCGTCCAAGGTCTAGCGTCGCGTCGTGCCCGAGATCCGGGCACGAGTGACGGGGCCCTCGGGCCCGGAACGGGAGAACCGCATGACCGAGCTCCTTCCCATGGCCGCCAGCTGCGCCCCGTCGGGCGTCGGCGGATGGATCGGCACCATCATCTTCGGCGCCGTCATCGGCGTCCTCGCCCGCCTCGTCCTCCCCGGCCGGCAGGCGATCAGCATGGTCGTCACCGTCGTCATCGGCATCGTCGGCGCCCTCATCGGCTACTGGCTCTCCGCCCAGATCGGCGTCTGCACCACCGGTGGCATCGACTGGCTGCGCTGGGTCATCTCCGTCATCGTCGCGGCCGTCCTCGTGGTGATCTACGAGCGCGTCATGGCCTCCCGCGGCGGCGCCCCCCGCACCCGCGCCTGACCGACACCCGCACGACGACGGCCCCCGCCTCGTGGCGGGGGCCGTCGTCGTGCGCAGGAGGGGCCGCTCAGGCCTCCAGACCCATCCGGGCCATCCGCTTCTGGTGGTTCTCGGTGAGCCGGGTGAACATCCGACCGACCTCGCCGAGGTCGAGCCCTCCCCCGACGAGCAGCGCCGCCATCGCGTCGCGCTCGACGGCCACGGCCTGGGCCTGCGAGAGCGCCTCGCCGAGCAGCCGTCGCCCCCACAGGGCGAGTCGGCCCGCGGCCGTGCGGTCGGTGCGGATGCTGTCGCGGACGATCTGGACGACGAACTCCGCGTGCCCGCCGTCGTCGAGGGCGTCCTGCATCACGCCGCGCGTCTCCTCGTCGACGAACGCCGACATCTCGCGGTAGAAGTCCTTGGCGATGCCCTCGCCGACGTACGCCTTGACGAGGCCCTCGAGCCACCCCCGGGGACGGGTGCGCTCGTGGAAGGCGGAGAACGGCGCGACGAAGGGCGCCATCGCCGCCTCCGGGTCGACGCCCAGGCCCGCGAGGTGCGCGCTGAGACGCTCGTAGTGCTGGAAGTCGGTCGTCGCGAGGCGTCCCATCCGGGACTTCAGCGAGAGCGTCGGGGCGAGGTCGCAGTCGGCCGCCATCCGCATGAAGGCGGTCAGCTCGCCGTAGGCCAGCACCCCGAGGAGGTCGACGACGGCGGCGTCGTAGCCGTGCTCCTGCGCCCCGTCCGCGTCCATGCGTCGGAGCCTAACGGTAGAGTGGCGGCGACCACGGTGCCCGGTCGGCTCGCACCCGTGTAGTGACCTTGATGGGCGGACGCCCGGTGTCCCCGGACGCCGCGACCGCCCCCGATGACCTCCGATCGGCCCGCAGCCTCTGCGCTGGTGCGCCCCGCGCGCCCGCCGACCGAAGAAGAGAGTCCATGACCGACGTCACCGACGCCCAGGCCGAACCGCAGGCCGCCCCGACCGAGCCGACCCCGAGCTTCTCGGACTTCCCGATCCACCCCGACATCGTCGCGGCGCTGGCCGGGCACGGCATCACGAGCCCCTTCCCCATCCAGGCGATGACGCTGCCGGTCGCGCTCGGCGGCCACGACATCATCGGCCAGGCCAAGACCGGCACGGGCAAGACCCTCGGCTTCGGCATCCCGATCCTCAACCGCGTCGTCGCCCCCGGTGACGACGCGTTCGCCGGCCTTCCGGCCGCGGGCAAGCCGCAGGCCCTCGCCGTCGCCCCGACCCGCGAGCTCGCCGTCCAGGTGGCCGGCGACCTCGAGCGCGCCGGCGCGAAGCGCGGCATCCGCGTCCTCACCGTCTACGGCGGCCGGGCCTACGAGCCCCAGGTCGAGGCGCTCAAGCGGGGCGTCGAGGTCGTCGTCGGCACCCCGGGCCGCCTCATCGACCTCGCCCAGCAGGGCCACCTCGACCTCGGCCACGCGCGCATCGTCGTCCTCGACGAGGCCGACGAGATGCTCGACCTCGGCTTCCTCCCCGATGTCGAGAAGATCCTCGCGATGACGCCGGCCGGCCGCCAGACGATGCTCTTCTCGGCGACCATGCCGGGCGCCGTCGTCACCCTGGCCCGCCGCTACATGAACCAGCCGACGCACATCCGCGCGATGGGCGACGACCAGGAGAACGCGCACACGGTCAAGGCCGTGGAGCAGCACGTCTACCGCGCGCACGCGATGGACAAGGTCGAGATGCTCGCGCGCATGCTGCAGGCCGAGGGCCGGGGTCTGACCATCGTCTTCAGCCGCACCAAGCGCACCGCCGCCAAGGTCGCCGACGAGCTCGTCGAGCGCGGCTTCGCGGCCGCGTCCATCCACGGTGACCTCGGCCAGGGCGCGCGCGAGCAGGCGCTGCGCGCGTTCCGCAACGGCAAGGTCGACATCCTCGTCGCCACCGACGTCGCGGCCCGTGGCATCGACGTCGAGAACGTCACGCACGTCATCAACTACCAGTGCCCCGAGGACGAGAAGACCTACCTGCACCGCATCGGGCGCACCGCCCGCGCCGGCAACACCGGCACCGCGGTCACCTTCGTCGACTGGGACGACCTGCACCGCTGGGGGATGATCAACCGCGTGCTCGACCTCGGCATCCCCGAGCCGGTCGAGACCTACTCCTCCTCGCCGCACCTCTACACCGACCTCGCGATCCCCGAGGGGACCAAGGGCCGCCTGCCGCGTGCGAAGCGCACCCGCGAGGGCCTGGACGCCGAGGTGCTCGAGGACCTCGGCGAGACCGGCAAGTCCGGTGGTCGTGGTGGCCGCAGCGGTCGCGACGGTGGTCGCGCAGGCCGTGACGGCGGGCGTGACTCCGGCCGTGGCGGGCGTGACGGCGGCCGCGGTGAGGGTCGCTCGTCCGACCGCCCGACCGAGGGCGGCGAGCGCCCCCGGCGCAGCCGCAACCGCCGCCGCACCCAGGGCGGCAAGCCGGCCGGCGAGGGCGCGCAGGGCTGAGCCCGCACCTCCCCACGCACGACGAGAGGGGCCGCATCCCGGGTGGGACGCGGCCCCTCTCGCGCGGGGTGGACCGGGTCAGACCTGCGGGGTGATGGTGCTCGTGTCGATGACGGCGCGGTAGCGGACGTCACCGTCGACGACGCGGTCCCAGACGGCGTCGACGTCGGCGGCGTCGACGACCTCGATCGTCGCGGCGATGCCGTGCTCGGCGCAGAAGTCGAGCATCTCCTGGGTCTCGGCGATGCCACCGATCTGCGAGCCGGCCACCGCGCGGTTGCCACCGATGAGGGCGCCCGGCGGGATCTCGTAGGGGGCCGGCGGGAGGCCGACGTTGACGACGACACCGGCCGGCTTGAGCAGCGCGACGTAGTCGGCGATCGGGATGTCGGCGCTCACCGTGTTGAGGATGATGTCGAAGGTGCCCTTGGCGGCCTCCATCGCCTCCTCGTCCTTCGAGGCGATGTGCGCGGTGGCGCCGAGGCCGATGGCGTCCGCGGCCTTCGCGTCGCTGCGCGAGATGGTCGTGACGGTCGCGCCCATCGCCGCGGCGATCTTGACGCCCATGTGGCCGAGGCCGCCGACACCGACGATGGCGACCTGCTTGCCCGTGCCGGCGCCCCAGCGGTGCAGCGGCGAGTAGGTCGTGATGCCGGCGCAGAGCAGCGGGGCGGCGACGTCGAGCTCGATGCCGTCGGGAATGCGCAGGACGAAGCGCTCCGAGACGACGACCTCCTGGGCGTAGCCGCCCATCGTCCACTCGCCGTCGTAGCCCTGGGCGTTGTACGTGCCGACGGAGGGCTTGACGCAGAACTGCTCCATGCCGTCCTTGCACTGCTCGCACTCGCCGCAGGAGTCGACGAGGCAGCCGACGCCGACGCGGTCACCGACCGAGTGGCGGGTGACGTCGGAGCCGACCTCGACGACCGTCCCGGCGATCTCGTGGCCGACGGTCAGGGGGAAGTGGGCGGGGCCCCACTCCTCACGGGCGGTGTGGATGTCGGAGTGGCAGATGCCGGCGAAGGCGATGGCGATGCGGATGTCGTCCGGTCGCAGGTCGCGCCGCTCGATGGTGCCCTGGCGGAAGCCGGAGGTCGCGGAGTCGGCGATGAGTGCAGGGGTGGTTGTCGTCATCCCAGCAGGCTAGGACGCCTCCCCCACCCGCGGTCAAACTCTGGACAAACATTCGACGATGAGCGATCTCACCGCCGCTCGGGGAATACGGTCAGAGCATCTCGAGCAGCCCCGCCGCGACCTCGCGGTAGGCCGTGGCGCCCTTGCTCGAGCGCGCCGTCGAGAGGATCGAGCGGCCGACGGCCGGGGCCTCGGCGAAGCGCACGGTCTTGGGGATCGGGGGGCTGAGCACCGGCAGGCCGTAGCGCTGGCCGACGTCCTCGAGGACCTCGCGCGCGTGGGTGCTGCGGCCGTCGTACAGCGTCGGGAGGATGCCGATGACGCGCAGCTTCTTGTTGAGGATCTTCTTGACGTCGGCGACGGTGTCGAGCAGCTGGCCGACGCCGCGGTGGCTGAGCATCTCGCAGGGCATGGGCACGACGAGCCCCTGCGCGGCGGTCAGCGCGTTGAGGGTGAGCACGCCGAGGCTCGGCGAGCAGTCGAGCAGGATGACGTCGTAGTCCTTGCGGACGGTGTCGAGGGCGCCCTGGAGCACGTACTCGCGCGCCGGCCGGCCGAGGAGGACGGCCTCCGCGCCGGCGAGCTCGATCGAGCTGGGGACGAGGTCGACACCGTCGGCGCAGGTCTGGACGACGTCGGCGAGCTCGGCGGCGCCGAGGAGGACGTCGTGGACGGAGGACTCGACGGTGTCGGGGTCGACGCCGAGGCTGAAGGTCAGGCAGGCCTGGGGGTCGAGGTCGACGAGCAGCACCCGCTTGCCGACCTCGGCGAACGCGGCGCCGAGCGAGGCGACGGACGTCGTCTTGGCGACCCCGCCCTTCTGGTTGGCGAGGGCGATGATCGTGGCCTTGCGCTTCGGCGCCATGGGGCGGCCCTTTCGGATCGTCGTCGGGGACGGCCCGATCCTCTCATCCGGCGCGGCGGCGCCCGGACGCGAGGACGAAGCGGCGGAACGCCTCGGCCGACGGCAGGAGGGGGCGCCCGTCGACCCACGCGAGCCCGACCTCGCGGTGCGCGCCGACGTCGGTCAGGGGCAGGAGCCGGGTGCGAGCGAAGGTCGCCGGCACGGAGAGGCCCTGCGCGGGGACGACGGAGACCCCGAGACCGGCCGCGACGAAGCCGCGGATGGTCGGCAGGTCCTCGGCCTCCATCGCGACGGCGGGGATGAAGCCGGCGGCCCGGCAGAGGTCGAGCGTCTGCTGGCGCATCCCCGACGGTGGGGCGCGCAGGACGAACGGCTCCCCGGCGACCTCGGCGAGGGCGACCTCGGAGCGGCCGGCGAGCGGATGGTCGGTGGAGACGGCGAGGACGAAGGGCTCGTCGAGGACGTGCTGCCACACGACGCCCTGGCCGGCGACGCGGGCGGCGGTCAGCTCGAGGTCGGCGCGGCGGGTCGCGAGCTGGGTGGAGATGCGCCCATCCTCGCCGACCGCGGTGCGCTCGATGACAACCCGGACCCGAGGGTGCTGCTCGCGGAAGGCCCCGACGAGGCCGGGGACGAGCCAGCTGCCGAGGCTCAGCGGGTAGGCGAGGGTGACGACGCCGCTCTCGGGGTCGACGATCTCGCCGACCGCGGCGAGGCCGTCGTCGAGGTTGTTGACGAGGGCGTCGACGTGGCGCTTGAACGCCGAGCCGGCGTAGGTCATCCGCAGGACCCGGCCCTGCCGGTGCAGGAGCGGGGTGCCGACCTCGTCCTCGAGCCGGGCCAGCGCGCGCGAGACCCCCGACTGGCTGACGCCGAAGACGTCGCTCACCTCGGTGACCGTGTAGCCGTCGGCGACGAGCTGGAACCAGCGCAGCGACTCGGTGTCCATCCCATGACGATACGTCATGTGTAGCTTGCGTCGTTTTCATTGGACGCATGGATGGCGTCGCTCGCACACTGGATGCATGACGAACACCACCGCACTCTGGACCACCGTCAAGGACGAGCTCCGTGAGCGCCGCGAGCAGCGCGCCGCGGTCCGCCGGCTGCGCGAGGACCTCTCGCACTACCGGACCCCCCACGAGATCGAGGACCTCCTCGTCGCCGTGGACACCCAGGAGGCGCAGGGCATCGCGACCGAGGAGGCCCCGCTCATCCGCTCCATCCTCCAGGAGAACCTGCAGGCGTACTACGGCACCCAGTCGCCGGTCCGCCGCGCCGCCGGTCTCTGACCGCCCCTCAGCCCGGGACGACGGGCTCCGTGCCCGGGACGACCCGGCGGCCGATCGGGCCCGGGTTCCAGGCGACCTCCCAGCGCACGCCGTCGGGGTCGGCGAAGTAGCCGGAGTAGCCACCCCACTCCCGCTCGACCCCCGTCCCGACCGGCGCCCCGGCCGCCGCGGCGAGCGCCAGCACCTCGTCGACGAGGGCCGGCGTCTCGACGTTGTGCGACAGCGTGAGCGGCAGCAGGCCGGGCCCACTCACCGTGACGCCGCCGACCTCGGCCTCGAAGTGCGCCCGGTCCCAGAGCGAGAGCACGAGCCGCTCCCCCGCCGGGAACATCACGACCTCGCCGTCGACCTCCAGCTCGGGCGCCCACCCGAGCCCGTCGACGTAGAAGCGCCGCGAGGTCGCGAGGTCGGCAACGGCCAGGGTGACGAACGAGATGCGCTGCTCCATCCCGGCAGCCTGCCACCACCACCCGACACGGCTCTGGCGCCCGAGGCACCCCCACCCCTACGCTGGCTCCCGTCGGTGCGTATGACGAGACGGGTTGCACGATGAGCAACGAACTCCCCACCGTGGCCCTCGCCCACCTCCTCGAGGGGGCGCGCTACGAGGTGATGCCCACTCCCTCGATCACCGAGGCCGTCCTCGAGCACGTGCCCCCCACCCTCACCGTCACCGTGACCGCCGCCCCGAGCAAGGGCCTGGCCGCCACCCTCGACACCTCCGTCGCCCTCGCGACCGCCGGCTACCGGGTCGTCCCGCACCTCGCCGCGCGCATGGTCACCGGCCGCGCCGAGCTCGAGGACGTCGTCTCCCGGCTGGCCGAGGCCGGGGTGACCGCGGTGTTCGTCCCCGGCGGCGACGCCGACCCCCCGGCCGGCGACTACACCTCCGCCCTCGACCTCCTCCAGGACCTCGCCGCGCTCGAGCACCCCTTCACCCACGTCGGCATCACCGGCTACCCCGAGTCGCACCCGAGCATCGACGACGACGTCACCGTCCAGTCGATGTGGGACAAGCGCCGCTACGCCACCCACGTCGTGTCCAACATGACCTTCGACGCCGAGCACCTCGGCACCTGGACCGAGCGCGTCCGCCGCCGCGGGGTCACCCTGCCGATCCTCGTCGGGGTCCCCGGGCCGGTCGACCGCACCAAGCTGCTCGGCATGGCGACGAAGATCGGCGTCGGCGAGTCGCTGCGCTTCCTGCGCAAGCAGAAGTCGGTCTTCGCCCGCATCGCCTCCCCCGGCTTCTCGACCGACCGCTTCGTCAGCCGGGTCGCCGCGCTCGCCGCCAACCCCGCGCTCGACATCGAGGGCCTGCACGTCTTCACGTTCAACCAGGTGGCGGTCATCGAGTCGTGGCGACGGCGGATGCTCGACGAGGCCGTGTCCGCCCGGGTCAGACCGCCGGGATGACCGCCGCACAGTCGCTACCGTGGTCGACGTGACCAACCGACTCACCACCCTCCTCGCCGGGCGCCCGGCCATCGCCGACGGCGGCTACGGCTGGCTGCTCCAGGAGCGGGGGCTGCCGATGGGCGAGTGCGCCGAGTCGTGGAACCTCACGAACCCCGACGCGGTGGCCGCCCTCCACGAGGAGTACGCGGTGGCCGGCGCCCGCCTGCTCACGACGAACACCTTCGGCGCCACCGAGCCGCGGCTGGCCCAGCACGGCCTCGCCGGGCAGGCCGAGGAGGTCAACCGCGCCGCGGCCGCCCTGTGCGCCACCGTCGCCCGCCGCCACGACGCCCTCGTCGCCGGAGACATCGGCCCCACCGGCGAGCTCCTCGAGCCGCTCGGCGCCCTGACCCCCGAGGCCGCCCGCGAGCTCTTCGCCGAGCAGGTCCGCGGCCTGCGCGACGGCGGCGCCGACCTGCTCCTCGTCGAGACGATGAGCGACCTCGAGGAGGCACGCGCCGCCGTCGCCGCCGCCCGCGCCGAGGCCCCCGAGCTGCCCCTCGTCGTCACGCTGTCGTTCGACACCAACCTGCGCACGATGATGGGCGTGACCCCGGCCGCCGCCGTGGCCGCCCTCGCCGCGGACGGCGTCGACGCGGTCGGCGCCAACTGCGGCCGCGGCCCGGACGAGATGCGCACCATCGCCGAGCAGCTCGTGGCCGCGCGGCCGGACGGGGTGCTGCTCGTCGCCCAGTCCAACGCCGGGCTGCCGGAGCTCGACGGCGACCGCTTCGTCTACACCGTCGGGCCCGAGGCGATGGCGGACCACGCGCGCGAGCTGCGCGACCTCGGCATCGACGTCGTCGGCGCGTGCTGCGGCTCCTCGCCCGCGCACCTGCGGGCGATGGCCGCCGCGCTCACCGCGGGCTGACCAGCGCGGCCAGGGCGGCCTCGAGCCCGCCGGACCCGGTGTGCCGCACCGTGAGCGGCAGGCCGATGGACTCCGCGGCCTCCTGGGCGAGCCCGCGCAGCTCCGCCTGCTCCGCGGGGTCCCGCGTCTGCACGAGCCAGACGACGCGCGCGTAGTGGCGGAAGTAGTCGTCGCGCAGCTCGGGATGGCGGTCGAGCCCCAGCTCGCGCACGACCGTCCGCGCGAAGGACCGCACGAGGAAGTCGGTGAGCAGGTAGGTGCCGGGCTCCTCCGCGGACAGCGCCTCCACGGTCGCCGGTCCCGCGAACAGGTCGTAGCAGTGCAGCCCCGGGAGCCGCTCCACCCCGAGCTCGCGGCAGGCCGCGTCGAGTGCCCCGTAGGTGCCGCAGTCGGCGTACCCGACGACGACGCGGTCGTACCTCGACCTCCGGTCCGCGACGGCCTCGGCCACCGCCGGCGCGATGCGCTCGGGCCGGTTGTGCAGCAACGGTGGCAAGGGATGGACGTCGAGCGGCCACCCGTGACGGGCCGCCGCCTCGGCCGCCGGCTGCGCGATGGCCCCGCAGGCCACGAGGGCGACGCGCCCCGGGTCGCGCCCCTCAGACGGGGAAGGCGAGCTGGTCGACGAAGCGGTCGTTGAAGTCGGGGCGGTCCGAGAGCTCGACATAGCGCACCTCCTCGAGCAGCGCGTCGGCACCGGCCCGCTCCCGGGCCGACAGCAGCACCATCTTCGCGCCCTCCCCCGCGACGTTGCCGGCCGAGACGATGCGCAGCACCGACAGCTTCGGCACGAGCCCGATGCGGACCGCGGACGACGGCGAGAGGTAGGACCCGAACGAGCCGGCGAGCAGCACCTGCTGCACCTCGGACGCCTCGAGCCCGAGCTCCTCGAGCAGCAGCGACCAGCCGGTCGAGATGGCCGCCTTCGCGAACTGCAGCTCGCGGACGTCCCTCTGCGAGAGGTAGACCGACTCCTCGACGGGCGCGTCGGCGGAGTGCCGGTGCAGGACGAAGACCCGCTCCCCCTCGCGCACCGTCGCCATCCGGTCGGCGAGCACCGGCGCGAGCTCGGCGGCGCGCTCGTCGGTGACGAACCGGCCCGAGGAGTCGAGCAGGCCGACGCGGGCGAGCTCGGCGACCGCGTCGACGAGCCCCGACCCGCACACCCCGCGGGCCTCGACGTCGCCGATGACCCCGAGCGCGACCGCGAGCGAGGGGTCTTCCGCCTCGGGGTCGAGCCGGACGACCTCCACCGCCCCGTCGGCCGCGCGCATCCCGCAGCGGATGGCGCCGCCCTCGAACGCCGGCCCGGCGGGTGCGGCGGTCGTGACGATGCGCTCACCGTCGGTCAGCGCGATCTCGCAGTTCGTGCCGACGTCGACGAACAGCCGGACCCGCTTGTCGCGGTCGAGGCCGCTGGCGAGCATCCCGGCGACGATGTCGCCGCCGACGTAGGCACCGAGGGCCGGGAAGACGACGGCGCGCGCGCCCGGGTGCAGCGTGAGCCCGAGGTCGGACGCCAGCAGCACCGGCCAGTCGGCGGTCGCCTGGACGAAGGGCGCGACGCCCAGCGGCTCGGGGTCGACGCCGAGCAGGAGCGCGGTCATCGTCGCGTTGCCGGCGAGGGCCACCTCGTAGACGCCGGCCGGGTCGACGCCGCCCTCCTCGCACACCTCGGCGGCGAGCCCGGCGAGGGTCTCGCGGGCGAGCGCGGTGAGGCGGGGCAGCGCCTGCGGGTCCATCATCGTCGCGCTGATCCGGGTGATGACGTCGCCGCCGAACGGCTGCTGCCGGTTGAGCACCGACGACACCGCGACCGGCGTCCCCGTCTCGAGGTCGAGCAGCGTCGCGACGACCGTCGTCGTGCCGAGGTCGTAGGCGATGGCGTGCCGCCGCCCCGTCGTGTCACCGGGCTCGACGTCGACCAGCGTCTCGTCGACGACGACCGCCGTCACCTTGAAGTCGTTCTGCCGCAGCACGACCGGCAGCCGGCGCAGCGCGTACAGGTCGGGATTCAGGGTGAGGTCGTCGACGGCGTCGCGCAGCCGCGCGAGGTCGGTGCGCTGGTCGGCGAGCGTCGGCTCGGTCAGCTCGACGTAGCGCTTCTGCACCGACGGCCGCAGGATGACCTGCCGGCCGACGCCGACGGTCGAGGCCTTGGGCCGGGTGACGAGCGGCGGCACCTCGACGTCGAGGTCGTGCGTCGCGCGGACGAGGCACGCGAGGCGCCAGCCGTCGTGGATCTGGTCGGCCGTGAAGGTCCGCCCGTCGTGCCGGGTCACCGGCGCCGTGCCGCGGGTGAGCCGGACCCGGCACTTGCGGCAGGTCCCGTGCCCGCCGCAGGTCGAGTCCACGGCGATGCCGTTCCACGACGCCGCGTCGAACACCGACACCCCCGGCGGCACACGGACGACGCGCTCGGCCGGGCTGAAGGACAACGTGACCCGGCCGGCTCCGGCGAGCTCGGTGTCGTCGACGTCGGGGGTCAGCGGTGCGGGCGGCTCGAGCAGCCCCTCGCGTCGCAGGCCCTCGACGACGTCCTCGAAGGGCTGGTCCGGCCCGCGCTCGCCCGTCACGCCGTTCCGGCGGCCGCGGCCTCCGCCGCCTGCCTGGCCCGGTGCGCGCCGATCCACGACATGCCCCACTCGTCGTTGCCGAGGAGGAGGTCAGAGGCCCGCACCGCGTCGACGACGTGCGGCGTGCGCGCGTCCATGATGGCGCTCGTCATCCCCGCCGACATCGCGAGCGGCAGCCAGGCCGCGTTGATGGCGTGCCGGCCCGGCATCCCGAAGCTGACGTTCGAGGCGCCGCACGTCGTGTTGAGGCCCCACCGCTCGCGGATGCCACGGATGACCTCGAGCGTCGTCCGACCTACCGTCGAGTCGGCGCCGATCGGCATGGCGAGCGGGTCGATGACGATGTCCTCGATCGCGATGCCGTACTCCTGCGTCGCGACCCGGACGATCTTCTCGGTGAGGGCGAGGCGCTTCTCGGCCTCCATCGGGATCTCGTCCTCGTCGTTCGGCAGCGCGACGATGGCGGCGTCGTACTTCTTGACGAGCGGCAGGATGGCCGCCATCCGGTCGTCCTCGGCGGTGATCGAGTTGACGAGCGCGCGACCTTGGTAGACCGACAGGCCCGCCTCGAGCGCCTCGACCACCGAGGAGTCGATGCACACCGGCAGGTCGGTCAGCGACTGCACGAGCTGGATCGCCTTGGTCAGCAGCTCCGCCTCGTCGGTGAGCGGCACGCCCATGTTGATGTCGAGCACGTCGGCGCCGCCCGCGACCTGCGCCGCGACGTCCTTGGCGATGATCGAGAGGTCGCCCTCGCGCAGCGCGGCCTGGAAGACCGGCCGGCCGGTCGGGTTGATCCGCTCGCCGATGACGCAGAACGGCTTGTCCGCGCCGATGACGACCTCCTTGGTCGCCGACCGGAGGACGGTGTGCCGCAGCGGGGCGCTCACGCGGGCACCTGCGAACGACGCGCGGCGAGAAGGGCCTTGGCACGCTTGACCGTGGCCGAGGCGTCCGCGGCGTAGCCGTCGGCTCCGACCGCGTCGGCGTACTCCTGGGTGACCGGCGCGCCGCCGACCATGACGATGACCGAGTCGCGCATCCCCGCCTTCTCCAGGGCGTTGATGTTCGCCTTGAACATCGGCATCGTCGTCGTGAGGAACGCCGAGAAGCCGACGATGTCCGGCTGGTGCTCGTCGATCGCGGCGACGAACTTCTCGGGGGCGACCTGCACCCCGAGGTCGATCACCTCGAAGCCGGCTCCCTCGAGCATGATGTTGACGAGGTTCTTGCCGATGTCGTGGACGTCGCCCTTGACCGTGCCCATGAGGAACTTGCCGATCGTCTCGACGCCGGTGTCGGCGAGCAGCGGGCGCAGCACCTCCATCGAGCCGGCCATCGCCCGGCCGGCGATGAGCATCTCGGGCACGAAGAAGTCGCCGCGCTCGAAGCGCGCGCCGACCTCCTCGAGCGCCGGGATGAGCGCGTCGAAGAGCAGCGTGCCGGGGGCCATCTGCATCCCGAGCGCCTGGTGGGTGAGGTCGAGCACCGCCGGGCCGTTGCCGACGAGCGTCTCGTCGTAGAGGCCCTTGAGGATGTCGTCGGGTGTCATGCCGCTCCTTCGTGTGGGTGGTGCTCGAGCCGGGCGGACAGGGCCGCGGCGTGGGTGGCGACGAGGGCGCCGGTCGACGCGAGGTCGCCGACGAGGCGGGACGTCGGGCCGGAGATGCCGAGGGCGGCGACGACCGACCCGCGGTGGCGCACCGGCGCCGCGACACCGGTGAGCCCGGGCTCGAGCTCGTCGACGGTCGTCGCGTAGCCGGCGCGGCGGATGCCGGGCAGCTGCGCGGCGAGCTCGGCGCCGCTGGTCACGGCGTCCGGGGCCGGCGGGTCGAGGGGGCCGGTGGGCACGGGCAGCGCGCCGTGGGCGTAGAGGACCTTGCCGAGCGCGGAGGCGTGGGCGGGCACGTCGGTGCCGACCCAGTCGCGCGAGCCCAGGTAGTACGAGGAGTCGACCTGCGCCACCTGCACGACCGTGCCCCGGCGCGGCACACCGAGGTTCACCGTCTCGCCGGTGATCTCGCCGAGCTCGCGCATCGTCGGGCCGGCGACCTCCGCGAGCACCTCGTCGCCGGTGCGCCGGGTCGCGTAGAGGTCGAACAGCGGGCCGGGGGCCCACGAGCCGGTGTCGTCCCGCGCGAGCAGGTCGGCCCGCTCCAGCGCCGCGAGCAGCCGCGAGGTGGTCGAGCGCGCGAGCCCCGTCGAGTCCGCGAGCGCCGCGGCCGTCAGCCCCCCGTCGGCGTGGACCACCCGGGCGACGAGGTCGGCGGCCCGGTCGATCGACTGGGTCCCGGTGGTCGGGGGCGGGGTCGGCACGGGGGGGTCCTCTCGCAGGGCGGCGGCGACCGTCTGCCGCCGCTCACGATGTGGGCCTTGTGCGCCCACATGATGAGGCTAGGATGTGGCGCGGCTCACCGTCAACGCTCGTCCTGCCCTGTGGAGGCCCACGCGCATGTTCACGAACCGGATGCCGCGCTACGAGATCCTCTCCGCGGACGCGATGGCGCAGCTGGACGCCGGCTGGCGGCGGCTCGTCACCGAGATCGGGGTCGAGTTCATGAGCGAGCGGGCTCTCGAGCTGTTCCGGCAGGCCGGCCAGCGGGTCGAGGAGAACACCGTCTTCCTCGACCCCGAGTTCGTCCTCGAGCAGGTGGCGAAGGCGCCGCGCGAGTTCGACGTCCAGGCGCGCAACGCCGAGCGGAGCATCCACATCGGCGGCGACTCGATGGCCTTCGGCGCCGTGTACGGGCCGCCGTTCGTCCGCGAGGGCGAGACGCGCCGCGACGGCACGCTCGAGGACTACCGCAACTTCGCCCGCCTCTCGCAGTCGTTCTCGGTGCTCGACTCCGCGGGCGGCGTGGTCTGCGAGCCCAACGACGCGCCGCTCGACTCGCGCCACCTCGACATGACCTACGCCCTGATGACGATCACCGACAAGGTGTTCATGGGCAACGTCGTCTCCGGCGAGAACGCCCGCGACGTCATCGCGATGTCCGAGATCCTCTTCGGCGGGCGCGAGGCCATCGAGCGGACGCCGGTCAGCATCAGCCTCGTCAACTGCAACAGCCCGCTGCGCTGGGACGACCGGATGCTCGACGCGCTCTTCGAGTACGCCGCGGCCGCGCAGCCCGTCGTCCTCACGCCGTTCATCCTCATGGGGGCGATGTCGCCGGTCACCATCCCGGCGGCGCTCGTCCAGCAGATCGCCGAGGCGCTGTCGGGCATCGCCCTCGCGCAGCTCATCCGCCCGGGCTGCCCGGTCATCTTCGGCTCGTTCCTCTCGAACATCGACATGCAGTCGGGCTCACCGACGTTCGGCACGCCCGAGTCGGGCATCGGCCTGCTGTGCACCGGTCAGATCGCCCGCCACTTCAACCTGCCGTTCCGCACCGGTGGCGGTCTCACCTCGTCGCAGGTGCCGGACGCGCAGGCCGGCTACGAGGCCCTGATGACGCTGCTCCCGACCTTCCTCGCGGGCACGAACTGGGTGATGCACAGCGCCGGCTGGCTCGAGGGCGGCCTCGTCGCGGGCTTCGAGAAGTTCGTCATCGACTGCCAGATCGTCGAGATGCTCCAGCACGAGTTCACGCCCCTCGAGATCGACGAGGGCTCGCTCGGCTTCGACGCCCACCAGGAGGTCGGGCACGGCGGGCACTTCCTCGGCTCGATGCACACGATGGAGCGCTTCCGGACCTGCTTCTACCGGCCGTTCCTCAACTCCTCGGAGAACTACGAGCGCTGGATGCGCAACGGGGCGCAGGACACGGCGACGCGCGCACAGGCGATCTGGCGCAAGCGCCTCGAGGAGTACGAGCAGCCAACGCTCGACGAGGCCGTGCGCGCCGAGCTCGAGGAGTACGTCGTGCGGCGCCGGCGCGAGCTCGGCGACTGACCCGGGGGCCGTCGGCGAGGGTTGCGCCCTTCGCTACCGTTGCGCCATGCGCACCACCTCGCGGGACGCCGGCTCGACCGTCCAGTCCGTCGACCGGGCCGTCACCATCCTCGAGCTGCTGGCCCTGCACGGCGAGGCCGGGACGACGCAGCTGGCCCGCGAGCTCGGGGTGCACAAGTCGACGGCCAGCCGGCTCGTCGCCGCGCTCGAGCGGCGACGGCTCGTCGAGCAGGTCGAGGAGCGGGGCCGCTACCGGCTCGGCGTCGGCGTGCTCAAGCTCGCCGGGGCCACCAACGCCCGGCTCGACCTCGCGAAGGAGGCCCGCCCGGTCGTGCGGCGCCTGGCCTCCGAGACCGGCGAGACGGTCAACCTCGCGGTGCTCTCGGGCGGCGCCGCGCTCTACGTCGACCAGGTGTCGGGCTCCTCCACCCTCTCGTCGTACAACTGGGTCGGCCAGCACATCCCGATCCACGCGACGAGCAACGGCAAGGTCCTCGTCAGCGAGCAGCACGACCCCGAGCTGACCCGCACCCTCGGCGAGCTCACGCCGTACACGCCCTCGACCGTCACCGACCGTGCGGTGCTCGACGCCCAGCTCGCCGAGGTCCGCGAGCGCGGGTGGGCCCTCGCGACCGACGAGCTCGACGTCGGCCTCACCGCCCTGGCCGCGCCCGTCCGCGACGCCCACGGCGACGTCGTCGCGTCGATCAGCGTCTCCGGGCCGACCTTCCGCTTCGGCGCCGACCGGGTCGACGAGCTCGTCCCGCTGCTCCTCGCCGCGACCGAGGAGGCGTCGGCCCGGATCGCCCACCAGCCCGTGGAGCGCTGAGCGAACCTGAGGACGCCGGGGACCACCCGCAGGAATGGTCCTTGACCGCGGCGACCCCTGAGCGCCATCCTGTTGCGCAGAACACGCGGTGTTGCACATCGCGCAACTCTGCGGAGGTGGAGCGTGACGGACCTGGCCGTGAGCAGCAGGACGACATCCGCGACGGACGCGACCTCGGCCGCCCTCTCCGTCCGGGGCCTGTGGAAGGTCTTCGGACCGAACGCCGACAAGCTCCTCGGCACCCCCGACCTCGAGCTGTCCCGGCAGGAGCTGCAGGCCAAGAGCGGGCACGTCATCGGCGTGCGCGACGTCTCGTTCGACGTCGCCCCCGGCGAGGTGTTCGTCGTCATGGGGCTGTCCGGCTCGGGCAAGTCGACGCTCGTGCGGCTCCTCACCCGCCTCATCGAGCCGACGGCCGGCACGGTCGTCCTCGACGGCGAGGACCTCACGGGGATGGGCGAGGACCAGCTGCGCGAGATCCGCCGCCGCAAGGTGTCGATGGTCTTCCAGCACTTCGGCCTGCTCCCCCACCGCAAGGTCATCGACAACATCGCCTTCGGCCTCGAGATCCGCGGCGAGGAGAAGTCGGGCCGCCGCTCGCGCGCCCAGGAGATGGTCGACCTCGTCGGCCTCACCGGCTACGAGCTCAACTACCCCGACCAGCTCTCCGGCGGGATGCAGCAGCGCGTCGGCCTCGCCCGCGCCCTCGCCGGCGACCCGGCGGTGCTGATGTTCGACGAGCCGTTCAGCGCGCTCGACCCGCTGATCCGCCGCGACATGCAGAAGGAGGTCATCCGGCTGCACCACGAGGTCGGCAAGACGATGGTCTTCATCACCCACGACCTCGACGAGGCGCTCAAGCTCGGCGACCGCATCCTCATCATGCGCGACGGCGAGATCGTCCAGGTCGGCGCCCCGGACGAGATCATCGGCGCCCCCGCCGACGACTACGTCCGCGACTTCACCGCCGAGGTGCCGAAGTCGCACGTGCTGACCCTGCGCTGGGTCATGCGCCCGCCGGGCTCGGCCGACGAGGGCGCCGGCGCCCCGGCCCTGCCGGACACGACGGTGGTCCGGGAGGCCGCGCGCGCGGTCCTGGCGGCCGACGGGCCGGTGCGCGTCGTCGACGCGAGCGGCGCGGTCGTCGGGGTCGTCGACGACGAGGACATCCTCCGGGTCGTCGTCGTCGAGCAGCACGCCCCGGCCGGCGCGCGGTGACCACGACCCTGGAGCCGGCCCGTCCGGCCCCGACGAAGGAGGCGCAGCCCGTCGCCGAGCGCGCGACCTCGCGCCGCACCGGGCGCAAGCTGCTGGCCGTCCTCGCCCTCTGGGTCCTCGCGTGGGCCACCCTGCGCGGCCGGCAGACCCTCGAGCTGGCCAACGCCGACACGACCGGCCTGCACGACTGGTTCAACGACGTCCGCGACCGGGTGCAGCTCCTCGGGCAGGACAACTGGTTCTTCCACGGCGTGCTCGGGACGATCGCGAGCGGGCTCGACACGTTCGTCGGCGTGCTCCAGGAGCACCTCAGCTCGGTGACGCCGGGCGACTGGCTCGGCTGGTTCGGCGTGCTGCTGCTCGCCGCCTGGGTCACCTACGCGCTCGCCGGGCTGCGCTCGACGCTCCTCGTGACCGTCGTCCTGCTCTTCCTCGGTCTCGCCGGCCTCTGGACCGACGGCATCGACACCCTCATCGTCACCATCGTCGCGGTCGTCATCTGCATGGTCGTCGGGCTGCCGCTCGGCATCGCGATGTCGCGCAGCCGGCGCACCTCGGCGGTCGTCACCCCGGTGCTCGACGCGATGCAGACGATGCCGTCGTTCGCCTACCTCACGCCGATCGCGCTGTTCTTCGGGATCGGCCCGGCGTGCGCCATCGTCCTCACGCTCGTCTACGCGCTGCCGCCGCTGGTCCGCATCACGGAGCACGGGCTGAACTCGGTCGCGGAGAACACCGTCGAGGCCGGCCGCTCGCTCGGGGTGACGAAGGGCCAGCTGCTGCGGCAGGTCCAGCTGCCGATGGCCAAGCGCACGATCGTCGTCGGCATCAACCAGTGCACGATGGCGGCGCTGTCGATGGCGACCATCGCGGCGCTCGTCAACGGCCCCGGCCTCGGCAAGCCGGTCATCGCCGCCCTGCAGACCCTCAACGTCGGCGCCGCCGCGGTGGCGGGCCTCGGCATCGTCCTCATCGCGATCATGCTCGACCGCACGACGACCGCGGCGAGCGAGCGCTCCTCCCCCGCGGGCCAGCGGGTCGCGGCCGTCGGCTCCCCCGGCATCTTCGGCGGGCGCACCCTCGTCCTCGAGAAGCTGCCCCGCTGGGCCACCGAGGAGGGCGGGCGCGGCACCGACCGCCGCTTCCTCACCTCGAGCGGCCGGCGGCTCGTCCTCGCCGTGCTCCTGCTGCCCGTCCTCGTCGGGGCCTACTACTCGACCCGCTACCTCCAGCTCTCGCAGTTCCCCGACCTCTCCGGCGTCCCGGTCCTCGGCGAGCTGACCGCGGGCCCCCTCGGCGGGCACATCAACGACCTGACGAACGCCGTCGTCGACGCGATCTCCGGCGTGACCAACGGGTTCAAGGACCTCGTGACGGCCGTGATGCTCAACCCGCTGCAGTCGCTGATGTCCGACCTGCCGTGGTGGGTCATGGCCCTCGTGCTGCTCGCCGTCGCCTACCTCCTCGGCGGCTGGCGGCCCACCGTCGTCACCCTCGTCTGCGAGGCCGTCGTCCTCGGCACCGGCCTCTGGTACGACGCGATGGTCACCCTGACGATGACCCTCGTGGCGACGGTCATCGTCATGCTCGTCGCCGTCGTGCTCGGCGTCGCGATGGGTCGGGGGCGCCGGGCGGACACCGTCATCCGGCCCTTCCTCGACGGCTTCCAGACCATCCCCGCGTTCGTCTACCTGGTGCCGGCGCTCGCGCTCTTCGCCGCCACCCGCTTCACGGCGATCATGGCCGCCGTCGCCTACGCGGTGCCGATCGCGACCAAGCTCGTCGCCGACGGCGTGCGCGGCGTCTCGCCGGCCACCGTCGAGGCCGCCCGCTCCACCGGCATCACCCGGTGGCAGATGATCTCCAAGGTCCAGCTGCCGATGGCCCGCGAGGCCCTCGTGCTCGCGACCAACCAGGGCCTGCTCTACGTCCTGTCGATGGTCGTCATCGGCGGGATGGTCGGCGGCGGCAGCCTCGGCTACCTCATCGTCCAGGGCTTCGTCCAGGGCCAGCTCTTCGGCAAGGGCCTGGCCGCCGGCATCGCCATCACCGCGCTCGGGATCATGCTCGACCGCATCGCCCGCCACGCCGCCGCCCGGTTCGGCCGATGAGCCGGGCACCCCACCACGACCCGCGGACGACCGCGGACAGGAGAGAGGTCCAGCCCATGGCACGAGCAACCCACCGGACCGCGCTGGTCGCGGCCACCGCCGCCCTCGCCCTCGGGCTGAGTGCCTGCGGCGGCGGCAACATCGAGCAGCCGAGCGCCTCCGGGTCCGCCGGCGGGGGCGGCAAGGAGTGCGGCGACCTGCGCATCGCCGTCAACCCGTGGACGGGGTACGTGAGCAACGCCCACGTCATCGGCTACGTCGCGCAGACCAAGCTCGGCTGCAAGGTCACCTACCCCGACGTCAAGGAGGAGGTCGGCTGGCAGGGCATGGCCTCCGGGTCGATCGACACCATCGTCGAGAACTGGGGCCACGCCGACCTCACGAAGAAGTACGTCGACGAGCAGAAGACCGTCGAGGACGCCGGCCTCACCGGCAACCAGGGGATCATCGGCTGGTACGTGCCGCCGTGGATGGCCGAGAAGTACCCGGACATCACCGACTGGAAGAACCTCAACAAGTACGCGTCGATGTTCAAGACGTCCGAGTCCGGCGGCAAGGGCCAGCTCCTCGACGGCGACCCCTCCTACGTGACCAACGACGAGGCGCTCGTCACGAACCTGAAGCTCGACTACAAGGTCGTCACCGGTGGCTCGGAGGCCGCGCTCATCACGAGCTTCCGGCAGGCCGAGAAGAACAAGACGCCGCTGCTGGCGTACTTCTACGACCCGCAGTGGTTCTTCTCCGAGATGAAGCTCGTCAAGGTCAACCTCCCGGAGTACACCGACGGCTGCGACGCCGACGCCAAGAAGGTCGCCTGCGACTACCCGCCCTACGCGCTCAACAAGCTCATCGCGACGAAGTTCGCCGAGTCCGGTTCTCCCGCAGTGGACCTCATCAAGAAGTTCCAGTGGACCAACGACGACCAGAACGCCGTCTCGGAGATGATCGCCAACCAGAACATGAGTCCTGACGACGCGGCGAAGAAGTGGGTCGAGGCCAACCCCGACAAGGTCGCCGCCTGGCTGTCCTGACCCCCGTCCGACCCCGCCGTGCCGCGGCGCCCACCCGGGCGCCGCGGCACGCGGCCGTTGACGGACGACGTGATCCACCTCACACTGCTGCTGTTGTGCGATGCGCACAGCGTTCCGTCCAGCGCAACTGAGGGGCACGGCCATGGCGACGACGACACCACCCCCGCTGACCACCGAGCAGGCGCCGGAGCCGCCCCGGCACTCCCCCGTCGACAAGGTGGTCTTCGGGGTCGCGGCGACCCTCTCGCTGCTCTTCCTCGTCTACGGCGCGGTCGACGGCGAGGGCTTCGGCGAGACCGGCGGCAGCATCCTCGGCTGGATCACGACGAACTTCGGCTGGTTCTTCGTCCTGACCAGCGGCGGCTTCGTCGTCTTCAGCGCGTTCCTCGCCGTCAGCCGCTACGGCAACATCAAGCTCGGCCCGGACGACTCGGTGCCCGAGTTCTCGACCTTCTCGTGGGTCTCGATGATGTTCGCGACCGGCATGGGCATCGGGCTGATGTTCTACGGCGTCGCGGAGCCGCTCACCCACCTCAACACGCCACCGCTCGGGCTCGCCGAGCCGGGCAGCGACGAGGCCGCGCACCTCGCGATGGAGTACACGTTCTTCCACTGGGGCTTCCACCCGTGGTCGATGTACGCCGTCATCGGGCTGACCATCGCCTACTTCGCCTACCGCAAGGGCTCGGGCAACCTCATCAGCGCGGCGTTCCGGCCGCTGCTCGGCGACCGCGTCGACGGCGCCGCCGGCAAGGGCATCGACACCCTCGCCGTCCTCGCGACCCTCTTCGGCTCGGCCACCTCGCTCGGCCTCGGGGCGCTGCAGATCACCGGCGGCCTCTCCGACGTCTTCTCGGGCCGGGAGTACGGCACGGCCGCCGCGGTCGCCGTCATCGCCGTCCTCACGCTCTGCTTCGTCGTCTCGGCGGTCAGCGGCATCGACCGCGGCATCAAGTGGCTCTCCAACGCCAACGCCGTCGCCGCCGCGCTGCTCGCCCTCTTCCTCTTCGTCGTCGGGCCGACCGTGTTCATCCTCTCGACCTTCACCGAGTCGATCGGCGGCTACCTGACGCACCTGCCGACGATGAGCTTCCGCACCGGCGTCTTCGGCGGCGGCGAGTGGCTCAACGGCTGGACGATCTTCTACTGGGCCTGGTGGGTGTCGTGGACCCCCTTCGTCGGGATGTTCATCGCCCGCATCTCCAAGGGCCGCACCATCCGCCAGTTCGTCGTCTTCGTCATCGCCATCCCCTCGCTCGTCTCGTTCGTCTGGTTCTCGATCCTCGGCGGCGCCGCCTTCGACCTCCAGCTGACCCAGGGCGAGGACATGAAGGCGCTCGTCGACTCCGGACTCGAGACAACGCTCTTCGGCACCCTGCGGGCCTACCCGCTCGCCACGGTCACCGTCGTGCTCGCCGTCTTCCTCATCGCCATCTTCTTCGTCACCGGCGCCGACTCGGCCTCGATCGTCATGGGGATGCTCAGCCAGGGCGGAGACGAGGAGCCCCGGCGCTCGCTCGTCGTCTTCTGGGGCGTCGCGACCGGCGCGGTCGCGACGGTCCTGCTCGTCACCGGCGGCGAGGACGGGCTCGGGGCGCTGCAGACGGGGGTCATCATCATCGGCTTCCCGTTCCTCATGGTGCTCATCGCGCTGTGCGTCTCGCTGTGGAAGGCGCTGCGGCAGGAGACCTTCGAGTCGACCCTCCAGGGGCCGATCCGGCGGCACCTGCGCGAGCACCCGGCGGCGCGCCAGGACGTCTGAGCCGGACGGCGGACGACCGGTTGGCACGGCGTCCGCCGTCTGCCATGCTGTGCGGACGTGTTGCACGATGAGCGCCGGGTTGCGCGATACGCACCACCGGCGTGACGGAAGGACCCCCCATGGCCGCTCTCCCCGCCTCCGCGCGCTGCGTCGTCATCGGCGCCGGCATCGTCGGGAACTCGCTCGTCCACCACCTCGCCGAGCTCGGGTGGACCGACATCGTCCAGCTCGACAAGGGACCCCTGCCGAACCCGGGCGGCTCCACGGGCCACGCGAGCAACTTCATCTTCCCCGTCGACCACTCGCGCGAGTTCGCCGACATCACGCTCGACTCGATGCGCCAGTACAAGGAGCTCGGGGTCTTCACCGAGTCCGGCGGGTACGAGGTCGCGCGCACCGAGGAGCGGATGGAGGAGCTGCGCCGCCGGATGAGCAGCGCGAAGGCGTGGGGCATCCCCGCCGAGCTCGTCACCCCCGAGCAGGTCGCCGAGAAGGTGCCCTTCCTCGACAAGGACGTCATCATCGGCGCCGCCTGGTTCCCGACCGTCGGCGTCGTCGACAGCCTCCGCGCCGGCACGATCATGCGCGAGCGCGCCGTCGAGCGCGGCGCCCTGACGACCGTCCCCAACGTCGAGGTGACCGGGATGGAGGTCGTCGACGGCCGCATCCGCGCGGTGGAGACCACCCAGGGCCGCATCGAGGCCGAGACCGTCGTCGTCGCCTGCGGCGTGTGGAGCCCGAAGATCGCCCGGATGGCCGGCGCGCACATCCCGCTGACCCCCGCGGTCCACCAGATGATCTCGGTCGGCCCCTGCGAGGTGCTCGCCGAGAAGCCCGGCGAGATCAGCTACCCGATCGTGCGCGACATGGACACGTTCTGCTACGAGCGCCAGCACGGCTCCGACATGGAGGTCGGCTCGTACGCGCACCGGGCGATCCTCTGGGACCCCGAGGACATCCCCTCGATCGAGCAGAGCAAGCTCTCCCCCACCGAGATGCCGTTCACCGAGGACGACTTCGACCCGCAGCTCGAGCAGGCCCTCGAGCTCATGCCCGAGCTGCTCGGCGACGAGCGGGCCGAGATCCGCTACGCCATCAACGGCCTGCTGTCGCTCACGCCGGACGGCTACCCGATCCTCGGCGAGACGCCCGAGGTCAAGGGCCTCTGGTCGTGCGCCGCGGTGTGGATCAAGGAGGGCCCGGGCACCGCCCGCGCGGTCGCCGAGTGGATGACCCACGGCAACCCCGAGATCGACCTGGGGCACAGCGACATCGCGCGCTTCCACCCGCACCAGAAGACGCGGGCGCACGTCAAGGCGCGCACGTCCGAGTCGTTCATCAAGACCTACGGCATCGTCCACCCCGCGGAGCAGTACGGCAGCAACCGCGACGTCCGCCTCGCGCCGATGCACGCCTCGCAGCAGGAGCTCGGCGCGGTCTTCTACGAGACCGCCGGCTGGGAGCGGCCGCACTGGTACACCTCGAACGCCGGGCTCGTCGAGAAGTTCGGCCCCGAGCAGACGATGCCACGCGAGCACGAGTGGGACGCGCGCTGGTGGTCGCCGATCATCAACGCCGAGCACCTGCAGATGCGCGAGGCGGCCGGGCTCGTCGACCTCTCCGCGTTCGCGATCTTCGACGTCGTCGGGCCGAGGGCGCTCGAGGCCGTGCAGCGGATCATCGTGGCGCAGGCCGACGTCCGCATCGGCCGGGTCGTCTACACCCCGGTGCTCGACGAGCGCGGCGGGTTCCGCTCCGACCTCACCGTGATGCGCCTCGCGCACGACCGGTTCCGGGTCGTCACCGGCGGCGCGCACGGCATGGCCGACAAGAAGTGGTTCGCCGACCGGATGCCCGAGGACGGCGGCGCGGTCGTCGTCGACCTCACCTCGAGCTGGACGACGATCGGCCTCTGGGGCCCGAAGGCCCTCGAGATCCTCTCCGGCCTCACCGACGCCGACGTCTCGCCCGGCGGCTTCGCCTTCGGCACCTGCCGCGAGATCGAGGTCGGGACGCTGTCGGTGCTCGCCTCGCGCATCTCGTACGTCGGCGAGTTCGGCTGGGAGCTCTACGTGCCCATCGAGGCGGGAGCCGCCCTGTGGCAGAGGCTCCTCGACGCCGGCACGCCCCTCGGGATGGTGCCCGTGGGCATCGGCGTCTACGGCACGACCGGCCGGATCGAGAAGGGCTACCGGGCCTACGGCTACGAGCTCGACACCGAGCGCACGCTGATGGAGACCGGCATGTCGCGGGCGAAGTGGAAGGAGCAGGACTTCGTCGGCAAGGACGCGGTGCTCGCGCAGGCCGACGCGGCCCCGAAGGCGGTCCTCTGCTCGCTCACCGTCGACGACCACACGTCGGCGTCCGGGGTGAAGCGCTACATGCTCGGCGGCGAGCCGGTCCTCACCCGCGAGGGTGACACGCTGACCGACGGCCACGGCCGCCACCCGTACGTGACGACGGCCGGCTCCGCCCCGAGCCTCGGCAAGCACGTGCTCATGGCCTTCCTCCCGCCGGAGGTCGCCACCGTCGGCACGCAGCTGGCCGTCTCGTACATGGAGGAGCTCTACCCCGTGACGGTCGCCGCGGCCGACGCGACCCCGCTCTTCGACCCCGAGAACCTGCGGATCCGGGGGCGGGCGTGACGAACGTCCTCGTCTGCGTCAAGCGCGTCCCCGACCCCACCGGCGAGGTCGTCCTCACGCCCGACGGGCTGCGCGTCGACGGCCGGTACGCCGGCTACACGACGAGCGCCCACGAGGAGGCCGCCGTCGCGCTGGCCGTCCAGGTCGCCGAGGCCTCGGGCGGCACCGTGACGGTGCTGTCGGTCGGCTTCGAGGACAGCCTCGAGCAGGTGCGCGCCGGCATCGCCGTCGGCGCCACCGACGGCGTGCTCGTCGAGGCCGACGCCGACCTCCTCGGCCCGGCCGACGTCGCCGAGGCCGTCGCGGAGGCCGTCCGGGCCCGCTCGGACGCGGGGACGACGTACGACCTCGTGCTCCTCGGCAACGACGCCGCCGACACCGGCGACTTCCAGGTCGGCGTGCGGCTGGCCTACCTCCTCGACCGTCCCGTCGTCGCGGGCGTGCAGACCGTCACCGTCGACGGCGACGTCGCCACCCTGCACGCCGAGGGGCCGGAGGGCACCGAGGTCTACGAGGTCGCCCTGCCCGCGGTCGTCACCGTCCTCGAGGGCGGCGTCTCGCCGAAGTACCCGAGCGTCATGGGGCGGATGCGCGCGAAGAAGGCCGAGGTCGAGCGGATGACGTGGTCGGGCACCCCCGGTGGGTCGGGCCGGGAGGCCCTCACCGTGCCCGAGGCGCCACCGAGCCAGGTCACCGTCCTCGGCGAGGGGCCGACCGCCGCGCCCGCCCTCGTCGCCGTCCTGCGCGAGCTCAAGGTGGTGCACTCGTGAGCGTCGTCGTCCTCGTCGAGGTCGAGGAGGGACGGGCCTCGCTCGTCTCCCGCGAGACCCTCGCCTTCGCCCGCTCCCTCGGCGCCGGCGACCTGCACGCCCTCGTCGTCGGGTCCGCGTCCGGGGCCGTCCTCGCCGACTGCCGCGAGGCCGGGGTCGTGGTCGTCCACGAGGCCGCCGACCCCGCGCTCGAGCGGTACGCCGCCGCGGCCTGGGCCGCGGCCGTCGAGACGGCCGGCCGGGCCGCCCGCGCGGACCTCGTGGTGGCCCCGGGCACCGGCCGCGGCAACGAGGTCCTCGCCCACGTCGCCGCCCGCCGCGGGCTGCGGATGGCCGCCAACGTCGTCGCCGTCGAGTCGCTCTCGCCGCTCGTCGTCCAGCGCCAGGTCGTCGGCGGCGCCGCCCTCGAGCGGGCGACGGTCCCGAGCCGGGTCCGGCTGCTGTCGATGGCCGGGCACGCCGTCGAGCCGACCCCCGCGGACGCTCCCGGCGAGGCGCGCGTGCAGCCGCTGGCCGTCGCCGTCGACCCCAAGGACCTGCGCGCGCAGGTCGTCCGGGTCGAGCGGCGCGAGCAGGGCGACAGCTCGGGGCTGACCGCGGCCAAGGTCGTCGTCGGCGCGGGGCGCGGCGCGGGCGGGCCGGACGGCTTCGCGGCCGTCGACGCCCTCGCCGAGCGCCTCGGCGGGGCCGTCGGTGTGTCGCGCGTCGTCACCTCGCTCGGCTGGCGCCCGCACCACGAGCAGGTCGGCCAGACCGGCTCGCGCATCGCGCCGGACCTCTACCTCGCCTGCGGCATCTCGGGGTCGATCCAGCACTGGGCGGGCTGCGCCTCCAGCCGGACGATCATCGCCGTCAACACCGACGCCGACGCCCCGATGGTGACCAAGGCCGACTACGCGGTGATCGGCGACATGCACGAGGTGCTGCCGGCCGTCCTCGAGGAGCTCGGCTGAGCGGGCGGGCGCCCTCAGTCCTCGAGCGCGGCCCAGTCCGCCTTCTCGGGCGCCGCGGCCTGCCCCTCGGGGCAGTGGGCCCGCAGGTCGCACCAGCCGCACAGCGGCCCGGTGACGGCGGGGAACATCGAGGACTCCGCCCCGTGGCGGGCGAAGTCGGCGTCGGCCCGGCGCGCGTCGCGCATGATCGAGCGTGCCCGCTCGACGTGCCGGCCGATCGACTCACCGGTGTGCTCGTGGGCGGCGACCGTGCCCGAGGGCACGTGGTGCAGCTCGACCCGGCGGACCGGGCGGCGGAACATCTTCCAGACGGCCGCGGCGTACAGGGCGAGCGGCAGCGAGGTGCGCGCGTCGTCGTCGGTCGAGACCTGGCGCGAGGTCTTGTAGTCGACGACGACGAGCTCGCCGTCTCGGTCGTCGAGCCGGTCGATGCGGCCCTGCACGCGCAGGTCGTCGCTGACGAACGACACCGTGCGCTCGATGCCGACGGGCCGCTGCTGCGGGCCGGAGCGCTCGAGGTAGGCGACGACCGCGTCCTGCATCCGGGCCCGCCAGCGAGCGGACTGGGCGGCGTCGCGGAAGCCGACGTCGATCCACGCCTTCTGCACCAGGCGCGCGCCGACCTGCGGGGTGCGCTCGGGCTGGTCCCACCAGTCGCGCAGGGCGTTGTGCACGGCGTTCCCGAGCGAGGTGTGGGCCCGCTGCGCCCGGGCCGGCGGGCGCGGGCGGTCGAGGTAGGCCAGGCGGTAGCGGCGCGGGCAGTCGAGGAAGGTGAGCAGCTTGCTCGGGCTGCCGCCCCACAGGGGCTCGGGCATGCCGGGGAACGCCGCCTGCTGCGGCTGCGCCCGCTCCCCCGTGCCCGTCACGGCACCGACGGTAGCCGGTGCCTCCGACGCGCCCGCAGGGCCGTCCCCAGGTGCTCCCGGCGGATGACACACTGAGCGCCTCATGGCCATCTCCTCCTTCGACCTGTTCTCCGTCGGCATCGGTCCCTCCAGCTCGCACACCGTGGGCCCGATGCGCGCCGCCCACACCTTCGTCACGGCGCTGCGCGAGGACGGCCTGCTCCCCCGCGTCGGCCGGGTCAAGGCCGAGCTCTTCGGCTCGCTCGGCGCCACCGGTCACGGCCACGGCTCGGTCAAGGCCGTGCTCCTCGGCCTCGAGGGCGAGGCGCCCGAGACCACCGACCCGCGCGCCGCCGAGAACCGCGTCGACGAGGTCCGTGCCGCGCGCACGCTGCACCTCGGCGGCAGCCACGACGTCACCTGCGACCCCGACGTCGACGTCGTCCTCCACCGCCGTGCGACCCTGCCCTTCCACTCCAACGGGATGCGCTTCACCGCGTGGGCCTCGGCCGACCCGGCCGAGGGCGAGGAGCCGCTGCGCACCCGCGAGTACTACTCGGTCGGCGGCGGCTTCGTCCTCGACCAGGACGAGGTCGGCCAGAACGAGATCGTCCCCGACCACACGCCCGTCCGGTACCCGTTCACCACCGGGGCGCAGCTGCTCGAGCGGTGCGCCGAGACCGGCCTGCCGATCAGCGGTGTCATGCTCGCCAACGAGCTCTCGTGGCGCACCGAGGCCGAGGTCCGTGCCGGGCTGCTGCACCTCTGGGAGGTGATGCAGGAGTGCGTCGACAACGGCTGCCGCACCGACGGCGTCCTCCCGGGCGGCCTGCGCGTCCAGCGCCGCGCGCCCCGGCTGGTGCGCCAGCTGCGCGGCGAGCACGCCGGCGACCCGCTCGCCGCGATGGACTGGGTCACCCTCTACGCGCTCGCCGTCAACGAGGAGAACGCCAGCGGCGGGCGCATCGTCACCGCTCCCACCAACGGCGCGGCGGGCATCATCCCGGCGGTCCTGCACTACTACACGCGCTTCGTGCCGGGTGCCGACGACGACGGGGTCGTGCGCTTCCTCCTGACCGCGGCCGCCATCGGCACGCTCTACAAGGAGAACGCCTCGATCTCCGGCGCCGAGGTCGGCTGCCAGGGCGAGGTCGGCTCGGCCTGCTCGATGGCGGCCGGCGCCCTCGCCGAGGTCCTCGGCGGCACCCCCGGCCAGGTCGAGAACGCGGCCGAGATCGGCATCGAGCACAACCTGGGGCTCACCTGCGACCCGGTCGGCGGGCTCGTCCAGATCCCGTGCATCGAGCGCAACGCCGTCGCCTCGGTCAAGGCCATCACCGCCGCCCGGCTCTCGCTGCGCGGCGACGGCCGCTCCGCCGTCGTCTCGCTCGACAAGGCGATCAAGACGATGCGCGACACCGGGCGCGACATGAAGGTCAAGTACAAGGAGACCGCGCGCGGCGGCCTCGCCGTCAACGTCATCGAGTGCTGAGCCCGGGCCACCTCTCCCTCCCCACCCGTCGAGTGAACAGAACACGCCGTCCGGACCGCTTGCCCGACGGCGTGTTCTGTTCGCTCGACGGGGTGCGCGCTCGCCTGACCTGCACTCCTTGACGGTCGGAGCGGTTCTCCGACAGGCTGGTCCATCCGTCCCCACCCCGACAGTCAGGACGACCATGGCCGACCTGTACCTCGACGGCGCCTGGGTCGGCGCCGCTGCCGGCGGTCGCCGGACCATCGTCTGCCCTGCCGACGGCACGACCGTCGGCGAGGTCGACGAGGCCGACGAGACCGACACCCTCGCGGCGATCGACGCCGCCCGCCGCGCGGCCGACGACGGCCGCTGGCGCGACACCCCACCGACCGAGCGGGCCGCCGCCCTCGGGCGCATCGCGGACCTCCTCGAGCGCGACACCGACGAGATCGCGCGCGCCGAGGCCCTCGACACCGGCAAGCGCTTCGAGGAGGCGAAGCTCGACGTCGCCGACGTCGTCAGCGTCTTCCGCTTCTACGCCGGCAAGGGCGAGGACGTCGAGCGCGTCCGCGAGGTCGACCCCGGCCAGCCGCACGTGCGCAGCCGCGTCCTCCGTGAGCCGATCGGCGTCTGCTCGCTCATCACGCCGTGGAACTACCCGCTGCTGCAGGCCAGCTGGAAGGTCGCACCATGCCTGCTCGCGGGCAGCACGTTCGTGCTCAAGCCGAGCGAGATCACGCCGCACTCGACGATCCTCATGGTCCGCGCGATCGAGGAGGCCGGCGTGCCGGCCGGCGTCGCCAACCTCGTCCTCGGCACCGGCCCCGGGTGCGCCGGCCCGATGTCCACCGACCCGCGCGTCGACCTCGTGTCGTTCACCGGCAGCCTCGCCGTCGGCAAGCACCTCATGAAGCAGGCAGCCGACACCGTCAAGCGGGTCGCCCTCGAGCTCGGCGGCAAGAACCCCAACATCGTGTTCGCCGACGCCGACCGCGAGGCCGCGATCGACAACGCGATGACGGCGGTCTTCCTCCACTCCGGCCAGGTCTGCTCGGCCGGCGCCCGGCTGCTCGTCGAGGAGTCCGTCGCGCAGGAGGTCGTCGACGCGATCGTCGAGCGCGCCGGGGCCATCCGGATGGGCCCGCCGTTCGACGAGGACGCGCAGACCGGGTCGCTGACCAGCGCCGAGCACCTGAAGAAGGTCGAGGACTACGTCGCGACCGGGATCGCCGAGGGCGCCCGGCTGCGCTGCGGCGGCGCCCGCCCCGACGACGAGCGGCTCGCGAGCGGCTACTACTACCTCCCCACCGTCCTCGACCGGTGCGACGTCGACATGCACGTCGTCCAGGAGGAGTCCTTCGGGCCGGTCCTCACGGTCGAGACCTTCCGCACCGAGGAGGAGGCGGTCCGCCTCGCCAACGCCACCCGCTACGGCCTCGCCGGCGCGGTGTGGACCGGCGACCCCGAGCGGGCCCGCCGCGTCGCCAGGGCACTGCGCCTCGGCACCGTGTGGGTCAACGACTACCACCCGTACGTCGCCCCCGCCGAGTGGGGCGGCCACAAGCAGTCCGGCATCGGCCGCGAGCTCGGCGAGCTCGGCCTCGAGGAGTACCAGGAGACCAAGCACGTGTGGGAGAACACCGAGCCGGCCCCGACGGGGTGGTTCTCATGAGCGTCCTCGACCGCGTCACCGACACCGCCCGGAGCCTGCGCGACCGGACCACGATGGCCGAGGTCCCCGACCAGGTCGACTACGTCGTCGTCGGCGGGGGCAGCGCCGGGTCCGTCCTCGCCAACCGCCTCTCGGCCGACCCCGGCACGAGCGTGCTCGTCCTCGAGGCCGGCCGCAACGACCTCAAGCTCGACCCGTTCATCCACATGCCGGCCGCGCTGCCCTTCCCCATCGGCAGCCGGTTCTACGACTGGAAGTACGAGTCCGAGCCCGAGCCGCACATGAACGGCCGGCGGATCTACCACGCGCGCGGCAAGGTCCTCGGTGGGTCGAGCTCGATCAACGGGATGATCTTCCAGCGCGGCAACCCCAAGGACTACGAGCGCTGGGGCGCCGACCCGGGGATGTCCGACTGGGACTACGCGCACTGCCTGCCGTACTTCAAGCGGATGGAGACCTGCCTCGCCGGCGCCGACACCTGGCGCGGCGGCGACGGACCCCTCGTCATGGAGCGCGGCCCGGCGACGAACCCCCTGTTCACGGCGTTCTTCGACGCCGCCGAGCAGGCCGGCTACCCGCGCACGAGCGACGTCAACGGCTACCGGCAGGAGGGGTTCGCGCCCTTCGACCGCAACGTCCACCGCGGCCGCCGCCTCTCCGCCGCGCGCGCCTACCTCCACCCGGTCATCGACCGCCCGAACCTCCATGTCCGCACCCTCGCGATGACGACGAAGGTGCTCTTCGAGGGCACCCGCGCGGTCGGGGTCGAGTACCTCGCGTTCGGTCGGAGGCACACGGTGCGCGCCGGCGAGGTCATCCTCTCCGGCGGCGCGATCAACACCCCGCAGCTGCTCCAGCTCTCGGGCGTCGGCGACCCCGAGCTGCTGCGGCCGCTCGGCATCGACGTCGTCTCCGGGCTGCGCGGGGTCGGCGAGCACCTCCAGGACCACCTCGAGGTGTACATCCAGCACGCCTGCACCCAGCCGGTCTCGATCGCACCGGGGCTCGCCTACAAGAACCGCCCGAAGCTCGCCGCCGAGTGGCTCTTCCTGCGCAAGGGCCTCGGGGCGACGAACCACTTCGAGGGCGGCGGCTTCGTCCGCAGCAACGACGACGTCGACTACCCGAACCTCATGTTCCACTTCCTGCCGATCGCGATCCGCTACGACGGCTCCAGCCCGGTCGAGGGCCACGGCTACCAGGTGCACATCGGCCCGATGTACTCCGACGCCCGCGGCTGGCTGCGCATCCGCAGCACCGACCCGCGGATGAAGCCGGCCATGCAGTTCAACTACCTCTCGACCGACCAGGACCGGCGCGAGTGGGTCGAGGCCATCCGCGTCTCGCGCGAGATCCTCGCCCAGCCGGCCTTCGCCCCCTACGACGGCGGCGAGATCTCGCCCGGGTCGAAGGTCGAGACCGACGAAGAGATCCTCGACTGGGTGCGCGCCGACGCCGAGACGGCCCTGCACCCCAGCTGCACCGCCCGGATGGGCACCGACGACCTGTCGGTGCTCGACCCGACGTCGATGCGCGTCCACGGCACCGAGGGTCTGCGCGTCGTCGACGCCAGCGCGATGCCGTACGTGACCAACGGCAACATCTACGCGCCGGTCGTCATGCTCGCCGAGAAGGCGGCCGACCTCATCACCGGGGCCACCCCGCTCCCGCCGTCGGACGCGCCCTGGTACGACCTGCGGGCCGGGAGCCCGCTCGACCCGCCGACGTCCTGACCGCCCCACCGAGGAGGACCCGATGAGCGCCGCCACCGACACCCCGCCGACCGACACCCCCGAGGCCGGGCCACCGGACGGCGGCGGCACGACGGGCCTCCTCGGCGGGCCACCGGTCCGGATGCCCGTCTTCGTCGCGTCCCTGACCGGCGTGCTCGTCGTCGCGCTCTGGGCGCTGGTCGCCCCGTCGTCCGCCGAGAGCGCCCTCGGCGCCCTCACCACGTGGGCGACCGAGTGGTTCGGGTGGTTCTACGTCCTGCTGGCCACGACGGTGCTCGGCTTCGTCGTCTGGCTCGGCCTCTCGCGCTACGGGCACGTGCGGCTCGGCCCGGACCACTCACGCCCCGAGTTCTCGACGTTCGCCTGGGCCTCGATGCTCTTCGCCGCCGGCATCGGCACGGACGTGATGTTCTACTCCGTCGTCGAGCCGGCGACCCAGTACATGGCGCCGCCCGCGGGCGGGCCGGCCCCCGAGAGCATCGAGGCCGCGCGCGACGCGACGGTGTGGACGCTCTTCCACTACGGCGTCACCGGCTGGGGCATGTACGCGCTGATGGGCCTGGCCCTCGGGTACTTCTGCTACCGCAAGAACCTGCCGCTGGCCGTCCGCTCGGCCCTCGCCCCGGTGCTCGGCAAGCGGATCGGCGGCCCGCTCGGCCACGCCGTCGACACCGCCGCGGTGCTCGGGACGATCTTCGGCGTCGCGACCTCCCTCGGCATCGGCGTGGTCTTCCTCAACGTCGGGCTCAACGTCCTCTTCGGTGTCGGCGTCGGCACCGGGGCGCAGATCGCCCTCGCTGCTCTCGCGGTCGTCATGGCGGCCGTCTCGGCGACGACGGGCGTCGACCGCGGCATCCGGTTCCTGTCGCAGCTCAACGTGCTCCTCGCCCTCGGCCTCGCGGCGTGGGTGCTCGTCACCGGCAACACCGGCCTCCTCCTCAACGGCGCGGTGGCCAACGTCGGCGACTTCCTGCGCACCTTCCCGGCCAAGACGATGGAGACCTTCCCGTTCGTCGACAACGCGACGTGGATGAGCACGTGGACCCTCTTCTTCTGGGCCTGGTGGGTCGCGTGGGCGTCGTTCGTCGGGCTCTTCCTCGCCCGGATCTCGCGCGGCCGGACCATCCGGCAGTTCGTCCTCGGCACGCTCGTCATCCCGTTCGCCTACATCGTCATGTGGATCTCGATCTTCGGGAACGCCGCGATCGAGCGGATCCGCGGCGGCGACACCACCTTCGCGCAGACCGCGCAGGACTTCACCGGTGTCGGCTTCTACGACCTGCTCTCGCAGTACCCGGCGGGCAAGGTCGTCATCGCGCTGGCGTTCTTCGTCGGGCTGCTCTTCTACGTCACCTCCGCCGACTCCGGCGCGCTCGTCATGGCCAACCTCACGAGCCGGCTCGGTGACCTCACCGAGGACGCGGCGGGCTGGCTGCGCATCACGTGGGCGGCCGCGACCGGCCTGCTGACCATCGCGATGCTCCTCGTCGGCGGCATCACCGCGCTGCAGTACGCGACGATCATCTTCGGCCTGCCCTTCGCCGTCGTGCTCGTGCTCGTCATGGTCGGGCTCGTGCGCGCCCTGCGCGTCGAGGGACGCCGGGCCGACAGCCGGACCCAGAGCATGTACGGCCTGCTCTCGGCGCGGGCCGCGACGACCCGCCGCGAGGACCGCGCGACCTCGTGGCGGGCGCGCGTGGCGCGGGCGACGAACTTCGTCGACCGCCGGGACGCCGTCCGGCACCTCGAAGGGGTCGTGGCCCCGGCGCTCGCCGAGGTCGGCGAGGAGCTGTGCCGCCACGAGGTCGAGACGACGTGCGAGGTCGACCTCGGGGGCACGGCCCCGTCGGTCACGCTGCGCACCCCGGCCGCCGAGCCGCCGTTCGTCTACCGCGTCGAGGTCGAGATGGCCCCGGTGCCGACCTACGGGGGTCGGATGGTCCAGAGCCGCGACTCCTACGCCCGCCTCGAGGTGCACCTCGCCGACGGCGGGCAGGGCTACGACGTCATGGGCTGGTCGGCGGCGCAGGTCATCCACGACTGCCTCGACCACTACGAGCGCCACCTCGAGTTCCTGCGGCTCGCGGAGCCGACCACCCCGGCCTGAGCGCCGCGGGCGGCCGGGCGTGACCGGCCGCGAGGAGCAGGGCCACCGCCGCGCCGGCGAGCCACGGCGCGGCGGGGTCCAGCCCGAGGAGCGCACCCCCGAGCAGCGGTGCGACGAGCGTCGCGACCCCCCACGAGAGGCCCTGGACCGTCATGACGGCGGCCTCGGCGCCGGGCACGGCGAGGCGGGACGCGACCGCCTGCTGGGTCCCGACGACCAGCGTCCCGGCGGCGCCCTCGAGCACCGCGCCGGTGACGAGCGCGGGCACGCCACCGACCGCCCACGCCGTGAGCGCCGCGCCGAGCAGCGCGAACCCGGCCGCGAGCACCCGGTGGGCCGGGGCGTCGACCTCGACCCGCGCGAGGACCCGGTGCGTGGCGACCGCCGACAGCGCGCCGGCCACGAGGAGCCAGGCGGTCGTCGACGGCGGGTGGCCGGCCCGCTCGACGGCCAGCGGGAGGACGAGCACGACGACCATGACGACGGTGGCCGAGACCGTGCACAGCCCGGCCCACCCGAGCACCGGCGGACGCAGCGCGGACCGCCAGGCGCGGGGCACCCGCGACGGCCGTGGCAGCGCGGGGAGGAGCAGCGCGACGAGCGCCGCGGCGAGGAGGCTGCTCGCGGCGTCGACGGCGAAGAGGGCACCGACGCCCCAGCGGGTGACGAGGGCGGCGAGCACGCCGGCGACGACCCCGGCCACCGAGAGGCTCGCCCAGAGCAGCGAGAAGCGCGAGGCCCGCCGCCCCGGCTCGACGCCCGCGACGACGGCGGTCTGGGTCGCCGGCTCGACGACCTCGTAGGCCAGGCCGAGGGCGACGACGCCCGCCCCGACGACGAGGAGGTCCTCCCCGGCCGCCACGACCGTCTGGGCCACCCCGGCCGCGGCCAACCCGGCGACGAGGGCGGCGCGCGGGCCCCACCGGGTCGTCACGACGCCCCCGAGGACCCGCGAGGGGATCGTCGCCGCGCCGAACAGCGCGAGGACGACCGAGGTCGTGCCGAGCGGCACCCCGAGGTCGCGCGTGAGCCGGACGCCGAGGAACCCCATCCCGGCGCCGCCGAGCCGGTTGACGACACGGGCGGCGACAAGGACGCCGATGACTGACGTAGGCTTCTTCAGCAGTGACACGCACGGGAGAGTAGGTACCTTCAGTCATGCGTTTCAACAGTCACGTCGACGCCGTGCTCGACACGACGGTCCGCCTCGTCAACGCGCTGACCCCGGGCACCGACGGCGGCCGCGAGCACCCGGCACCGCCCCGGGCCGCCCTGCGCGGCGCGGTCGTCGAGGCGGTCCGCTACGACGGCTACGACCCGCGCCCGTCGGCCCGGGACCTCGATGACCTGCTGCCGGAGGTCCACGCGGCCCGCGAGGTCGTCGAGCACCTCGACGCGGGGCGCGACGACGCCGCCGCCGACCTCGTCAACCGCATGCTGCGCCGGACGCAGGCCCACCCCGAGCTCGACCGCTCCCCCGACGGGCGCTGGGCCATCCACTTCCACGGCCCCGACACCTCCTTCGCGCGCGGGTGGTCCGCGGGCATCGCCGCCGGGCTCGCGATGGCGATCGGTGGCGACCTGGGCTCGCGGCTCGGGGTCTGCCGGGCGCCGGGCTGCGACCGCGTGTGGGTCGACCGCAGCCGCAACACCCACCGGCGCTTCTGCTCCACGCGCTGCCAGAACCGGGTCAAGGCCGCCGCGCACCGCCGACGCACCCGGCAGGGTTGAGCCGCGGCCGGTCCCGACCGGCGCTCACGATGCGAGGTCGTCGGCCGCCCGCAGCGGCGCCGGGAAGGGCCGCACCGCCGCCGGGGTGGCGACGAAGGCCGCGACGAGCGGGACCCCGAGCCGGCGGCAGACGTCGAGGGCCATCTCGTGCCACGCGCGGTCGGTGTCGGTGAGCAGCACCGAGCCGTCGCGACCGCGGGCGAGCACCACCCCGCCGAGGTCGAGGGGCCGCAGCGCCTCGACGAGGCCGTCGCGCAGCTCCCAGGGGTCGTGCTCGTCCCCGGTGTCGCCGATGACGAGCGGCGTGCGCAGCCGCAGGGTGTCGTCGAGCAGGAGGAACCCGGCGCACCCGTCGACGCGGTCGGCGTGGGACACGACGAGGTCGACGACGTCGGCCGCGAGGAGCGGGTCGTCGAGGGGCAGGTCGGGCCAGGTCTCGGGCAGGTCGTCGAAGCTCATGCCTCGAGCGTGGCCGAAACCCACGCGAGCGCCGTAGGGTTTTCCACAGGGCCGCGCCCGTAGCGTCGGACCATGGCCCACGACTCCGTCGACGACGCGCACACCCGACCCGCCGGCACGAGCGACGCCACCGTCGCCGCCCTCGGCAAGCTCTCGGAGGCCCTCGAGGTCGTCGAGGAGGCCCGCGGGCACCTCTACGCCTTCCACCGCCGCTGCGGGACGGCCGACCTCACCCTCGGCGAGGCGGTCGACGCGCTGCGCGACGCCGGCCACACCGAGCTCGCCGACCGCGTCGAGACCGACCTCGTGGGCCGGAACGTCCTCGCCGGACGCTGGTCCTTCCAGGTCGTCGAGGAGTACGACGACGGGTACTACGCGACCTTCCGCGAGCACGAGCGGCGCGCCCGCGAGGAGCTGATGGAGGGCCGCCGGCACGTCTTCGAGGCGGAGATGAAGGAGGACCGCCGCACCGCGGGCCGCGCCGGCCACGCCGCCACCCCGGAGGACTCCTCGCGCGGCTGAGGACACGCCCGTATCACCGCGGCCCACCCGGTGCTCCTCACCGCATGAGGACCATCACCCCGGGCATCGCCCGCGCCGTCACTCCGTCCGACTGGACCGCCGAGCAGCTCGCCCGCCGCGAGGCCCCGCCCCGGCAGCTGCACCTTCCGCGCATCCCGCGGCCGGCGGCGGCGCACCTGCCGCACCTCGGCGTCGCGCGGCACCGCACGCCCTGAGCCGCAGGGCGGCCCGACAGGTCAGTCGAAGACGACCGTCCGCGTCCCGTTGAGGAGGATGCGCGACTCGCAGTGCCACCGGACGGCCCGGGCGAGCACCCGCGACTCGACCTCCTCGCCGGCCCGGACGAGCGCCTCGGGCGTCATCCGGTGGTCGGCGCGCACGACGTCCTGCTCGATGATCGGCCCCTCGTCGAGGTCCGGCGTCACGTAGTGCGCGGTCGCCCCGACGAGCTTGACCCCCCTCTCGTGCGCCTGGTGGTAGGGCTTCGCGCCCTTGAACGAGGGAAGGAACGAGTGGTGGATGTTGATGACCCGCCCCTCGAGGTCGCGCGCCAGCGAGTCCGAGAGGACCTGCATGTAGCGGGCGAGGACGACGAGGTCGACGTCGTGCTCGGCGACGACCTCGCGCAGCCGCGCCTCGGCCTCGGCCTTGGTGTCGGCGGTCACCGGCACGTGGACGAACGGGATGCCGTAGGAGGCGACGAGCGGCTCGAGGTCGCGGTGGTTGGAGACCACGGCCGGCACGTCGAGGTTGAGCTGCCCGCTGCGCCACCGGAAGAGCAGGTCGTTGAGGCAGTGCCCGAAGCGGCTGACCATGAGCAGCGCACGGGTCGGCGTGTGCGCGTCGCGCAGCGACCACTGCATCGCGAAGCGCTCGGCGACGGGGGCCAGCAGCTCCTGCCAGCGCTCGACGCCGGGGTCCTCCCCCGCCACGGACCACCGGATGCGCAGGAAGAACTGGTCGGTGCGCACGTCGTCGAACTGCTGGCTCTCCTCGATGTTGCCACCGTGCTCGAAGAGCAGGGTCGTGACCGCCGCGACGATGCCGGGTCGGTCGGGGCAGGACAGGAGCAGGACGTACTCGGGCACGGGTCCACCGTACGGAGGTCCGGCCCGGCGGCGCGTGCGCGTCCGCCGGGCCGGGTGCCGGTGCCGGGTGGGGTCAGCTGCCCGACGTCGACGGCGCCGCCGAGGGGGCGGGGGCCGGCGCGCAGTCCGCGCCACCGGTGGGCGGGGCGGGGGCGGCCGGAGCAGCACCCTCCTTCGGCGCCGCCGGGGCAGCGCCGTCCTCGGGCGCGGCGGGAGCAGCACCCTCCTTCGGCGGGGTCGGGGCCTCGCCGGCCTTCGGCGGGGTCGGGGCCTGGCCGTCGGCCGGCGGCGCGGGGGGCGTCGCGCAGCCGCAGGCCGTCCCGGTCGTGCCGTCGGACGGGGCGGTCGAACCGTCGCCCGTCGCGCCGGACCCGTCACCCGTCGTCCCGGAGCCGTCGGTCGAGGGCACGGTCACGGACGGGGCGGTCGTGCTCGCCGGGGTCGACGGGCCGTCGGCGTACGCCGCGCCCATCCACATCCCGCCGCCGATGAGCGCGGCCGCGGCCACGCCGGCGGCGACGGTGAACCGGGTGCGGGTGCGCCGGACGGGCGCCTCGGCGACGGGAGCGGCCGACGACGGCAGGGCCGCCATCTCGTGCGTGTCCCACCACTGCGGGTCGCGGTCGGGCTGGTTGCGGTACAGGTTGTCGTCCACGGGCGGACTCCTCGGTGCGGGGCCCACCCCGGTGGCGGGCCGTCGACATCGAGCCTGCGGACGCATCCTCAAGCGAGCCTCAAGCCGGGGACCGGTGCGCGCACTTTGAGGAAACCTTGAGGCCGGCGACCCAGACTGGAGCCATGGCCACCGCACGCATCCTGCTCGTCGAGGACGACGACGCCATCCGCGACGCCGTCGCCGTGGCGCTGCGCGACGAGGGGTACGAGGTCGCGGCCCGTCCGGACGGCGCGTCGCTCGAGGACCACCTCGAGGCCTTCCGCCCCGACCTCGTCGTCCTCGACTGGATGCTCCCCGGCCGCGACGGCCCGACCCTCGCGCGGGTCGTGCGGCGGTTCGGCGACGTCGGGGTGGTCATGCTCACCGCCCGCGACGGGGTGTCCTCGCGGCTGCGCGGGTTCGACTCCGGCGTCGACGACTACGTGACGAAGCCATTCGCGATGGCGGAGCTGCTCGCCCGCCTCCGCGCCCTCCTGCGCCGGCTCGGCCGGGTGCCCTCGACGGTCGAGGTGGGTGACCTCGTCGTCGACCTCGACGGCGCCGTCGTCACCCGCGCCGGCCACCGCATCGACCTGACGGCGACCGAGCTGCGCCTGCTGGGCTTCCTCGTCGAGAACCGCGGCCGGACGATGTCGACGACGCAGATCCTCACCCAGGTGTGGGGCTACGAGGACGTCGCCGAGAACCTCGTCCAGGTCCACGTCTCGGCTTTGCGCAAGAAGCTCGAGGCGCACGGCGACCGGCTCGTGCACACGGTCCGCGGCATCGGCTACGTGGTGCGCGCGTGAGCGGCCCTCCGCCGGCCGAGGCCGAGCGGGCCGACGCGCCGCTGCCCACGGGCTCGCTGCGCTGGCGCGTCGTCGCGGCGGTCATGGGCCTGCTCGTCGTGCTGCTGCTCGTCCTGTCCGTCACCGTCGACCGGGTCCTCACCTCCCGCACCCAGGGGCAGCTCGAGCAGCGCCTCCTCGACCGGGTCGCGGTGGCCCAGGCCCTCGCGGACCAGGTGTCGGCGCAGGACCTCGTCGACCGCATCGGCGGCGAGGGCGTCTCGGTGCGGCTGACGACGTCCGACGGCGAGGTCCTGACGGCCGGCCCGCAGGGCGCCGCGCCGTCCACCACGCCCTCCCCCGGCGGGCCGCGGCCCAGGCCCGGCCCGGCCGCCCCCGACGCCGTCGTCCGCAGCGGCGACGTCTACAGCGTCGAGCGCCGGCTGCCCGTCGGCGAGCTGCTGCTGACGACCGACTCCGGCGGCCTGCAGCAGACCCTCACCCAGGTGCGCTGGGTGCTCGCGCTCTCGTCGCTCGGCGTGCTGCTCGTGGCCGCGCTGCTCGTCGCGCTGCTCACCGGCCGGCTCCTGCGCCCCCTCGACACGATGACGACGACGGCGCGCTCCATCGCGGCCGGCGACCGCGGGCGCCGCCTGCGGCCGGACCGCCCCCAGACCGAGCTGGGCCGGATGGCCGGCGCCTTCGACGAGATGCTCGACGCCGTCGAGGGCGCCGAGGGCCGCGCCGTCGCCGCCGAGGCGCGGGTGCGCGACTTCGTGCTCGAGGCGGCGCACGAGCTGCGGACCCCCCTCGCGGGGGTGCAGGCCTCCGCCGAGGCGCTGCTGCTCGGGCGGCCGGAGCGCGAGGAGCAGGAGCGCCTGCTCGCCGGGGTCGTCCGCGAGTCGCAGCGCGCCGGGCGCCTCGCCGACGACCTCCTGCTCATGGCCCGGATCGACCGCGGGGTCGAGCTCGAGCGACGACCGGTCGACCTCCACGACCTCGCCGAGGACGTGGCCGCCTCCGCGGCAGGGCGGCCGGGCGCGGCGGTCACCGTCGGCACCGCGCACGGGCCGGCGCTCGTCGAGGCCGACCCCGACCGCGTCACGCAGGTCCTCACCAACCTCGTCGACAACGCCCGGCGCGCGGCCGGCCCCGACGGCCGCGTGCACCTCGACGTCGGCCCCGGCGGGCGCGTCGTCGTCGCCGACGACGGGCCGGGCGTACCGCGCGCGGACCGCGAGCGCATCTTCGAGCGGCTCGTCCGCCTCGACGAGGCCCGCTCCCGCGACCGCGGCGGCGCGGGCCTCGGGCTGCCGATCGCGCGCGGGCTGGCCCGGGCACACGGCGGGGAGCTGCGCCTGCTCGAAACCGGCACCGGCGCGGCCTTCGAGCTGACCCTGCCCTGATGCCCGGGCCGCCTCGACGGGGCTCAGTGGGCGGCGCCGGCCCCCTGGACGAAGGCGATGACGGCGTCGGCGACCATCTGCACGGCGATGGCCGAGAGCAGCAGGCCGGCGATGCGGGTGAGCAGGACGATGCCGCTGTCCTTGAGGAGCCGGGCCAGCGGGGTCGCGAACCGGAAGACGACGAAGACCAGCCCGAGCGCGGCGACGAGCGCCACCGCGACGGCCACCACCCCGCCGGTGCCGTCGGCGTTCTGCACGGCGAGCATCGTCGCGACGATGGCGCCGGGGCCCGCGAGCAGCGGGGTGCCGAGCGGCACGAGGGCGACGTTGACCCCGGCGTCGGCGTGCTGCTCGGACTCGGCGCCGGTCAGCAGCTGGAGCGCGACGATGAGGAGCAGCAGCCCGCCGGACGCCTGCAGCGCGGGCAGCGAGATGTGCAGGTAGTCGAGGATCCGCTGGCCGAAGACCGCGAACGACGCGATGACGCCGAGCGCCACGAGGCTCGCGCGGCGGGCCGCCGAGACCTTCTGCTCCTTGGTGAGCGGGCCGGTCAGCGCGAGGAAGATCGGGATGGCGCCGGGCGGGTCGAGGATGACGACGAGGGTGACGAACGTCGTCGTGAAGGCGGAGACGTCGAACCAGCTCACGGCCGGACCACCTCGGCCCCGGTGGCCAGCGCCTCGATCCGCTCGAGCACCTCGGGCGTCGTCGTGCGCTCGCCGAGGCGGTTCCGCTTGCCGTCCCCGTGGTAGTCGCTGGAGCCCGTGACGAGGACATCGAGGGACGCGGCGAGGTCGACGAGGTGGCGCACCGCGTCGGGGTCGTGGTCGCGGTGGTGCGCCTCGATGCCGGCCATCCCGGCGGCGACCATCTCCTCGAGCAGCTCGTCCCCGACCGTGCCGGCCCGGGTGACCGACAGCGGGTGCGCGACCACCGGCACCCCGCCGGCCGCCCGGACGACCTCGACGGCCCGCACGGGGTCCGGGGCGTAGTGGCCGACGTAGTAGGGGCCCCGGTCGGAGAGCAGGTGGGCGAACGCCTCGTCGCGGTGGGCGACGGCGCCGGCCCGGACGAGGGCGTCGGCGATGTGCGGCCGCCCGGGGGTCGCCCCCTCCTCGACCTCGGCGCGCACCGACTCGACCGACACCGGCAGGCCGTCGGCGGCCATCCGGTCGACCATCCGGTCCAGGCGGGTCTCGCGGCTGTCACGCGCCTGCTCGAGCTCGGCGACGAGGGCCGGGTGCGTGGGGTCGGGCAGGTACGCCAGCAGGTGCACGGACCGGCGTCCGCGGGCGCAGGACACCTCGATGCCGGGCACGAGCGCGATGCCCAGGCGGCGGGCGGCCTCGGACGCCCCGGTCCATCCGAGGGTCGTGTCGTGGTCGGTCAGCGCGACCGTCGTGAGGCCGGCCTCCACCGCGGAGGCCACGACCTGCGCCGGCGGCTGCGTGCCGTCGCTCGCGGTGGAGTGCGTGTGCAGGTCGATCACCCGCAGATGCTATCGGCGAGCGAAGACCCTCCCGACCGGGGCAACCTTTCCCCGGGTGCCGCCGTAGAGAGGATGACACCGAGCATCAGGAGGATCCATGAGCACACGGGTGAGGGCCGAGCGCGACGCCGCGTTCACGGCCTTCGTCGAGCAGGCGTCGCCGTCGCTGCTGCGCACGGCGTGGCTCCTCACCGGCGACCACCACGCGGCCCACGACCTCGTGCAGGCCGCCCTCGTCAAGACCTACGTCGCCTGGCCGCGGGTGCGTCCGGAGGGGGCGCTCGCGTACTCGCGCAAGATCCTCGTCAACGAGCGGACCGACTCCTGGCGCCGACGCCGCGGCGAGGTCAGCGTCGGCGAGGTGCCCGAAGCGCCCGTGTCCGCATCGACGACGAGCGAGGACCGCGACCTCGTCGTCCGGCTCCTCGCCGGCCTCCCCGACCAGCAGCGACGTGTCGTCGTCCTGCGCTACTACACCGACCTCAGCGAGCAGGCCGTCGCCGACCTGCTCGACATCTCGCTCGGCTCCGTCAAGTCCGCCGCCTCGCGCGGGCTCGCCGCCCTGCGCACCCAGCTCACCACGACCGACGGGAGCACCCGATGAGCCACGACGTCTTCGAGGACGAGCTGCGCACGCTGCTGCGCGGCGCCACCGAGGCCGAGAACCCCGCGTTCCACGACATCGACACCACCGAGGTCCTCGGCAGCGGCCGCCGCGTCGTGCGCCGCCGCCGGATGGCCGCGGCCGGCGCCGCGCTCGCCGCCGTCACGGTCGTCGGGATCGGCTCGTGGGCCGCGCTCGACGGGTCGTCGGACCGCGCACTGGAAGTCCCGGCCACGCGCACCAGCGCTCCCTCGGTGCGCCCCGTCACCGCGCTGCTCGAGCCGTTCTCCGACCTCTCGAGCAGCACCGACGGCGAACCGCTCGCGATCCCGGGCCCCCAGCGGGTGGGGGTCCGGATCGCGCCCGGCGGCACGCCGGACCTCGAGTACCTCGCGGTCGGCGCGGACGGCAGCACGTCGATGCTGGGCGGCTCGAGCCTCGACGGCGTCCCGGCCCTCGCGTCGACCTGGGGCACCGCCGGCCCGGACGCGCACGTGCTCGTCGGGGTGCTCCCGGAGCAGGCGGAGGAGTTCCAGCTCGTCACGCCGATGTCCGACGAGGGCGGCCACGCGTCGACCTCGGCGCGGGCGCCCCTGGCCGGCACGGGCCGGCAGGCGTTCGCCGTGCGGTTCGAGGTGGCCGGCGACGCCGACACGGTCCAGCACCTCCTCTGGTGGGACGGTCGCGGGACGGTCCACGACGAGACCGGGGCCGTCGTGCCCGCCGTGACGCTCGATGACGCGGAGCGGACGGTTGTCTTCGTGTCCGAGGACCTCGACCGGATGGGCACCTTCTCGGCCGACGGCGGGCAGTCGATGATGGAGCTCGACGGCTCGCGCAACAGCAGCGGCCGCCCGTTCCTCGGGTCCGGCCGGGGCACGGGAGACCGCATCGACGGCCTGTTCGCGGCGGTCGTGCCGGCCGGGACGACCGCCGGGACCTTCACCCCCGCCGCCGGGACCGTCGTCGAGGACCCGCTGACGATCGCGCCGGTGCCCGGCACCGACCTCGCCGTGCTGTGGACCCGCTACTCCTACCCGGCGGCACCGGAGGGGCCGGGCTACCGGAGCATCACCTGGGACGAGGGAGGCCGCACGGTCACCGAGCGGCCCTGATCCCTCAGGACTGCGGCGTCGGGCGGCCGGGCTGCTCGCCGCCGCGGGCGTCGAGGTAGGACTGCTTCGGGACCATCACCTTGCGCCGGAAGATGCAGACGACGGTGCCGTCCTGCTTGTAGCCGATCGTCTCGACGTGGACGACCCCGCGGTCGTCCTTGCTCGTGCTCTCCCACTTGTCGAGCACCGTCGTCTCGCCGTAGAGGGTGTCGCCGTGGAAGGTCGGCGCGACGTGCCGCAGGCTCTCGATCTCGAGGTTGGCGATGGCCTTGCCGCTGACGTCCGGCACCGACATCCCGAGGAGGATCGAGTAGACGTAGTTGCCGACGACGACGTTCTTCCCGAACTGCGTCGTCTCCTCGGCGTAGTGGCTGTCGAGGTGGAGTGGGTGGTGGTTCATCGTCAGCAGGCAGAACAGGTGGTCGTCGTACTCGGTCACCGTCTTGCCGGGCCAGTGCTTGTACGTCGCCCCGACCTCGAACTCCTCGTAGCTGCGCCCGAACTGCACGTCGATCTCCTTCGCTCCGGTGTCCCGGACATCCTCGCGCGAGCCCGCGACCGGCGGCAGCCCGCCGCGACGTGCCCTTCCCCACACCCCCGCAGCGACCCGCCAGCACCCGACGCGGGTGCATCACCGGCCCACCCTGCTTCGTGACGGGGAAACCGGCTCAGGACACCGTTGTTGCCACGCCCCGTGCCGACAACCCCGCCAGAGCCCGCCGGACCCGCGCGACGACCCGCTCGGGATGCGCCAGGTCGGCCCACCTGACGCGGACGACCGCGTACCCGAGCGCGCGCAGGCGGTCCTCCCGGCGCTTCTCGGCGACCAGCGCCTCACGTCCGTCCGCCCCGCCGTACTTCACGGCCCCGTCGAACTCGACGACGACGCGGTCCTCGACGAGGAGGTCGACCCGACCGACGAGACCGTCGTCGTCCCCGACCCACACCTGCGCCCGCAGCACGAACCCGGCGTCCACGAGGAACAGCCGGGTCAGCGTCTCGCCCGGCGACTCGGAGAGGGCGCTGCACCGAGCCATCACCGACTCGGCGCGCAGGACCTGCGCCGGGCGCCCGGCCAACCGCCCGAGGGCCTCACCGAGCTGCTCTCGCGAGATGCGCCCGGAGTGCAGCGCGGCGTCGACCGGCACCATCCCCGCACGCACGCACGCACGCCCGACCGGACGACGACCTGCGCGAGGGCGAACGCGACGGGGACGCACCGGTAGCCGTCGGCGACGACGTGCTCGACGTCCTCCCGGGGGTGGACCCGCAGGCCGCCGGCCGAGCGCGTCCACCCCGAGGCCCGTCGCCTCCGCGCTGGTGAACACCCCACCTCGGGCCAGCGCGAACGCCGTCAGTCGACCGTCCATCCCGAGATCGTGCTGGAACCGGTCGCCACAGCCGTGGACTTGTCCACAGGGTCCGGCGGGGACGGGGTTGTCGGCACGGGGCGGGACAACGACCCCGCCCGGCGCCGACAAGCCCGCCCGGAGCCTCGGTGGTCGAGGGTCGGGGGCTCTAGGGTCGGGTCATGGCGGACTTCATCGGCGCGGTCGACCAGGGCACGACGAGCACCCGGTTCATGGTGTTCGACCACGACGGGCGCGAGGTGGCCCGTCACCAGCTCGAGCACGAGCAGGTCCTCCCCCGCGCCGGATGGGTCGAGCACAACCCGCTCGAGATCTGGGACCGCACCCAGACCGCCATCGGCTCGGCCCTGACGAGCTCCGGTCTCTCGACCAGGGACCTCGCCGCGATCGGCATCACGAACCAGCGCGAGACGGCGATCGTCTGGGACAAGCGCACCGGCCGCCCGTTCCACAACGCGATCGTCTGGCAGGACACCCGCACGGCCGCGATCGCCCGCGCGCTCGACGCCGACGGCCGCGGCGACGTCATCCGCGAGAAGGCCGGGCTGCCGCCCGCCACCTACTTCAGCGCCGGCAAGGTCCAGTGGATGCTCGAGAACGTCGACGGCCTGCGCGCGGCCGCCGAGCGTGGGGACGCGCTCTTCGGCACCCCCGACACCTGGGTCGTCTGGAACCTCACCGGCGGCCCGGACGGCGGCCTGCACGTCACCGACGTGACGAACGCCAGCCGCACGATGCTCATGGACCTCACCACGCTCGACTGGGACGACGAGCTCCTCGGCTTCTTCGGCATCCCCCGCGCGATGCTGCCGACCATCAGCGCGAGCAGCCACGCGGAGGCGTTCGGGCGCACGGGCGACCGGCGCGGCACGAGCGCGGTGCCGATCACCGGGGTGCTCGGTGACCAGCAGGCGGCGACCGTCGGCCAGGTGTGCTTCGCACCCGGTGAGGCCAAGAACACGTACGGGACGGGCAACTTCCTCCTGCTCAACACCGGCGAGGAGCTCGTGCGCAGCACGAACGGGCTCCTGACGACGGTCGCCTACCAGCTGGGCGACGCCAAGCCGGTGTACGCCCTCGAGGGCTCGATCGCGGTGACCGGCAGCGCCGTCCAGTGGCTGCGCGACCAGCTGGGCATCATCTCCGGCGCCTCCGAGGTCGAACGCCTCGCGGCCCAGGTCGAGGACTCCGGCGGCGTGTACTTCGTGCCGGCCTTCAGCGGCCTGTTCGCGCCCTACTGGCGCAGCGACGCCCGCGGCGCGATCGTCGGCCTGTCCCGCTTCAACACCAACGCGCACCTGGCGCGGGCGACGCTCGAGGCCATCTGCTACCAGTCGCGCGACGTCGCCGACGCGATGGTCGCGGACTCCGGTGTCGAGATGACGTGCCTCAAGGTCGACGGCGGCGTCACCGCGAACCGGCTGTGCATGCAGCTCCAGGCCGACGTCCTCGGGGTGCCGGTCAGCAAGCCGGTGGTCGCCGAGACGACCGCGCTCGGCGCTGCGTACGCGGCCGGCCTGGCGGTCGGGTTCTGGGCCGACACCGACGAGCTGCGGGCCAACTGGGCCGAGGACGAGCGGTGGGAGCCTACCTGGTCCGACGAGCAGCGGCGCGACGGCTACGCCGGGTGGCGCAAGGCCGTCGACCGCACCCTCGACTGGGTCGACGACTGAGAGTCGCTCTACGACAACGGCTCCGGGCCGCCGGCCAGCGATCGTCGCACGACCTTGCCGTTGGGCGTGCGCGGCAGCCGCCCGACGACCCGGACGGCGCGCGGGCACTTGTAGCGGGCCAGGTGCTCGGCGGCGAAGGCCAGCAGCACCTGCTCGTCCGGGTGCTCGTCCGCCGCCGGGACGACGAACGCCGTGATGATGCGCACGCCGTCGCGCACCGCCACCTCGGTCACCGCGACCTCGCCGACGGAGGGGTGGCGCGCCAGGACGGCCTCGACCTCGTGCGGCGAGACCCGGTACCCCATCGAGGTCATCACGTCGTCCGCCCGGCCGTGGTGGTGGACGTAGCCGTCGGCGTCGACGTGGACGAGGTCGCCGCTGACGAACCAGTCTCCGCGCCAGGCGGACTCGTCCTCGTCCGGACGCTGCCAGTAGCCGAGCATCAGCCCCGGGTCGCTGCGGCGCACCGCCAGCAGCCCCGCCTCGCCGACCGGCAACGGCTCCTCCCCTCCGTCGACCGGCAGCACGGCGATGCGCCGACCAGGTTGCGCCCGACCGGGGCTGCCGGGCCGCACCGGGGTCGACGGGCCCGACGAGACGAACGTCGAGACCTCGCTCATCCCGAGCGCTTCGAACAGCTCGAGCCCGGTCCGTGATCGCCACTCCTCCAGCAGCGCCGGCGTGAGCGCCTCCCCCGCCGTGACGGCGTGCCGCAGCGAGCGCAGCGGACCGTCCGGCGCACCGAGCGGATCACCCGCGCACCGGGCCAGCAGCTGCCGGTAGACGCCCGGGACCGCCGCGAACACCGTTGCCGCGCAGTGCTCCACGAGGCGAGGCCACGCTGCAGGGTCGCGACGTCCGCTGTGGACGACCGCCGTGGCGCCGACCGCCCACGGGTCCGTCAGCCCCACCCCGAGCGTGTAGGTCCACGTGAACGACCCGGCGTGGAGCACGACGTCCCCCGGGCCGATGCCGAGCCACCCGTCGTACATGGGCCGCCGGCCGAGCACCGACCGGTGCGCGTGCAGCACGCCCTTGGGCCGGCCGGTCGTCCCCGACGTGTAGACGAGGAACGCGGGGTCGTCGGCCGCCGTCGACGCCCAGTCCGCCCGAGCGCCACCGGCCCGCCACCGACCGAGGTCCTCCGGCCCCACCACCGGCAGCCCGGTGGACACCTCGAGGCCCGGCGCCACCGCGAGCGCGACCGCGCCGCAGTCGGCCGCGACGAACGCGACCTCCTCGGCCGTCAGCTGGTCCGAGGTCGGCACGGGCACGACACCCGCCGCCACCGCCCCGAAGAACGCGAGCGCGAAGTCGCTCGTGTCGCCGAGCCGCAGGACGAGCCGCTCCCCCGGCCGGATCCCGCTGCCCAGCAGCCCCGCCGCGACGGCGCGCACGGCGTCGGCCAGCTCCCCCCACGTCCACCGCTCCTCGCCCGCCGACGGGTCGTCGAGGTCGTGCGTGACGACGAGCCCGAGCCCGTCGGCCGGCCGGTGCGCCGCCGGGCCGAGGCACGCGCGGGCGAGGTTGACGGGCGGCAGCCGCGGCGTCATCGACGCTCGAGCTGCACCGGGGGCCCGTGGTGGTCGCAGGTGCCGAGGAGGACCCCGTCGAGCTCGATGCGCGGCATCCGCGGCAGGGGCCTTGCGACGGCCGACTCCCAGACCGCCCACGGGGTCTCCATCGACACGTGGGCGAGCGGCATGCGGCCCCGGGCGTCCACCATGGCGGACTCCACCGCCCGGGCCTCCTCGACCGCCCAGTAGACCCGGGTCACCGAGTGCCACACGACCGTCAGCACCCCCTCCGCCGGGGCGGCGGCCAGCTGCTCGGCGAGCCACGCCCCGGCCGGCGCGGCGTCGACGGTGACCGGGTGCCGGCGCATCACCTCGAGGGCCCCGTCGAACCGCAGGTGGCGGTCGAGCATCCACGGCCAGACGAAGGAGCGCATGTACGCCTCTCCCTCCTCCGTCGAGACGTCGACCGGCGCGAGGTCGCACCCCCGCCGCTCGACGACCTCGAACGGCTGCGGGTCGAACCCCGCTGCGCCACAGGCGTCGATGACGAGGGGGGCGTCCTCGGGGCCCGCGCTCCAGCCGTCGCCCTCGAACCGGTACCGGTCGACCTGCAGACCCATCCCCGCCGACGCCCCGAGCTCGAGCAGCCGGACGTTGCGCAGGCCGGTCCGCCGCACGGCCTCCGAGATGCCGACGAGCAGCGCCACGGCCCGACCGGGCTCGTTGGTCTGCGGCGCGTCGTCGAGGCTGTCCCTCAGCTCGACGACGTGCGCCGCGAGCACCGGCCGGACGGCCGCCCACGCCTCCTCGGGGTCGGCGTCGCCGCCGAGCACCGGGTAGAAGGGCACGAGCTGCGGGGCGTCGCCGCGCAGGACGATGCGGAAGAGCCCGGCGAGCAGGCGCAGCTGGACGAACTGGCGCGCCTCCGAGTGCTCCCAGCCCTCGAAGATCTCGCGGGTGACGCCCTCGTCCTCCCAGTCGTCGGCCATCTCGGCGAGGAGCACCCCGTAGAGGTGGTCACGGTGGCCGAAGTGCTCGCGGAACCGGTCCGCCAGGGTCTGTCCGGCGCCGGTCCCGTGGCCGTGCGCCGCCTGCTCTGCTGTCACCGGCAGAGTGTCGCAACGTGCGCTCCGACGCCGCAAACGCTGCGCCACGGGTCGGGCGGTCGGGCGGCCGTGGCAGCATGGGGTGGGTGAGCGAGGAGCAGAAGCAGGCCGACAACCGCGCCCGGGCGACCACCGACGAGCTGCGGGCGTTCATCCGCGAGGACTGGGCGCCGCGTCGCCCGACCGTCACGGGCCCCTCGCCCGCCGCGGCCCCGGCCGCCGCGCGCCGCGCCGTGCTGAGCGCGGCCTACCCGAAGCAGCGGCTGGTCGTCCCCGCGGGCGGGCTCAAGGTCCGCAGCAACGACACCGACTACGTCTTCCGCCCGCACACCGCCTTCGCCTACCTCACCGGCCTCGGGGCCGACCGCGAGCCGGACGCCGTGCTCGTCCTCGAGCCGCTCGAGGACGGCGGCCACGAGGCGGTCCTGTACTTCCGCCCGCTCGCCGACCGCGACAGCGACGAGTTCTTCGCCGACGCCCGCTACGGCGAGTTCTGGGTCGGCGCCCGGCCGACCCTCGAGGACGTCGAGCTCGAGCTCGGCCTCACCGCGCGGCACGTCGACGGTCTCGTCGACGCCGTCGCCAAGGACGCCGGCGAGGTCACCGTGCGCGTCGTCCGCGACGCCGACCACGAGCTGACCGCCCGCCTCGACGCCGCCCGCGTCGCGAACGGCGCCGCCGAGGAGGGCCTGCAGGAGTCCGACGACGCCCTCGCCCACGAGGTCTCCCTCATGCGCCTGTGCAAGGACGACTACGAGGTCGAGCAGATGCGCGAGGCGGTCGCGGCCACCCACGCGGGCTTCGAGGCGATGATCGCCGCGCTCCCCGACGCCGTCGGCGACCCCCGCGGCGAGCGCCGGCTCGAGGGCACCTTCGGGCTGACCGCCCGCCACCGCGGCAACGGGGTCGGCTACGACTCCATCTGCGCCGCCGGCGACCACGCGAACACGCTGCACTGGATCAAGAACACCGGCGAGGTCACCGCCGGCGAGCTCGTGCTCATCGACGCCGGCGTCGAGGTCGACAGCCTCTACACCGCCGACATCACCCGCACCCTCCCCGTCGACGGCACCTACACCGACGCCCAGCGCGAGATCTACGACGCCGTGTACGCCGCGCAGCAGGCGGGCATCGCCGCCGTCAAGCCGGGCAACAAGTTCTCCGACGTCCACGCCGCGGCCATCCGCGTCATCGCCGAGCACCTGCACGCCTGGGGCCTGCTCCCCGAGGGCGTCTCGGTCGAGGACAGCCTCGACAAGGAGCACGGCCAGTACCACCGCCGCTGGATGGTGCACGGCACCTCGCACCACCTCGGCCTCGACGTCCACGACTGCGCCCTCGCGACCCGCGAGGAGTACATGGACGCCGAGCTGCGTCCTGGGATGGTCCTCACCGTCGAGCCCGGCCTCTACTTCAAGGCCGACGACCTCAAGGCGCCCGAGCGCTTCCGCGGCATCGGCGTGCGCATCGAGGACGACGTGCTCGTCACCGAGGACGGCTGCGAGAACCTGTCGGACGCGATGCCGCGCAGCTCGGCGGACGTCGAGGCCTGGGTCAGGCGCGTCCAGGGCCGTTGACCCGGTCCCCGGCTCAGCGTCGGTCGATGACGACCTGCGCGGTCCACGCGTGCTCGACGCCGGCCGCCTCTCCCCCGCCGCCGAGGATCATCTGGAGCAGCTCGCGCGGGGACGGGAAGTCGTCGGGCAGCGCCGCGTTGTAGGCCGCGTGCGCCTCGAGCGAGTGCACGGACGCCTCGAAGTGCTCGCCCGACACGTCGACGGCGTGCGTCGGCGAGGGCGACCCCGCGACGGCGACGACCTTCACGCCGGCCCACGGCTCGAGGCCCTCGTCGAGCAGGTCGCGGTGCAGCCACCGGTTGCCGGCGTCGGCCACGGCGTCGAGCGTCGCGAGCCCGACCGCGCGGTGGTCGGCCTGGTTGACCATGTTCGGCCCGAAGAACTCCGCCCAGGTCTGGCCGACGACGAGGTCGGGCCGGTGCCGCCGGATGGCCGCGGCGATCTCACGCCGCAGCGGCACCCCGGCCTCGATGGCGCCGTCGGCCCGGCCGGCGAACTCGACGACGTCGACCCCGACCCGGCGGGCGCTCTCGCGCTCCTCGGCCTCCCTCACCGGACCGGCCTCCTCGGGCGACATCGTGTCGATGCCGGCCTCGCCGCGGGTCAGGAGGAAGTACGCGACGTGCGCCCCCTCGCCCACCCAGCGGTGCACGGCCGCGGCCGTGCCGTACTCGATGTCGTCCGGGTGCGCCACGACGCAGAGGACGGAGCGGAAGGGACCCTCGAGGGGCAATAGGTCGGGACGGTCGTCGGCCATGGGCCGAGGCTACGCGCGCCCGACCCGCCGCGTCAGGCCTGCGGCGGCTGCTGCGGCTGCGCGGGGTGCTCGGTCGCGAGCCGGGCCCGCTCGGCCTCCTGCGCCTGGCGCACCTGCTCCTGCGCGGCCTTCATCGGGTCCATCTGGGCGAGCAGCTCGCGGCCGCGGGTCACGTGGCGGTGCTCGACGAGGACCTCGTACTTGGCGGCGACGACCTGGCTGACCGAGGTGAAGTCGCGCTGGCCACGGGTCAGCCGGTAGCCGAACCAGGCCCACACCATCCCGAAGACGGCACCGAAGAGGACCGTCGAGATGATCGAGACGATGTTGAAGCCGCTCGGGTCGAAGACCGCGAAGATCGTCCCGACGAACAGGCCGAGCCACATGCCCGACAGGGCGCCGGCGCCGATGACGCGGCCCTGGGTGAGCCGGCCCGTGACGCGCTCGATCTGCTTGAGGTCGGTGCCGACGATCATCACGTCCTGGACCGGGAACTCGTGGTCGGACAGGTAGTCGACGGCCTTCTGCGCCTCCTCGTAGGTGTCGTGGACCCCGAGGCTCATCGGGTACTCCAGCGACAGGGCGGCGCGCAGGCCCGGGCGCATCGGCTGGGTGCTCATGTCCCCAGTGTGTCACCGCCCGCTGGACGCGGGCTGGACGCCTGCTGGGCGGAACCGCCGGTGCCGAGGGTCAGCGCGCCTTGTAGTCCTCGAGGAGGCGGCGGCCGATGATCATCTTCTGGATCTCGGCCGTGCCCTCGCCGATGAGCAGCATCGGCGCCTCGCGGTAGAGGCGCTCGATCTCGTACTCCTTGGAGTAGCCGTAGCCGCCGTGGATGCGGAAGGACTGCTCGACGACGTCGGCGCAGTTCTCGGCGGCGAGGTACTTGGCCATGCCCGCCTCGAGGTCGTTGCGCTGGCCGGCGTCCTTGAGCCGCGCGGCCTTGACCATCATCTGGTGGCTCGCCTCGACCTTGGTCGCCATGTCGGCGAGGCGGAAGAGGATGCCCTGGTGCTCGGCGATCTTCTTGCCGAACGTCTCGCGCTGCTGGCTGTAGGCGATGCCGAGCTCGAACGCCCGCCGCGAGAGGCCGCAGGCCCGGGCGGCGACGTTGACGCGGCCCACCTCGACGCCGTCCATCATCTGGTAGAAGCCCCGGCCCGGGACCCCGCCGAGGACCTGCGCGTCGGTCGTGCGGTGGCCCTGGAAGACGAGCTCGGTCGTGTCGACGCCCTTGTAGCCCATCTTGTCGATCTTGCCGGGCACCGTGACGCCCTGCGCGGTCTCGCCGAAGCCGGACTCCTTCTCGACGAGGAAGGTCGTCATGTTCTTGTACGGGCTCGTGGACTCCCCGAGGTCGGTCCTGACGAGCACCGCGACGAGGTTGCTCGAGCCGCCGTTGGTCAGCCACATCTTCTGGCCGTCGATGGTCCAGCCGCCGTCCTCGCCCCGGACCGCCTTGGTGCGGATGGCCGCGACGTCCGAGCCGAGGCCCGGCTCGCTCATCGAGAACGCCCCGCGCACCTCGCCGGTCGCCATCCGCGGCAGGTAGCGCTGCTTCTGCTCCTCGGTGCCGTGCTGGAGCAGCATGTACGCGACGATGAAGTGGGTGTTGATGATGCCGCTGACGCTCATCCAGCCGCGGGCGATCTCCTCGACGACGAGCGCGTAGGTGAGCAGGCTCTCGCCGAGGCCGCCGTACTCCTCGGGGATCATCAGCCCGAAGATCCCCATCTCCTTCATGCCCTCGACGATCTGCGTCGGGTACTCGTCCTTGTGCTCCAGCTCGGTGGCCACGGGGAGGATCTGCTCGTCGACGAACTCGCGGACCAGCTTGATGAGCTCGTGCTGCTCCTCGGTGAGACCGTCGGTGGTCTGGAGTCGGGACATGCGCGGATCGCCGCCTTCGCGTGGGTCGGTGGTGTCGCGGATCAGTGTGCCTTCGGCAGCAGCGCCCCGGAACGCCCGTCGACTGTGAGTCCCCCCACCGTGTGACGCCGCCCACGCCCCGGCCGCGCGGGAAAAGGAGTGGCGCCGTCGGGGACGGCTGCCGCACGCTGGGGTCCGAGCGCGCACCCCGCGTGCTCCCGCACGACGAAGGAGGCCGACATGTCCACGACTGTCCCGGGCCGCACCCCGGCCCCGATCCCCTTCCTCGCACAGGAGCACTCCGTTGGCACACATGCCGTTCCACCTGCCGCAGAAGCAGGCAGCCCTCTCCACCGACACCTCCCCTGACGCCCCGCCCGAGGGCGAGCGCTGGTCCTCCTGGGACGGCGCGACCCACGGGCCGAAGCCCCGCCCGGGCTGGGTCGTCACCGCGCTCGGCGCCGTCGACGCCGACCTCGGCGTCCTCAAGACCGGCAAGGAGGCGGACGTCCACGTCGTCCGCCGCTGGGTCCCGGGCTCCGGCACCGTCTCGACGATGGCCGCCAAGCGCTACCGCAGCGGCGACCACCGCCTCTTCCACCGCGACGCCGGCTACCTCGAGGGACGCCGGGTCCGCAAGAGCCGCGAGGCGCGCGCGATGGCCCGGCGCACCGACTTCGGCAAGCAGGTCATCGCCGGGCAGTGGGCGGCCGCCGAGTTCGCCGCGCTCGGCTCCCTCTGGGAGCTCGGCCTGCCGGTGCCCTACCCCGTCCAGCTCGACGAGTCCGAGATGCTCATGGAGTTCGTCGGCAGCACCGACGGCCCGACGCCGGTCGCGGCGCCGCGCCTGGTCCAGACGCGCCCCGAGCCCGCGCTGCTGCGCGACCTCTACGAGCAGCTGCGGTCGGTGATGCTCACGCTCGCCCACCACGGCTGGACGCACGGCGACCTCAGCCCGTACAACGTCCTCGTCCACGACGAGCGCCTCGTGCTCATCGACTGGCCGCAGGTCGTCGACGTCATCGGCAACCCGCAGGGCTTCGAGTTCCTCGAGCGCGACGCGACGACGATGGTCACGTGGTTCGCCCGGCGCGGGCTCGAGGTCGACGCGGGCGAGCTCGTCGGCGACCTCGTCGCGGAGGCGACGGCGCGGTTCTGACACCTCCCACTGCCCCCGCCCTAGCCTGACGTCGTGCCCAGCCCGCCCCGCCGCCAGGTCGTGGCCGGGGCCGTGTCGGCCGCGGCGCTGGCGCTGGCGGGCTGCTCGGCCGGTGGCGTCGAGGTCCGCCGCGGCACCCTGCGCTCGCGCCACGTGCCGGGGCGCGACCTCCCGTGGGTCCTCGCGATGCCGCACGACCGGTCGGTGCTGCGCGCCCCCGTCGTCGTCCTCCACGGCAAGGGCGGGCACGGCGAGCAGGCCCTCGACCTCCTCCACCTCGACGACCACGTCGCCGCCACGGGGCTCGCGGTGGCGGCGGTGGACGGCGGCAACGGGTACTGGCACCGGCGCGACGACGGCACGGACTCCGGCGCGATGGTCACCGACGACTTCCTCCCCCTCGTCGCCGAGGAGTACGGCGCGACCGACCGGGTCGCGTTCCTCGGCTGGTCGATGGGCGGCTACGGCTCGCTGCTCCTGGCCGGCGAGCTCGGGCCGGAGCGCGTCGCGGCCGTCGCGCCGATGAGCGCGGCGCTGTGGACCTCGCCGGGCGCGTCGGCCCCCGGCGCCTTCGACGACCGCGAGGACTTCGAGCAGCACGACGTCTTCGCCGCGGCCCGCTGCCGGGTCCTCGGGCGCATCCCCGTACGCATGGCCTGCGGGCGCGAGGACCCCTTCGCCGCAGCGAACCGGGCCTTCGGGCAGGTCCTTCCGTCGGCGCGCGTGACCATCGACGACGGCGGGCACACCGGTGACTACTGGCGCGACCACGGCGGTCCGCAGCTGCGCTGGATCCGCTCGGTGCTCGACGGGGGTGCGAGCGCCTAGGGTTCACCCATGCCGTCGCCGCTCTCCCTCGCCCCGCCGACGACCCCCGACCCGCTCGAGGCGCCCCCGCTGCGCTGGGGTGTCATCGGCCCGGGTGGCATCGCCCACGTCTTCGCCGACGCCGTCCGCGAGGGCACCCGCTCCAGCGTCGTGGCCGTCGGGTCCCGGTCGGCCGAGCGGGCGCAGGAGTTCGCGCAGCGGCACGACGTCGCGAGCGCGTACGGCTCGTACGAGGAGCTCGTGGCCGACCCGGGCGTCGAGGCGGTCTACGTCGCGAGCCCGCACAGCGAGCACCACGCGCACGCCCTGATGGCCCTGCACGCCGGCAAGCACGTCCTCGTCGAGAAGGCCTTCACCCGCAACCGCGAGGAGACCGACGAGGTGCTCGCCGCCGCCGAGGCCGGGGGCCTGCTCGCCGCGGAGGCGATGTGGAGCCGCTACCTGCCCCAGTACGACGTCGTCCGCCGCACCATCGAGGCCGGCACGCTCGGCGAGGTCGTGCTCGTCCAGGCCGACCACGGCCAGCACCTGTGGCCGGACGGTCCCCGTCGGCTCTGGGACCCCGAGCTCGCCGGCGGGTCGCTCCTCGACCTCGGCGTCTACCCGGTCCATTTCGCCGACCACGTCCTCGGCGAGCTCGGCACCGTCGCGGCCCGGGGGACGCTGAGCCCCGAGGGGGTCGACGTCACCGTCGGCATCAGCGCGGTCAAGGGGTCGACGCTCGCCCGGATGACCTCGACGATGGCGGCCGCGACGCCGTGCGCCGCCCTCGTCGCGGGCGCGGCCGGGCGCCTGGAGCTGACCGGCCCCGGTCACTTCTACGGCGCGGCGAGCACCGTGCGGCTGCTCGACCCCGAGGGAACCCTCGTCGACACCTTCGAGCCCGAGCACCCCGACCACGGCTTCCGCTACGAAGCGGCCGAGGTCGCCCGCGCCGTCACCGAGGGTCGCAGCGAGACCTGGTCGGTGCCGTGGGAGGCCACCCGGCGGGCCATGGGGGTCATGGACGAGGTCCGCCACCAGCTCGGCGTCGTCTACCCGGGAGAATGAGCCCCATGTCGTCCCCGCACCTGTGGCTGCGCCACGAGACCCGCTCCACCGAGCGCCGCGCCCCGCTCGTCCCCCACGACGCGGCGCGCCTCGTCGCGGACGGCGTCCGGGTCACCGTCGAGGAGTCGCCGCAGCGCGTCTTCGGCATCGAGGCCTACCGCACCGGTGGCTGCGAGGTCGCGCCGGCCGGGTCGTGGGTCGACGCCCCCGACGACGCGTACGTGCTCGGCATCAAGGAGCTCCCGGACGCCCCGACCGAGCTGCGACACACCCACATCTTCTTCGGGCACGCCTACAAGGGTCAGGAGGGGGCCGGCGCGCTGCTGCGCCGCTTCACCGCCGGCGGGGGCACGCTGCTCGACCTCGAGTACCTGACCGTCGACGGCAGGCGCGTCATCGCCTTCGGCTACTGGGCGGGCTACGTCGGCGCCTCGCTCGGCGTCCTCGCGGCCCGGGGCCGGCTCGAGCCGCTGCACCCGATGGAGAAGGCCGAGCTCGACGCCCTCGTGCGCTCAGCCGGCGCCGACGGGATGTCGGCGCTCGTCATCGGCGCCCAGGGCCGCAGCGGCATCGGTGCCCTCGACGCGCTCGTGGCCGCCGGCACCGTCCTCGACGGCTGGGACCGCGAGGACACCCGCGAGCTCGACCACCAGGCGATCCTCGAGCACGAGCTGCTCGTCAACTGCGTGCTCTCGACGACGCCGCAGGAGGCGTTCGTCCGGCCCGAGGACCTCGACGCCGACCGCGCGCTGCACGTCGTCGCCGACGTCACGTGCGACGTCACCTCCGAGCACAACCTCGTCCCGGTCAACACCTCGATCACGTCCTGGGAGGAGCCGGCGCGCCGGGTCGCCGACACCCCGGCGCTCGACGTCATCGCCGTCGACAACCTGCCCTCGCTCCTGCCGCGTGAGGCGAGCGTGGCCTTCTCGGCCGACCTCGTCCCGCTCGTCCCGTCGCTCGCCGGGCGCCGCGGGCCGTGGGCCGCGGCGGCGGCCGCCTACCGCGACGCCCAGACGGTCCGCACCGCCTGAGGCCGGGGTGGCCGCTCGGCGTCAGCGCGAGCGGACGACCTCGTCGACCGCGAGGACGCGCCGGGCGACCTCGACGTGGAGGTTCTCGACCATCCGGCCGCGGTACGTGACGACGCCGCGGCCGGCGCCGGCCTCCCAGGCGTCGAGCAGCCCGCGGGCGTCCTCGACCTCCTCGGCGCTCGGGGCGAACGCGGCGTTGCACGGGCCGACCTGCCCGGGGTGGATGAGCGTCTTGCCGTCGAACCCCAGGTCGCGGCCCTGCCGGCACTCGGCCTCGAGGCCCTCGGTGTCCTTGACGTCGTTGTACACACCGTCGAGGACGGCCACGCCCGCGGCGCGGGCCGCCAGGAGGACCGTCGAGAGCGCGGTGAGCAGGGGCGCTCGTCCGGGGACGAACCGCGCCTGCAGCTCCTTGACGAGGTCGTTGGTGCCGAGCACGAGGACGGCGAGCCGGTCCGACGCGGCGGCGATCTCGCGGGCGTCGAGGACGGCGCCGGGGGTCTCCACCATCGCCCAGAGGCGCGTGTGGTCCGGTGCGCCGTGGCGCTCCATCGCGGCGACGAGGTCGCGGACCTCCTGTGCTGAGCCGACCTTCGGCACGACGATGCCGTCCGGGCCTGCGGCACAAGCAGCCTCGAGGTCGGCGTCGTGCCACTCGGTGCCGAGGCCGTTGACGCGGATGGTCACCTCGCGGTGTCCGTAGTCGCCGGACGCCGCTGCCGCGCAGGCGTTCTCGCGGGCCTGCGGCTTGTCGTCCGGGCCGACGGCGTCCTCGAGGTCGAGGATCAGGCCGTCGACCGGGAGCGTCTTCGCCTTCTCGAGCGCGCGCTCGTTGCTGCTCGGCATGTAGAGCACGGAGCGGCGCGGGCGGTAGGCCTCGCTCATGCGTCGCTCCCCTCGGCGTAGAGCTCGGCGAGCTCGGGGTCGTTGGCGGACAGGCGGTCCGCGAGCTCGAGGATGACGAGGCACTGCTTGAGGCTCGCGTCGTCCTCCATCTTCCCGTCGAGCATCACCGCGCCCGTACCGTCACCCATCGCGGCCCGCACCCGGCGCGCGTGCGCGACGTCGTCGGCCGACGGGCTGAAGACCTTCTTGGCGATGGCGATCTGCACCGGGTGCAGGCTCCACGTGCCGACGCAGCCGAGGAGGAAGGCGTTGCGGAACTGGTCCTCGCAGGCGACGACGTCCTTGATGTCCCCGAACGGGCCGTAGTACGGGAAGATCCCGTGCATCGCGCAGGCGTCGACCATCCGGGCGATCGTGTAGTGCCACAGGTCCTGCTGGAAGACCGACCGGGCGCCGTCGACGTCGCCGTCGACCGGGTCCTGGCGCACGAGGTAGCCGGGGTGGCCGCCGCCGACCCGCGTCGTCTTCATCCGGCGGTCGGCGGCGAGGTCGGCCGGGCCGAGGCTGATGCCCTGCATCCGCGGGCTCGCGCCGGCGATGGCCTCGACGTTCGCCATGCCGCGGGCCGTCTCGAGGATGGCGTGGACGAGGATCGGGCGCGTGACGCCGGCCTTGGCCTCGAGCTGCGCGAGGAGCCGGTCGACGTAGTGGATGTCCTCCGGGCCCTGGACCTTGGGGACCATCACGACGTCGAGCCGGTCGCCGATCTCGGTGACGAGCGTGGTCAGGTCGTCGAGCGCCCACGGGCTGTCGAGGGCGTTGACGCGCGTCCAGAGCTGGGTGTGCTCCCCGAAGTCGGTGGCCCGCGCGATGTCGACGAGCCCCTGGCGAGCGGCCTCCTTGTTCTCGGCCTTGACCGCGTCCTCGAGGTTGCCGAGGAGCACGTCGACGGTGCCGACCATGTCGGGCACCTTCGCGGCCATCTTCGGGTTGCTCGGGTCGAAGAAGTGGATCATCCGGCTGGGCCGGGCGGGCACCTCCCGGAGCGGCGTCGGCGCCCCCACGGCGAGGGGGGCGAAGAAGTCCTTGGCGCTGCGCATCGTCGAGCCTTCCGAGGCGGGGTGCACGGTCGCGTCGGACGCTAGCAGCGGGCCGGGCCCCCTCCGCATGAGCCACGTCACGGTGTGACCCACGCCGCGGCGGGACTCCTCGCCCCGCCGGGCGCCACACGGGGCCGGCAGGACGAGATCGGGGCAGCAGGACGAGGTCGGGACGGCCGGACGAGGTCGGGGCGGGCTCGCGGTGCCGGGGTCGTCTCACCGCGCCGGGGTGTCATGACAGGGCGGCAGGACGAGATCGGGGCGGCAGGACGAGATCGGGACGGCAGGACGAGGACAGGGCGGCCCGGCAGGCGCACCCAGCGACGCCGCTCGTGCCGACATCGAGCCGGACACGAAGTGACGAAAGCGTCGATTTCTGTACGCCGCCCCGTGGGGCGAGAGGGTGGACGTCGGCAGTCCGAGGCTGTGGTCAGCCGGTGATGCGGTGCTGGGGTTCGGTGGTGCGGGTGGCACCGTCGGGGCCGTGCCAGGTGACGGTGCCGTCCGGGTCGAGGCGGGGTCGCCACCGGCCTTGC
>NZ_BOPU01000013.1:0-80540 GCF_017312765.1 Phycicoccus sp. DTK01 | reverse complement strand
CCGGCCGCCCCCGAAAGTCCCTACTGTCAGGCCCACGATGACACTTGTGTCAGCGATGTCCTGGCACATGACACCGGTGGAGCCCGGCGGTTTCACACACGTTCGCGGAGAGGGTGGGAGACGGGGGCGACGGAGCGGTGAGTGGGCTCAGTCCTCGTCGCCCCAGGTGGCCCAGACCGACTCGGCCTCCTCGATGCGCCCAGCGCGGTCGAGGGCCCGGGCCAGCGCCGCCGCGACCTCGACCTGCTCCTCGCGCATCCCGGCCTCGCCGAGGGCGTCGAGCGACCCGCGGAGCACGGGCTCGGCGTCCGCGAGCCGGCCCGCCTCGGCGAGGAGGACGCCCCGCTCGGCGTGCAGGACGAGGGCGAAGTCGCCGCCGACGAGCGCCGCCGCGGCGTCGAGCCGGGCCAGCGCCTCGTCGAACCGGCCGGCGCCGGCGAGGACGTGCGCACCCTCGCGCAGGACGTCGGGCTCGAGGACCTCGGCGTCGAAGGGCTCCTTGCCGTGCCGCTCCTCGGGCAGCCGGGCGGCGAGCACCGCGACGTCGGCGAGCACGGCGTCGAGCGCGGCGATGCCGCCGTCGACGTCACCGGACTCGGCGCGCACCGCCGCGCGTGAGCGCAGCGCCTCGAGGAGCACCGGCAGGGTCTCGCTGCGGCGGGCCAGCGCGACGGCCGCGTCGAGGTCGGTCGCGGCGACGTCGAGGTGGCCGCCGTCCCAGGCCGCGGTGCCGGCGCGGTAGCGCGCGTGGCTCGCCTCCTCGATCCGGCCGCCCTGCTCGAACGCGTCGCCCGCGACGACGAACGCCCCGCGCGCCGGCTCCCAGGCACCGAGGGCGAGGGAGGCGTTGCCGAGCGCCCAGGCGGTCGGGCCGACGAGCTCCGGCGCGTCCCGCCGGACCACCGGCAGGGCCGCGGCGAGCAGCTCCACCGCCTCGGCAGGCCGCCCCTGCTCCACCCACGAGAGGCCGAGGTGGCGCTGGGCGACCGCGAGCGAGAGCGGGTCGCGCAGCCGCACCGCGAGGGCGAGAGCGTCCGCGGCGCGCGGCTCCAGGCCCTCCCAGTCGGCGCGGTCGACGAGCAGGTCGCACCACGCGAAGAGCACCGACGTGCGCGTGCCGTCCGGGACCCCCGGGGCGGCGGCCGCGCGCTCGTAGAGACGGTCGGCGGTGTCGAGGTCGCCGGCGGCGCGGGCCACCCGGGCGTGCAGGTCGAGCGCCTGGACCGCGAGCACGGGATGCCCCGCCGCGAGCTCCTCGGCGGCGTCGAGCAACCGGTGCCCGGCCGGGAGATCACGGGCGAGGACGAGGGGAGCGGCGTCGAGCAGGCAGAGGGCCCGGCGGGCCGGCTGGCCGAGGCGTGCGTACGCGTCGGCGGCGCGCAGCAGGTGGTCGGCGGCGTCGTCCGGGCGGGCCGACAGCGCGTACCAGCGCTGGCTCGCCGCGGCGGTCTCGGTCCATCCGCGGGCCTCGAGCGCGTCGACGGCGTCGAGGACGCGGCGTCGCGCCCGCTCCACCTCGGGAGCGCCGGCGCCGAAGGAGGCGGCGGCCTCGCGGGCGTCGAGGACGAGCAGCTCGCAGCGGGCGTGCGCGACGCCCTCGTCGTCGAGCCCGCGCCCGGCCGCGGCGAGCGCCTCGTCGAGACGCAGGCGCTCGCGCACCGGGTCGCGCAGCAGGTGCACGGAGCTGCGGTCGAGCAGGGCCGCAGCCGCCCGGTGCGCCGGCTCGGTGAGCAGCGGCAGTGTCTGCTCGCGGGTCTCCAGCCAGCCGTGGAGCAGGCGCTCGAGCGCAGGGTCGAGCGTGCGTCGCCACGCCCGCGCGCGCTCGGCGAGGGCGACGACCTCGGCACCGCTCGCCGCCGCGCGCAGCCCGGCCTCGCCGGTCGGAGGCAGCGGCAGTCGGGTGGGCGGCAGCGCCGGACCGGGGGAGACGGCCCGGTCGTCGTGGGCTCGCTCGAGGGCCGCTCGGTCCTCGTCGTCGGCGCAGAGCCCGCGGGCGAGGTCGTCCAGCCGGGCGCGGGCGGCCTCGACGTCGTCGTGCGCGACGCGCGACGGCACCATCCCGAGGCGCATGCCGTGGCCGAGGGTCCAGGCGGCGGACGCGGCGAGCCATCGGCGCTCGGTGGGGTCGGTCAGCGCCTCGACGCGGTCGACGCGCGGCAGGAGGAGGTCGAGGGCCCGGTCGGTGTTGCCCATGAGGACGACGGTGCGCAGGCACGCGGCGAGGCCGACGCCGTCGTCCGGTGTCGCGGAGAGCACCGGCCACGCCTCGCGCCAGCCCGCGACGGCGGCGTCGAGGTCGCCGGCGCGGGCTGCGGCCTCGGCGTCGAGGGCGGTCGCGCGCGCCCGGTCGACCTCCGCGCGGTCGGGGCCGGAGCGGACCTGCGATGCCTGCGCCATGGGCTCGATGGAACCAGATCGGTGCGACGATGTCGCGAGGAGGTGGCGGATGTCGGGCGAGGAGGCCGGGCGGGCGGCGGCGCGAGCCGGGTTCGCGGAGTTCGCCTCCGCCCACGAGGGGCTCGCGGTCCGGTCTGCCGTGCTCGTCTGCGGCGACGCGCGGACGGGCGAGCGGGTCGCGCTGGAGGCGCTGACCGCCGTCGCGCGCGAGTGGGCCGTCGCCCGCGAGGAGGGGCCCGAGGCCGCCCTGCGGCGGGAGCTGCACCGCCGGGCCGTCGCGGCCGCCGAGCACCGCCCGCCCCGTGACGGGGACCTCGAGCCGGTCCCGGTGCCGGACGACGCCGGGGACGCAATCGAGGCCCGACGCACCTCCGTCCGACAGGCGCTCGCCACGCTCACCCCGCGGCAGCGCTCGGTCGCGGTGCTCACCTGGCTGGAGGACCGGCACCCCGGCGACGTCGCGAGCGTCGTCGGCCGTCCCCTCGAGGACGTGCACGCCGACCTCGGCACCGCCGAGGACGCCCTGCGCGTCGCATCCACCGGGGCGACCGGCGACGACGCCCATCCCTGGGCGCTGCTCGCGCTCGTCGCCGACGGGGTCGAGGAGCCGCCGCTCGCGGCGGCCGCGGAGGAGACCGCGGCGCGGAGCCGGCGGGTCCGACGGCGCGGCGCGCTGCTCGGCGGAGCGGTGCTCGTCGCCGGCGCGGCGGCTGCCGTCGCCCTCGGCGGCGACCCCGAGCCGCCTGCGCCCCGCCCGAGCCCGACGACCAGCGAGGGCGACGGGCGCCTGACCCGCCTCGAGGTCGCGGGCATCGGCGTCTACCTCGCCCCGGTCGACGAGGAGCTGCTGCCGCCCTATCCCGACGCGCCGGAGCTGGCCCTGCCGGGGCGGCTCGGACCCGGTACCGACCGCCCGCTCGAGCTCCTCTCGGCGGCGGGCTCGAGGGCGTCGGTGCGCGCCGCGTTCCTCGTCCAGGTCGAGCCGGCCCGCTACCAGCCGGTCCTCTTCCTCCCGCGGCAGACCCCCGACGGCCTCCTCGTGCCGATGGCGCCGCTGCGTCCCACGGCCGACACGGCCGGCGCCCGCGGGGTCCCGCTCGGGCCGCGCACCATCGACACCGACCGGCACCGGCTGGTCTTCGCGCAGCCGGGTGCGGTCGTCATCCTCGAGGTGCGCAGCGCCCGGACCTTCCGCATCCCGGTGCGCGACGAGAACCTCGTGACCGCCGGCTGGGCCCCGGACGGGCACACCGTCGTCGCGACGAGCAGCACCGGTCGCTGGCTCGTCGACACCCGGCGCGGCACGGTGGTGCGGGCGGGGGGCGAGGTCGTGCCGGGCTGGGCGGACATCGGGGTCTCGGGTGGCCGGCCGATGATCCGCACCTTCTCCGGCGCCGGTCGCCTGCTGTCGCTGCGCTCGCTCGACGGCCCGGAGATCGACGCGTACGGCGAACCGATCTCCAACATCGAGGGATGGGCCTGCCGTGCGACGTTCTTCGGCGCCTCCAACGCCACCCTCGGCCGGATGCAGGGGCTGATGGCCGCGCAGTCGGACGTGCGCCCGCAGCCGCGCATCCTCGCGGCCCCGAACGACGCGCCGCTCTTCGCCTACCGGCCGCTCGGGTGGGGGCCGCGCGACACCGTGCTGCTCGAGTCGCGCTCGGTCGGCCGGGACGGGCCGGTGCGCCGGCTGCTGGCGTGGGACGTCATCGAGGGACGGATGTACCGGGTCGCCGAGCTCGACGCCGTCGCGCGCTACTCGCCTGACACACAACCCTTCACGGGCGCCTGGGCGCTCTGACGCGCCCGGGGGCTCAGGGGATCGGGCCGGTCGCCCGTGGGCGCGACGGGTCCGCGATCCAGCCGCTCCACGACCCGACGTAGGGCACGGCGTCGATGCGGACCTCGTGCAGCGCGAGGGCCATCTGCGCGGCCGTCACGCCCGAGCCGCACGACGTGCCGACGGGGGTGTCGCGGTGCACGCCGGCCGCTGCGGCGACCTCGCGGATGCGCGACGGCGGCAGGAACGTCCCGTCCGCGGTCAGCATCTCGGTCATCGGCAGGTTGACGGCCCCCGGCACGTGGCCGGCCTCGGGGTCGATGGGCTCGACCTCGCCGCGGTAGCGCTCGGGCGCCCGCACGTCGAGGAGCACCCCGTGGCGGGCCATCGCAGCGGCGCCGTCGGCGTCGAGCACGGGGACGGACCCGGCGCGGACGACGAGGTCGCCCGGCTCCGGTGACGGCACCTCCGTCGTGACGGGCTGCCCGGCGCGCTGCCAGGCCGCGAGGCCGCCGTCGAGGACGCGCACCTGCGGGTGCCCCGCCCAGCGCAGCACCCACCACGCGCGCGCCGCCGAGAGCGACGTGCGCTGGTCGTAGACGACCACGGCGTCGTCGTCGCCGACCCCGCACGCCCGCAGCGCGGCCTGGAGCACCTCGGGGTCGGGCAGGGGGTGGCGCCCCTGCGCGCCGGGCGGGCCGGCGAGCGCGGTGTCGAGGTCGAGGAAGGGCGCCCCCGGCACGTGGCCGGCGGCGTACAGCTCGCGCCCGGGCGTCCCGGTCAGCGCGTACTGGACGTCGAGGACGCGGACCTCGCCGCGCGCCAGCGCGGTCGCGAGGTCGTCGGCGGTGATGAGGGCGCTCACCCGGCCATCCAACCACCGGTCCGCGGCGTCGGGCGGGTGCGCGAGGATGACCTCGTGCCTCGTCCCGTCCGGCTCGTCCTCGTCCACGGCTCGCAGCTGAGCCACGCGATGTGGGCCCGCTACGAGGCGCTCCTCGGCCCGGACGTCGAGCTCGTCCTGCCGGACCTGCCGGCGCACGGGGCCCGCCGCGGCGAGCCGTTCACCTGGGACGGCGCGCTCGCGGTCGTCGGGGAGGCCGTCGAGGCCGGTGACCCCGACGTGCCCGTCGTCCTCGCCGGTCACAGTCTCGGCGGCTACCTCGTGATGGCGTGGGCCGCGCGGCATCCCGACCGGCTCGCCGGGCTGGCCCTCCTCGGGGCGTCGGCGGTGCCGGCCGGCCCGGGAGCCGCGCTCTACCGCGCGATCGCCGGGGTCGAGCAGCGGCTGGGCGCCGACCGGATGTCGCGCGCGCTCGACCGGCAGTTCGACACGATGCTTCCGCCGGCGTTCGCCGCGCTGCTCAAGGAGGCCGGCTACGGGTTCGACGGCATCCCCGCCGCGTGGGCCGGTGTGATGGGGGAGTGCCGCCCCTCGATGCTCGCCGAGGTCACCGCGCCGGTGCTGCTCGTCAACGGGCAGCTCGACCAGCTGCGCGTCGACGCAGGGCGTTTCCGCCGTGCCGCGCGCTCGGCCCCGTGGGTCCACGTCGTGACGGTGCCGCGCGGGCTGCACGTCTTCCCCCTGACGCACCCGGCCGAGACGGTGGCCGCCCTCTGGGAGCTCGTCTCCTGGGCTCGGGGTGGGCCCGTGGGCGACGGGGTCAGCGAGCGTCCAGCGCCCTGACCCGGCGCGCGCCGGCCGTGAGCCGGTACGAGGTCTCGACGAGCTCGGCGACCTCGTCCCAGTCGGTGCCGGCGTCCAGGTCGAGCCCGAGCCATCCCGACGGCCCGAGGTAGGCCGGGACCCACACGCGCGGGTCGTGGAGGAGCGCCTCGCGCTCGGCGGGGTCGGGGAGGACGAGCAGCGCCTGCTCGTGGCTCTCCCAGGCGCCGTCGACGCGCCGCGAGCCCCCGAAGTACGCGAAGACCTTCGTCGTGAAGAACGCCGGGTGCCCGTGGCTGACCTTCTCGGCCGCGTCCGGCAGCGCGAGCGCCACCGCGCGCAGGCGGTGCAGCAGCGGGTCGTCCTCGTCGAACATCGGCGGGTGCGCCATCGCGTCACCGTAGCCGCCGATTCACGCATCCCGCCCTCCCTCGGTGACAATGGACGGCGCCATGACCGCCACCACCGCCCCCACCACGCCCGCTCCCGTGCTGCCGCCGCTGCGCATCGGCAAGCACGTCGTCGAGTCGCCCGTCGTCCTCGCGCCGATGGCCGGCATCACCAACCGCGCCTTCCGGCGGCTGTGCCGCGAGTACGGCGCGGCCGGGCTCGAGGCCGGTGGGGCGTCCGGTGCGACGAGCCTCTACGTCGCCGAGATGGTCACCTCGCGCGCTCTCGTCGAGCGCACCCCCGAGACGATGCGCCTCATCTCGCACGACCCGCAGGAGCAGCCGCGGTCGGTGCAGCTGTACTCGGTCGACCCCGCGACCGCCGGGCTCGCCGCGCGGATGCTCGTCACCGAGGACCGCGCCGACCACATCGACCTCAACTTCGGCTGCCCGGTGCCCAAGGTGACGCGCAAGGGCGGCGGCTCGGCCCTGCCGTGGAAGACCGACCTGTTCCGCGGCATCGTCCGCGCGGTCGTCCGCGAGGCCGCGCCGTACGACGTGCCGGTGACGGTCAAGATGCGCATCGGCATCGACGCCGACCACGTCACCTACCTCGACGCCGGGCGCATCGCCGAGGCCGAGGGCGCCTCGGCCGTCGCGCTGCACGGGCGCACCGCCGCGCAGTCGTACTCCGGCACGGCCGACTGGGAGGCGATCGCGCGTCTCAAGGAGGCCGTGACGACGGTGCCGGTGCTCGGGAACGGTGACATCTGGTCGGCCGAGGACGCGCTCGAGATGGTCCGGCGCACCGGCTGCGACGGCGTCGTCGTCGGGCGCGGGTGCCTCGGGCGGCCGTGGCTGTTCACCGACCTCGCGGCCGCGTTCGCGGGCTCCGACTACCGGGTCGAGCCGGGCCTGCGCGAGGTGACGTCGGTGCTGCGCCGGCACGCCGAGTACCTCGTCGACTTCTACGACGGCGACGAGCTGCGCGGCTGCCGCGACATCCGCAAGCACATCGCCTGGTACCTGAAGGGGTTCCCGGCGGGCTCGACGGTGCGCAACCAGCTGGCGCTCGTCGACTCGCTCGCCGCGCTCGACGACCTCATCGCGACGATGGACCTCGACGCGCCGTGGCCGGGGGAGCCGGCCGAGGGGCCGCGCGGCCGGGCCGGCTCGCCCCGGGTCGTCGCGCTGCCGGAGAACTGGCTGCTCTCGCGCGAGCTCGACGACGCCCAGCGCACGCAGGTGGCCCAGGCCGAGCTGTCGGTCTCCGGGGGCTGACGCGCCGTTCCGTCCGCGTCAGGCGTGGTCGGTGTCGCGCCCGAAGACGCCGACGGCGATCCAGGCCAGGGCCACGACGACCCCGCCGATCGCGGCGTAGCCCTTGGGGGCGCCGCCGTCGAAGAGCGCGAAGCTCGCGCCGTAGAGCAGCGTGATGGCGAGGGCGGCGAACGAGAGGTAGCGGCGGTTCATGGCTCCGACCCTACGGGCGGCCCCGTCGCGGCCGGGTCCACCGGGAGGTGGACCGGCGGGTCCACCACCCGACCGGCGGGAGCCCTCCCGGAAGCTTCCGCGGCACGCAGCAGCCTTGCGGTGGCGTGGGAGGTCCTGCGTGCCGGCTCGGGGCTGCGCGGTGTCGGTGGGGCGCGGCAGGATGGCCCGCGTGAGCGAGTCGACGGGGACCCCTGGTGGCACGGCCGAGCGGCCGGCGCTGTTCTTCGCCGACGCCGCCGAGTTCGGGCGCTGGCTCGCCGCGCACCACGACACCGCGCCCGAGCTCTGGATGGGGCTGTGGAAGAAGGACTCCGGCCGCGGGGGCATCACGTGGGCCGAGGCCGTGCGCGAGGCCCTGTGCTGGGGGTGGATCGACAGCCGCGCCGAGCGCATCGACGACGAGGCACGCCGCCAGCGGTGGACCCCGCGCCGCAAGGGCAGCAACTGGAGCGCCGTCAACGTCCGCGCCGTCGAGGAGCTGACGGCGCAGGGCCGGATGCAGCCGAGCGGCCTCGCCGCCTTCGCCCTGCGCCGCGAGGACCGCACCGGCACCTACTCCTTCGAGCAGCCCGCGGCCATCCTCACGCCCGAGCAGGAGGCCGCCCTCGCCGCCGACCCGGCGGCCGCCGCGTTCTGGGCCGTCGCGACCCCCGGCTACCGCAAGATCGTCACGCACTGGCTGCAGGACGCCAAGCAGCAGGCCACCCGCGACAAGCGCCTCGCCGAGCTCGTCGAGGACTGTGCCGCAGGGCGGCTCGTCAAGTTCCAGCGCTACGGCACGCCGCCGTCCTGGGTGGCTCGGGCCGCTGCCGCCGCCGAGGCGGCGCGCGGGTCGTAGGCTCCGGCGGGTGACCTACTCCGCGCACGACCGTGAGCGCTGGGTCGCCGAGGACCCGGCGCAGAAGCGCTCGGACCGCGACGACTTCGCCCGCGACCGGGCCCGCCTCCTGCACTCCTCGGCGCTGCGCCGGCTGTCGGCCAAGACGCAGGTCGTCGCGCCGTCGTCCGACGACTTCGTGCGCAACCGGCTCACCCACTCGCTCGAGGTCGCGCAGATCGGCCGCGAGATCGGCGCCGCGCTCGGCTGCAACCCCGACGTCGTCGACACCGCCTGCCTCGCGCACGATCTCGGCCACCCGCCGTTCGGGCACAACGGCGAGTCGGCGCTCGACGCCGTGGCGGCCGGCATCGGCGGGTTCGAGGGCAACGCCCAGACCCTGCGGCTCCTGACCCGGCTCGAGGCCAAGCGCTCGCACGCCGACGGCCGTCCGGCCGGGCTCAACCTCACGCGGGCCAGCCTCGACGCGGCGACGAAGTACCCCTGGCGGCGCGGCGGCGGCCCGACGCCGACGACCAAGTTCGGTGTCTACGACGACGACCTCGACGTCTTCACCTGGTTCCGCGCCGACGCCCCTGCGGGCCGCCGGGCCTTCGAGGCCGAGGTGATGGACTGGGCCGACGACGTCGCGTACTCGGTGCACGACGTCGAGGACGCCATCGCGTCGGGCTGGCTCGACCCGCGTCGGCTGCGCGACGGCGCCGACGTCGACGCCGTGCTCGAGGTCGCCGGCCGCGTCTACGAGCCGGGCCTGGGCGCCGACGCCCTGGGCGCCGCGCTCGAGCGCGTCCTCGCGACCGGGGCGGTGCCTGAGGTCCACGATGGCTCGCGGGCCGCTCTCGCCGCGCTCAAGGACATGACCTCGCGGCTCATCGGCCGGTTCGCCGTCGCCGTCGAGGTCGCGACCCGGGCCGCCCACGGCGACGACGCCCTGGCCCGGCACGGCGCGACCCTCGTCGTCCCCGCCGAGGCCCGGGCCGAGTGCGCGGTGCTCAAGGCCGTCGCCGCGCACTACGTGATGCTCGCCGCCGAGCGGGTCGCCGTCTACGAGATGCAGCGCGAGGTCGTCGCCGCGCTCGTCGACGCCTACCGCACCGACCCCGCCCGGCTCGACGCCGACCTGCGCGCCGACCTCGACGCCGCGGCCGACGACGCGGCCGCCCTGCGGGTCGTCGTCGACCAGGTGGCGTCGCTGACCGACGTCCGCGCGCTCGCGCTGCACCGGGCGTGGTCCGCCGCCCGACGGCCTGACGCCGGCACGACCTAGACTCGGCAGCGGACGAAGGGAGGTCGGGTGCCGGGTCTCATCAAGGCGGAGGACATCGCCGCGGTCAAGGAGCGGTCCTCCATCGAGGACGTCGTGCGCGACCACGTCACGCTGCGCGGTGCCGGCGTGGGGTCCCTCAAGGGCCTGTGCCCCTTCCACGACGAGAAGACGCCGAGCTTCACGGTGCGCCCGGCGGTCGGCAGCTACCACTGCTTCGGCTGCGGCGAGGGCGGCGACGTCATCAGCTTCGTCCAGAAGGTCGAGCACCTCACCTTCTCCGAGGCCGTCGAGCGCCTCGCCGCCAAGGTCGGCATGGAGCTGCGCTACGAGGAGGGCGGCGGCCCGCGCGAGGGTGGCGTCTCGCTCGGCAAGCGCTCGCGGCTCGTCGAGGCGCACCGGGTCGCCGAGGAGTACTACACCGGGATGCTGCTCGACCGGGCTCGCTCCGACGCCCGGGTCGGGCGCGACTTCCTGCGCGAGCGGGGCTTCGACTCCACGGCCGTCGAGACCTTCGGGGTCGGGTTCGCGCCCGCCGACGGCGACGCCCTGACGCGGCACCTCCTGCAGAAGGGCTTCACCGACGACGAGGTGACCACGGCCGGCCTGAGCGGGCGCGGCAGCCGCGGCCTCTACGACCGCTTCCGGGGCCGGCTCGTGTGGCCGATCCGCGACACCACCGGCGACACGGTGGGCTTCGGGGCCCGCCGCCTCTTCGACGAGGACCGCATCGCCGCCAAGTACCTCAACACCTCCGAGACCCCCATCTACAAGAAGGCGACCGTGCTCTACGGGCTGGACCTCGCGAAGAAGGCCATCGCCACCGACCGGCGCGCCGTCGTCGTCGAGGGCTACACCGACGTCATGGCGGCGCACCTGGCCGGCGTCGGGGGAGCCGTCGCCACGTGCGGCACCGCGTTCGGCGTCGACCACGTCAAGCTGCTGCGCCGCATCATGCGCGACGAGGCCGACCACGCCCCGGCCCGCGTCGTCTTCACCTTCGACGGCGACGCCGCCGGGCAGAAGGCCGCGATGAAGGCGTTCGGCGAGGACCAGCGCTGGGCCGCGCAGTCGTTCGTGGCCGTCGCGCCCGAGGGGATGGACCCCTGCGAGCTGCGCCTCGCGCGCGGCGACGCTGAGGTGCGCGCCCTCGTCGACGACGCCGTGCCGATGTTCGAGTTCGCCGTCCGCACGACGATCCGCCGCTTCGACCTCGAGACCGCCGAGGGGCGCGTCCAGGCGATGAAGGCCGTCGCGCCGATCATCGGCTCGATCCGCGACACCAGCCTGCGGCCCGAATACGTCCGGACGGTCTCGGGCTGGCTGGGTGTCGAGGTCGAGCAGGTGGCCGACGCCGTGCGCCGTGCGGGCAAGCTCGCCGTCCCCGACGACGGGCCGGAGCGCCGGCAGACGGGCACCGACGAGGTCGCCGAACCCGGTCCGGGAGAGGGCGGCCCGGCGATGCCGATGCCCGACCTGCGCGACCCGGTCGTGGCCGCCGAGCGGCAGCTGCTCCAGACGATGCTCCAGTACCCGTCGCAGTACCCGGAGTCCGTGCTCGACGGGCTGCCCACCGAGGCGCTCACCGCGCCCGCGCACCGGGCGGTGCTCGACGGCGTGCGCATCGCCGCGGCCGCCGGCCACCGCACCGGCTCGACGGCCGGCTGGGTCGCCGCGGTCGGCGAGGCCGTCGCCGCGCCGGTGCGTCCGCTCGTGGCCGAGCTGTCCGTCGCGCCGCTGCCGGTCCGCTACGACGCCTCCACCGGGATGCCCCCGCAGCGCTACCTCGACAGCCTCGCGACGGGGGTCCGGGACGCTCACCTGACCCGGCGCATCGCCGACGCGATGGCCTCGCTGCGACGGGTGCAGAACGACCCCGACGTCGACGCCGAGGCACTGCGCGAGCGCACGACCGCCCTCCACGCCCTCGAGCTCGAACGGGTCCGCCTGCGGCAGGGGGTGTCGTCGTGAGGCTGCGCTGGACGGGCCTGCGCGCCCCCGCCGTCCCCGCCGACGTGGCCGCCGCCGTCGACACCTCCGGTGGCGAGAAGCTGCTCGCCTGGGCCACGGACGGTCTCGGCACGACGCTCGTCGCCGGGCGCCACCGCCTGTACGTCGTCGGTGCCGGTCAGGGGGAGGGGGCCGCACTCGTGGTGCGGAGTGCCCGCCCCTGGCACCTCGTCGACGCCGGCCTGTGGAGCGAGGACGGCGTCCTGCGCATCACGTGGGTCGACGACGAACCGCCGCTGCGCGTCGCCCTCACCGAGCCGGGGATGTTCCCCGAGACGCTGCGCGAGCGGGTGCAGGCGTCGGTGGTCCTCGCCGAGACCATCGAGGTCGGTCGCAAGGGCACCGCCAAGGTCGTCGTGCGGCGTGACCTCGCGACGAACGCACTGCTCAGCCAGGCCGTCCTGGGGCGCGGCGTCCGCATCTCCGACCCCGGCGTGGCCGACGACGTGCAGGCCGGTATCGACCGCGTCCGCGAGCAGGTCGGGCTGGACTGACCCCGATTTCGGCGGGCGGCCCAGGTGTTGCTATCGTTGCGGCGCTGCTGCGGCGACCCTGCGGCAGCACTTTCCCCTGTAGCTCAATTGGCAGAGCAGCCGACTGTTAATCGGCAGGTTGTTGGTTCGAGTCCAACCGGGGGAGCGGGATAGAAGGGCCTCTGACCAGCGGAAACGCCGGTCAGAGGCCCTTTCGCTTACTTGCTGCATCGGATATGCATCGTTTGCACGCGTGTGCAAAGAAGTCTGTTGGGATGCCCAGCGTCTGCTCCTGGCGGGTTCCGCTGGAGCTTGGCGAGGCGCGTGCGCGCTGACAACCGTGTCCTCCGCGCGTCACAGGAGGCATCGTCGGGAAGACATGCGGGTCCACTGGGACCCTCCCTAAACCATTAGGGGAGCGAGGAGGTGGTCGTATGCCGGTCACTACTGAGCGACACCTGGAGTCGTTGGCCACAGCGGCGCGCAGAACGGGAGTGAGTGTCAAGACGCTGCGGCGACGGATCGCGGCGGGGGAGCTCTCTGCGTACCGGAGCGGTCGGCTCATCCGGGTCGTGGCAGGCGACGTAGATGCTCTGTTCGTCCCAATACCAACGCTCCGCGCAGTGGGCGAGGGCGCGGCTGCCCGTTGGGGTGCGGCGCGCCGCTCATCCGTCTAGCGAGGTTGTGCCGCGTTTCGCGGACAGCCCTCGATAGCCGGGGAGTGATGCGGCGGGTTAGGGAGGCAAGTCGGACCCGCCTACGCCGCCTCGTTAGCGGCGAAGTGGGGCACGTGCCGAACCGCGCGCTTATCCCGATGAGTACTGGCTGCCGCGCCGTCGTGCGCGAGGCATCGGCACGGCTGTCTCCATTGATGGCGACATCGAGCCAGGGTTCAGCTGCGAGTGCCACGCCGGCTCCCGAGGGGTTCTCCGGGAGCCGGCGCGCGTCGCTAAGTGTCAGAGCGCCGCGTACACCGCTTCCTCGAACTCGCCGTAGGTGCGCCAGGCGTCGTTCTCGGTGATGAAGGGCAGGGAGTTGGTGTAGATCGAGGCGCAGATGCCCGTCGTCCGATCGACCCAGAAGTGGGTGTTGAACAGCCCGGCCCAGGCGCCGCTGCCTGCGCGGCGTCGTCCCGGGACGTCCTGGGTGTTGATCATTAGTCCGTAGCCCCAGGTCCAGCCTGGTCCGACGTGGAGGGTGTCGGTGGTGGCCGGATCGGCGGTCGGGATCTCCTCGGGGAACGGGATGTCACCGATCTGGCTGCGGAAGGCGTCATCGACCGTCTCCTGGCGGAGGATTCGGGTGCCGTCGAGCTCCCCGCCGCGCAGCAGGGCCCGCTCGAAGCGGATGTAGTCCCGCGGCGTCGAGTAGAGGCCGTGGCCACCGGCCCACCAGTCCGGTTCCTGGTTGAGGATCTCGCCGGCGGAGGTCCAGCCGCCGTCTCCTGGCACGTGGACCGTCACGAGGTTCTCGGTGCGGCCGGCGTCTAGCCGGAACATCGTGTCGTGCATGCCGAGCGGTTCGGTGACGTGTTCCTTCACGACGACGTCGAGCGTCGCGCCGGCGACCGCCTCGACGACCCGTCCGAGCCAGTCGGTGTTGATGCCGTAGACGAACGCCGTCCCGGGGTCCGCCGTCAGGGGCGCCTTGAAGGCGTCCATGGATCCGGGGACGACGTTGGGTGTGCCGGTGGCGGCCTCGAACCGGACCAGGTCCTCGTTCCAGAACCAGTAGCCCAGGCCGGTGGTGTGGGTGACGAGCTGGTGCACTGTCGCCTTCGTCGCGGGTGCCCGCAGTCGGGGGGTGTCGCCGTCCCACCCGTCGAGCACCTGGACGTCGGCCCACGCGGGGACGTACTCCTCGATGGGAGCGGCGAAGTCGAGCTCGCCGCGTTCCTTCTGCTGCAGGGCGCAGGTCGTCGCGACCATCTTGGTCATGGACATGATCCGGAACTGGGTCGATGTCGTCACCGGGTCCTCGGACTCGCCCTGGATGCGGACCCCCGCTCCTCCCTCGTAGAACACCCCGTCGGCGTCCGCCACGATGGCCGCGACGTGCGGGACGGCACCTCGCTCTACCGCCGCCGCCAGCACCGCGTCGATCGCCTCGCCGTTGATGCTCCTCGTCATCGCGAACCTCCTCGTTCAGGCCGTCCGCGCCGTTGCGTCCGGTCACGGATGACGCTGCCCCACCGTCGTCCGGCGGGAAACCGACGGACGTCAGCAGTTCGGCGCCGCCGACCCGCCACCTGGCGGTGGCGCCACCACGAGACCGCCAGGAACGCTGGCCAGTGCTGCTCGCCGCGGCTACCGTGCGAGAACCGGGCATCACCCACCGCGGACGCCCTCGTGAACCAGGAGGTGGCGATGACCGTGGCCCCGGTGCTGCGCCCCGAGTTCGACGCCGAGCTGCGCGCCGGGCTGGCTGTCGTCGGCGGCATGTTTCCCCCGACGATCACCGCCGATCTCATCGACTTCATGCGCGTCTCCTATGCCTCGCCCCCGATGGACGACGTTCTGCGCGACCGTGGCATCGCGTGTGAGGAGCACGTCGCCCCGGGGCACCTCGGGGATCCCGTCGAGGTGTCGGTCCTGCGCCCACCGGGCCAGGACGGCCCACGGCCAGCGGTGGTGTACGCGCACTCCGGCGGGCTGATGTTCGGTGACCGGTTCAGCGGCATCGACCTCGTCCTCGACTGGGTGGACCGGATGGGCGCCGTTCTCGTGACGGTCGAGTACCGCCTGGCTCCGGAGTTCCCCGACCCCTATCCCCGCGAAGACATGTACGCGGCCCTGGAATGGACCGCCAGCCACGCGGACGCCCTCGGCATACGGCCGGACCGGCTGGTCGTGGCCGGCGCGAGCGCCGGTGGCGGACTGGCCGCCGGCATGGCCTTGGCAGCACGCGACCGTGGCGGCCCACCCTTGGTCGGGCAGGTCCTGGACTACCCGATGCTCGACGACCGCGGCATCACGACGTCGATGCACCAGTTCGACGGGGTCGGGGTGTGGGACCGGGTCAGCAACCAGACGGGGTGGCGGGCGCTGCTGGGGGACACCTGTGGAACCGAGGCCGTCTCCCCGTACGCGGCCCCGTCGCGTGCCGGGGATCTGCGTGGTCTTCCGCCGGCCTTCATCGACGTCGGGGCAGCCGAGGTCTTCCGCGACGAGGCGATCGCCTACGCCGACGCCCTGTGGAGGGCAGGAGGCGACGCCGAGCTGCACGTCTGGTCCGGTGCGTTCCACGCGTGCGACATCTTCGCGCCCCACACCGCGGTGGGCCAGAGCATGATCAAGGCCCGCAACACCTGGCTCGAGACGATCCTCGCGGACTGAGGGGGGACGACGTGCAAGAGCTCCTCGGCCGCATCGCCCGACTCGACCCCAGCGCCAGCCTCGGCCTGCGCGTCATCGCCTGCTTCGACGAGCTGGTCGTCGGGAACGTCAACACCCGCGCCCTGCTGTCGGCCGCCGCATCGCTCGCGGGCTGCGTGGCCGGCTTCCACCAGGACCAACCGGTTCGCTCTCTGCGAGTGAACCCCCGAGGCGAGGTCCTCCGCGACACGACCACACCCGTCCCCGCGACGGCCACCACCGCGGACGGACTCTCCGTCTGGCTGGAGCGCGTTGGTGACGCCCTGCCCAACGACGCGATCATCGTGGAACGGCTTGCCCTCGCGGTGCGGATCCGGCACGGCCGCAGTCGAACCGGGTCCGACCACCGACGAGACCTCGGACGCCTGGTCGACGGGGACACCCCGGTCGACGAACGAATGACGGCCGCCGGGGCCCTCGGGCTCGGCGCAAGCCGCCTCTACCGGCTCGTCACGGCACCCCTGTTCGCCGTCTGGGAGCGGCACCCCCGCGGCCCCGAGGACGTCGTGCCCACGGTCCATGGGCCGATCCACGCCGTCATCGTCCCTGCGGAGCCCGGCGACGAGACACTCAAGGCGAGCCCGGTCGGGGTAGGGGTCGCCACCACACCGCAGGACCTTCATCACTCGTTCCGCACCGCCCTCGTCGCTCTCCGTCTGTGCGACCCGCCACGCGTCCCGACGGTCTACGCCGACGAGTACGGCGGCCTGATCGGACTGCTCGCCGACGCCCCGGCGGCGAGCGCCCAGCCTGACGCCGACCGACTGGCCGAGCTCGAGGTCCACGGGTGGGGGGTCGCGACGATCGAAGCGGTCATCCACTCGCAGTCCGTGCGTCAGGCGGCACGGCTGGCAGGCGTGCACCACAGCACGATGCAGACCCGAATCGAGACCATCTCCGCCCTGCTCGGCTTCGACCCCTTCGACGGCTTCGGCAAACCGCGACTCGGTACGGCCTACCTCGTCTGGCGATTGCGCCGATCCCGGGTGCTCGATCTCCCCTCACCCACAACCGAGACACGGAAGTGAGCGTCCGGGACTGCTGCACCGATAGGTGACACGTTGGGTCAGGCGGCCTGAATGGCCGGTGAGGTCATGATGGTCTCGTACTCGATGGGGGTCAATCGGCCGAGGGCGTTCTGCCTGCGGCGGCGGTGGTAGGTGCGTTCGATCCAGGTGATGATGGCGATGCGCAGTTCTTGGCGGGTGGCCCAAGCGCGGCGGTTCAGGACGTTCTTCTGCAGCAGGGAGAAGAAGGACTCCATGGCGGCGTTGTCGCCGCAGGCGCCGACCCGGCCCATCGAGCCGACCATGTCGTGACGGTGCAGGGTGTGGACGTACTTCCGCGCTCGGAACTGGGACCCCCTGTCGGAGTGGACAACACAGCCGGCAACGTCACCGCGGCGGGCGGCCGCGCTGGACAGGGCGGCGACCGCGAGGTGCGACTTCATCCGCGAGTCGATCCGGGGCCCCCTCTGGGGCGTACCCGACGATGCGGTTGGAGTACACGTCCTTGACCGCGCACAGGTACAACTTCCCCTCGCCGGTCCAGTGCTCGGTGATGTCGGTCAACCACAGCTGGTTTGGGGCGTCGGCGGTGAACACGTGCCGGGTCACGCCATGCTTGTCGGTCACGGCGCAGCGGTCGTCGTGCACCGGCGGACCCGGCCGCTTGGAAGCACCCCGCTTGGGCTTGCCGAAGGCCGACCACCAGCCCTGCTTCGAGCACAGCCGCCACGCGGTCCGCTCGCACATGACCTCACCGGCATCGCCGCCTTCGTCGTGCAGGTAGCGGTACCCGAACTCCGGATCGTCGCGGTGAGCGTCGAACAGGGCGTTCGCTCGGTACGCCGCGACGAGGTCAGCATCGGTGACGGGCGCCTCCAGCCACCGGTAGTACGGAGCGCGCGCGATCTGCAGCACCCGGCACGTCACCGTCACGGGGATCCCGTCGGCGGCCAGCTCGCGGACGAGCGGGTACATCATTTTCCCGGCGGGTTCGCCTGCGAGAGATACGCCGCCGCCCGGCGAAGGACCTCGACCTCCTGCTCCAGCAGCCGGTTGCGACGCTTGAGCTCACGCAGCTCGGCCAGCTCCTCACGATCGGCGCCGGCCTTGATCCCAGCATCGCGGTCGGCCTGGGTCATCCTGTTCGTCAGACACGACTCCGAGATCCCGAAATCCTTGGCGACCTGCTTCAGCGTGACACCGTCCTCACGCTGACGAGCCACACGCACGACGTCGTCGCGGAACTCCTGGGGATAGGGCTTGGGCACGGTGAACATCCTTCCAGCAGCGCCTCACAACGCCACAGATCGGTTGTCACCTATCGGTGCAGCAGTCCCGACCGCGTCACGGAAGGCGTCGTCGCGGTCGGCGAGCCAGGTCTTGAACGCCGCCTTCGACCGGCCCTCGACCATGTCCAGCGGCCTTGCTGGGTCGGCGCCATCGCGGACCGGGGTGAGGTCGATGATCACCGTGACGTACTTGTCGCCACGCCTGGTGTGGCGCCAGACGTGCTCATCGACGCCAATGACCTTCACGCCCTCGAACCGCGTGGGGTCGTTGATCAGCAGCCGGTTGCCTTGGGCAAGGACCGCGGTGTTGGCGGTGTCCCACGCGACCCCGAGTCCCTCGGCGACACGGGCGACGGTGAGGTATGCGACCACGATCCCTTCCAGCGCCCACGGCAACCCGGTGCGCGAGAGCTTCGCGCGTGGCTCCGCCGCGGCGCTGGTGTCTTGGCGCCACCCGTGTCCGCAGTCGGCACAGCGGTAGCGGCGCACTACAACTTCCAGCACGGTCGGTCGCCAGCCCAGCGGCTCGTTTGCCAACCGCCGGATCACGGTGTCACGAGCAGCGCCTTCGCTGCCGCACCGTCGGCACCACTGATCTGGTTCCACCACGCGGCACGCGAGGGCCGCACGATCCGGTTCAAGTCGTTGTCCGGTCACGCTCAGACCGATGCCGTCGAGTCGAGCGAAGGCGGTCGGGTCAGGGCGGCCGAAGCCGGCCGGCGGGGTAGCGTCGGTCACGTCGAGGTCTTTCGGATGGATGGCGTAGGAACCTCCATCGTCGGGAGACCCCGACGTCTACCTGCGGACCGACGCGCCCGGCCGGCCTACACCGTCATCTGAGAAGACCCCTGAAACGACTTCGACGACGACGGGACCGGCGAGGAGGAGGGCGCGGTGAGCTAAAGGAATAGAGCTGGCTCGGCTTCGACGCCGCCGCAAGCTCCGGTGAAACGTCGGTACTGGTCGGTCGTCGTCGGTCACCACCGGGTGGCGGCGTCCCCCACGCTCGGCGTTTGCGCAGGTCAGCGGCTCGTTCGCCCAGTGGGCGTATCAAGCGATAGACGCAAAGCCGACGTGATTAGGTCGTCGGTTCGATTCCTACAGGCGACTCCGGCGAACAGCCCCTGACCTGCGGAAACGCAGGGTAGGGGCGGTTCGGTTCTGGTGGTCGCGCGATGCGCTGGCCTCACGGCTCTGCCCGACACCGACGTCGCTCTCCTCTGCGACGGACCCCTCGCCGGCTGAGCGCTCGCGGCCGGCATCCTGTCTGTGTGCTGATAGGCCTCGCACCGCTCGGCGACGCAGCGTTGCGTCGCGACCTGGCGACGGCTCGGCGGGGCGCGATCGTCTCGTGCGTTGGCGGACTACGGGAGCTTGGACGCGAGGACGTCGGCCGCCAGGATCTCGGGTGCTGCGCCGAGGAGGTGCTGGTTGGCCATCAGGGCTGCGACGATGGCGCCGTTGGCGTGGGCGTCGCGAGCGGCCTCGTCGGGGAATGCATCGAAGATCCAGAAGGTGTCGGCGTGGGTCCTGACCGCGAACCAGACAATCGTTCCTACTTCTTCGTTGGCGAGCGCGACAGCGCCGGCGAGCAGATCGGCAAGCGCGTCGTCCTGTCCATCGGCCGCGACGATCTTGGCGACGAAGGCATACGGAAGTGATGCGGGTGTGGACATGAGGGGTTCTCCTAGGTGTCGAGGTTTCTTGGTGTAGCGAGTTCAGCGTATGACGAGCAAGGGCATGTGAGAAGTGGCGTATACGGCAGTATTGCTATTGTTCGCGCCATGCGTATCGGACTGATCGCGATCGACGGCTGCTTCGGTTCGGCTGTCGCGTCGGTCATCGACATCGTGCGGGTGGCCGACGGAGCCCGCGGCGATGTCGACCCGCGGATCGACCCGATCGAACTCGCCATCCTCGGACCGAAACGGAGAGTGACCACTACGGCATCGATGACCCTGTCGGTGGACCACCCGCTGTCGGAGTCCGCAGAGTTCGACGTGGTCGTCGTCCCCGCGCTTGGAACCCTCACGGCCGCCGCTACCAACGACGCCCTCCAGAGCCGAGATGCTCGTTCGGTCATCGCCTCGCTCGGGCGCCTCGACGACGCGACCACCCGGATCGCCGCGGCGTGCACCGGCGTGTTCGCTGTCGCCGAGACCGGACGGATGCATCATCGACGGGCGACGACCAGCTGGTTCCTGGGGCCGGAGTTCCTGAAGCGCTATCCGACCGTCGCCCTCGATCTCGACACCATGGTCGTGGTCGACGGGAACCTCGTCACCGCCGGCGCCGCGTTCGCCCACATCGACCTCGCGCTCTCACTCGTGCGATCGATCAGCCCCGACCTTGCCCAGCATGTCGCCAAGCTCCTCATCATCGACGAGCGTCCGTCGCAGGCGGCCTTCGTCGCGTACGAACATCTCCGGCACGAGGACCCGATCGTCGTCGAGTTCGAACGCTTCGTGCGCGCCCGCCTGGACGAACCGTTCAACGTCGCCTTCGTCGCGCAGTCTCTCGGCACCAGCCGGCGCACCCTCGAACGACGAGTCCGTGCGGCGCTCAACCTCACTCCGCTCGGCTTCGTCCAACGGCTTCGCATCGAACGAGCTCGGCACCTCTCAGCAACCACGAACCTCACCTCCGCCGAGATCGCGCTACGGGTCGGCTACGCGAACGCCGAGACTCTGCGCTCCCTCCTGCGTAGGGAGCGACGCCGTTCCTGACCTATCGCCATGCCTGTAGCCGGTGTCCTAGTGCTCGACTGGAACCACCTCTCAGCACGTCGTGTCGACGCTCCTGCGTCGCCCCTGGACGACCCACCCGACACGCCCGCAGCACAGGCCATGGGAGCCTGACCCGCTTTTCCGGACACCTGAGCTGAGGCGATGATCGTCTCGGAGAGGAGTCTGGATGCCTGCACCGAAGCCGTTGGAGTTCCGGCGTCGAGCGGTTGAGCTGACCCGGGTGCCGGGTGCGTCGGTCGCGACGATCGCCAAGGACCTGGGGATCAGTGAGACGTGCCTGCGCCGCTGGATGGCCAAGGACGACGTCGACGCCGGTCGCCGCGAGGGCCTGACCTCGAGCGAGCACGAGGAGCGGTCCGGCTGCGAAGAGAGAACCGCCGCCAGGCGATGGAGATCGAGATCCTCAAGCGTGCCTCGGCCTACTTCGCGCAGGAGAACGTGCTGCCCCCAAAATGAGCGCCCCGCTGGCCCGTGAGCTGGCCGCTGATGGGTACCCCCTCGCGGTGACCTGCGAGGTGCTGGGCATCGCCCGCTCCAGCTACTACGAGGCCGTGGCCCGGCCGCCCTCGAGGAGGGCGGTGGCTGACGCTGAGCTGGCCGTCACGATCGAGCGGGTGCACGCAGACTCCCGGGGGACCTACGGCGCCCCGCGGGTGCATGCCGAGCTGCGGCTCGGGCTCGGCATCGCGTGGGGACGCAAACGCGTGGCCAGGCTGATGCGCCGGGCCGGGCTGGGCGGGGTGTGTCACCGTCGCAAGCGCGGGCAGCGCCCTGCGCCGGCCACGCACGAGGACCTGGTGCAGCGGGTGTTCACCGCTGACGCCCCGGATCGGGTGTGGTTCACCGACATCACCCAGCACCGCGCCAGCGACGGCTGGGTGTACTGCTGCGCGGTGATCGACGCCTACTCCCGGCGGGTCGTGGGCTGGCGATCGCCGAACACATCCGCACCGAGCTCGTCGTCGATGCCCTGGAGATGGCCCGCTGGCAACGCCGCCCGACACCGGGCGCGATCCTGCACGCTGACCGCGGCTCCCAGTACACCTCGTGGGTCTTCGGCCACCGGCTGCGCGACGCCGGCCTCCTCGGGTCGATGGGCCGGGTCGCCTCCAGCGTGGACAACGCCCTCATCGAGTCGTTCTGGTCCACCATGCAACGCGAGCTCCTCGACCGACGCACTTGGCCCTCACGCGTGGAGCTGGCCGCGGCGATCTTCGAGTGGATCGAGGGCTGGTACAACCCCCGCCGCCGGCACTCCACCCTCGGATCCCTGTCCCCGCACGAGTACGAAGCCCTTCACACCGCCGCCATCACCGCGGCATGATCACCACACCGAAACTGTCCGGGAAACCGGGTCAGGCTCCGACCACTTCGCGCCTGCGTGCACAGCCCCTTGAGCGACCCGTTCGGACTCGGTCATCGCGGCGCCGACCCAACCCTTAACGGACGCCATCACGAAGCGGTCCGTGACGGACGGTTCATCGACCTGGAGCTCCGCCATTGGGGTGATCGGGCCCATAGCCGTGAGCCACGACGAACTGTGCGATCGATCCGTACCGCGCCTTGATCACCTTGCTTTCAGCCCGGCGATCATGGCTGGCGATGAAGAACGCCTTCCCTTTGATGGACTGGCCACAGCCGCAGAAGCATTTGCCGGTGGGTTTCATCGAACTCCTCGGACGGTCGTGGATACGCTCGCATCGTGTCCGACGATGTCACACCCAAACAGTTGGCGGCCGAGCTCGAGATCACTGATCGCGCCGTCCGCCGGTGGCTTCGCCAACAGGGCTGGCAGTCCATGCCGTACGCGCGATGGCACCTCTCGAAGGACCGGGCCGATAAGGTCCGGACGCACTTCGCGGGGAACGCTTCAGAGAGTCGGCAGTCCGACGACTGACTGGACGGCCCATCTCCCTCGTCCGCTGCCCGGTCGGAACGAGGCCGGGTGCGTCTGGAAAGCGGGCCAGCGAGGCAGAAGGGAAGTCGACATTGCTGACGTTCAATGACCTGCTGGCACTTGAGGACGTCGAGGTCGCGAGCGTCCGGCTCGTTAGACACCAAGACAGCAGGCTGAAGCCTGGCCGGCTGTACGAGGCCTGGCGGAACGATCGCGACGCGTTCGAGAGCTACCAAAGCGTGCAAGGCATGGACAAGTTTCGAGTCGGCGGCAGCATTGCCGGCTTCGTGGCGACCGAGGCGCAGAAGACGGTCTTCGTTGGGCTCTACCGCGTCGAAAGCGTCGACAGATGCCCACCGGGCAGCACCGACGCCCTGCTCAAACACGACACCTCCGGCCACTTCCGGTATCAACTCGCTCTTCGGGAGGAGCTGAGCCAGTACATCGACCGACTCGTCATTGAATGGGGTGCTGGAACGCGCAGCTGGGTCCAGCTGGCGACAAATCAGCCCAAGGCGATCCTTGAGATCGCGGATCAGTTCGAGCCCCGCTTCCCTGGCTTCCGCGACTTCGTCCGACCGCTCGAAGACATCCCGATGCTGCCGAACGGTTGGCAGCAAGTTCTGCGCAGCGTCAAGGGGATCTACCTCTTGGTCGATCTCGAGTCAGGCGATCAGTACGTCGGGTCGGCCAAAGGCGCGGAGAGCCTGTTCGGGCGCTGGATGGAGTACGCGATCAATGGCCACGGCGGCAACCTCGGCCTCCGAAGGGCCGCCTCCCGCGGTGCCCGGCGGTACCAAGTGTCAGTCCTCGAAGTCGTCGACGAAAACACACCAGATGCCACGATCGAGCAGATCGAGTCCCACTGGAAGAACAAGTTGCTGTCCCGAAAGTTCGGCCTCAACGCGAACTAGTTAGCCAAGCCACGCTCGAAGCGCAGCCTTGGAGCGATGCCTTTGCGACGTGGGACTCGCGGCATGTGAGTGTGCTGGCTACATGCTCGGTGGTTGGGCCTGTCCGCTGCGACGATAGGTCGCCCGTCCACTGAGAGCATCTCAGAGACTTGACATTGAGGTGTCGGGTCCAGCGCCCGGCAAGCCAGAGTGACGACGTGAAATCGTTAAATGAAGGACGGATGGTGCCCTAGCCTCCCTCGTAGGCCGAGGCGACCTTGGCTGTTTCCTCAGAGCAGAGGAGTTGGCCGTTTGGAAGGCAATGTCGGCAGTTGGGCAGACCCACTCACCACCGTCTCGCTGCTCGCCGCCGCCTGGCTATATATCTGGCGGGCCGCCATCCTTCCTGCGATGCACGCGGGGCCACGCTATGAACGCCTACGGATCCAAGGACTCCTGAGGGCGCTGACGCTCTCGCGCGCCAAGGAAATCCTTGGTTGCGAACCTGCCCATGTCGCGCAGATGGAGTCAGAAGACTCCGGCCATAGTGGCATGCAGGTGTACCACTTCAATCTTCGTCGGACGCATGTCCGGGTCTTCGTAAAATCCGACTCGACCGTATACGGCTTCACAGTGCTGTTGCGACGGCCTTCGCTGATGGGCGCGGTCGACCTAGGCGGCGTCAAGGCTCGGCTCGGATTGACGCCGATCGCTTCAGCCTGGTGTAGAGATGTCGAGCCCTCCTTCGCGAATAGTCCCTACACGCGCTCGCACTCCTACGCGGAGTCATCCTTTGGGTGGGGGTACACCACCTACAGGACCTGGGCAGCTGGCTGCGTTCATTACGGGAGCTGTGGTCCTGGACCACTCCTTTACACGTTCTGGAATTGGAGGAAGCCCAAGAATGATGGCCATACGACACTGGTGCGCCTGGCGGGCTCTCTCGGCTCTCCATGGCGCCCCCTGGACCTGAGAAGCCTGCATCCCGAAGTCGAGGACGATAGGCGGAGCGTCGCCGTGAACTTGCTGGCGGTGGCCTTACAAGGGAAACTGCTCTCGCAGATGGTGGAAATGCACGACCAACACATGTCCCTTTTGGATGGAGAACCACCGATTGGACGGATGGCGTGGAACAAGGTCCGCGCTTGGCGCCAACGCCGACGGCACTGACTGTGCGGACAGGCCTATGAGCTGCCGACCCAATAGTCCTCGCCTCGCTCGGGGTGCTCACGGGGAACCGATAGGGCTCCCGCTCAATACGCACACGGAGGCTCCGACTGCGACATGCGCGCCTTCGCAAGTCAAATTAGTCAGCGCCCTCAAAGTGCACAACCGCGGATGCCGCAACTCGAAGTCGAAAAGATTAAGAGAGTCATTGGGCCCAAGTAGATCAACAGTTTGAAGATTTTTGAGCAATCCGGAAAGTTCTGCTTTTGACGAAACTCATGGGATAATTAAAAGTATTCCAAGAGAATCGAGGTGATATATGCAATGCATTTCGAAAGAGTTGTATCCCTACTAATGCTGCTCGTTGCGGCAGCAACGCTCCTGTTTACAATCTTGATGTTCCTAGGACTCTAAATGGGTGACGAAGCGTGAGGACCCCGTAGCCCGTGTGGTTGCGGGGTTTCCTCATGCCTCGACTGATTTGGGTCTCTACCACCTTGTGAGCTTGGCGAGGCTTCCGATCATCAAGCCGCTGACCAGCGGGATAGCCTTTGCGACAGGCGCTCAATCCATCGTCATTGCGACCGGTAACCGACCGATGATTGCCGCCAGGACCCTGTAGCAGCGTCGGACGGTCCGGAAGCGCGTCGCCCGATGGCGCCGAAGCTGAAGTCTGGGCCTGGCCTAGGGTTGAGACAGCGAGCAGGGCGGACACTCGCTGGCGGTCCAGCCGTCTACAAGGGCGCTGGCCGCCCTCCTTTCAACTGGTCCACACGATTTCCACATCAGCCCGTCGCCCCCACTCGATGAGCAACGACTGCCATGTCGTGCTCCAGTCGACAGGGTTCAGTTGGCCGTCACGTCGCAGCATGCTGAGTTCTGGCAATCCGAACTGCTGTCCAAGCTGATGGAGAACATCGGCCGCAATTTCCAGAAGGGTTCGGTCTCTACGCAATAGATCCTCGATGGTCACGGAGGCCTCCACCGGATGCATCGCTTCGCGCGAAACAGCCGCCGCCGGCGTCATAAAGCCACCTCCTACAGAAGCACTTAGAATCAGCTCGTTTGCCTGAAAGGCAGGTATCACTTGAACCCGCAGTAACGCGGGGCCTCCTACGTGCGCGTTCTCCTGCGCATGAAGGGCGAGTATCCGTAGACCCGACAGCAACACCGCCGCCAGTGTCTGATCTAGCAAGCTCGACGTCGTTCCGGCGACATCGAGCGATCCCTCACTGTCTGTAACCTCCGCTGCGTACAGTGCCGCTCCATCCGTATGGCACTCCAGCCACACGAAGTTGGCCTTCGGAGAGGACCATCCGCCATCCGCGGTAAACCGTTTGGCGGCGACCCGGTGGCGGTGCAGGGAATCGTTCACGCCGAGGTGCGGGATGGCGGACGTCCAGTGTTGGAATTCGGCGAACCCAAGGCGCGTGATGTCCATCGCGCCAGCCTGTTCGGGTACTAGACACATGACCAGCCACGAGGGCTCCTCAGCCAGCCTGACCTTTGCCCCCGAGATTAACGCCTCCGCCCTATCGGCTTGACGGCTAGCGCTTCTGAAGCGCTCGCTATAGGCCGCTGCCACCTCGCTTTCGGACATATAGCGCGTAGTGCTGCCGTTGCGAACGGGATAACGAAGCCCTTGATTAACTAGAACCCCATGCGGCGCTGACGCGCTGCGTGGAACGGCTAGAAGGTAGAAGCCAGTTCCGCCTCCATCACTTACTGGGATAATGTCAAATCGCGGCACCGGCGCGACGTTACTAGCTACGATTAACCTCATCCTGGACGCCTCAGCGTCGCTGAGCTGGACCTGTGAGGTAGTGGTTGCCCGGCCTTGAATGTCTTCCCCAACGCCCAGAACGATGACCCCACCCGCAGAATTGGCGAGGGCGGCAACGTCCCCTGCCAAGGCGCGGCGGGCCTCATCGCTATTCGCGTACAGCGCAGCCTTGAAATCGAGGTCAAAAGCTTCAGGAACGGCGTTGGTCGCTAAGGCTTCCACATGAGCCTGGCTGATGCTTTCAATTGCTGCGCCAAAGATCGCCTCAAGTCGCCGTGAGAACTCCGCCACTGTTGCTAGCCCTTCCTACCCGAGGACACGGAACGCCTGCCAGGGACGAGGGGGTGAGCACGCCGCCTAGAACCGGGCACCTCGTCCACCCCAGCCTCGGTAGGTTCGCTCGGCTTCAAGCCCGGTTCGAGAATCGGGCTGCCGCCTTGCTGTGCGAACGTCGCAAGCGGACGGGTCAGCCCATTCGATGGCCCCATGGCTGTGGGCTTACCTTCGGACCTCGGCTCAGGTCTCGACGACGCAGTCATCGCTCTCTCACGGTCGACGAGTTGACGCTCTAGCCGCCCCCTGCTTCACGCGTTGCAGTTCGGCGTCGGCGGCAGCGCGGGCAGCGGGCCACGAGAACGTCATGGCTTCGTTGCCAAACGGCCATGACTCATCAAGGTAATCCAGAAAGATCTCCACTCTCTCGATCCGCTCCTCGATGGGCTGCACATCTCGGATTCTTGCCCGGAAAGCCGGATTGAGCACCGGGGTATCCACCACCACTGCATCGAGATAGGCAAAGTCCGAAATCAGCGTCTGATACATGTAGGCCCCCGCCGCAGTGGGCCGAACAACCGCCTGAGGGTCTTCGGGGTCAGAGACCTCTAGCAAATCCGCTTCGACCGCCCGTTGGAAGTGGATGTCAATGTCAGTCGGCGCGTAGCCAAGCGCCTGAATAGAGGAGTACAGGCGTGACTTGGACACGAACCCATTCTGTTCTCCCTTTCCAAGTTGCTGCACCGTTGCCAGCAAGACGGGCAGCAAGAAATGTTCTTGAGCACTTCGGGTCGAAATCCAGAGAAGATTGGGGACCGGGGACGTCTCTGGGTCATAGTACTTATGATCCTGAAAAAGGATTGCGCGCAGGAACTCATGAGGTGGCACAAAGTAGGTTGCACCGCTGGCCGCTAGGTCCAGAATGCGCGATGTTTGCACGTAACCACTGCCTACGAAAGTGGAGATGAAGTCCAGCGCCTTGCGAGCGTTCCCAGAACTTAAATTATCCACAACTGAGATGAGCTTCTGGTTCTCGGTAAACGCTTTCGTAAGGACCGAGATGTACACAAGAAGGGTGGTGGAGTCAATCGTCAACCCTACTGGGAACCCCGGTAGCCTGCCGTCTTCCTTCAGACGCTTCGCCGCGAACTGGAGACGCTTAGCGATAACGAGGTCGCTGCGCGGGGGCGACACAGTGAAAACTCGCGGTTGGTACGCCGCCAAAGCCCCACTTCGTCGCGATTGATGAAAGGTATCTGGACGCAGCGTCAGAAAGACTGTCGCTGGCCACTCCGCCGCGAGGGAATGAGCCACAACGAAGAGTCGATCCTGAAAACCTACATCATGCTGATCGACGTTATCTAGAGCAATTACGAAACTCAAACCTCGTGAGGCCCGCAGGAACTCAAGGGTTCGCCGCACGTGCTCGAGTGGCTTCCGCAGATGAGACTCCAACATGTCGATCTCCCGCCGCCGATATTCGGCAGGATCGTCAACTTGCAGTGGGCCACTTACGCCCTTGCGGAAGCGATTGATCTCCGCATTGTAGATGGCTCGTACTATAGCGTCTTCCTCCAAGTCGATCGAGCGGGACCGCTCAAGTTCTCGGCGCACCGCTTCGACTATGTGAGAAGACACATCGACGTTGAGGCCTGAGTGCTTCAGAAAGTCTATATAGAAGACGACCGTATCAGACAGAATATCCTTCGCTTCCAACCGGAAGAGGTGCTTCAAGAAGATGCTCTTTCCGACACCCACGTCGCCAAGTAGGACGATCGGGCGGGTGGTTAGCGAGCCCGCAATCAAACTGCTCTCGAGTTCCTTTGAAGGGCCTTTCCTCCCGCGAGCATCAGTGACTTGCACTTGGTCCCGCAGGGACGCGTAGCGGGACTTGAGAATCTCCTTACTCACAGCTGCATACTGAGACAAAGCCCCGCTGGAGCAGTAACAATTGGCAAGGAAGTCCTCTGTCACGGTTTCATCATTGACCACATCTTGGATGAACAGGTCACCCAAGATGCTTAGGTCCGTCTCCATCGCAGACCCGATTCGATATCCGGGATACTGATGGATGGAGGCGGACAGGGGGGCGGGAGGTACGGCCAGGGTGCGCGCCGAAGCTAACTGTCGGAGTAGTGCCCCGCTTTCAACGCCCGGCAGGGAGAGCTGATCCCAGAGGCCAACAAACATCTGTCGCGCGTCAGCAAGACTCTTGTAGAGGACGGCGTCACCCTCACGAGGCGCGACTCCGTCTGAGCGACTACCTAGGAAGGCGACAATCTGTACACCATTGCACAACACGGCTATTGGTATGCCGGCGTGTTGGCAGTAGGCCAGGACCTGGTCCACCGCCTTCTGGTTCGTAGGTGAGTAGGCGGCGAACTGGCGCAGAGAGAGGGTTCCAGAGTCCGTCCCGGCGGGAACCTCAAAATGCAACCCAGTTCTCTTGGCCTCAAGTACAAGCCGCGATTGGGGGGCTCCAACGACATAGTCCAAGAACCCTCCCTCGTGGTACTCCTCGCAGTTGATCTGGTCGGCCGGCCAGCCAAGCACGTCCATAAGCAGCTTGTCGATGATTCTCAGCCGGGTCGTGGCCTCGTTTTCGTTGCCCTCGCTGGCGACCTCGACCTCTGCGCAGAGCTCATCAAGGCTCGCCGCGCCTTGGTCGTAGAGCGTCAAATTGGCCTCCGCTGCCGTTCGAGGGTCTCCTACCCCCGATGCCTACTTCCGCTGGGCCGGCCAGCCGGCCCCGCAAGCCAACGTAGACGAACCGAGCGCAACTAACGAGGCAACCCGCTCGGTCCCAGAGAGATCGGGCTCCGGAGGCGAACCTTTGGGCGCGAGCGGCTCACGGCCCTCGGCGAGAACGTCATCCCACCATCGGCATGTGGGCAAGAGTTCGGACTGCCACGGCATAGCCCTATGTGGGCGGAGTGGGGCGGCCGCAGGGGCCAAGTGACACCTACTCGTAGTGAGCAACGGACGAGGCTGAGGCCCCGGTTGAGGACGGGGGACCCCGTTGATCAGCAATCGCGCTTGATGCCACCACCCTCTATCTGCGCGTCAGACCATTGGGTGGCGTCGCGAGCCAGCGCTGGAGAGGAGTCACCGGCGCGTCGCAGCACCCTGTAGCGGTCACCGTGCCTTGCGGCGATCCCTGTGCACACCTGAACGAGTTATCCACAGGCCTCGGCAGGCAGTGACGGCGCGCCCTATCCGTGCCATCGTGATGGGACCACCCCAGCAATGAGGCGGTAGCACGTCGGAGGGGCCGATGGCATGGATCAAGGTTGGTGCTCGAAGCGCGGTCAGCGTGGCTGGCGTCGCGCTCATGTCCTTGGGAATGACGGCTTGCGAAAGTGGCACTGCTAGCCCGGCGCCGTCAACATTTGCTCCCACTAGCAGTACGGTTCCGAGCACGTCGTCGACGTCATCGCCGCCACCGTCGGAAACTGGGAACCCAACCGCTCAACGGCTCGCCTCTGAGGCGATCGTGCGTTATTGGGCCCTGCTCGATGAGTTGGCTGCGAACCCCGCTCGGTCCATCGACCAGCTCAGAGCAGTGGCGAGCGACCAAGCGTTCCAGCAACGGAGAGTCGCCTTACTCACCTACAGAGAGAAGGGGTGGCACCAAACGGGATCCGCAACGCTGCGGGAGTTTCGGGTTGATGGCCCAACGGACGGTTCGTACGTGGTCTCCGCCTGCGTGGATGTCAGCAGCATCGATTTCTTGGACGATCTCGGACGTTCGCAAGTAAATCCGAATCGCCTTGACGAGCAACGCTTCTCGTACTCGGTGAAGGCATCCTCAGGGACCTACATTGTGGTCCGGGACACTCTCAAGGGGTCGTCGTGCTGAGTGGTGGAGTGAGAGCCGCCTGCCTAGCTGCCCTCACGTTCGCAGGCTTGGCCATTGTCCCTGCTGCTGCGCAGGCAGCCCCCATTTCATGTCCCCCGGGATCTACCCCAGATCCGGGGAGTGGGGAGTGCTTGATCGTCATCGAAGGGCCTGGACAGCCGAGCGGCCCGGGACATGAGACTGGAGCATCGCCGTCTCCCAAGGGGCCCTCTTGCACCTACGCGTTGGCAGATCAGGTGAAGAAGGTGCCCTGTCAGAGCAGTGATGGTTGGTGGTCACAGTCGGAGCAGGCCTACTGCCGAGCCGCGTCGCCGCAGCCGCCAATGGACGACCCAGCCTGGGCTGGACACACGGATGGTCAGATCTTCGAGTGCACTCGCTCGCTCGATCCTCGCTTGGTGGGGGTCGTCTACCTCGTCTGGCTTGCGGAGCCGCCGAATGGAGCGCCACCGGATCCGAAGGTTCTGGTGACGAGAGCGGTACGCACGATGAATCTGCGTGCGGTATCGATCGGGATCGTCCCGGAGAGCAAGCCGGGCTCCGTTGGGCTGGTCGGGCTGCCAGTCTGGATGTGGAACGCGAGCCAGGCCGCTGAGACCTGGGGTCCGGTGACGAAGACCGCCGCCGTCGGGGCGTATTCCGTGACGGCCACCGCGCAGGTGGACAAGGTCGTCTGGTCCATGGGGGACGGTCAGGTCGTGGTGTGCCGGACACCTGGGACCGCCTACCGGGACTCGTTCGGCGATGACGACAGCCCGACGTGCGGCTACCGCTACGACCGACAGGGCCGCTATACGGTGCGCGCCACCTCGTACTGGCACGTCGACTGGGCGGGTCTGGGGCAGAGCGGCACCATCCCCCTGCAGTTCTCCGACAGCACCACCATCACGATCGGTGAGGTGCAGGTTCTCAACCAGTAACACCCAGCTCGAAGGCAAAGGGGTCGCCATGACCACGACCGCCGACCCGCAGCGGGCCGACACTTCTCCTCTCACTGTGCGCGACGACGTTGTGCCGGTCCAGATCGCGAGCGGGTCGAAGGCTCGGCGACGGCCGCTCCTCGCGGCGGCGTCCTTCGCGCTCGTCTGCCTCGGCGGCCTCTTGGCGGCATGGGCATGGTCGGCGACCAGCTCGACGGTGAGCGTGCTCGCGGCGAGGACCAACGTGCAGCGGGGGGCGGTGATCTCCGAGGGAAACCTGATGACCGTCAGCATCAACGCAGACCCGGCGCTGCGACCGGTGCCGGCGAGCGACATCGCGGCGATCGTCGGGCAGCGTGCCACGGCGGACATCGCGGCGGGGACGTTGGTGTCACGCACTCAGGTGGCAGCGGCCGTGCTTCCGGCGGCCGGGATGTCGTTGGTGGGGATCGGGCTGCCGACGACGTCGATGCCGGGCGAGCCCCTCCAGCCGGGTGACGCGGTGCGGGTCGTCGCGACGCCCGGTGAGCAGGGTGATGTGTCAGACGGGCCGCCACCGGTGACGCCGGCCACGGTCGTGTCGGTGGACGCGGATGACGTGACGGGGATGCGCATCGTGACGGTCGCTGTCCCGCAGGCCGATGCCGCGACGCTGGCGGCACGTGCGTCGACCGGCAACGTCGCCGTGGTGCTCGACTCTCGGGAGCGTTGATGAGCGTCTTCGTCCTCTGCTCGGCTGCGGGGTCCCCGGGAGTGACCACGACGGCCCTCGGGCTGGCGATGACGTGGCCGCGGCCGGTGCTGCTGGTGGAGGCCGACCCCACGGGTGGTTCAGCTCTGCTGGCCGGGCACTTCCGGGGTCAGGTGCAGCCGACTGCGTCGCTGGTCGATCTCGCGCTCGAGCTGCACCCCTCCGGGCTGGACGACGCTATCCCCGCAGTCGCGATGAACCTGCCGGGATCGAAGGTGTCGATCGTGGCCGGGACGCGCGCGCACGGGCAGGCCCGCGCGCTCACCTCGCTGTGGGAGCCCTTGGCGACGTCCTTGAGGCGCATGGATGCGCTCGGTCAGGACGTCATCGTTGACGCGGGACGCTTAGGTTTGGCCGGTTCGCCCGAGCCTCTGCTCGCGGCCGCGGATGCGTGCCTGCTGATCCTGCGCACCGACCTGGTGGCCCTGGCCGCGGCGAGATCGTGGTGCTCGACCTTGGCCGGTCAGTTCGAGGCGCGAGGCGATGCGCGGGCACTGTCCTTGGTGGCAGTGGGGGAGGGGCGGCCCTACTCGGCCCGTGAGATCGCGAAGGTGCTGGAACGTCCTGTGACCACGTCGCTGGCGTGGGACGAGAAGGCCGCAGCTGTCTTCTCCCGTGGTGAGCCGCGTCCGCGTCGGTTCGAGACGTCCGGCTTTGTGAGATCTCTTCAACGAGCGGGCGAGAGCCTCCGCGCCAGTGTCGCCCGCGCAAAGGACGACCTGACAGGCCAAGCAGCGAGCGCAGGGGCGCTCACTAGGAGCCGAGCATGAGCGCGGAACCGCACGAGGCGACGGGCCAGGACCCGAGCGACCTGCCCCTGTTCGCCCCCACCGCGCAAGTTTTCCCTCACGCCGGGCGGGTCCGTGGCGCCTTCTCGCTCGCGCAGCGGGGAAGGCAGCCCGCGGCCACTGTCCCGGTCTCGCTGGTGGCCTCGCACCCCTCGCCGGCGCCCTTCACCGGGGAGCTTGACTGGGGCGTCGTCGCGGCGCTGCGCCAGCAGGCGTCAGACCGGTTGGCGGCGACCCTCGGTCAGAACCACACTCACCTCGACGGGAGCGCGCAACGCAAGAGCGGGCGGGCCATCATTGAGGACCTGCTCGAGGCGGAGACCGCCGAGCGGGTGACGGCCGGAACACCCGCCTGGTCCGGCACCGAGCGGGCGCTGATGGCCACGGCGGTCGAGAACGCGTTGTTCGGGTTGGGCCGGCTGCAGCCGCTGGTGGATGACGACACGGTGGAGAACATCCTCATCACCGGCTACGACCGGGTGACGCTCGAGCTGACCGACGGGCGGCTCGTGGCCGGTCCGCCGGTGGCGGACAGCGACGCCGAGCTGATCGACTTCCTGGTCTTCCTCGCCTCGCGCAGCGAGGCGAACGCACGGCCGTTCTCCGAGGCGCAGCCGCGGCTGCACCTGCGCCTGGATGGCGGGGCCCGCCTGGCGGCGGCGGCCTGGGTCACCCCTCGCCCCTCGGTCGTCATCCGGCGGCACCGGCTGCGCCGCGTTACGTTGTCCGATCTCGTGAGGCTCGGAGCGATGTCACCGGTGACGGCTTCGTTCCTCTCGGCTGCCGTGAAGTCGCGCCGCTCGATCGTCGTCGCCGGAGCACAGGGCGCCGGCAAGACCACCTTGGTGCGAGCCCTGTGCGCGGAGATCCCATCGCACGAGGCCATCGGCACCTTCGAGACCGAGTACGAGCTGCACCTGCACGAGCTGCCGGACGTGCACCCGATCGTCGTTGCGTGGGAGGCCCGACCCGGGTCGGGGGAGCGCGGCGCCGACGGCCGGGCCGCCGGCGAGTTCACCCTCGCCGAGGCCCTGTTCGACTCGTTCCGCTTCAACCTCTCCCGCCAGATCGTTGGCGAGGTCCGCGGCCACGAGATCCTCGCGATGCTCAAGGCGATGGAGTCCGGGGCCGGTTCCATCTCGACCACGCACGCCCGCTCCGCGGAGGGCGCGATCGCCAAGCTCGTCACGTGCGCGATGGAGGCCGGGCCGCACGTCACGCACGACTACGCCGTCCGCGCGATCGCGGCCGCGATCGACGTCGTTGTCTACGTGCACCTGGAGACCACCCCGAGCCCGGACGGCACATGGCAGCGCCGACGCTGGGTCTCGGAGATCGCCACCCTCACTCCCGGCGAGCAGGGCACCGGATACGCCATCCAGCACGCCTTCCGCACCCTGCCCGGACAGCGCGAGGCCACGCCCTACGTCCTCGACGACGACTACCGCGACCTGGCCTCCTACGGGTTCGACCTCGAGGGCTACTACCGCACCGGCACGGTGACGCCGTGACCCCCGTCGTGCCCGCCCTCGCCGGAGCCCTGGTCGTCGCCGGGCTGCTCGGCATGATCGCCGGCCTGCGACGTTCCACCCCGCTCCCACGTCCCACACGGCGACGGTGGCGCCACCGGGCCCCGCAGGTGAGTCGACGCACCCTGCTCCTCACCGGCACGGGTCTGACCGTCGGGATGATCGTGGCCGTGGTGACCGGGTGGTGGGTCGCGCTCCTCGTCGCCCCAGCGGCGCTCGCCGGCCTCCCGATCCTGCTGTCCGCCCCGACCGCCGGGACGTCCATCGCCCGCCTGGAGGCGATGGAGGAGTGGACCCGCTCCCTCGCCGGGGTCCTGACCTCCGGCGCCGGGCTGGAGCAGGCCCTCGTCGCAACCCTGCGCTCCGCGCCCGAACCGATCAGACCAGAGATCACCCGCCTCGCCTCCCGCCTGCGGGCGCGCTGGAGCACCGAGCACGCGATCCGGGCCCTGGCCGACGACCTCGACGACGCGACCGGGGACGTCATCGCCGCCAACCTGCTGCTGGCCGCCCGGCGCCGCGGCGCCGGCCTGGCGAGTGTCCTCGACGCGCTCGCGGAGTCCGTCGCCGCTGACGTCCGCGCCCGCCGCGAGGTCGAGGCCGACCGCGCCAAACCGCGGGCGACGGCCCGCTGGGTCACCCTCATCACCATCGGCGTCCTGACGGTCCTGGCCGTCACCGGCGAGTACGTCGCCCCCTACCGTTCCGGCCCCGGGCAGCTGCTGCTCGTCGCGCTCCTGGCGCTGTACGTGAGCACCCTGGTGTGGATGCGCCGGATGGCCACCGGCACCCCGCCGACCCGCTTCGTCGGGCGACCCGCCACCGCGGAGCAGCCATGACGAGCCCCACCACGCTCCAGCTGGTGATCGCGGCCGGCTGCCTGACCGGGCTCGGCGTGGCGGGACTGCTCTGGGCGCTGACACCGACCCACCCCGACCTGCGCGACGCCCTCGACCGGCTCTCACCCCACCAGCACCTGCGCACCCCGCCCGCCGCCGCGCACCCCGACGCCGCCGACCTGACCGACCGCCTGGGCCGGTGGGGGATGACCGCCCTGCCGAGCCGGGTGTGGGGGCCCGTCCCGACCCGGGACCTGGCGCTCCTGCGGCGACCCGTCTCCCGCTTCTACGGCGAGAAGGTGACCTTCGCGCTGCTCGCACTCGCGATCCCGCCGACCCTGACGGTCCTGTTCAACACCCTCGGCGCCGGCCTGCCCCTCTACCTCCCGGCCGCCGCCAGCCTCGTTCTGGCCGCCGTGATGTTCTGGCTGCCCAACTACAACGTCCACGACGACGCACGCCGCGCCCGCAGGGAGTTCACCCGCGCCCTGAGCGCCTACATCGACCTCGTGGCGCTCGAACGACTGGCCGGCGCCGGGCCCCGTCAGGCGATGGAGTCCGCCGCCGCCGTCGGCGACTCGTGGGTCTTCACCCGGCTCGCCGAGGAGCTCGCCCGCACCCGCTGGTCCGGGCTGACGCCGTGGGAGGCCCTGCACGCCCTCGCCACCGAGCTGGGCCTGCCCGAGCTCGACGACCTGGCCGACATCATGCGCCTGTCCGGGGAGGAGGGCTCGCAGGTCTACACCAACCTCCGCGCCCGAGCCGCCGGCCTGCGCACCGCCCTGCTGACCGCGGAGAAGGCCGCGGCCAACGAGGTCGCCGAACGCATGACCATCCCCATGAGCCTGCTCGGCGTCATCTTCCTCGCGATCCTCGTCGCCCCCGCCCTCCTGCGCGTGATGGGAGGACCCTCCTGACCCCGCCACCGCCAACCAGTCCGACCCTCCCGTCCACAAAGGAACCTCCCATGACACGACTCGCCGTCACCCTCCACCTCCTCGGCCTTCTCGCCGTCGACACCCTCCGCCCCCGAGACCGCCGCCGCGAGCGCGGCTCGGTCACCATCGAGCAGGTCCTCTGGGCCGTCGCCCTCATCGCGATCGTCGGGATCGTCGTCGTCGCCATCAAGGGCTACGTCACCTCCGAGGCCGCCAAGATCAAGTAGCCCCCGTGGCCATCCGCCGGCGCGAGCGCCCGCACCGTCTCGAGCGAGGGTCCACCTCGGTCCAGATGGTCGTGCTCATGCCCGCCCTGTTCGCCGTCATGTTCCTCGGGCTGCAGGCGGCCCTGGTGTACCACGCCCGCACGCTGGCGCTGGCCGCCGCTCAGGAGGGCGCCCGCGCCACGAGCGCGGAACGCGGCACCGTCACGGCGGGGGTCCGGGCGGCACGAGACTTCCTCGCGGACACGGCCGGTGACGCCATAAGCCACAGCACGGTGCACGGCCACCGGAGCACGACCACCTCGACCGTGACGGTGACGGGTCTCTCTCTCAGCGTCATCCCCGGCTGGCATCCGCGGGTCACGCAGTCCGCGTCCCTGCCGGTCGAGCGGATCACGTCATGACCACGAGGCCGAGGACGGCGAAGGACCGGGGGTCGGCCACGCTCGAGGCCGCCATCGGGGTCCCGGCGTTCATGCTGTTCGTCGGGCTCGTCATCGTCGGAGGGCGCCTGGCCATCGCGCACCAGGCGGTGCAGTCCGCCGCGTCCGACGCGGCGCGGGTCGCGTCCATCGCCCGCACCCAGACCAGCGCCGACCGGGCAGCGACCTCCGCCGCAGCCTCGTCCGTCGCCAGCCAGCACCTCGAGTGCGGCGCACCCCGCATCACCGCCGACACCACAGGGTTCCGCTCCCGCCCCGGCACACCCGCGACAGTCACGGTCACCGTGTCCTGCCGCGTCCCCCTGGCGGACCTGGCCGTCCCGGGCATCCCTGGCTCCCGCACGGTCACCGCGACGGCCCACTCGCCGATCGACACCTTCCGGGAGCGGCGATGACCCGGCGTGCACAGGCCGAGGACGGCTCGGTGAGCATCTGGTTGGCCATCCTGAGCGTCGCCATGGTCATCCTCGTCGGCCTGGCGGTCGACCTCGGCGGGCAGGTCCGCGCCCAGCAGCAGCTGCGCGCCGTCGCCGCACAGGCAGCCCGCGCCGGCGGGGAGCAGCTCGACACCGCCGCTGCCGTCCGCGGCGCCACGGCCAGGACCGACACGACCCGCGCGGCGCGAGCCGCCCGGACCGTCTTGTCCGCGGCGGGGGTCACCGGCACGGTCCGGGTCACCGACGGGACCACGATCCACGTCGAGGCCAGGGACACCTACCGCACCCTCTTCCTCGGCATCGTCGGCCTGGACGATCTGCCCGTGTCCGGCCGCGGCACCGCCCGCGTCACCCGGTCCGTGGAAGGAGTAGAGCGATGAGTGCTCACGGTCAGACCAGAGCGGCATCGCGGATGGTGGGTCTGCTCGCCGCACTCGGCATCCTCGCCGTCGTCGGCGGCCTCCCGGTGGCCCTGGTCGCCGTCGGTGCCGTCCCCACCGCCCTTCCGGTGACCGACCTCGACGGCCTCGCAACGTTCCTCTCCGCGCCGGACAGCGGGGCGCTCGCGTTGGCGGGGCTCGGGGTGGTGGCGTGGGCGGCGTGGGTCGTGGTCACCCTGAGCATCGCCCTCGAGGTCGCAGCCCGCGTCCGCGACACCCGGGTGCCCTCGCTGCCGGGGCTGGGCCTGCCACAGTCCGTGGCGCACAGCCTCGTCGGCGCTGTCGTCCTGCTGGTCACCACCACTCCGGGGACGGCCGCCGCCGCACCCGTCAGCGCCGTCGCTGCAGACGTGCTCGACACCGTGACGACCACCGCCGCCCCACAGGCACCGCCGTCGACAGGGTCCGCCGGTGCCCTCCAGCCCGAGGGAAGAACCCACTCGCACACGGTCGCCCGCGGCGAGTCCCTCTGGTCGATCGCCGAGACCGAGCTGGGGGACGGCGCGCGGTGGACCGAGATCGAGGCGCTCAACCCAGGACGCACCCACGGACCGGACCACACGCTGTGGACAGGCACCGTCCTGCACCTGCCCTCCGACAGAACAGTCGTCCGGGACTCCGCGAGCCACCGAGTGCGACCCGGCGAGAGCCTCTCGAGCATCGCGCAGGACCTGCTCGGCGACAGCGAGCGCTGGCCGGGCATCTACGACGCGTCGACCGCGACGATCCAGCCGGACGGCGAGCGACTGCAGGACCCGGACATCATCCGGCCCGGCTGGGTCCTGACCCTGCCCTCCACCGAGTCTCGGTCGCACGGGTCGCCACGCCAGACACAGGACGCGCCCCGGAACCCCCCGACCGCGCAACCCATGACGCCCGACGAGCAGCCGTCCGACACAGGTGTGGCCGAATCACCATCCGCGCGTGGATCCGAACTCGGGCCCACGACGTCCCCAGCCCCTAGCGCCACGTCGGGCCTCGCGCGGTCAGCGGCTCACGACCGCACGCTCGAGGTCGGCGAGGGGACGAGATCACCCTGGCTGCTGGCCGGCCTGAGCGGGGGAGGGCTGCTCGCCGGGTCCCTCTGGATCCTCCGCCGCCGGCGTCACGCTGCGCAGTCACGGCACCGCCGCCCGGGCCGGACGCTGACGCCTCCCCCGCCTGAGCTGGTCCCGGTCGAGAAGACGTTGACGACGCTCGGCCAGGCGCAGCAACTCGACGTCGAGGCGCTCGACCTGCTCCTGAGGCACCTCGCGAGCACCCAGGTCGACCGGGGGGCGACGATGCCGGCCCTGGCCGCCGTGGAGCTCGACAGTGGGGGGACGGTGCTGCACCTCGACGCCCCGTGCGAGCTCCCGCCACCCTGGCAGGACGCGCAAGGAGCCATCCGGTGGCGGTTCCCGGCCGGGCGTGTGCCCGCGGACGTCGGCGACCTGCGCCCGGACCAGCCCGCGCCCTACCCACTCCTGGTCACCGTCGGCACGAGCGACGCCGGCGCCCTCTGGTTGTACAACCTCGAGGACCTCACGATCGCCCTGACCGGCGACCCGCTCTACGCCGCCGACTACGCCCGCTACCTCGCCGCCGAGATCGCCTGCAACCCGTGGTCGGAGACCGTCCGGATGGACTGCGTGGGCATCGCGGCCGAGGTCGTGGCCCTCAACCCGGACCGGCTGCGGGCCCGACCTGCTGACGGCACCGACGCTCTGCAGGAGAGCATCGCGCACGCGGTGACGACCGCGGACCGCGCCCACAGGGAGGGGCTCGACGGCGCGACCGCCCGCGCCCGGGTGGCCGGCCCCGAGGCGTGGTCGGCGCGCCTCGCGCTCGTGGCCTGCGACGCAGCTCCGCCGAAGGACGCCACGGTCCTCTGGGAGCTGTTGGAGCAGAACACCGGTGCGACCGCGACCTCGCTGGTGCTGGTCGGCCCGTCGTGCGAGGCCCGGTCGCGCGTGAGCATCGAGCTGACCGACACGGGGCGGGTCCTGGTCCCCGGTGCCGGCCTCGACCTGGTCGCGGTGGGCCTCACTCCCGACGAGGCCCAGGGGTGCGCAGCGCTCCTTGCCGCCGGCAAGGGTCTGGACGACGCACCCGTCCCGACTGACGACACGGTCACCGACGGCTGGCGCTCGCTCACCGACACCGCCGGTGCCCTGCGTGCCGAGCTCGTGACCGGGCGGGAGGGCGCCGAGGCGAGCACCGTGCTCCCCGACCGCGACGCGGCCTACCTGGAGGTCGGCGCCGTCCAGCCCGAGGACCTGGACGCTCTGGCTCCCGGGGTGCCACCCGAGACCACGACCCGGGTGACCGAGGCCGACCCTGATCTCGAGGACGACCTGGCCGCGTGGTTCAGCGACGACTGCCCGCTGCCGCGGTTGACCCTGCTCGGCCCGGTCCGGGCACGCACGCGCGGGCGGGCCCTGACCGAGCGCAAGGCGTACATGACCTCGGTGCTGACCTTCCTGGCCACCCGGCCGCACGGCGCGACGCCGGAGGAGCTGGCGGACACCTTCTCGGTCTCGGCGACCAAGGCCCGGGTCTACGCCGGGATCGTGCGCGACTGGCTGGGGACCAACCCGCGCACCGGGGAGCCGCACCTGCCCGACGCGCGGCTGGCCGCTTCCGCTCAGGTCCGGGGGGTGCCGGTCTACGAGGTGCAGGACGTGCTCGTCGACGCCGACCTCTTCCGTCGCCTGCGCGCCCGAGGCCAGGCGCGAGGCGCCGACGGCATCACGGACCTCGTACGCGCCCTGCAGCTGGTGACCGGCGAGCCGTTCAGCCGGCTCCGCCCGGGAGCGTGGAGCTGGCTCTACGACGGCGACCGCCTCGACCAGCACCTGACGTGCGCGGTGGTCGACGTCGCGCACCTGGTGGTCACGCGCGCCCTGCAGGAGGGTGACCTCGAGGTGGCGGAGGAGGCGGCCCGCACGGCGCACCTGGCCGCCCCGGACGAGCACATCCCGCTGCTCGATCTGGCGGCAGCGGCGGACGCCCGCGGCGACGCCCGGACCCGGGCGGCGTTCCTGTCCGCGGTCGTCGACGCGGGCGAGGAGGAGGTCCCGACCGACCTACCCGAGCGGACAGATGAGGTGCTGCGCCGACGCGGCTGGACGGGGCGGGGCAGCGCCGCGAGCTGAGCTCAGTGCGGCCGCGCCCCTCAGCGGTCGGCGAGGGCTTGCGTCGCGGCCTGCGAGAGGCGACCACGGTCCTTCACGTCGGGGAAGCCGTTGGCGCGCAGCCATTCGCGGTCTGCGCTGGTGACGGTCGCGGCTCGCGTCGAGGAGCGCCGGCTGCCTCGCGGTGCGGGGGCCTTGCGGGCCGCGTCGAGGTAGGGCGCCAGGGCCTGGTCGAAGGACTTCCGGTTCTTCTTCGACAGGTCGATCTCGTAGGAGGTGCCGTTGTAGGCGAAGGAGACGGTCTGGATGTCACCGGTCTCCTTCCCGTCTAGGTCGTCGGAGAGGATCGTCACGGTGCGGCGAGCCATCAGAGTGTCTCCTTGCGCGGATGGGGGCGGCGGCGTCGAGGGGAGTGTGGCATCACCACCCGGAGAGCCAGGATCCGGTCCACCTGGCGATGGTCAGCGGCGGGGCCGCGGCGGGGCCAGGTGGTCCGAGCGCTGCCGGTCATGACGTGACCGCGGCGCCGACCGTGCCGGCGATCGCGGAGGCCAGCAGCAGGAGCACGCCGAGGAAGATCATCACCAGGCCGGCTGGGTAGCCCTTGAGCGCCTCGGCCAGCTGGGCGAGGGCCTTGACCAGCCCGGTCATCCCCTCGGCCGCCTTCGACCCGGTGACCGGTGCTTGCCGAACGGTCAGGTACGCACCGACGCCAATCAGGATGACCCCGGCGATGAGCAGGGTCGCGGTGATGAGCTGAAGCATGGCTCCTCCTTCGGGACGGCGCGTCGCCGTCAGCAGAACCGCAGACATGGACAGAACGCGTAGTGGGCGTGCTGTAGGACCGACCAGGCGTCCTGGACCAGCCCCATCTCCGGACGCCCGAATGGCCACCCCGTCACGGCGACGAGGTGCCCGAGCAGGGCTCCGTCGTCGAGGACCACGGCGGAGCCGGAGTCGCCCTCCTCGGCGGCGAAGCCGCCGCGCCCGGTGACCAGCCAGCACCGGGCCCACGAGGTGCCCGCGACCTCACGGCCACGCACGAGGTCGAGCACCGTGTCGGTGATGAACCCGGGACGGCTCGCGCCCCTGCCTCGCCGGATGGTGCACTGCCGCTCGGTGGGAACGTGGGGCGGACCGACCGTGCGGTCGACCGCCGCGACGTGCAAGACGCTGACGGAGGAGGCGGCCAGCGCGTAGTCGTACCCGGGCTCCGGCCCAACCGACTCCGTGCTGTACTCCACGCGCGCCGAGCCGATCTCGCGCAGCCGCATCAGTCCCGGACCGAAGATGCGCGCCTCCGCCTGCTGGCCCGGAGAGAGGCCGGGGAAGACGTGCCCGGCGGTGAGCACCAGCGGGCCGCGCTCGTCGCAGACGAGCCGTGGGCCGACCGTGCCCAGCGCCTGGCGTCCGGAGTTCTCGGGACCGATGCGGAACGCCGCGACCGGGCGGGGCGGTGGAAGGAAGATGAGCTCGACTCCCTCGCTAGGAGGAAGGAGCCCGTCGAGCTCACGCAGGGGGCTGCTCCAGCCAGCCGTGCGATGTACGGAACTGACGAGGTCCCACGGAAGACGGTGCGACGCACCGGATGCATCTCGCAGCAGCGTGCGGCGTAGCAGTTCGATCGACCGGTCGAGCGGTCGCCGGGCACCGGAGTACGCCTGCTCGACCTCGCCGGTCAAGCGGGGATCGACGCGGGCGTCGACAGCGACGACGAGGACGTCCCCGCGGGGGGTGCGCCGCCGCCCCAGACCCCACACCGCCCACGAGGCCCGGATGACCAGGGGCCACAACTCGAGGACCCGCGCATACAGCGGGTCTGTCGCGAACTCACGCTCGTCGAAGCGAGGGTCAACGCCTTCCGGCCACCACACGCGCGCAGCCTAGTGACGAAGCCGTCACTTGGCCACGGTCTCCGCGGCACGCCCCTAGGAGCCGCGGTTCCTGGGGGATTCGCGCAGTCGAGCAAGAGCACGGCACGACTTCAGGTACGGGCATCGGTGCAGGTCACGGTCTTGTACCCAGGAGCGCCGAAACGCTGGCGCCGTCCAGTGCGGCGTTCCCGGGTACGAGGTCGGGGACGCAGTCCCGCCACGGTGTCGCCGTCGATGACCGACGGAAGGAGCGAGCGATGAGCGTCGCCACCCAGCTGGGGCTGCAGAGCCTCGATGCCGACCTGCTGCAGGTCGCCAGCGAGCGATGGGGGGAGTGGGCTCGCGCGCATCCTCCGCTCGCGGCGGCGCCGCCCCTGGAGGGCTTCCACGGCTGGATGCGAGGCCTGGACTTCGTCCCCCGCAACGACGTCGTCTGCGCCTTGGGCCGGCTCGGCAGTCGTGCCGGGGCGGACGAGCTGCCGGCCGCGGCGGTGCTCGCGTGGGCGCTGCTGCCGGGAGCGGTCAACGTGGCGCGCAGCCTGCGGCACGTGTCGCCGACCATCGACGAACTGGTCGCGGCACAGCTGTGGATCGAGGTGCGGACACTGCCGCTCACGGCGACCCATAAGGTCGCCGCCAACCTCCTGGCCCGGGTCCGGCTGGCGGTCCGCCGCGACCTCGGCCTGACCACGCCGACGGACCGGACGTGGGCCAGCGCGAGCGTCCTGGATCCGTTCGACCCGGCGTGGAGCGCGCTGCCGGCACCCGGCCGCGAGCCGACCCCGGAGCGCGAGCTGCGGGCGGTGCTGGACGCGGCGACGGCGCACGGCGTGATTAGCGACGGCGACCGGATGCTGCTGCTGGGCCTGGCCGCGCAGAGCCGACCCGGTGACTGCACTCGCGGGCGGGCCGGGTTGGTGACCCGGCGGGCCGGACGCGTCCTCGCCGATCAGCTCCACCTCTCCGACCGGCAGGTGCGCCGGCGCGCGGGCCGGGCCTTGGACGCGCTGGCCGGGGCCGCCGCCCAGGTGAGGTCGTCATGACCGTCACCGCACCTGCTCGCCCGGTCAGCGTGGCCGAGCTGCAGCGCGCCTACCGGAGTCTGCTCTCCGGTCAGTTCCGTCCCGGGCGGGCCACGCGGGTCGAGTCCTGGCAGCCCGCCGGTGTGGTGCTCCCGGTGCTCGGAGCCTGCGCTGGGTGTGGATCGTCGACGACCGCGCTGGCCATCGCCACCGCGGCGGGGCGGGCCAGTCTCGTCGAGTGCGGTGACCCCGCACGGTCCCGCTTGACGTCGGCGGCCACGGCGGAGCACGGACGGGACGGCAGCTGGGTCAGGGGTGCGCGGGGCGAGGTCACGCTGCTGCGCCCGGCCGGCCCGGTGCATGGCGTCGACGGCGTCCCGACCCCTCCGGTGGGTCACCAGGGCGAGCTCTTCGTGCTGGACGTTGGCTGGGACGTGGGCGCCGTCCGCGAGGGACGCTCGTGGCTGACCCCGCTGCTCGACGCGCCGCGACCGCTGGTCGTCGTCGCTCCGGCCTCCGTCCCCGGCGCGCGCCGCCTCGACGCCGTCCTGCGGTCGGTGGCGCGCTCGAGAGCCTTCGTCGTCCTGCTCGGCGACAAGCGTCGTCCGCGCGAGGTGGCCGTGCTGTTGCGGCAGGTGCTGCAGGCGCACGGCGTCGGTCCGGAACGCGTGGTCACGCTGCCGTGGGACGCACGGCTGCTAGCCCGGGGGGTGGACTCCCGCCCCCTGCCGGCTCGTCTGGTCCGTTCCGGGGGCGAGGTCTTGCGCTCCCTCCGACTCGAGGTGACGCAGCCATGAGCACCTCCCGACTGGCTGGGGTCCTGCACACGCTCCCGGACCGGATCTGCCCCCAGGCGCCGCCCGGAGCCCAGCAGTACGCCGACCAGCTCATGGGGTACGTGCTGTGGGCGGTCGGCATGCTCTTCGTCCTCGGCGTGGTCGTCGGCATCGGCGGGGCAGTCGCGGGACGGGTCTTCGGGATGCCCCACGCGTCGAAGGCCAGCGTGGTGGGCATCGTCGTGGTCTTCGTCGCGGTGATCGGCTACCTCGTCCTGCCAGGGATCGTGCGGGCCATGACCGGGTCGGGGTGTGTCTGATGCCGGCGTCGACCCCCGCGTGGAGCCGCCGCCGCATCGGCACGGCCCTCGCCGCCGCGTGCGTGACGGCGCTCCTGCTCGTCGCCGGACTCGGTTACGCGCTGTGGGGGATCGTCACCGACGGCCGCGGCCCGGTGGCCGTCAGGAGCGGCGCGGTGGACGCCGGCGCCACCGGGGGCTCGTCGGTGCGGGACCGGATAGCGGCGACACCGCTGACGGCCCGCCCTCCCGTGGGCGGCCCACCTGTCAGCCAGGGCCTCGACGGCGCCGCGCTGGCGGTGCCGTCGCCGACCAGGCTCGGCCCGGCCGGCGTCCCGACTGGGTACCCGCGCACGCCTGCCGGCGCGGTCGGGCAGCTGGCGGCGATCGACGCGACGGTGCTGACGGCGATGACCGCCGAGACGGTGAGCCGGGTGCACGCCCGGTGGGCCCTGGCCGGGGCACCGGCGAGCACCGACTGGGTGATGTCCGTCAACGTCGAGGACTTCCTGGCCGCGACCGCGACGAGCTCCGCCGCGGAGCGGCCGGCCACGGTCACCGTCACCCCGCTCGCCGGGCAGGTCCGGGGCATCGACGGCCCGGACTGGACGGTGGCCTGCGTCCTGCTGCGCGTCGAGGCCACGCTCGCCACCACGGCCGCGGTCACCGACGGCCACTGCGAGCGGATGGCCTGGGCCGACGGGCGCTGGCAGATCGCCCCCGGCGCGCAGCCGCCCCGTATGCCGAGCGTCGTGCCCCGCACGAGGGCGGCGGCGCAGGCCGGATGGCGGGACTGGGTCACCACCGACGCGGGAGCCAGCGATGGCTCCGACTGACGGGTGGGGCGACCTGACCGGACCGTTCACCGCCCTGGGCAACGCCGCCGGGAAGGTCGTCGCGGACGCGTGGACCGTGGCGATGCTGGGGATCTGGAACGCCGGCCTGTGGCTGCTGCGCCTCGTCCTCGGCCTGCTGGACGAGTTCCTCACCCCCGACCTGTCCGAGTCCGGCCCGCTGGCCTCGACCTACCGGCTGACCGCCTGGGTGGCCCTCACGCTCGTCGTCGTCCTCATCGCGGTGCAGACCGGGGCGGCCGCGGTGCGGCGGGACGGACGCTCCCTCGCGCGGCTGCTCATGGGGACCGGCCAGTTCGTCATGGTGTGGGCCTGCTGGGTGACCTACGTGGTGGCGCTGCTGCTGGCGTGCTCGGGCCTGACGTCGGCGGTGATGCGGGCGAGCATGGGCGTGGACTCGTGGACGGCGTGGCAGCCGTGGGGACGCGTGCAGGTGGAGGACCTGAGCGACGCCACGCTCGCGACGGTGCTGGGGGTCCTCGGTGTCCTGGTGCTGCTCGCCGCGATCGGGCACCTCGTCGTCCTGCTCTCGCGCGGCGCCGCCCTGGTCATCCTCACCGTCACAGCACCGATCGCGGCGGCGGGGCTGGTCTCCGAGATCGGCCAGGCCTGGTTCTGGAAGACCGTCCGCTGGACCCACGCCGCCGCCCTGACCCCGCCCCTGATGGCCCTGGTCCTCGGCGCCGGCACCCAGCTCTCGACCCACGTCGTCACCGGTCAGACGCGCTCGCTCCAGGCAGCCGTCGGGTCGGCCGTGCCGGGGGTCCTGCTGCTGCTGATCTCGACGGTGGCGCCGCTGGCCCTGTTCAAGCTGCTCGCGTTCGTCGACCCGGGCACCAGCTCCGGCGCGGCGCTACGCGCCGGCGTCACGAGCGCCGGCGGACTGGGTGGCTTCCTTCCTGGTGGGACGCGCGCCGGGGACGACCAGAGCGCGGCGTGGTCCGGGTCGGCTGCGGCCGACGACGGGAGCGGCCGCTCGCTGGGGGAGGGCGCGGGGGAGGCCGCGACGACGACCCGTTTCACGCAGTCGGCCACCGGGTTCGTCGGCACGGTCGGTGGCGTCATCGGCGCCACGGCCGGATCGGCCGTCGGCGCCGCCGCGGGGCTCGGCGCCACGGCTGCCGCAATCGGTGCCGACGCGACCAACCAGATGGGGGTGGGCCACAACACCTACGTCCCGGACACCGGGCCCCGCGGCGGAGCCCGCGAGAGCCGGCCGCCCGTGCACGCCTTCCCCGACACCCGCGGCCCGAGGCCCGACGCCGCCCCCGAGACGACGTCACCCCTGGCAGGAGGGCCCGCGGGTCCCGGCGCCGCCGGCGGGATGGGCGAGGCGGGGGCGGCCGCCGGGGCCGTCCCGGTCATTCCCGCCTGAGGCGCGAGAGAGGACAGACCGCCCATGGATGCCACTACCTACCGTGACTACTCCCGGGCCCGCCTCGGGTTCTTCTTCGGCCTGACCGGGTGGCAGCTGGCCGCCGTGACGCTCGGGCTTCTCCCTCCGCTGTGGGAGATCTCGCTCGGGCGGTGGGCTCCGGCGGGGGCGCTGCTGGCGGCCTGGGCCCCGATGGCCCTTCTCGTCGTCACCCCGGTGCGGGGCCGCTCGAGCGCCGGGTGGCTGCTGGCCGCGGCCGCGCACGCCGTCGGGACGGTCACCGGCTGGAGCCGGTTCACCGCCGAGGCCGCGCGGGGAGCAGCCGGCCCCGCCGCCACACCGGACCTGCCGGGCGTCCTGGCCGGGACGCGCGTGCACGAGGCTCCGCCGGCGGGGCCCTCGGGTCGGCGCGTGGCCCTGATCCAGCACCACGCCACCCGAACGTGGGCGGTGACGGCCGCGGTCGTCCATCCGGGGATCGGGCTGAGCGAGCCGGCGCAGCGCGACCTGTACGGCGTCGGGTTGACGGCGCTGCTGGACGCCGCCCGCGCCACCGAGCTGGTCGACGAGATCCAGCTCATGGTGCGCACGGTCCCCGAGGACGGCGCGGAGCGCGACGGCTGGACCGCCCGTCACCGCTCCCCGGCGGCGCCGCCTGCGGCGCGGCGGGTCAACGACGAGCTGCAGGCGGCCCTGAGGGCGGCTGCTGTCCGGACCGAGACCTTCGTGACGGTCCTGGTCCCCGAGGGCCGTCTGGGCAAGGCCGCCCGGGAGGCGGGGGGCGGCCTGGAAGGGCGCGCGCAGGTCCTGCTCGGCGTGCTGGCCGAGGTCGAGACCCATCTGCGCGGCGGTCTCGGGATGACGGACGTGGCCTGGCTGACCTCTCCCGAGCTGGCCGGGGTCTGCCGGACCGGGTTCGCCCCCGGCGACCGCGCGGGGATCATCGACGCCCTGCGGCTGGAGGGCTCCGGCGAGAGCGCGCAGGTGCCGTGGGCGCTGGCCGGACCGTCAGGAGCCGACAGCGCGGTGCGTCACTACAGCCACGACGCGTGGAACTCGATCACCGCCACCCTGCTGCTGCCGGTCCGCGGCGCCCTGATGGGGTCGTTGGCGCCCGTCCTGGTTCCCGGGGCGGGGGAACGCCGCTCCATCCTCGTGGCCTACCCGATCACTACCGCCCGGGCCGCGAACCGGCAGACCGCCTCCAGCGAGTGGAGCGCGGACATGGCCGACGGGCTGCGCTCACGAGCCCGGATGCGTCAGTCCGCCCGGTCGGCCCACGACACGGCCCGGGTGAGGAACCTGGACGGCAAGCTCGCCCGCGGCCACGCCCTGGTGCGCGCGTACGCCCTGGTCTGCGTGACGGCACCGAAGTCCGCACGGATCACCGAGCACGGACGCCGCCTGGACGCCTCGATCCGGGCCGCGGGCTTCGCGCCGCTGCGGATGGACCTCTCGCAGGACGCGGCGTTCGCCGCGGCCACGATCCCGCTCGGGGTCTCCCTCACCCGGGGGAGGGCCTGACATGGCCGACTTCCCCCACCGCTACGGCGACGGACGACGGGCGCTCGAGCACTGGGCGACGGCGTGCCGAGCCAGCGCCGTCGTCCTGCGCCGAGAAGGGCTCCCGGACGACGCCCGCGCCCTCGACGAGGCCGCGCACGGGGCGACACGCCCCGGCGCCACGACCTTGACTGAACAGCCTCGCCGCGAGAGCCCGTCGGGGTGGGCACGATGAGCCGCCTGCGCCACAGCCCGGGCCGGGACGTCTCCCGGTTGCTGTCGGACTTCGGCCACGAGCTCCCGCCGGTCGACGAGCCGGCCCCCAAGACCCGTCCCGGCCGCCTGTTCGAGCCGTCTCCCCTGCGCGGACCCCGCCGCGCCAATGGCGGCTGGGCCGGCTCGCCCCACCCGCCCCTGTCGGCGTGGCGGATGACCTCCGACCAGGCTCCCGCCCTGTGGCCGTTTGTCGCGGCCCCGGGACTGCCGCCCACGGGGGCCCAGATCGGGATCGACGTCCTGGCAGGAGGCGCCTTCTACGCCGACCCGCTCGGCTGGGTCCTGCGCGACGACGTCGGCGTGACCAACCCCAACGTCATCTGCTTCGGCAAGCCCGGCCGGGGCAAGTCGGCGACGACCAAGGCGTTCTTGCTGCGGATGCTCGACTTCGGCTACAAGGCGCTGATCCTCGGAGACCCGAAGGACGAGTACGAGCCGCTGGCGCGCGCCCTCGGTGTCAACCCCATCGCGGTCGGCCCGGGTCTGCCGGCCAGGATCAACCCGCTGGACTTCGGACCGCTCGCGACCGGGTGGGAGCGGCTCTCCCGCGACGAGGCCGACGCCCGCGCCGGCCTCGTCTTCGGCCGCTGGCTCACCCTGCTGCGGGGGCTGGTCGGCTCGCAGCGGATCGGTGCACACCCCGTCCCGTTCGGGCCGGTCGAGGAGCAGGTCGTCAAGACGGCCCTGCGCGAGCTGACCGGTCACGCCCGCGCCGCGAGCCGCCTGCGCGAGACCACGATCCCCGCCCTCTGGCACCTGCTGGCCAACCCCAGCGAAAGCCTCGTGACCGACTGCCGGTACGACAGCGCCCGCCAGCTGCTGGATGAGACGAGGCTGCTGCGTGACGCCCTCGGCCAGCTGGTCGACGGAGCCCTGGCGGGACTGTTCGACGCCCCCACGACCATTCGCCTGGACTGGGACGCACCGCTGGCCTCGCTCTCCCTGTCGCGGCTGCTGCCCTTGGGTGACGAGGCCGTCGGGATCGCCCTGACCTGCCTGTCATCGTGGGGGCGGGGCCTGCGCGAGCTGGCACGCCCCGGTGAGCTGCGAATCACCGTCCGGGACGAGGTGTGGAAGCAGATGCGGCTCGGCCCGGACGCGGTGAAGTCCTTCGACGCCGACCTGCGCCTCTCCCGCAGCAGCGGTGACATCCAGTGGGCCAACGCGCACAAGCCGGCCGACCTGCTCTCGGTCGGAGCGGCCGGCTCGCAGGCCGTGACGATCGCCAAGGACCTGCTCCATCTCGCCGACACGACCATCCTGCACGGGCAGGACGCCGGTGTAGCCGACGAGCTGGAGACCCTGCTCGGGCTGCCACCGATGGCCCGCGACGTCGTCACCCGGTGGGCCATGCAGGGCAAGGGGCGGGCCCTGTGGCGGGTGGGGGAGCGGCACTGCAAGGTGCAGACCGTCCTGCACCCGCTCGAGGCCCAGCTGACCTTCACCAACGACGCCATCACCGGCGCCGCATGAGAGCGGAGCCGACATGAGTGCACCCCGCCCCGCGACCGCCGTGATGCTCGCCGTCGCCCTCGTCACCGTCCCCATCACCGCGGTCCCCCTGGGCGCCACCCTGCTGCTCAGTGCGGTCGCTATCCCCGCCGCCGCGGCCTCGCCCGACTGCTCGACGGCCGGCTCGACGTCCGGTGCGTGGCGGGCACCGTTCTCCCAGCGCTACGTGCGCACGAGCCCGTTCGGGATGCGCCTGCACCCGATCGAGCACGTGTGGCGACTGCACTCCGGGGTGGACCTGGCCAGCGTGCCCAGCGCCGGTCCCGTCGTGGCCGCCCAGGCCGGCACGGTGACGGCTGCGGTCTGGCGGCCGGGTGTCGGACTGAGCGTCGACCTCGCCCACGGCGACGGCGTCATGAGCCGTTACGGGCATCTCGCGAGCATCGCACCGGGCCTCCGGCCAGGAGTGCGCGTGAGCGCTGGTCAACAGCTGGGGCTCGAGGGGTCGACGGGCACCTCGACCGGACTCCACCTGCACTTCGAGATCCAGGAGCGAGGAGTGCCCGTCGACCCCGTGCCCTTCATGGCCGCGCACGGTGCGCCGCTGGACGGGACGGTCACCGCGGCTCCCGCTACGTCGAAACGTCCGGAAACCACCGGAATCCGGGGCCTGCCTCCAGCGACCGGTGTCCGGCTGCAGTCCGTCACCGTCCCAGCGGCACCGATTCCCGCGCGGGTGAGGGCCCTGTACGTCGCCGCGGGGAAGCGCTACGGCCTGCCGTGGACGCTGCTCGCGGGCATCGGGATGGAGGAGACCCGACACGGAGCCGTGACCGCCACCTCCAGCGCCGGGGCCCGCGGCCTCATGCAGTTCATGCCCGCCACCTGGGCGCTGTACGGCGTCGACGGCGACGGCGACGGGCGCGCCGACATCACCAACGACGCGGACAGCGTCCACGCCGCCGCGAACTACCTCGCACATGAGGGCGCCAGGCAGGGCCCGGCCGGGATCCGCCGGGCCCTCTACGCGTACAACCACGCCAACTGGTACGTCGCCGACGTCCTGGTCTACGCCCACACCTACGCCGCCTCACCCGAGCCAACAGAGTCCTGTCCCGCCGCGGAACCCAAGACGCAAGGAGCCGTCGGATGACCGATGCCAAGAGAACTGAGCCCAGCGTCATCGCCTTGGTCAACCGGGACCTCGGCGCAGCGGTGCGGCACGCGAGCGCTCACACCCTCTCCCCGTTCATCGCGGCACACCGCCTCGAGTTCGAGCTCGGACCGGTGCGCCATCGCGTCGAGCTCCTTGCCCTGAAGCGACCGGACCTGCTGGCCCGTCTGGCCGCGCACTGGGAGTGCCCGCCGGACCCACGTCATGTGGACGAGGAGCTGACCGACCACGCACACCACCTGCTCATCCGCCGCCACGCCCACGCGACCGGACATCTCGAGGCGCTGACCGAGCCTGTGCACCGGGTTCCGCAGGCTGCGCCGCATCGCCTGGCGACCAGCCAGGAGCGCGCCCGCAAGGCCATCGACCCGTCGACGGCGGGCGACACCGACCGACGCCGCAGCGCGCGGTGACGGAGGAAGCATGCAGAGCAGCCGTCGCAGCACCCCGTACCCGTGGACCTGGGAGCTCCCGGTCGCCGCCCTCACCGCGGTCCTCCTCCTGCTCGTCCTCGCCGTGCACGCCGGGAGGACCCTGGCCAACGGCACCACGCTCGGCGAGTGGGCGTTCACCCCACGCGAGGACCTGTTCACGAGCCTGCCGGCGCTGCTCGCCGGTGATGCCCGCGTGGGCCTGCCCCCAGGCCCCGCTGCCTCCCGGGGTGCCTTGTACGCCTGGATCGTGCTCTGTGAGAGCGCGACCTGCGCCGGCCTGCTGTGGTGCGCGTTGTCTCTGCTGTGCCGGTGGGGCCCCGGGCGGGTCCGGGGGATGGCCAGCCGGGCTGAGACGGAGCAGCTGCTCGGCCTGCGGCATCTGCGGGCCACGGCGCCGTTGGTGCGCCCTGACCTCCACTCGCGCAGGGGGAGGCGATGAGCAGGTTCGACCCGGAGCAGGTGGGGTGGCGGCTGGGTCGTTCTCATCAGCCGCGCGGCGGCGAGCTGTGGGTGCCGTGGGATCGCACCACCGGGGTGATCGGGCCGCAAGGCTCAGGCAAGACCCTCGACCTGCTGACCCCCGCCCTGCTCGGTGCGCCTGGCGCCGCGCTGGTGACGTTGACCAAGCCGGATGACCTGCTCCTGACCATCACCCCGCGTTCGGACCACGGCCGCTCGTGCGCCGTTCTCGACCCGTTCGGTCTCGTCCCCGGCGCTCCTGAGCTGGTGTGGGACCCGGTGGCCGGGTGCGTCGACCCAGTGATCGCCGAGCGTCGCGCGAAGGCGTTCACGGCCGGCACCGTCGGGTCCGCGGGGGAGCGTGGCCACGGCGACGACGCGGCGCGCTTCTATGCGGCGGAGGCGGCCAAGGTCATTCAGGCCTACCTGCACGCGGCCGCCCTGACCGGACGCACCCTCGACGACGTGCTGCGCTGGGTGGCCAACCCGGCGGCCGCGACCGAACCGCTGGAGATCCTGGGGGGCCACCCCGACGCCGCGCCGTTCTGGCGCGGGCTGCTCCACGGCGCACTGCGTGGCGACGAACGCACCGCCGGCAACACGACGACCACGGTGCAGCAGGCGCTGACCCTGTTCTTCCAGGAAGGGGCCCGCCGCCGTTGCACCCCCGGCCCGGGCAGGCCCGCCACGGACATCGCGGACCTCATCTCCCGCCGCGGCACGATCTACCTTCTGGGTCGCGACAGCCCCTACGACTCCGCGTCGCCGTTGATGACGGCGGTCGCCGAGCATGTCCTCGACACCGCCCTCGAGCTCGCCCACACCTCACCGTGGGGTCGGCTGTGTCCGCCGATGCTGGCCTGTCTCGACGAACTGCCCTCGACGACACCGCTGCCCACCTTGCAGACCCGCATGGCCAACGAGCGCGCCCTCGGCGTCTCGTTCATCTGGGCATCCCAGACGCGAGCCCAGCTGACGCAGGTGTTCGGGGAGCACGCCGCACGGTCCGTCCTCGGGCTGACCAACGTGCTCGTCCTGTTCGGCGGCTCCAAGGATGCCGGCTTCAACCAGGAGGCATCGGATCTGTTGGGACGGGTGCGGGTGGCCCGCACCACGTGGAGCTCAGCTGGTGCCTCGCGGTCGGTCAGCGCGGAGGACATCCCCATCCTCACCGGCCCGGAGATCCGGCAGCTGCCGCCGAGTCAGGCCCTGGTCATCGCCGAGCAGGGCAGGCCACTGATCGCCCGGCTGCGTCGTTGTACCGACGGGGCCCGCGGAGACTCGCTACTGACCATGCGGCGACAGGCGCGGGCGGCGATGGCCGGCGCTGGCGCCGCGTCGCTGCCGCTGTCGGCGCGGACGGCGGCGTCCGTCGCGCGAGCCCGGACGCTGGGGCTGGGTGCCCCGGGCGAACCGCAGGGGAGCGACCGTGGATGACGCTGGCCGCGAAGGGCGCTTCGAGGTTGTCCAGGGCTTCCCCCGGCCCGGGCGTCTCGTGGAGCATGCGTACTGGGAGCTGCACATCGCGGCGTCCGGCACCCCGGAGCAGGTCCGGGCCCTGGGTGACCTACGCCGGCTTCCACGACCCTGGGACCCGTCCACGTGCTCGCATCCCGACCTTCGTCTCGAGGTGTGGCTGTGGCTCGACGCCGTCGTCACATGGATCAACCACGAGTACACGTGGGACCCCTCGGGGCTGATCCCGGAGTGCTGGGTCGAGCACCCGCACCTCGTCCACGATCTCGCGGTGCTGGCCGATCAGCGCCGCCGGGCCGGGATGGCCAACACCTCGGACGCTCTGGAGGACTGGCACCGTTACGCCCTGCCGGCGTTCAGTGATCGCCTGCGTGAGCGTGTGAAGTCCCACTGCGACAGTGGGCACCAGCCGTGGCCGTCCGCTGGACGGCATGTCCGCCACAGCAGCGACGTCCACCGCCGCCGTCGCGTGGCGGCGTTCCGCAGGGACGCGGCACCCGCTCAGTCATCGGTGTGGGCGCCGGGTGACCGGCTGCGTCTCGTGGACGGCGACCTGGTCGACCTCGAGACGGGTGAGGTGACCGGTCCTGAGTGAGCCCGTGCGCAGATCGGCGGAGCACACGGGCCGCAGGGGCGATCCACAGCCCGGGCACAGGCAGGACAGGAACGGTGGCGGCATGGACGTGAACGGAGGCAGGTCGAGAGTGCCCGAACGATCGTGGTGGAGGACGGCGTGGCGTCGTCCCGGGGTCTGGGGCGGCGCGTTGCTCGCGCTGGTCTCGGTCGGGCTGTTCGCGCAGCTCGTGGACGGCGTGCTGGAGAGGGGTGACCTGAGCGGCATCGACCCGGTGGTCGAGCAGCGTGTCCCAGCCCTGCGGGACAGCGTCCTCAACGTGGTCGCGGACGTGCTGGCGCTCCTCGGGAGCGAGGTGTGCCTCGGGATCTTCGCGGCTGTGCTGGTCTTCTGGGTCTGGACACAGTGGAAGGACCGCTTGCTCGCTGCCGTGCTGACGGCGTCGATGGCCGTGACGGCTGGCCTGATCGTGGGTGTCAAGGACCTCGTCGGCCGGGTCCGTCCGGCGGCGTGGGCGGTGTACGGTCCGCCGGACCCGTCACCGGCGTTCCCGTCCGGGCACACGCTCGGCACGACCGTCTTCCTCGGCCTCGTGGCCGGCCTGGTCGTCCTGCGCTGGTCCTCGTGGTGGGTGCGGGCTACGGCGCTGGGCGGGTGGGTGCTCGGCAGCGTGGTGGTGGGCGCGAGCCGGATCTACTTGGGCTACCACTGGGCGACCGACGTCGTGGCCGGTCTGGTCCTGGGGATGGGGGTACTCGCCCTCACCGTCGTCGCGGTGGACCTCCTGCGTCACCGCCGGCCCTCGTGGACGCCGGCCGCTCGGGGCGTCGACGATCTGGCCTGACCTCGACCGGTGCCTCAGGCGCCCTGTGACGCGCCCGGCGGGTGGATCTGCGCCCTCGTGTCCGTGGGGAACTGGGTCGACCCGAGGTCGAAGGGTGCCACCGTGCCGGTGGAGCTGTTCGGTGGCGATCGCCAGACCGAGTCCGCTGCCTCCGACCTTGGCACCGAGCCGGGCACGAAGAGCCAGGACCGCGTCGGTGTCGTCGATGCCCGGACCGGAGTCATCGATCGTGACGACGGGCTGGTTCAGCTCCCGCCGCGTCGCGACGACGAGGCTCCGGCGCGGGCGTGGTCCAGGCGTTGTGGGGGTGGTTGCGCAGGACGGAGGCGGTGCTGCTGGCGTGGACGCTCGCGTGGTCGTCGGACCCCGGGTCGAGCGACATCTCCATGTCACGCAGCCCCAGAGCCGTGCGTTGCTGGCGGATTTCCGTTCAAGGATCTGCAGCAGTCTCACCAATCCGATCAGTTGTTGGCCTCGAACTGCTCTCGCGGAGATCAAGGTTCGTTTCGTCACGGCCTCGTGGCGTGGCCTTGCGCTCCAAACCTGAACGGAGACGATCCATGCGAAAGTCACTGACCGCCGCCGCTGCTCTCGCGCTGGGCGCGCTGCCGTTGGCGCTGTCGGCGCCCGCCGCGAACGCCGCGGACGGCACCTTCACCGCCAACCTCACCCAGCTCAACGACTCCGGGGTGACGAGCACCGCCACCGCCACGCTGAAGGGCAACACGCTGGACATCAAGCTGCAGAGCCAGGGCCTCCTCGAGGGCGCGCCGCACGCGCAGCACATCCACATCGGAGGGATGGGCGTCTGCCCCACCAACGACCAGGAGGGCAGCGGAGCCAACGGCGCCCTGCAGGTGAGCGACGCAGCCGACCAGTACGGCGGCATCGCGGTCTCGCTGACGACCGACGGCGACACCAGCCCGGACAGCGGCTTGGCCGTCAAGCGGTTCCCGACCGGCAACGCCAGCTACTCGCGGACCATCAAGCTCGACGACAAGACGGCCTCGGCGATCAGCGCCGGGAAGGCCGTCGTCGTCGTCCACGGTGTCGACCTCGACGGGTCCGGCAAGTACGACGGTGACGTCAAGTCCGACCTCGATGACTCATTGCCGGAAGAGGCGACCGACCCCGCCGCCTGTGGTGTGCTCCAGGCCAGCCAGATGAGCCAGATGCCCGCCGGTGGCGTCCAGACCGGTGGCGGCTCGACGGCCGGCACCGAGGACGCCGGGCTCATCGCGCTCGGCGGCACCCTCCTCGTCGGTGGGGCTGGCGCGGCGCTCATCGCCTCGCGTCGCCGCCGCACCGCGGAGGACCAGGCCTGACGTGAAGGACCCGCAGCGTGGCCACCGTCGCCTCTGGGCGACGGTGGCCACCGTCCTCCTCCTCGCGGGGTTTGGCCTGCTCGGGAAGACGGTCGCAGACCAGCGCTCCGCGCCCGAGCCGCCACTTACGGCCACGGCTCCCACGCCCGACGCGAGCCCCCCGGCGCCCCCGCCCACCTCGAGGTCGACGGGTCCCTCAGCGCCAGCCTCACCGAACCCCCCGGGGCTGTCGCGGTCCCGGGCCACGCACGTGCGCATCCCGTCGGTGAAGATCGACTCGGTCGTCAACGAGACCGGCCTCGCCGGTGACGGGACGATCCAGGTCCCCGTCCACGGGCCGCACTACGACGAGGCCGCCTGGTTCACCGGCTCTCCGGCACCGGGCCAGGTCGGCCCGAGCGTCGTGCTCGGTCACGTGGACTCCGTGTCGACCGGCCCGTCGGTGTTCTTCGAGCTCGGCGCGGTCAAGAAGGGCGACGACGTCGAAGTCTCCCGTGCCGACGGGAAGACGGTGGCCTTCGAGGTGTACCGCATCGACCGCTACCCGAAGGACGACTTCCCGACCGGGGCGGTCTATGGCAACACCGCCGGTCCTGAACTGCGCCTGATCACCTGCGGCGGCACCATCGACGACACCACCGGTCACTACACCGACAACGTCGTCGTCTACGCGAAGGCCGTCGGCGCCTGACGGGCGGGAGATCGTCGTACTGGTAGAGGACGATCGGCGCGCACGCGCTGAGGCCGACGGCGAAGGCCGCGAAGAACGACGCGCGAGACTCCCCAGCCACAGCACCCAACGGCAACGAGCAGGGTGGCGGTCGCCTCGACACGGATAGGTCGCGCGTCATCGCCCCGGTAGGAGCCGACGGGCGATGCGTGGGGTACTGAAGGTCGCTCGCCAGAGGTCCGGGGCGGTGACGGCCGGGAACTTGGTCGAGGAACGGTGGGGCGACGCGGCGCGCCTCGACGACGGTGTGATGGCCGTCATCCCCCACAGGAGCGGGTCGTTTTGGCGCCCACTTCTTTCACCGTTCACCCTGCGGCCCGGGCGCGGTCGTGACCCGGATCCTGGGTTGTCGATTTCGGGCGGCTATCGCCCGCGGGACGCTCGCGTCGTGACGCGAGGGCCAGAGGACTGCCCCTGCCGGGGCGCGGTGCTGCGGGCGGAAGCACGCCGTGGATCCGGTGTGCGGGTGCGCGACTCGCGCTCTGGCGTCCACGTTTGCCCGGACTGGAGGAGAGCGTTCCAGGTCTCGGTTTCGTCGACGAGCAGCTTCAGCTCAACTGCCCCCGGGTGCGGGCCAAGGTCAGCGACCTGTACTGCCCGCTGTGTCCAGAGGGCGGGGTCATCCGCGGCAATCGTTCGGAACGCGATGACCCGGTCCGCCGCGCTGTCGGTGTCGAGGCGTTGGCGGATGAGACGTTCCGCGATGGGGACGCTTCCTCTCAAGCAGTGAACGAGCGCTGGGGCCCCGTGATCGTGGACGAGGGAGGCGGGGTCCGATCCCGGCGGGAGCGTCGCCTCCCGGGGTGTCGCGCCGTGTGCGGCGAGCATCCAGAACGATCGTTCCGCGGCCGCGAGGCCGGGACCGTCGGCGTCGAAGGCAAGGATCGGCTGCGCCGGGTGTGCGGTGATGAGACGAGCCTGGGCGCAGGTCAGGCTGGTGCCCAGCGTGGAGACTCCAAGGTAGGGACCGTTGGCCGCTGCGGTGACGGCCAGCGCGTCCAGCGCGCCCTCCACCAGGACAGGGGTGGCCCCGGCGCTCAGCGCTCGAGCGGTCATCCCGAAGAGCACGTCGCTCTTGTGGAAGAGGACGGTCGTCGGGGTGTTGAGGTACTTGGGCCCCTGTGTGTGCGTGGCGTCCGGGTGCCGGCGCGCCACAAAGCCGAGCACCACGCCATCGTCCGTGATGGGCAGGACGACCCGGTCACGGAACCGGTCGATGAGCGTGCCGGTCCTCGCTCGGAGACTGAGGCCGACGGCGATGAGCTCCTCGTCCGTCACGCCCAGAGCTTGCAGGTGCTGGGTGAGGTGGGTCCACCCGGCGGGCGCGTAGCCCGCGTCGTCGGGCGTGGAGGGCCGACCGAGCCTTTCTCGCAGGTAGTCCCCGGCCCAGGCCCTCTCGAGGAGTCCGGCGTAGTAGTCGCGGGCCAGGGCGTTGAGCTCTGCGGCGCGAGCTGGGGTGAAGGGTGCGGCGTCCCACGCGGCGGCTCTGGCGACCATGTGCTCGATCTCTTTGTCGGTGAGGGGGAGCGGCGTCAGGGTGGTGCGCAGCAGCGCCGCGGCGTTGAGGCGGCTGTGGAGGTCGTCGAGGTTTGTCGGTGCTGGGATGCTCGGTGGTGACACGTCGAGGACCGGGTGCGTCGAGGGCCGCTCCGGCGGCGTGTCGAGGCAGTCGTCGGGTCTGGGTTGGTCTTCGGCAGGTGGCGGGTCGGCCATCAGACTGAGGCGCCACACGACGGACTGTGCGGGATCCTGATCGTCGGCGTGGCTGATCGTCGTCGTCAGAAGCCGTGCGAGATCGGTGTCTCTCACTCCGCGTGCTGTCGCCTCGTCAAGCAGGGTGACGAGGGCGGGCCACCACGGGCTGGAGCGGACACGATCCCCCGCCGTCGGGGTGAGGGTGTTCAGGAGTCGCTCCGCCTCCGGGACGGTGAACGACGTCTGTGCTTCGATATCGTGCGCGACGGCGGGGGTGAGGTGGCGGCTGATGCGCCACCAGAGGGCGGCGGCGGCGTGGTCGTCCGGCAGGGGCGCGTGAACGGCGGTGGACACCAACCTGGCGGCGTCGATTCCGGCGCGGTGCACGGCGGCGAGCCGTTGGGCGAGCATCGGACCGTACGCATCATCGGCGACCCCGGGTGCGAGGCGGCGCAGCAGCCCACCCCATTCGTCGAGGGCGGGAGAGCGGGTGCCGAGCCGGGTCTCGAGGGCGTTCTGCCACAGGGCGGCCGCCTTGACCGGCATGGGTGGCCCGGTGGGTCGCAGGTCGTGCTCGGGCACGCTCTGGGCCGCACGCCACAGCGTGAGTGCTCGCAGGAGATTGGGCTCGATGCGCGTCCCGGCCGGCCACCAGTCTGGAGGTGCTCCTGTGGCTGGTTCGTCCTGGACGAGTGCTGCCACGGCACGGACGAGGTCACCACGTGCACGCAGGTAGTCACCCCAGTCGCCGTCCGCTTGCAGGGCTGTGGGGATGGGGTGGAGCCAGGGGAGCGGCCCTGGACCACCTACCTGGAGCCGTGAGTCGTCCAGGCGCCAGGTGAGGACGGCGGCCCGGTCGGAGGCGCTGTCGAGATCTCGCTGGCGGATGGCCTCGGCGAGTGCGTCGGCCGGTGCGGCGCCGGCCACGGCCATGAGGGTGAGGTGGGAGCGCAGGCTGGGCCAGGCGGCCTCGTCGACGATTCCGGGGACGAGCCGATCGGCGTCGCGGTCGAGCTGCGCCAGAACGGACCGGCCGAGGTGGTGGCTGGCCGCGACGTGGAGGGCGTCGGTGTATCTCCTGACGGCTGCGTGCAGTTGTGTGCTGGGCGCGGCGGCGACACGGCGCAGGGTCGTCGCGGAGCGGGGGGCGTCGTCGCGGGCGAGGATCGACTCGAGGACCTCGGTGGCGGTGGGCGGGTGGATGGCGTCTGGTCGGATGGTGCCGTGGGGGTCTCCGTCCCCGGCGAGCTGGAGGTAGAGGTGGTTGGCGTCGGCGCCGCGGGTCAGCAGCGTGTAGAGCTGCTGGCGGCTCTCGGTGCCGGTGGCGAGGCCGTGGACGGTGTCCACGGAGAGGCCTTGGGCGGCGTGGGTGGTGGCGGCGTACCCGAGCTCGACACTGTCGTGGACGTAGGCCGGGGGCAGCGTGACCTGGTGGTGGGAACGGATGTGCCGGACGGTGATTGACCCGTCGTGTGCGATGGCCTCGATGGTCCAGCGGTCGCCGTTCTTGACCCAGTCGGTGCTGGAGAGGGCGAGGCGTCGGGCGTTGCGTCGGGTGATGACGACGTCCCCGACGTGACCGTGGGCGCCGTCGGCCAAGGGGATGCCGCAGGCGCGCGAGACACTGCCCAGGTGATGTGCCTGCGCGCGCTCGTTGAGCGCCGCGACGAGCTCGCGGGTGGGGGCGAGCAGGACGCTGTCTCGTCCCGCCGAGCCGTCGGTTGCCCAGGCGAGGAACGCCTCCTCGGAGATGGCGTCGGTGTCGCCTACGTGGACGCGGTGGTGGTCGAGGTAGAAGCCGAGCGCCTCGGGGCGTCCGTCGCGCAGGCTAAGCGAGGCGAGGCCTTCGGCGGGGTCGGTGAAGCGCATGAGCTGGGTCAGGTGCACAGCGCCGTGGACGTCGGCGATGTCGCGCAGGATGCCGCCGGCGCCGATGGCGGAAAGCTGGCGGGTGTCGCCGATCAGACGGACCTGCCCGCCGCGCTCGAGGACGTGGGTGATGGCGGCGTCGAGGGTGAGGGTGTCGGCCATCGCGGCCTCGTCGACGATGACCATGGTCGCGGGGCCGATGTTCTCGACCCAAGCGGGGCGGTCGGCCTCGTGGGTGAGTGACCACGCGAGCTTGGCGAGGGTGTCGGTGGCGGCTCCCGTGCTCTCGCGCAGGACCGACGCGGCGGCGGCGGAGGGGGCGAGTCCGAGCACGGTGCCGCCGCCCTCGATCCAGGCCGACGTGAGGGCTCGCATGGCGGTGGTCTTCCCGGCGCCGGCCGGGGCGAGGGCGAGCTGGATGCGAGCGCCGGAGGTGGCCATGCTCCGTACCAGGGCCGCCTGTCCTGGGTTGAGGGCCGTGCCGTTGGCGGCGTGCTCCAGCAGGGTCAGCGAGACCGCCTCCTCGGCGCAGACAGGACGGTCCGCGACCCCGGCTGCGGTGATGATCCGCTCTTCGGCGGCAAGGACGGCCGAGCTGGTGAAGAGGGCTGCGCCGGCCACCTCGTAGACGCTGCTGCCGTCGGTGCGGCGCAGGGCTTGAGGCTCCGAGATCCCGTCACTGTCGGGCGTGATGCGTACCGAGGCGGCGAGCGCGGTGTCGGTCACGAGCGCGACGACCCTCCGGACGAGGAGGGGATCGAGGTGGAGGGCGCGGACCTGCCGCTGGGCCTCGGCCCGCACGTGCCAGACCTGCCAGGTCGAGCGTCGCGACTGCAGCTCGTTGAGGACCGACCTCGCGGTCCGTTCGACCCAGACCCGGTCCGGCGGCGGGGCGCCGCGGTTAGGGCGCCGGCCCACCGCGGCCCGGACCATCGCGTCTACCCGGTGTTCCCCGAGGACGGCGTGAGCCTCGCGCCGCCACGCGGCGCGCTGCTCGCCGAGCGTGCGGGGCGGGTGCTTGTCCTCACGGGTCTCGAGGGTTGCCTGCTGGGCGAGGTGCAGCGCCTCGACGGTCGTCGGAGGCCGGCCGTGGTCGTGCTGGAAGGTCGTTGCGAGCTCCCCGCGGCGGGTGTCGATGAGCTGCCGCCGGCTGGACCACCGAGCCAGGAGGGCCGGGTCGATGCCGACGATCTCCCGCACCGGGCGAGCGTCTGCGCCGGGGCCGGGACGGGCGGCGAAGCGGACGCCGAGCCGGCGCCGCAGGTGGGCTTCGAGGGCGGTGTTGTAGGTTTCCGACGCGGAGACGTGCGCCTTGTAGAGGATCCGCCCGTCGATGGCCAGCCACGACCCGGACCCGCGGGCCTGCACCTTGTTGGCGACGGCGACATGGGTGTGCAGGTCGGGGTCGCCGGCGCGTGAGTCCCGGTGCGTGAAGGCGGCCGCGACCAGCCCGGTGGTCTCGACCTGCCGGACGCCGTCGGCCCCTTCCCGGGTGAAGACGGCCTGCTCCTCGAGGTAGTTCAGGGCGTCGCGGACGGCGTCGTGGTGCGCCTGTTCGACCTGCGCCGCGACCGCCGGTGGTGCGAGCGCCCACAGGGCGGAGACCGACTTGACGGGGGAGAAGGTGAGGTCGAACCCGGCCACCGCGCGTGTGCGCGGACGTGAGTAGCGAGCGACCGCCGCGGCGAGCTCCCTTGCACCGGAGGGCACCCGGCCGTGCTCGTGGGTGAACATCTCGGCCGCCACGGCGCTGCGGATGGCGGCCTTGGTGTCGGCGTGCACCGGGTAGTCACGCGGGTGTCCGAGTGTCGCCGCGTGATCCTCGATCCGGCGTGCGACCTCGACCAGGAAGTGCGGAGTGTCGTGGGCGTAGATCTTGTAGGGGGTCCCGAGCCGGGTGGCGGCGCGCAGGTCCCGACCGGTCAGGTCCGGGCCCTCCAGGCGGGTGGAACGCTCCGCCGCCAGGGGATGCAGCCCGGCCCCGAACAGGGCCCGCATCTGCTCCTCGGTGACCTCGTCCCCGACTTGCAGCCCGTCGATCCCGGCCAGCCCGGAGCCCACCCACCGGCCCGGGGTCTCGCCGCGCTCGGTGTAGTACGAGGCGAGCGAGGCCCGTGCGGTGGGAGCGCGGTCGTGCGCGGCGACCTGCCGGGTCAGGTACGTGTACCCAGTGCCCGCGGTGAGCTTGTGCAGGCTCATGGTCACACCGCCCAAAGGCACCTCGCCGGCGCCCGGTGGACGCCGCCCCGCCGGCGGGTACGACCCGGAATGCATGAGGTGTGCAGTGGATTAGTTCTGGCGTGCCTGCGTCGGCGCCGTGAGGGCGTCGGTCTCGCGCGTGGCGGAGGGATGGGGGCAGCTGTCAGGGAGGGGGATGCGCAGAAGTGCGCTGGCGGTGGTTCAGTGGTCGCGAGGGGCGTCGGCGGGACCGTAGGTGGTCGTCCGGCAATGCCTTGGCGCGACGGAAGGACGTGCTACCGGGGATGGCCCGGTCAGACCATCGCCCATGCCCGGTTGGGACGGCGTGCATTGCCCCTGACGGCCTCATGACCCTGCCGTTCTCGAGCCGCCGCCGGACACTCCTGCGAGGAGTGCGATCATCCGGACCATGGACACCCTGCGCTCGATCACCTTGTTCATCGCCGCCGCGGTTGCGGAGATCGGTGGGGCCTGGCTGGTCTGGCAGGGCGTGCGAGAGCACCGCGGATGGGTGTGGATCGGTGCGGGTGTCATCGCGCTGGGGCTCTACGGCTTCGTCGCCACGCTCCAGCCGGACGCTCACTTCGGCCGGATCCTCGCGGCCTACGGCGGCGTGTTCGTCGCGGGCTCGCTGCTGTGGGGCATGGCCGTCGACGGCTTCCGTCCGGACCGTTTCGATGTCGCGGGGGCGCTGTTGTGCCTGGCCGGGGTCGCGGTCATCATGTACGCGCCGCGGCAGGCCTGAGCCGGTGGGCTCAGGCCGAGCGGCCGACGCGTCGCCGGAGGGTCGGGAGCCCCTCGCCCCCGAGGTCGGCGAGGGCGTGCGGTCGACCAGCGACGGCCATGAGGAGTGCCTCGGCAGGCCCTACGACCTCGGGTCCCTCACCGGTCGACCAGTCCAGATCGGTGGCCACGAGCCGCAGTCCACGGCGATTGTCCTTCGAGGGCAGGGTCGGTGCGGTGAGGGAGAAGTCGAGGACGGCCGCCAGCTGGTTCCCGGGAATGGTGCGCGGTAGGTCGAGGGCGCGGCGGATGTCCTGGTGGTGGATGGTGCCGTCGGTCAGGGCGATGCCACCCCGGAAGCCGGTGGGGAGCCCATGTGGGCGCTGGGTGCGGGCCAGCAGGTCGACCAGTCCCTCGGTGCTCAGATCGCGGTACCGGTGGAGGGCGACGTCGTTGACCCGACCCGGTCGGAGGCCGCCGCGCAGGAACGTCCCGACCGTGCCGAGCGTCGAGAGCTCGTCGTAGCTGACAACGTGCGTCGCGACGTCGCGAACCCGCCAGAACGCGCAGAGCGACGGTGAGTCCCACTGGTTCTCGGTCAGGCTGCGCGCCAGCGACAGGAGGGCGAAACGCTCCTGTTCGGCCATCGCCATGAGGTCCGGCCGAGTCATGATGGCGCCTCCTCGGCGGTGAAGGCCTGGTACCGGGCGAGGTACAGCGGCCAGCCGTCGTCGACATCGACGCCGTCGCGCATCCCCTGCCACCCTTCGCCATGGTGTTCGAGATGCCGGTGGACGAGCACCACGGTCGTGCGGTCCGGGCCGTCGGGAGTGAAGGTGACCTCGACCTCACTGGTGCGGGTGAGGTTGGACGTGACCTGCCAGTCCGGGCCGATGTCCCAGCTGAACGCGAGGACAGCCGGGGGATTGAATGTCAGCACCCGCCCCCACCGGCAGCGACTCCCGTCGATGCCGCGGTCGTAGACGTCGCCGCCGACGTGCTGCTCGAGCACGGTCTGCTCGATCGGGACGGCGAGCATGTTGTGCTCGCGCGGCTTGATCCGGTCCATGTCCGTGAAGGCCCGGAAGGCCTCCTCCTGCGGCAGGTCGACGACGACCTCGTGGCGGACCGACCCGTCAAGTTCGATGCTCATCCGGCTCCCTTCTCCTGCGTCGCGGGCGGGGCCAACGTCCCCAAGGCGCCGGCCCAGAAATGGTCTAGCTCGCGGCGGTATCGCTCCAGCCGTGCCGCATCGATGCTGTAGACGCGCGTCCGCCCCGAGGGGGCGTCGTGGACGACGCCCGCGTCCCGCAGCACCTTGAGGTGCTGGCTCACTGCCGGTCTGCTGATCGGCATGGTCGACGCAATCTGTTTGACCGTGCACGAGCCGGCAGACAACCGCTCGATGATCGCGCGCCGGCTGGGGTCACCGAGCAGCGTCCACGCGTCCCACGCGTTAGTCTTCACGAACGCGTAAGTTAGCACTTACCTGACAAAGGCGCCAGTGGCTACAGGCGAGGTCCGTTGAGCATGGCTGCTAGGCCCTGCGTCCACCGAGCGAGTGACGGGTGCTTTGTGTGGTGGAGGTGTGGTGATGGGACGTCGGGATGATGAGCAGCGGGCGCGCCGGGCGGCGTTGGAGGGTCAGAGCTCGTGGCGTGCGGAGCGCGCGGCGAAGGACGCCCGGTGTAGTCGTTTGGGCGTCGAGGTGGCGGTCGCCCTGCGTGAGCGGGACGTCGCGGTTGCGGCGGCGGAGGCGCGCGCGGCGGCGGCGCTGGCCGGTCTGACGGAGAGCGAGGGGCTGTCGCTGACGGAGGCACTGCGGTGGTGTGGTGGTCTCCTGGGCGGAGCCGAGGCAGTGCGCCTGCGACGTGCCGCGCGCTTGGCTCTGGTGGTCGAGGTCGATGGCGACCCGACATCTGCGGAGACCCCAGCCCCGTCAGCCCAGGACTGACAGGCGTGGCACGGCGGGAGAGCGCCCGTCGTTGAGCGCTCGGCTTTCGGCGATGAGTCGTTCGTGAGCATCGCTGAGGCCGAGGGTGGCCAGCGCCTGGTCACCGGGGGTGGGTTGCGGCCGTGAGGGCGTGGAGCGTGCCCACGTCCACCCGTACGAGAGGCCGACGATGACGGCCGTGACGACAGCCATGACCGGATGCCCAGTGAGGGCGGAGTTCGTGACGGCGAGCCCGCCTGGGAGGGCGCGCAGGTGCCACATGCCGCAGATGAGTGGACCGCCTGGCAGCGCGCGAACGGTGGCAGCCGCACCGCCGGCGAGCAGGTCCCACGGCGCGCGCACGACAGCTCGCAGCAGCCGCGGCCGGGTATGACCGGAGAGGACTGTGGCGGCGCCGTGGATGAGTGTGGCGGCCGCTTCGGGTGGGCTGATGGTCCCGCGGGCCAGAGCGTTGAGGAGGCCTCCGGGCGCGATGACCGTCCGACGTCCTGACGTGTCTGCGGTCAGGTTCCGGTCACCACGTCGGACCAGGAGGGTGACGATGGGCGGTCCGTGCTGAGCGCGGCACATGAGTGTCAGGGCTGGAGCGAGCAGTGTTTGCTCGTCGGGGGTGGGCGTGCGGCCGCCGGCGAAGTAGGCGCTGAGCCGCTCGTGGCGGCCCGCCGCGACCGACAGTGCGAGCACCGCTAGAGGGATTACCGCAAAGGTTCCGATCCGCGCCAGGAGGGGCGGCAGCACGCACAGCCAGATCGCTGCGCCCGACATGAGCGGAACAGCCTCGAGCAGGGCGCGCCGGACGCGGGTGATGGTCATGGCTACCTCCAGCGGCTTGTGGGCCTCCAGCGGAGGAGAACCCAAGTGCTCTCCACGGTCCTCCTCGGCACCGTCAGCGTGTCTGCCCCCCTGCAAAGGCCGAGTGGCCTCGGTCTTTGACGGGCGCCGGCGTCCACCTGAGCTGCGTTCCACCCCTTGGGAGTCATGACTTCACGATCTGTGTCGACGGCGCCGCTTCGGCTGCTGGCCGGGGCGACCGTGGAGGCGGGGATCGAAACCCGATTGGTCATTCTTTTGGAGGCGTTGGGTGACGAGGCGACACGCGTCGAGGGACCGCAGGATGTCCGGCGGCACATCGTCAGTTGCCAGGCGCATCACCTGGCGGCCCACGTTGCCCTGCTCGTTGGCTGGCCCGCGGCGGATGACCGTCGTGCGACACCTCGGTTGGGTATCGCCGAGCTGACCCGCGACCTGCGTGAGGTCGTCGCGAGGCTGCCACGAGGTCGGCTGGACCGACGATGTGCTTCGTCAATGGACGATCTCCTCGCTCTCGCTCAGGCGGTGGGTCGGTGAGGGCCCAGGAGTCGCGCAGCGTCGGGGAGCTGCTCACCGCGTGCGACCGGGACGTATGCGAGCTGCTGACCGAGCCCGATCGGTTGTCAGCGGATGAGCTGGTGCGGGCATGGCCGGAGATGGTGCAGGCGGGGCAGGAGCTGATGGCCGCCACACGTCCGCCGACCGGCCGGGGGTGGGCGGACCCGGTCCGCGTGGACGAGGTGGCCGAGCGCCTTCGGCTGGTCAGTGACGCACTGCACGCGCAGCTCCTGAAACGAGGCTGGCCGGATTCGGGGGTGGGGGATCCGCGGCTCGTCGCGATCAGCGATGTCTTCGTCGAAGTGCACGACCGGGTGCAACGTGGATGGCGACAGCCGGCCCTCGGGCGCTCGGACGTCGCTGCCGACGCGGCGGCGGTGCGAGCACGCGTCCTGCACACCCTGTATGTGGGGACTCACGCGGCGCTGCTGGCCGTGCGGCGGGATGCCGCGGATGTTCGGGCTCGGCCGGGCGCGGCCACCCGCGTCCGATCGCGCCGGCTCGCGGCGCTTCGGTACGCCGATGGTCGGCTCGAGTCCGCGGAGCGCATGCTCGCAGGTCCCGTTTACCGGGTGTATCCAGCAGCTCTCGCGGGCCAGCGCGTAGAGAACCCGCGTCCCGGCCGGATCGAAGCGGCCCTGGGGCGCTGGGATCTCGAAGCCCACCGCGCGTTGGCGCGCTCGCCGCATCTGGGCACGTTGCTGGAGATCAGTGGGGTGCAGGCGGCCGCGACCACCATGACGCGTACCGTTCTCGCCGCCGTCGACGATGCAAGACGGCACGGCGCCACGTCGATGACATCGGAGATCGACGCAGGCTTGGCCGCCGCCGCGGCGGCGTGGCAGACCCTGCATGCAGATGTGCGCACCGCGACCGACGTCGCGGACCGAGCGATCGCGCCGGAACTGGCTGCCGCGGGCGCAGAGCTCATCGCCGCGTTCTCGGTCGTGCTCACGATCGGGACGGAGATGGCGAGCGCGGCGCAAATCCGCCAGGCGACGAGAGCGGATGTGGTTTCCGCGCTGACCGGTTCGGTCGCAGCGCAGGTCGACCTCGCCACGGCGGTCGTGGACACCGTGGTGGGTGAACCCTTCGAGCTGTCCGCACGCGCGGCGCGAGACCTCGCACGCCGAGTCGACAGGACCGCACCGCGCGGCTCGTTGAGCGCGGTCGTCGCGCCCGTCAGCGTGGCCGCCGACCGAAGGGTGGCGTTGCCCGTGGAACTTCGTGACGTGCTGCTTCACCGCGCCGTGCACGTGCAACGACTCGTGGGCTTCCTGAGTTCGATACCGCTGGCCAATGAATCAGTTGATGCCGCCCACGGTGAGCGGGTGGCGCTGGCCAACAGGGTGCCGTCGCCCCCAGCGACGCCACTGACGGTGGTCGGCCGCTCTCGCTAGGCGGCAGGGGGACGTTCACATCGCGAACGTGCCGTGCAGTCAGGGCAAGATTCCGGACGTGAAGGCGAACCAGCACGAGCGGCAGTGGACTGGGCGACGCCCGGCCCGTAAGGCTGAGTGGTCCATCTTGGGGATTGAGGTGCTCGGTCTTCGACGCAACTCTTCCTCCGCCCCGCCGGGTGATGAGGCCAACCCGATCCACCGATCCTGACTTCGTCCGGCGCATCCGCCCGGCACCGTCAGATCCGTCCTACCGGCCGTGAGCTGCGGTGCGGCCCGGCACCGCGCCACGGTCGTCGCCTGACGCGTCGACAACGCAGAGCGGTGCGCCGTATAGAGCAAATGGGGCACCTCCGACCGACAGTGCTCGGACCACTGAGACGACCTCACCACCGGCTGCGCCGTCCGCCCAGGTATGCCACGGGTAGGCGGCAAACGCCTGCGCCGAGGACTCGATGTCGTGCCGTCGTCGGACCGCACCCTTGGTGATGCGATCGCCAAGGGATTGGGGGACGTGCCCGGGGTACCTCCTTGACTTAGGGGAACCTAACCCACTTGACTTAGGTGTACCTAACAATCGGCCTCGGGGTGGGATTCGTCCTGACTGAGACCCTTTCAGAAAGTCCACTTAGTGCGCCGTTCGCCTGCCCTCATCGTTCCTCTCCTCGCGCTTGGCTTGGCTGCGTGTTCGAATTCGTCCGACGGATCCGAAGACGGCGCCAGCACCGGCGCCATCGCCGTCCAGGCCACCGACACCGCGTGCGAGGTATCAGCCGCACAGGCACCGGCCGGAACGGTGGAGTTCGCCGTCACCAACTCAGGAACGAAGGTCAACGAGTTCTACGTGTACGCCGAGGGGGACCGGGTCATGGGGGAGGCCGAGAACATCCGCCCGGGGGACACGCGCACCGTGCACATCGAGCTGGGCCGGTCCGGGACTTACCAGACCGCGTGCAAGCCGGGCATGGTCGGTGACGGGATTCGCGCCGACTTCAACGTCACTGGCGCCTCGGCGGCGCCCGGCACCGACGACGAGAACCTGAAGGCGGCCAGCGGTGAGTACCAGCGGTTCGTGGCGAGCCAGGCCGACGCTTTCCTCGAGGAGACCACGGCGTTCGTCGCCGCGGTCAAGGCCGGAGATGCCGAGAAGGCGAAGGCGCTCTACCCGACGGCTCGCTCGTACTGGGAGCGGATCGAGCCCGTGGCCGAGTCCTTCGGCGACCTGGACCCCAAGATCGACGGCCGTGAGGACGTCCTCGAAGAGGGCATGGCGTTCACCGGCTACCACCGCCTCGAGAAGGACCTGTGGAGCACTGGCTTGCAGAAGGACTCCGGCGAGGTCGCCGACCGCCTGCTGGCTGACGTCACCGAGCTGGTCGCCAAGGCCAAGACGGTTCAGCTCAACCCGTTGCAGCTCGCGAACGGGTCCAAGGCTCTGCTCGACGAGATCGCCACCGGCAAGATCACGGGCGAGGAGGAGCGCTACAGCCACACCGACCTGTGGGACTTCGAGGCCAACTTCGAGGGCAGCAAGGCGGCTATCCAGGCGTTGCGGCCGTTCCTGCAGCAGGCCGACCCTGCGCTCGTTGCGACGATCGACACCCGAGGCAAGGCGCTGGGCGACCTGTTGGAGACGTATCGCTCGGGCGACGGCTTCGTCTCCTATCCCGAGCTGGCTCCCTCCGACGTCAAGAAGCTCACCGAGGCGCTCGACGCGTTCTCCGAGCCGGTCGCCACGGTCGCCGGCGTCGTCGCCAAGGGGTGAGCATCGACGGGTCCACCCGCAGGTCGGTTCTTGCCGCGGGAGCCGGCGCCGCACTGGCCGGGGCGGCTGCCGGCGTCGAGTGGGCATCGCGGCCGAGCCCGGCCGGTGATGCCGCACAGACCAGCCTGGAGGCCCTCGCCGGGGTGGTGCCTTTCCGAGGCGAGCACCAGGCCGGCATCACAACCCCTGCACAGGACCGCCTGCATTTCGTCGCCCTCGACGTCGTCACCGACGACCCGGCGGAGCTGCGCGAGCTGTTGACGGCGTGGACTCGCGCCGCCGAGCGGATGACGGCCGGCGCGGAGGCGGCCCCGGGCGGCGTGGTCGGCGGCGGCCCGTACGGGGTGCCACAGGACACCGGGGAGGCCCTCGACCTCGCCCCGGCCAACCTCACCGTGACGATCGGCTACGGCCCGAGTCTCTTCGATGACCGCTTCGGCCTCGCCGATCGCCGTCCCGAGGCGCTGCGTGAGCTGCCGCCGTTCGCTGGTGACGACCTGGACCCGGCTCGGTGCGGGGGCGACCTCTGCCTGCAAGCGTGCGCCGACGACCCGCAGGTTGCGGTGCACGCGGTGCGCAACCTCGTGCGGATGGGCTTCGGTGTCGTCGCTGTCCGGTGGAGCCAGCTCGGGTTCGGCCGCACCTCCTCGACCTCGACCACGCAAGTCACGCCACGCAACCTCTTCGGCTTCAAGGACGGCACGGCGAACATCAAGGCCGAAGCACCCTCCGACCTCGAGGAGCACGTGTGGGTCGCCCCGGCACAGGCCCAAGGTGGTGCGGCGTGGCTCACCGGCGGTTCCTACCTGGTCGCCCGCCGGATCCGGATGCACATCGAGGTGTGGGACCGCAGCACCCTGCAGGACCAGCAGGACACCATCGGTCGGGACAAGAAGCTCGGAGCACCCCTCGGAGGCCGCAAGGAACTCGACGAGCCCGACTTCACCGCGAAGGCCGCCGACGGCCAGCAGCTCATCCCCGTCGACTCACACGTCGCGCTGGCCCACCCCTCACACCTCGGAGGCGTGCGGATCCTGCGCCGCGGCTACAACTTCACCGACGGGTCCGACGGACTCGGGCACCTCGACGCCGGCCTGTTCTTCATCGCGTTCATGCGGGACCCGCTGCGTCAGTTCGTCCCCATGCAGCACGCCCTCGCACGAGCCGACCGGCTCAACGAGTACATCGAACACACCGGGTCAGCCCTGTTCGCCTGCCCCCACGGACTCGAAGACGGGCAGGACTGGGGAGCGCAGCTCTTCGCCCCATCATCACCATGGACAGGAGCAGAAGCGTGACCTCCCACTACGTCATCGAGGCCGAGATGACCGCGCACGGCGAAGACGTCGCCGACTCGTGGATCGACGCGCTCGCGCCCTGGCGCGGTACGGTCCGAGTGGGACCCACTGGCAACCTCGTCGCCGTCATCACCCTCCCGGCCGACGACCTCCGGCAGGCCACCGCCACCGGGCTCGCCATCCTCGCTCAGGCCGTCGACGACGAGGTGCTCGCCGTCACCGTCCAGACGGAGGCGATGCGCGACGAGCGCGCCGGCTGGGCCCCGGTGCCCGAGCTCGTCTCCGTCGCCGAGGCGGCGGAGCGGCTCGGCATCAGCCGCCAGCGCGTCCTGCAGCTGATCGACGCCGGCCGGTTGCCGACGGTGCGCGTCGGGAAGGTGCACGCCGTGCTCGCGTCAGCGCTGACCAGCACCAGTGACTGACGTCGACCCCCTCGCGGCCACGCGGGGACGAACCGAACTCTGAGTGGGTGCGGGCTTGTGCTCGCTCAGGGTACGTGCAGCACTTCGGTGCTGCCTGTCTCCACGATGCGGTCGGCCAGGTCGCGAAGCTTGCAGTTGGTACGCATGCTGGCCTGGGCCAGGGCGTCGAACGCGGCTTCCTCGGTGACGTTGGTGCGTGCCATCACGATGCCGATGGCGGCGCCGATCCTGCGAGAAGAGCACAGGGCGTGCCTTAGCTGTTCGGCTTGCTGGGTGCTGACGAGGCCTTGGGCTTGGAGCTCAGCGATCTGCTCCTGCCCATCGGTGACCTGGCTCTCGAGTGCGTCCAGGCGGGCGCTGTTCCGGGCCACGGTGGCAAGGAGCTGGTCTATGGCGTCGGCGTCATGGCCGCGCCCTGGGGGCTGTCCGGTCATAACGCCATTGTGGACTTCCCCAAGTGGTGGGGCAACGCCCCGGCCGCTCGCGGCGGCGCCGCACGACGCCGCTTCCCCTGTGGGCAGTATGTGTGCTCTGTGAGGCGCAGAACGCCCTTGGGGGGCTAGCCGCGGTGCGCTTGACCTGCGATCCTGAAGTCAGCACGCAGGGCGAGAAAAAGCGCGACGGGATGGGCTGGTCGATCACCCCCTCTGGCCCCCATTGTCCGGGATCCGCGCCCGCCCTGCGTGCGCGGGCCGCCTTCGAGCAGGGAGGGCGGCCCGCTCATGTCGGCGGCGGGTTCCCCCACTCTGACCTGCACGGATACCTTTCCGAGCGGTCGCAGTGGGTGAATACTCTGACCTGCACAGAGGGACCCGACGAGGCTGGTCGGCCCTCGCGAGCGGCTCGTGAGCCGGTTGCCTCGATCCTCCCTCCGTGTGGGCGGTGTCCTTTCGCAGGGGGAAGGACACCGCCGCACAGGGTTGGACAACACCTAGCGCTCCGGCTCGTCGCGGCGCTACGGTCTTCCATCGCCTTTGGGTGGGCCCAGGTCGGGCGCGAGTGTCCTGTGACCCGCGCTGACCCTTCAGAGTCACCGACGTCGGTGCCGTCCGGGCGGTACCTCCGCCCTGTTCTGGAGGTTCTCGCCGGGCCCTGACATGCGCATCGTTCGGGGTCAGCGAGGGGGTCCGCCCCCGCTTGAGGGCGGGGGCGGATGACCCTCGGCTACTGGCCGTGCCGGTAGCCGAGGTGGAAGGTCAGAGACACGGGGCGCGCGCCGCACACGTGGCAGCGCGGCAGCGCCTCGCTGTCGAGCCACCGGTCGATCGTCGACGACAGCCACACCGGCCGCCCCTTCGCCGTGACCCAGTCCGGGTCAGGCAGGTGCCGCCACTTCCGCACGGCCGAGTCGCTCACCCCTGCTCGACGGGCGATCGACTCGCGCGTCTCGATCCCATCCGGCACCTGCGCCGGGCGGGGGAACGGACCATGGGGCGTCGTGAAGCGCTGCACTGTCGCCGGCAACACACCGAACTCCAAGGCGATCGCCCCCAGCGGACGCCGACGCTGGCGCGCCTCCACCCACGCCTCCACCGTCTCCCGGGCGGGGTAGGGGCCCCAGTCGCTGGTCGCGCGCGTGACGGTCTGGTGGTTGACGCGGTCCCGCTCCGCGATCTCCTTCACACGGACGCCACGGCGACGGTCCGCGATCCACCGTTGGCGCCGCTCCTCGAGCAGGAAGGTGGTCAGGTACGTCCGGCCAAGCTGCCGATCCGCGGGTGGGAACGGCCCGAAGCGTTTCGTCGCCTTCGTCACTTCCCACGGCGACACCCCGGCCCGCTGCGCGATGAGTCGGACCGACTCACCGGCGCGACGTCGCGCGAGCCAGTCAAGCTCCGGGTGACGGTCGTGGGTCATGCTTGCAGCCACATCCGCTCGATCTTCCCGCCCGGTAGAGGTGCCAGAAGCCGCCTCCATCTAAGGCAACGCTGTGCTTGATCGCTGGCCGGGCGGTGCCGACGGCTAAGACCATGTCGACCACCGTGAGGTCCTGCCGGGCCAAGCGGAGGATCGGGCCGCCCGGGGTGAGGGCTCCGATCTGTGAAGCGCGATACGGGGTGGCTCTGTCCTTCCTCAGCAGAACTCACGACCGATGGAACCCTCGGCGATCCAGTCCTCGTCCGCCACGTCCGAGGCGTCGTTCGGGGAGACGTCTGACAGCAGATGCAGCCTCGAGTCCTCCCCTTGAGCCTGCCGGCCGTCACCTCTCCCAGGCACCGGTCGACGACGTACGCAGGCGGCGACCCGGAGGATGTCCTCGACGCATCGGGGCTGAGGTCGAACTCCTCGGCGACGAGGTTCTTCGACTCGCCCGCGTGCCAGAGCTCGACGACCGCCGAAATTGCCACCGTGGATGCCTGAATCGTGGGGCGACCCCACGTGAAGCGCGGATCAATGATCACTGGGGCACTCGCCCGGCACTGCGAAAGCCGCAACTGCCGAGGCTCGCCCTCAGTCTCCCAGCGGAACAACTGAAAGTGCGAAGCGATGACTTGGCGGATGTCGCCCTGGCCATGCTGGTTCACCAGCGTGCCGTCCGCGGCCTGCAAGCAGTCATTCACCCCCTCGCTCGCGATCCTTGGAGTGGCAAGCGCGACGGGTCGACGAAGTCCGCTCGCGTCAGGGCCGCGATGCCGCGGATCTCATCCACGGGCCCCCATCCTCCCGCAAGGTGCGCAGGACGCACGCTTCGATCAGCCCTGCGAACGGCGCCCGCGGCCAACGGCGACGCTCCGAAGGCACGGAATGCAACGAGGGCTCGAACTGCCCGTCGGCGCGCCGTCACAGGTCAAGCGTGGACTCAGGCATCTGCAGCTGAGCGGTCGCATCCCGGACAGTAAGGAGCGGCGGCTTGTAGCTGTCCATCTGCACCTCCTCCCGCTCATTCTCGGAGCCCTTGTGCAGGACGGTACAGCCTGCATGGCGGGGCCATCTATGAGGTGAGCGCTGTGGGCTGCCGGAAGGAAGACGCGCCATCGTTTCGTCGCCGCTCCCACGGTTACCGCCTCACCGGCGGCGTCGTCCAACAGAGGGCGGCGTCGCCTCCCTACCGCGGCGGGATGTGCCAGGGGTCTGCGAACCAGCGGCGCGCGGGCACGATCAGGGCTCGTCCGTCTTCGTCGTGGTGAGGTGTACCCGCCTCAACCTCGGGCTCCCACCCATCGTCGCGGAGAGTGTCCGCCCAGGCTTCGACCGGACCCAGCGCTGGGCGCCAGATGAACGCGCGATGCACCCACGCGCCTTGGTCGTCTGTCATGACGCGAGGGTAGGTGCATGGTGCCCGTCGCCGGTGGACCGGTCCGTCAGCCGGTGTTCCAGGTTCTCCGCTGGCGTCTGCCATGGCCTGGTGCCATGATTCGGTGAGCACGCAGGGGTGACTGGTAACGCGCGGCGATGTTGGGGGTAGACACCCCCTCCGGCCTCCCAACTGATTCGCTCGGCGCGACCGGCCCCTGCGTGCGGCGGGGCGTGTCCTCCCAGCAGGACGAGCGAGTGCTCGTCGTCCGTGCGGATCTGCCCAAGGGCTAACGGGGCAGGTAGCCGCGGGGGTACCGTCTGAGACGTGCCCGGGGGTTCGAGTCCGGTGTTTCGTCCCCAATCCCCGGTGCGTCGGGATGCTCGACAGCTGCAGGACCCCCGGGCGCACCACAGTGGGTGGATGGGGTCTGGGGCGGATCACGCCCAGGGCGCCCGCATTACGGCGCGACCAGGCTGTCGAGCCAGCGCGGCCGAAACCTCCGCCCCTGTTTGGAGGGTTTGTGATCCCGTCCTGCGTACTGTGAAGGTGGGACAACGAAAGCCGCCCCCACCCTCGCCTCAACGACGGTGGGGGCGGACCTATGTGGGGGTCTGGGACGGAGACCATCGATCTTGGAGAAATTCGAAATCGTCGCCGCATGCAAGGAGCGCGGTCTCGCAGCGGGGTTGGGGGGCGGTGTCCCTTCCGGCTGCCCGATGCCTTCGCTCGTCGCAGTCCGCCCCCGCGAGAGGCGGGCAGCGGCTCAAGGGGAAGGCGGGCCCCTGCCTCGGGGAGAGGCTCACGTGCTAGCGCGTGATGGGTCAGGCGTGAGCGGCGAGGTGCCGGCGGTGCGGTCGGTGGTCAGGGCGCGCTCGAGGTGCGTGTGATCCAGCCTGGCTCGTCGGCCCAGTTCGATTGGTCGTCGAATGAGGCGGTGCCGGCGTCGGCGGATAGCCACAGCTCGTCGTGGTGGACGGGCCAATAGCGGGTGGATGCGTCGTACCCGGACTACGAGGTGCCCTGCAGGCCAAAGATGCCGTCAGGCGGGTGAATGCCTCGCAACTTCTGCCGGTGCGGAAATTGCCTCTCGTCGCAGTCCTTCTCCCTCAGCCGGCGTCGTAGCCGTTGGGCTTGACTCGCGAGCAGCGGGCTGCTCCGACTGCGCAGCTTGTCGTCGGCCATTCTCGGTTCGCGCCGGGTGGCGGCTGTGACGTGCTCGGCGCACCCGAAGTCCGCGCGTTTCTGGCGGCCGGCGTCAGGGAAGCTTTGGTCGCAGGGTGGAGCGCAGGGCGACGCCCGGGCCGGGCCGGGCGTCGCGGACGCCCACGAGGGACCCGACGTCGTCGGGCAGGTGACGCGTGAGCCGCAACTGCTCCTGGAGACGGTCCCACTCAGCGTCACCCCAGTCGGTCGCGGGGATGCGCACCTCCCCTTTGATCATCGCCCCGTGGAGGAGGTCGGGGTAGCGGCGTGCCGCGTCGAGCCATACGGCGGCTAGCCGTGCACGGTGGGTATCGCATTCCGCGCGGCGGGAGCGCAGTGCCCAGCTGGCGAAGGACAGGCGTCGTGCGTCGAGCGTGACGCGGGCCCACCCGGTGGCGCTCGCCGAGCCGTCCGTCGAGCGAATGTGTGCCGTCAACTGGAGGGGGAGTCGGCCGAGCCCGCCGGGTACGCGGACCTCCAGCTGGTCCCAAGTCATCCTCGCCGTGACCGTCAGGGGGTGACGCTCCCACGCCCATCGCCGGTAGCCGGTGGGGACCTCGAGCTGCAGGTCGGGGAGGGTGACGGTCGTGGTGGTCGGGGGATCTCCGAGGTTCGACCAGCCGATGCGTACGCCACCGATCCGCCATTCCACCCGGTCGACGCCGTCCAGTCCGGTCGTCTTCGCCGTGGCGCGGAGGACGTGGTCCTGGTGGACCCACTCGGCGTCATAGGTGCCGCTCTCGCTGCACGTCGGGCCGAGGTCGTCGACCAGGATGGGTCCGGCGGGTCCGCGGGTGGCTGGTCCGTCGGGGGAATCCGTCAGCTGCACCCGGCAGGTGGGCGGGAGGACGTCGACCTGGTGGGTCACCCGGACGTGTGCGGTGCACGAGTCGGCGTCGTACGCGAGGAGCCCGACCATGGCGTCGGTGCTCCCGGTCACGTGCAGGTCGGCGTCGAGTCGTGCCGGTACCGTGATGGCTCCCAGGAACCAGGCCCTGAGCGGGAGGTCGCCGCGCCCTGTGGTGTGGGCGGCAGGGATGGTCTGGATGCGGTGCACCACGACGGCCGGCGAGTCTAGGACGTCCCGGTCCGTGGGGTCGAGCCGCAGGCGTCCGTCCCAGGCCACGCCACCCCAGGCACGGCCGGATCGCAGCTCGAGGATGAGAAGGTCTTGGGTGTCCGGAAATCGCACGACTGCCGGGAAGGCGCCTGGGCCGCCGGGTCGGTCGGTGAGGATGAGCGACAGGCCCCCGCGCACGGGCATCGTCTCGACCGGCCAGCGCCGATCCGGTTGCTCGCCGGCCCGCAGGGTGGCGGCCACGAGCTCCGCGCAGGAGAGTCGTGGGCCTCCGCGCGAGTAGTAGGGAGTCGGCGTGCCGGTGGCGCTCGCGGCGGGTGGTCCACCGACCACCGCAGGGAGCGGGATGCAGACCTTCGGGTCGCGGTAGGCCATGCCCATGATGCAGGTCGGCGATCCGTACTCCGGCGAGATCACACCTCCGTCGGCTGGGGTGAACAGCCCCCAGGGGTGCTGCAAGCCGAAAAGGTGTCCGACCTCGTGGGCAATGGTGGTGTTTGGGGTAGCGACCTGGTCGACGTAGGCGGCCTGCAGGTCTCGGTCGCCGTGACGCACGGTCGTGGCGAAGGCCCTCGTCGCGGCTTTCGTCCCGACGACGAGGAGGAGGTCGGCACCTGCGAAGCTCGCTGTCTGGGTGGCGAGTGCCGTCACGAGGCCGGTCATGGATGAGCGGTCTCCGCCAGCTACCGCCCCCCAGTGTTGGTGCTCCGCCGGCAGCGTGACCGTGGCCGACCGGACGTCGACTGGACCGAGGATCCCGTGTGCGCACTCCTCCCAGAAGTCCATGACGCTGATGCGCTGCGAGGCAGGCGTGCCGGGAGGGCTGAGGTCGACGATGCGCTGCAGTTGCGCTGCGTCCCAGGCGGACTCGCCCGCCACAGATGCGCCGACGACCGCGAGGACTGTGGTCACGGAGGCCTCCCACTGGTGGGGTCGCTCCGAACGAGTGACGGAGCAATTTAGGAAACTTGCTTTCCTAAGAGTGGACGTGCTGCCGGCATCTGTCCAGTGCCGCTACTGACTCGCCCAAGCGCGGCAGCCTTGCCGGGGGGCTGCGGCTTCCGTGTTGCTCAGAGAGGGGTGGCCGCAAGACCCGGCGAGCTCGGCGAGATGGCCGACCTCTTCACTCGTCGCGGTCCGCGGGATTCTTGCCCAAAGCCCAGCGCGACGGGTAAAGGAAGGGTAAAGTCACGGTCAGCAGAAGGCAGGACAGAGGGTCGCAGGGGCCCGACGAAATCCGGTCTGCGACAGCCCACAGGGCTTGGCAGGGAAGCCACCCGAGAAGTCTTCGGGACCACAAGTGAATCCAGCAGTTCGGGTCAGTACTCACCCACTCCGTGCAGGGCGGAACCGGTGAGGAAGGACGAACCACCAAGGGCGCAGGGGCTCGCGGTGGACCGGACTCACGGCCAGGCGGCCTGGCCGGCTCCGCAGGGGGAGCTGACGCCACGGCCGCCGAACCGACACTACGGCGCCCCGTCCGACCACCAGGTCGGGCGGGGCGCCGCCGCGTTTCGTGTGATGCGGCGACATCGAGGGAAGTGCAGGCGCTCCGCTCGGTCCGGGCGAGTTTCGAGTGCCAGGGGGACTGCTGCGCCGATGGGTGCCAACCTGACCTGTCACTTGTCAGTGCGGCAGTCCCGCCTGAGCGACGCGGTTGCGAGGCCTACTGTTGGGGCAAGGTTAAGGCACGCACTGTTCCACGATTCGGTGTCTTTGCAGGTCAGACGCCACGATGGGATGCGCCCCCGGCAGGACTCGAACCTGTGGTCTGGTTCAGATTAAGATCCGATGCTGTCGGCGATGGAGACCACGAGGCCGCCGAGCATGAACGCGGTCAGGGTGGCGACGAGGGCGCCGGTGCTGAATGTGGGGATGAGGCGTCGTGCTCCGTGGGCGGGTGCGGCGTCGTGGTACTCGTGGGTGAGGGCGTGGCCCTTGCCGCGGTTGAGCAGGTAGGCGTTGACGGGGTAGGCGGCGACGAAGGCGACGGCGAGGGAGATCGCCATGCCGACCCAGAAGACGGTGTTGACCAGGCCGGCGTTCATGGCGCCGGGGATGAGGGCCATGACGACGTTGTCGGTGACCTCCATCGTGGCGATGGAGACGGTGTCGGCGGCCAGCACGACGCGCAGGGCGGTGCCGACGGCCAGCCCGGCCTTGAGCAGGGGGAGGGTGGAGAGGGTGTAGCCGAAGAAGAAGGCCAGGGCGACGGAGATGACGATGGTGCTCGCGTTCCCGAGCCCGGCGGCAGTGCCGATGATGAGGCCGGCGATCTCGCCGATGGCGCACCCAGCCAGGCAGTGCAGGGTGGCGCTGACGGCCATGCGGGCCACGCCGCCGGTGGCGTGGCTGCCGTGGTGGTCGTGGCCGGTGGGGGTGGGCGCCGGCTCTGCGTGGCTGGTCATGGGTCCTCCCGGGGATGAGTGGTGGGGGCGTCCCGGCGCGAGTGCGTCGGCATGCGTGGGGTCGGGCGTGGTCAGGAGCGCACGAGGCGGCGGATGGCGTCGGAGGCTTCCTTGAGCTTGGCGGCGCCTTGGTCCTCACCGGCGCGGGCGGCGTCCAGGACGCAGTGGGCGAGGTGGTCGTCCATGAGGCCGAGGGCGACGCCTTCGAGGGCCCGGTTGAGGGCGCTGATCTGGGTGAGGATGTCGATGCAGTACTGCTCCTGCTCGATCATCCGGGCGATGCCTCGGGCTTGGCCCTCGATGCGGCGCATCCGGTTGATGTAGCCGTCCTTCTCGCTGATGTAGCCGTGGTGGTGCTCGGGGCTGCTGGGCTCAGGCATGGGGGTCCTCGGGGGTGTCGGTGGGCTGGGTGGTGGCGCCGGTGAAGGTGCGCAGGCGCAGGCTGTTG
>NZ_BOPU01000012.1:0-93561 GCF_017312765.1 Phycicoccus sp. DTK01 | reverse complement strand
GGCGACCTGGTCGGCCGCCACCCGCGTCGCGACCCGCCGCGCCTCACCCGTCACGCGGGCCGGGTCCATCCCCGCCAACCGGGGCGCGAGATCGGCATCGACCCGCAGGCACGCCGCCACGTCCAGCCCGGCGCACGCGTCGACCACCTTCTGCACGCTCACGCAAGCGACCGCACCCTCGAGGAGCAGCTCACGCACCCGCGGGAACCACTCACCCAGCGCGGCACCCAGCGCCGCCTTCCGACCCGCCACCCCCTCGGTCAGCCCCGTCGCGAGCGACATCCGTGTCGGCGCCATCGCGTCGACGAACCCCACCGGGTGCACCCGCTCCCACGAGCCCGAGCGCACCGTCGTCTCCACCCGCGCACCCCACGCGCCAGCCACCGCCGTGGCCCCCTCGGCCGCGTTCACGACACCCTGCAGCTCCCCGGCGAGCCCGAACGCCTCCTCCGAGGACAGCCCGTGACCCTGCTCGACCAGCTCGGCCCCCAGCCGCGCGCACTCCTCGCGTAGCCCCGCGATGCGGCGGGAGAGGGTCTCGGTGTCCATGCTCAGTTTATCGAACTGGTGTTCTAGTTGCAAGCCTTACTGTGTCCCGGTTCGCCCTCAGCAGAACAGAATTCGTCGTCCCGAGAGAAGCAGAACCCCCCTCCGGCTCCCCTCCTGCCCGACCCCCTCGCAGCCCCGCCGTCGTGGTCTCGCCGTGCCGCCCGGGTCTCGCCGTGCCGGGGTGCCATGAGGCACCGGCCGGGCGAGGTCGCACCGGCAGGGTGAGAGGGCACCGGCGGGACGCACCGCGACCGCTCGTCCCGGGTGCGTCAGGATGCACAGCAGCCGGGACGAGCGGGTGCTGTGGGAGAGTGCTGGACATGTCCGACGAGGCGACCACCGACGCCGCCAGCGCCCCCGCCGCGCCCGCTCCCCCGCGGGTCGACGTGACGAAGCTGCTCAACGAGGCCGCGTCCAAGTCGGGGCTGCTGTGGGTCCGCCTCCCGGACGGTTCGACGTACCCCGCCTGGCACGTGTGGCACGACGACGGCGACGAGCGGGGCACCGGCCCGGCCGCCTACGTGGTCTCCGGTCCTGGTGAGCAGCACCTGCCGTGGCTGCCTGACGAGGTGGAGCTGATCCTGCGCAGCAAGGACACCGGCGGCCGCCTCCTCACCATCCATGCCACCACCCGCGTCCTCGAGCCGGGCACCGACGCGTGGGAGCAGGCCGCGGCGGTGCTGCGGCCCGAGCGGCTCAACGCCCCGGGCAGCGCCGAGGAGGTCCTCGAGCGCTGGCGGGCGCACAACACCCTCCACGTCCTCACCCCGCACGGGCGACCCGGCGAGCAGCCCGGCCACCACGGCACGAGCAGCGGCGCGGCCCCCGTCCGACCCGCGGCGCCCGCGACCGCGCGGTGGCGCCCCTGGCACTGGCGCGGCCGGGCCGGCGCCCGGCGCAACACCCCGGACGAGCCGTCCACGCCCCCCTCCGACGGCGGATAGCCTGTCGGACGTGAGCACGCCGACCCGGGCCTTCGTCGGCCGCCTGTCCGAGCTGGACGTCTTCGACCCGCTCGGCGACAAGGTGGGCCGCGTCCGCGACGTCGTCGTCACGTTCAGCGCCACGAAGTCCCGTCCGCGGGCCATCGGCCTCGTCGTCGAGGTGCCGGGCCGTCGCCGCGTGTTCGTCCCGATGACCCGGGTCACGTCCGTCGAGGGCGGCCAGGTCATCACGACCGGCCTGGTCAACATGCGCCGCTTCGAGCAGCGCCCGAACGAGACCCTCGTCGTCGCCGAGCTCCTCGAGCGCACCGTCCAGGTCCGCACCGAGGACGGCGACATCGCGACCGCCACGGTCCAGGACGTCGGCATCGAGCAGCTGGGCCAGCGCGGCTGGAACGTCACCCGCGTCGCCGTGCGCCTCGACGCCTCGCGCCCCTCCCGCCTCGGCCGGCTCGGGCGCCGCCGCGGCGAGACCTTCGTCGCGACGATCGAGGACGTCGTCGGCCTGCGCACCGCGAGCGAGGGGCAGGGCGCGGCCAAGCTGCTCGAGACCTACGAGGACCTCAAGCCCGCCGACCTCGCCGAGGTCATCCACGACCTCAGCCCGCGCCGCCGCGCCGAGGTCGCCGCCGCCCTCACCGACGAGCGCCTCGCCGACGTCATCGAGGAGCTGCCCGAGGACGACCAGGTCGAGATCCTCGTCGGCCTCGAGGTCGCCCGCGCCGCCGACGTCCTCGAGGCGATGGAGCCCGACGACGCCGCCGACCTCCTCTCCGAGCTGCCGCCGGAGCGCCAGGAGGAGCTGCTCGAGAAGATGGACGCCGACGAGGCCGCGGACCTGCGCCGCCTCCTCACCTACGACGAGAACACCGCCGGTGGCCTCATGACGACCGAGCCGGTCATCCTCGGCCCGGAGGCGTCGATCGCCGAGGCCCTCGCCGTCGTCCGCCGCCAGGAGCTCTCGACCGCGCTGGCCTGCACCGTCTTCGTCTGCCGCCCGCCGCTGGAGACCCCCACCGGCAAGTTCCTCGGCGTCGTCCACATCCAGCGGCTCCTGCGCGAGGCGCCGCACCAGCCGATCGGCGGCATCCTCGACAAGGACGTCGAGCCGCTGCCGCCCACCGCGAGCCTGGGCCAGGTGACCCGGACGCTCGCCACGTACGACCTCGTCGGCATGCCGGTCGTCGACGAGGAGGGGCACCTGCTCGGCGCGGTCACCGTCGACGACGTGCTCGACCACATCCTTCCCGACGACTGGCGCGAGGAGCGCCACGACGTCGTCCCCCACGAGGAGGTGACCCGTGGCTGAGCGCGAGCGCCGCTCCCGCATCGACACCCCCCGCGAGGCCGGCCGGCGGCGCTTCACGCTGCCCGCCGCGTTCTCCGGGGAGGCCTTCGGCGTCCTGTCCGAGAAGTTCGCCCGGTTCATGGGCACCGCGTACTTCCTCATCGGGATGACGGTCTTCGTCGTCGTCTGGCTCGCCTGGAACACCTTCCTGCCGGCCGTGCTCCAGTTCGACCCCCGCTCGCTCAACTACACGCTGCTCACGCTCATCCTGTCGCTGCAGGCCTCCTACGCCGCCCCGCTCATCCTCCTCGCGCAGAACCGCCAGGCCGACCGCGACCGCGTCGCCCTGGAGCAGGACCGCTCGCGCGACGAGCGCAACCTCGCCGACACCGAGTTCCTCACCCGCGAGGTCGCCGCACTGCGCATCGCCATGCGCGACACCGCGACCCGCGACTTCGTCCGCAGCGAGCTGCGCGACCTGCTCGACGAGATGGAGGAGCGCGGCCTCGTCGTCGTGCAACAGCCCCCCGCTCCGACCGGGGCCGACGACGGCCGGACCGCGCCGCGGACCTAGACTCGGGGGTATGCCGCAGGTCAGCACCGACGTCCTCCACGCCGCCCTCGAGAAGGTCATCGACCCCGAGATCCGGCGCCCGATCACCGAGCTCGGGATGGTCGGCGACCTCGCGTGCGACGACGACGGCCGCGTGGCCGTCACCGTCCTGCTCACCGTGGCCGCCTGCCCGCTCAAGGACACGCTGACCCGGGACACGACGAACGCCCTGGCGGCGGTCGACGGCGTCACCGACGTCAGCGTCACCCTCGGCGTCATGAGCGACGAGCAGCGCGCCGAGCTCAAGACGAAGCTGCGCGGCGGCACCGCCGAGCGCGAGGTCCCCTTCGCCAAGGCCGGCTCGCTGACCCGCGTCTACGCCGTCGCCTCCGGCAAGGGCGGCGTCGGCAAGAGCTCGGTCACCGCCAACCTCGCGGCCGCCCTCGCCGCGCAGGGCCTGCGCGTCGGGGTCGTCGACGCCGACATCTACGGCTTCTCGATCCCCCGGATGCTCGGCGTCGAGCACAAGCCGACCCAGGTCGACGACATGATCATGCCGCCGGTCAGCCACGACGTGAAGGTCATCTCGATCGGGATGTTCGTGCCGGGCAACCAGCCGGTCGTCTGGCGCGGGCCGATGCTCCACCGGGCGCTGCAGCAGTTCCTCGCCGACGTCTTCTGGGGTGACCTCGACGTCCTCCTCCTCGACCTCCCGCCGGGCACCGGCGACATCGCGATCTCCGTCGCGCAGCTCATCCCGGGCGCCGAGATCCTCGTCGTCACGACGCCGCAGCAGGCGGCCGCCGAGGTCGCCGAGCGCGCCGGCTCCATCGCCCTCCAGACCCACCAGCGGGTCGCCGGCGTCATCGAGAACATGAGCTGGCTCGAGCTGCCCGACGGCTCCCGCGAGGAGATCTTCGGCTCCGGCGGCGGCCGAGAGGTCGCCGAGTCCCTCTCGCGCTCGATCGGCGCCGAGGTCCCGCTGCTCGGCCAGATCCCGCTCGACACGCGCCTGCGCATCGGCGCCGACCAGGGCAGCCCGGTCGTCCTCGGCGAGCCGGACTCCCCCGCCGCGGTCGCGCTGCGGGGCATCGCCTCCGGCCTCGCCACGCGCTCGCGCGGCCTCGCCGGTCGCTCGCTCGGCCTCTCGCCCGTCGGTCGCTGACCCCGCCGGCGCGAGCGACCGAGCCGGTCAGGTCGCGTCGGTGTCGAACGGCGTGGGCAGCGCGGGGTCGAACGCCGTCGGCGTCATCCACGGCTGCACGGTGACGTACTCGTCGTCGTAGCCGTCCTCGACGTACCCGTCACCGAGGTCGGCGTCGGTGTCGGTGGGGGTCGACGCGGCGGCCGACCCGTTCGCCGCCGCAGCGGTCGCCCCGGCCGCGGCCCCTGCCGCCCCGGCGGCGGCCGCGTCGCCCGCGGGACGTCGCACGCGGGCGGCGTCGCGCACGCTCGAGATCTCGCCGCGCACCGGGGCGACGGCCTCGTCGAGCGGGTCGAGCAGCGCCTCGCGGACGATGCGTCGGGGGTCGTACTGGCGCGGGTCGTACTGACGCCAGTCGATGTCGTCGTACTCCGGGCCGAGCTGGTCGCGCAGCGAGTCCTTGGCGCCCTCGGCCATCACCCGCAGCCGGCGGATGCCGTGCGCGAGCTTGGCCGCGTACTCCGGCAGCTTGTCCGGGCCGAGCACGAACACCGCGATGAGTGCGAGCAGGATGATCTCCCACCCGTTGACGCCGAACACCGCGTCACGCCCCTTCGCTGCGGGGGGTCACTCCGACCCCTGGAGCACCATGGTGACATCCCGTTCCCGACCGTCGCGCACGATGGTCAGCTTGACGGACTCCCCGACCTTCCGCGCGCGGATCTTGACGACGAGCTCGCCGTCGTCCGTCACCGGCCGGCCCTCGAAGGCGGTGATGACGTCGCCGGCCTCGATGCCCGCCTCGTCCGCCGGTCCGCCCGGGTTGACCGCCGGGTCGCCGTCGGGCCCGTCGTCGGCGACGCGCACGCCCTCGCCGTCGTAGGAGCTGTCGAGGTACACGCCGATGATGGGGTGCTCGGCCTTGCCGGTCCTGATGAGCTGGTCGACGGTCGTCGCGACCTGGTCGCTCGGGATGGCGAAGCCGACGCCGATGTTGCCGCTCTGGCCGCCGAGCGAGGTGCCGGGCACCCGGGCGATGGCGGAGTTGACGCCGATGACCCGGCCCTGCATGTCGAGCAGCGGGCCGCCGGAGTTGCCGGGGTTGATCGCGGCGTCGGTCTGGATCGCGTTGATGAACGACTGGTCGTCCTGCTGCCCCGGCGTGACGGGGCGGTCGAGCGCACTGACGATGCCGCTCGTCACGGTCGAGTCGAGGCCGAGCGGCGCGCCGACGGCGATGACCTCGTCACCGACGACGACGTCGGCGGAGCTGCCCACCGGCAGCGGCGTGAGGTCGGCGCCCTCGACCCGCACGACGGCGAGGTCGTAGGACCCGTCACGCCCGACGACCTTGCCGGACACCTGCTTCCCGTTCGAGAGGACGACGGTGATGGTGGAGTCGCCGGCGCCGGCGACGACGTGGTTGTTCGTCACCACGTGCCCCTGGTCGTCGTAGACCCAGCCGGAGCCGGTGGCGCCACCGTCCGCCCCCTCGACGCGCAGCGTCACGACGCTGGGCAGCGCCGTGGCGGCGATGTTGGCCACCGAGCCGCGCGGCCGGGTCGTCGCACCGGCCCCGGGCTGCGGGGCGGCGACGGACGTGCCCGACGAGCCCGAGCCGCGGTCGGCCAGCGCACCACCGACGATGCCACCGGTCGTGCCGGCCACGAGGGCGGTCGCCAGGGCCACGCCGACGAGCGCACCCCACCCCGGGCCGCGCCGGCCGGGACGGGGCTCGGGCTGCGAGACGGGGTGGGCCGCCGAGGCGGAGGGCGGCACGGGCGGGGCGCCCCACGAGCCGCTGATCGGCTGGTACGGCGGCGGGGGCGGGCCGGCCGGGAGCTCGGTGGTCGGCTCCGCGCCGGCGGCGCTCGCCCACTGCGGCTCCGCGGCGGGCACCGGCTCGGTCGCCGGGCCGCTCGGGGGCTCGCGGTCCCACGGCTGCCAGTCGTCGGACCCGCGGTCCCGTTCACTCATGGCGTCGATTGTGCCTGCTGGCGCGACGGCGCGGGCGGGGAGGTGCGCGTCGTGAGGCTGACCTGCGCGAACGCCGTCGTCCCGTGCGGGACGACGACCCGCGTCGTCGCGGAGGCGGGCCCGGCCGGGGAGCCCGCGGGCCGCACGACGGCGGGGCTGCCGATGACCGTCAGGCTCCAGGCGGCCGCGGCGGAGACGCCCGCAGCGGCGGCTGCCACGACGGTGGCGCGCAGCGCGCTGCGGTGGCAGGGCGGGGCGGACGGGGCGAGCAGCCGGAGGGGGTCCGGTCCGGCGGTCGCCGCCGGCGCGGAGGTGGCCGGCGGCTCGAGGTCGCGCGCGAGGGCGAGCAGGGTGACCCGCAGGTCACCGGGCATCGACGGTGCCCCGGCGAGGGCCGCCCGCAGGCGGCGCTCCTGACCGACCGCGTGACGGCACATCTCGCAGGCGACGAGGTGCCGGTCCCAGGCCTGCTCGCGGGACGCGCCGAGACGGCCGGCGGCGTACTCCGAGAGCTCGTCGCCGAGGCACTGCACGCCCGCGCGGGCCGTCATACGACTCCGGCGGCGGGTCGCCGGACGACCGGGCCGCGGCGGGTGGGAGCGGTGACCTCGGGGCGCGGGCGGGGGGCCCGGTGGGCGAGCGCCTCGCGCAGCTGGGCCCGGCCGCGGTGGATGCGCGAGCGCACCGTCCCGAGCTTGATGCCGAGCGTCGCGGCGACCTCCTCGTAGGAGAGGCCCTCGATGTCGCAGAGGACGACCGCGGCGCGGAAGTCCGGCGAGAGCGCGTCGAGCGCGCGCTGGACGTCGTCGTCGAGGTGGGTGTCGGCGAAGGTCTGCTCGGGGCCGAGGTCGCGGCTCGGCAGGCGCGCCGCCGACTCGTCCGAGAGGGCGTCGAAGCGGATGCGCTGCTTGCGGCGCATCTTGTCGAGGAAGACGTTGGTCGTGATCCGGTGCAGCCAGCCCTCGAAGGTGCCGGGCTGGTAGGTGTGCAGCGAGCGGAAGACGCGGACGAAGACGTCCTGCGTGAGGTCCTCGGCGTCGTGGACGTTGCCGGTCAGGCGGTAGGCGAGGCGGTAGACGCGCGCCGAGTGCTGCTCGACGACCTCCTCCCACGACGGGGGCACCCACGCGGTCCCCGTGCCCACCGGGGCCGGGTCTGCGGTCGTCGCCATCGGTTCCTCGCTCACCACGCTGCTCATGCCACCCATCGATACGTGCCGGAACCGTGAATTGTTCCCGGGAAGGCTGAACGCCGGCTGGGAACCGGTGGCGCGCCACCCCCTGCCGGGCGCACTAGGGTTGCCGCCATGAGCGGACTGAAGCCGGCCAGCTGGTCCTACGCGGAGGAGTTCGTCCCCGAGCCCGAGGTCGTCGAGGCGGCCCGCCGCCGGGGCGCCGAGCTCGGCGCCGCCTCCCCCGTCGGCACCGGGGCGGGCGCCGTGCTGCGCCTGCTCGCGGCGAGCGTGCGGGCCAAGCACGTCCTCGAGGTCGGGACGGGCGCCGGCACCTCCGGGCTCTGGCTGCTCTCGGGGATGCCCGACGACGGCATCCTCACGACGATCGACGTCTCGGCCGAGCACCAGCGGCTCGCGCGCCAGGCGTACGCCGAGGCGGGCTACCCGCACCAGCGCACGCGCGTCATCACCGGCGCCGCCGCCGAGGTCCTGCCGCGGATGGCCGACGGCGGCTACGACATGGTCCACGTCGACGCCGACAAGGACACCTACCCGACCTACGTCGAGCACGCGGTCCGGCTGCTGCGCAGCGGCGGGGTGCTCGTCGTCGACAACATGCTCTGGCACGACAAGGTCGCCGACCCCGCCTCGCGGGACGCCACGACGACGACGCTGCGCGACCTGGGCAAGACCCTGCGCGACCACGACGACCTCGTCACCGCGCTCCTGCCGGTCAGCGACGGCGTCCTCGTCGCCGTCCGCCGCTGAGGACCGGCGTCAGCTGACCGAGGGCCCCGCGCCCCGGCGGAAGCCGGCCGGGCCCTCGGCGATCGCGACGACCTCCCACTCCTCGATCGTGCTCGGCGCCGACCCGATGATCGCGCTGCCCGGCGCGGTGGCCGCCCCCGGCTCGAACCCCTCGCGGAAGTGCTGCCGCTCCTGCTCGCTGTCGAAGACGTAGGTGCCCTCGAACCACTCGCCCTCGCGCATCCGCCACACCTTGAAGGCCAGGCCGTCGAGGAACATGAAGCGCGCGATCGAGGTGCCGACGACGTACTCGCGCAGCTCGTCGGCCACCCCCGCAGGGGCGTCCTCGAGCGACCAGCGCACCGTCAGTCCGTAGCCGGCGTTCATCCGTGGGTCCTCCTCGGCCGCCGGGTCCCGGCGGGTCGTCGTGTCGTGGCCCTCGACCGTAGGCGGGGGCGGCGCGGCGGCGCCACACCGTCTCACCGCGTACCCCCCACGCTCGCCGCGACACCTCCCCCGGACACGACGGAGCCCCCACCGGATGATCGGTGAGGGCTCCCGTCGGCGGCCTGCCGGTCAGAGACCGTCGCAGTTGTCGATGGCCTCGCCCAGCGCGCGCACCTCGTCGGGGGTCATCTCGACGACGAGCCGCCCACCGCCCTCGAGGGGCATGCGCAGCACGATGCCGCGACCTTCCTTGGTGACCTCGAGCGGGCCGTCGCCCGTCCTCGGCTTCATTGCCGCCATGGCGTGATTCCCTTCTTCGTCGCGGCAGCGTGGGTCGCGCCGCGTCCTGCTCGACGCCGGACCGCCGAGACTCGGAGACCATTATCGCAGCAGGCTTGCGGCGTGGCGAAATCCGAACCCGCACGTCACGGGGGGAAGGAGCCCCACGGGGTGTACGTGAGGAGGCTGCAGGTCCACCAGAGGATGCCGCCGACGAGGACCACGACGACGACGGCCACCCGCCGTTTCCAGTGCGGCACGACCTGCCCGCCGTCGGCCGTGCGCATCGCGACCGACGCCACGAGCGCGGCCAGCGGCATGTCGAGGAGGAGGAAGCGCCACATCGAGGTGATCGGCCGGACGACGGCGAAGAGGAAGAACGGGTAGGCGAGGGCCCACACGCGCATCTCGACGCTCATCCAGCGCCCGTGCCGGCCGAGGACGAGCGCGACGTAGGTGGCGGCGAGCGCGACGAGGACGAGCACGCCGGCCAGGCCCTTGCCGTCCCAGGCCCACTGGAACCACAGGACGAACGGGCCGTCGGCGGGCTTCTGGCCCCACGCGGCCTGCACGTCGAAGAACGCGGTCGGGACGCCGGTGGCGAACCCGGCGACGGCCGGCCACGCGATCGCGCTGACGCCGACCGAGGCGAGCATGACGACGATGCGCGGCCACTGCCCGGCGAGCGGGCGCAGCCCGGCGGCCCGCTCCTCGCGCCAGCGGACCCCGAGGTGGATGAGCACCGCGAGCCCGAGGGCCGGGGCGACGCCGCGCGTGAAGCCGAGGGGCAGGGCGACCGCCGCCACGAGGAGGTAGTGGCGCCGCACGAGGACGAGCAGCGCGGCGGCGACGAGGGCCACGGCGAGCGCCTCGGTGTACGGCTTGAGCATGACCGACGTCGTCGGGTAGAAGCACCAGAGGCACGCGGCGACGAGGGCGAGGCGCTCGCGCTGCGGCTGGCGCGCCGCGTGGTAGGTGCTGCGGAAGAGCGCGTGGATGAGCACGGCCCCGACGGCGCCGAGGACGAGGTTGAGGACGACCCCCGCGACCTCGAAGGACATCCCGGTGAGCATCAGCCCCTTCACGAGGTAGGGGTAGAGCGGGTAGAAGGCCCACGCGCTGTAGGTGATCCGCCCGTTGTCGGCGTCGCGCGGCAGCGGGACGGGGTAGCCGTCCTCGACGATGCGGTGGTACCAGACGCCGTCCCAGAGCCCGACGAGGTCGCCGACGGTGGGGTCCTGGTGGCCGACGCCCGCGGGGTTCTGGAACCAGGTCGCGGCGACCCAGAGCGCCGCGAGGGCGACGACCCGCGAGACGGCGTACACGGCGAGGATGGTGAGGACCGGCCGCTGGAGGGCGCGCCCGGCGAGCTCGTGCCGCCCGGCGGAGGTCGCGAGGCGGCGCAGCAGCGGGCCGCGACCGGTGCCGGTCACGGCCTCGGTGGCGGGGGCCAGCTCAGCCTGCGCCATCGGTCAGCCTCCTCACGTCCCAGAGATACACCCCGTCGAGGTGCTGCGGGTCACCGAGGAGCGTCACGAGAGAGTCTCGCAGGGAGCCGGCCGCCGGGCGGTCGTCGGGCAGGACGACGGCGTCGACGCGCCCGTCGCGCAGGTTCTCGACGAAGCCGGCCCGCTCCTGCGCGCTCGCGGGGACGACGACGTCGGTCTGCGCGACCTGAGCCAGCCACACGGTGAGCCCGGTCGGGGTGGCGCCGTACTGGCCGCCCCGGTCGGGGCCCCCGTTCGGGCCGACGAAGTAGCCGGCGACGACGGGGAAGCCCCAGCGGGCGGCGGCCTGCCACTCCAGGGCGCGCGCGTCGGCGACGTTCGGCGGGGGCACGGCGAGGACCGAGCCACCGTCGTCGACGTGGTCGCGCCACGCGCCCTGCGTGAAGAACGCGGGGACGACGGGGCGCGGGTCGACGACGAGGGGGGTCGGGACGACGGGCAGCAGGGCGACGACTCCTGCGGCGAGGCCGATCGCGAGCCCGGGCCCGGGCTGCTCGGCGAGCCGGTCGACGGCCCGCCGCAGGTGCTCGACGCCGAGGGCGAGGAGCACCCCGAGCACCGGGAGGGCGACGAGGGTGAACCGGGTCGGCAGGACGTTCTGGACGACGGGTACGAGCTCGAGGAGCGCCCACGGCCCGGGGATGCCGAGCGCCGTGCCGTGGAGGGTGACCTCCTCGCCGAGCGAGAGCCAGCAGGTGACGACGACGACCGCCGCCAGCGCCCGGACGACGACGCTGCGCCACAGCGCGACCACGGTGAGCCCGACGGCCACCCAGAGGGCGACGCCGAAGAACGAGTTCTCCTCGGTGCGGTTCATCGAGAGGGCCGCGGACGCCCACGGGTCCGCCCCCACGGTGCGCGTGGCCCTCCCCCACAGCTGGGCGAGGTCGTTGCCGCCGGGCGGGTGCCAGATGGAGGCGTAGCTCTGCGGACCGAGGAACTGCCACCAGAGGGGGAAGCCCACGAGCACGAGGGCGACGAGGCCGGCCACCCCGCCACCGGTGAGGAGCGGGCGCCAGCGGACGCGCCCGTGGGCGGCCCACACGACGCCGCCGACGAGCAGCCCGACCGCCGTGAGCAGCAGCACCTCCTCGCCGATGAGCACCTGCCACGCGACGAGGAGCCCGAGGACGACCCCGTCGCGCACCGGACGGCGCCCCTCGGCGAGCCGCAGCACCCGGTCGACGATCACCGGCACGAGGGCCTGGACGACGAAGTTGGGGTGCCCGTTGGCGTGGCTGACCATCCCCGGACCGAAGCCCGCGAGCGCCCCCGCGAGGAAGGCGGCGAGCGGGTGCACCGCGAGCCGCCGGCGCACGAGCCAGTACCAGCCGCTCGCCGTCAGGGCCAGGCCGAGGAGCTCGACGAGGACGAAGGTGACCTCCGGCCCGGCGAGGAGGGTGAGCGGGGTCAGCGGCACCCCGAGCCCGAGGACCGCGGCGTTGGCCATGAGGTTGACGCCCGTCGGGAAGTTCTGGAGGTCGCTGAGCAGCGGGTTGGAGAGCGTGGCGAGGTTGTGCGCGGTCGCCCCGAAGTACCACTCGAAGGCCTGCTGGTCCTGCACGCCCTGCGACAGGTAGCCGGTGCGGACCTCGCCGAGCAGGTGCATCGTCACGTAGGCCGCGACGAGGAGGTAGGCCAGCGGGGCGAGGAGGTCGGTGCGGCGCAGCGGCGCGGGGCGTCCGGCAACCGGGTCACGCCCGGGTGCCGGACGTCCTCGAGGGGGCGGCTCGTCCTCCCCCGCCCCCGTCGGGGCGGCGGGCGCCGGCGGCGCCTCGCCGCGCAGCACCCGCAGCTCGGCCTCGCGCTCGGCGATGCGGGCCTCGAGCCGGTCGACGACCTCGTCGACCTGGTCGGTGCGGTAGCCCCGGAAGGTCGTGCGGTAGGTGCCGGCCCGTGGGTCGTCGACGAGCACCTCGTCGTCCGTCCGCTGGCGGCCCAGCCACCACGCCGCGCCGAGGACCGCGCCGACACCGAGGACCGCCGCGAGGACCGACCAGGTCACGAGCCGCCCCGACGGCGCTCGGCGCCGGCCACGAGGCCCTCGACGACCTTCCCGAACAGCAGCGGTCCGAGGCGGTCGCCGACCGGGCGCGTCAGGCGGCGCAGGCCGGGCAGCCAGATCTCCTCGGTCCACGTGACGCGGCTGCCGGCGGGGTCGTCGTCGACGGTGATGTCGGCCCAGCCGCGCAGGAACCAGCCGGTCTTGACCAGCCGCAGCCGGCGCCCGGGCTCGAGCGCGGTGACGAGCATCCGGTCCGAGCCGGCGACCGGCCCGAGGCGGGTCACCGCGTTGACCTCGGCCCCGAGGGCGAGGCCGCCGTCGGGCACCTCGACATCGGTGAGCGGGACGTGGGCGGTGTGGGCGCGCAGGTCGGTCACGGCGTCCCAGGCGGCCTCGCGGGGCAGGTCGCTCGCGCGGCGGATCGTGAAGGCCATCAGGTCTCCCGGGAGGTGGGGTCGGTCGGGTCGGCGGGGGCGGGCGCCGCGGCGTCGCCCCGCAGCTCGGCGACCTCGCGCTCGCGCGCCGCGAGGGTGTCGGCGAGGTCGAGCAGGTGGGCGTCGACCTCGTCCATCCGGTAGCCGCGGGCGGCGGTGTCGAAGCGGACGGAGCGCACGTCGGCGGCCGCCGGCTCGGGCGGCAGGCCGTGGTCGGGCGTGGTCGTCACGGCGTCGGCGAGGGGGTCGACGCGCAGGCGGCCGGTCGCCACGAGGGCCACGACGGCGACGAGCGCCAGCGCGACGAGGGCGAGCAGGACCGGGACCACGAGGGGGATCCTACGATCCGGACCTGCGGCCGGGCCGGGTCCTCGGTGTCACTCGGGCCGGGCCGTCGCGGCCCGCTGCTCGGCGACCGCCCGGTCGGCCTCGACGACGACGCGCACGGCCTCGTCGGGGTCGTCGGTGACGATGAGCAGCGCGAGGTCCTTCTCGCTGATCGTGCCGGCCGCCACGGCGGTCCCGCGCAGCCAGTCGAGCAGGCCGCCCCAGTAGTCGGTGCCGAGCAGGACGATCGGGAAGCTCGTGACCTTCTGCGTCTGCACGAGGGTCACCGCCTCGAAGAGCTCGTCGAGGGTGCCGAAGCCGCCGGGCAGGACGACGAAGCCGCACGCGTACTTGACGAACATCGTCTTGCGGGCGAAGAAGTAGCGGAAGTTGACGCCGAGGTCGACGTAGGGGTTGAGGCCGGCCTCGAAGGGGAGCTCGATGCCCAGCCCGACCGAGGTGCCGTCGGCCTCGAGCGCACCCTTGTTCGCCGCCTCCATCGCGCCGGGACCGCCCCCGGTGATGACGGCGTAGCCGGCCTCGACAAGAGCCCGGCCGACCCGCTCGCCGAGCGCGTACTCGGGGCTGTCGGGGCGGGTGCGGGCCGAGCCGAAGACGCTGACCGCCGGGCCGAGCTCGGCGAGCGCCCCGAAGCCGGTGACGAACTCCGACGTCACCCGCATGACGCGCCACGGGTCGGAGTGGACCCACTCCGCGGAGCCGCGGCTGTCGAGGAGGCGCTGGTCGGTGGTCGAGCGCGGCACCTTGGACCGGCGCATGACGACCGGGCCCTGGTGGTAGTCGCGCTCCTGCGGCTGCTCGGGGGTCTCCACGGCGTCAGCCTAGGTGGCTCACCCGTCCGACCCGCGCAGCCAGCGCAGGAGGGCGGCCTCGCAGGCGTCGTACTGCGCCACCGGGCACTGCTCGTCGTCCATGTGGGCGAGGTTGGGGTCGCCCGGGCCGAAGTTGACGGCCGGCACGCCCATCGCCGAGAAGCGGGCGACGTCGGTCCAGCCCTGCTTGGCGAGGACCGGCAGGTCGAGGGCCTCGACGAACGCCTTCGCCGCGGGCAGGTGCAGGCCGGGACGCGCGCCGCCGGCGTTGTCGCCGACGCTCACCTCGAAGCCGTCGAAGACCTCCCGGACGTGCGCCTCGGCCTCCTCCGGCGACAGCGAGGGCGCGTAGCGGTAGTTGACGGTGACGACGCAGCGGTCGGGGATGACGTTGCCGGCGATGCCGCCCTCGACCTTGACGGCGTTGAGCGCCTCGGCGAACTCGAGCCCGTCGACCTCGACCGTCCGCGGCCGGTAGGCGACGAGCCGGGCCAGCACCTCGGCGGCGTCGTGGATGGCGTTGTGGCCCTTCCACGGGCGCGCCGAGTGCGCCGCGATCCCCTTGGTCGACACCTCGGCCCGCAGCGTGCCCTTGCAGCCGCCCTCGACGCGGCCGTCGGTCGGCTCGAGGAGCACGGCGAAGTCGGCGTCCTCGACGAGGTGCGGCGCCTGCTGCTCGACGTGGAGCAGCCCGTTGAACTCGCTGTCGATCTCCTCTCCCTCGTAGAAGACGTACGTGATGTCGCGGTTCGGCTCGGCGACCTCGTGGAGGACGCGGAGCATCACCGCCACCCCTCCCTTCATGTCGACCGTGCCGCGGCCCCACAGGACCTCGCCGTCGGCGCCGGGGACGCGGCGGGTCGGCAGGTTGGCCGGGTCGCTCGTCAGGGGGACGGTGTCGAGGTGGCCGGCGAGGACGACGCGCTCGGCTCGACCGAGGTCGGTGCGTGCGACGACCGTGTTGCCGAGGCGGGTGACCTCGAGGCGGCCGACGGCGCGGACGGCGGCCTCGACGGCGTCCGCGAGGGCCGCCTCGTCGAGGCTGACCGACGGGACGTCGCACACCTGCGCGGTGAGGCTCGTGACGTCGAGGGAGAGGTCGAGGACGGGCGTGGGACCGGTCATGCCGACACCCTAGTGAGCGCTCGGCGGGGTCGTCCGGGGCGCCCGGGCCGCCCCCGTAGGCTGGAGACCATGACGCGCACCGCCTGGGGCCACGGCCTCCTGACCCGCACGGCCGAGGGCACCGTCCTCGACGCCTGGTTCCCCGCCCCCGCCCTCGGCGAGCCCGACGGCGCCGAGGCCCCCGAGGAGCTGCGGGCCCTCGCGGTCGCCGACGACGTGCGCGGCGTGGCCCGCGAGACGGTGACCGTCCGGGTCGACCTCGACGCCGCGCCGGCGTCGACGGAGGACGCCTACCTGCGCCTGCACCTGCTCTCCCACCGCCTCGCCGAGCCCAACTCTCTCAACCTGGACGGGCTCTTCGGGGTGCTCCCCAACGTCGTGTGGACCACCCAGGGGCCCTGCGCCGTCGAGGGCTTCGAGACCGTCCGCGCCCGGATGCAGGCCCGCGGCCCGGTCCAGGTCCTCGCCGTCGACAAGTTCCCGCGGATGGTCGACTACGTCCTGCCCACCGGCGTCCGCATCGGCGACGCCGACCGGGTCCGCCTCGGCGCCCACCTCGCGAGCGGCACCACCGTCATGCACGAGGGCTTCGTCAACTTCAACGCCGGCACGCTCGGGTCCTCGATGGTCGAGGGCCGGATCAGCCAGGGCGTCGTCGTCGGCGACGGCTCGGACATCGGCGGCGGCGCCTCGACGATGGGGACCCTCTCCGGCGGCGGCACGGAACGCGTGAGCATCGGCAGGCGTTGCCTGCTCGGAGCCGAGGCCGGGCTCGGGATCGCCCTCGGTGACGACTGCGTCGTGGAGGCCGGGCTCTACCTGACCGCCGGCACCAAGGTGACGCTGCCGGACGGCACGGTCACCAAGGCCCGCGAGCTGTCCGGGCAGTCCAACCTGCTCTTCCTGCGCAACTCGGTGACGGGCACCGTCGAGGCCCGCCCGCGCGACGGGCACGGCATCGTCCTCAACTCGGCCCTGCACGCCAACGACTGACCGACCACCCGCTCCACCGCCCGACCCGTACCCCGGAGGACCGTCCCCGATGCCGCGCACCCGCAAGGGCTCCGTGACCCTCGCCGAGCAGCGACGGCCCGCCCGCCGCGGCCGCCGGGTCGCGGCCGTGCTCGTGCTCGCCCTCGTCGTCGGGCTCGGTGTCGTCGGCTGGGGCGGCGTGCAGCGCCTCCTCCACGCGGTGTCCGGCGAGCAGTGCCGCGTCACCGCCGCCGGCACCACCCACGAGTGGGCCCCGGACCAGGCGAGCAACGCGGCCGCCATCACCGCGATCGCGGTCAAGCGGGGGCTGCCGCCGCGGGCCGCCTCCATCGCCCTCGCGACGGCGATGCAGGAGTCGAAGGTGCGCAACGTGCGCTACGGCGACCGGGACTCCCTCGGCCTGTTCCAGCAGCGGCCCTCGCAGGGCTGGGGCTCGGCGGAGCAGATCCTCGACCCCGAGTACTCGACGAACAAGTTCTACGACGCGCTCGAGAAGGTCAAGGGCTACACCTCGATGGAGATCGCCGTCGCGGCCCAGGAGGTGCAGCGCTCGGCCGCCGGGTCGGCCTACGCCCAGCACGAGGACAAGGCGCGCACGACGGCGTCGGTGCTCTCCGGCCAGACGCCACGCGGCATCGGCTGCGCGCTCAAGGCCCCCGAGTCGGCCGGCGACCCCGACGCGCTCGTCGCCCTCGTGAAGAAGGACTTCGGCCTGACCGCCACCCGGCGCGACGGGACGGTGCGGGTGAGCACCGGCTCCTCGCAGGAGGCCTGGGCGGTCGCCTCGTGGGCCGTCGCCCGCGCCACCGACACCGGCGCCACCCAGGTGAGCACCCACGGCCTGCACTGGGACCGCTCGATGGACGACTCGGCGTTCACGTGGACCGACGGGGGCGGCGTCGGCGACCGCGAGGTCGTCATCCGCCTCGCCGCCTGACGGCTCACCCCGGACGCGCGACGGCCCGGCACCCCGTGGGGCGCCGGGCCGTCGGCGGGCGCGGTCGGTCAGCGCTGGTCGAGCGGCACGTAGGAGCGCTCGCCCTCGCCGATGTAGACCTGCCGCGGGCGGCCGATCTTCAGCGCCGGGTCGGCGATCATCTCGCGCCACTGGGCGATCCAGCCCGGGAGGCGGCCGAGGGCGAACAGGACGGTGAACATCCGCGTCGGGAAGCCCATCGACTTGTAGATGAGGCCGGTGTAGAAGTCGACGTTCGGGTAGAGCTTGCGCTCGACGAAGTAGTCGTCGGCCAGCGCGATCTCCTCGAGGCGCATCGCGATGTCGAGGAGCCGGTCGTTGCCGCCGGTCTTCGCGAGGATGCTGTGGGCGGTGTCCTTGATGATGGCCGCGCGCGGGTCGTAGTTCTTGTAGACCCGGTGCCCGAAGCCCATGAGGCGGACGCCGTCCTCCTTGTTCTTCACCTTCTTCATGAACTCCTCGGCGGTGTACTCGGCGCCGTCGATGCGCTCGAGCATCTCGAGGACCGCCTGGTTCGCGCCGCCGTGCAGCGGGCCGAACAGGGCGTTGATGCCCGCCGAGACCGACGCGAAGAGGTTCGCGTGGGAGGAGCCGACGAGGCGCACGGTCGAGGTCGAGCAGTTCTGCTCGTGGTCGGCGTGCAGGACGAGGAGGAGCTCGACGGCCTTGACGATCTCGGGGTCGAGGTCGTACTGGGTCGCCGGGACGCCGAAGGTCATCCGGAGGAAGTTCTCGACGAGGCTGAGGTCGTTGTCCGGGTACAGGAACGGCTGGCCGATCGACTTCTTGTACGCGTAAGCCGCGATGGTCGGCAGCTTGGCGAGGAGGCGGATCGTCGAGATCTCGACCTGGTCCTCGTCGAACGGGTCGAGGCTGTCCTGGTAGAAGGTCGACAGCGCCGAGACGGCGGAGGACAGGACGGGCATCGGGTGCGCGTCGCGCGGGAAGCCGCGGAAGAACCCCTTGAGGTCCTCGTGGAGCATCGTGTGCTCGCGGATGCGGTCCTCGAAGTCGGTGAGCTCGGTCGGGGTCGGCAGGTTGCCGTAGATGAGCAGGTACGAGGTCTCGAGGAACGTCGAGCTCTTCGCGAGCTCCTCGATCGGGTATCCGCGGTAGCGGAGGATGCCGGCGTCGCCGTCGATGTAGGTGATGGCGCTGGAGCAGCTGGCGGTGTTCGTGAACCCTGCGTCGAGGGTGACGTTCCCCGTCTCCTTGAGCAGCTTCGAGATGTCGTAGCCGCTGTTGCCCTCCGTCGCGGGGACGAGGGGGAGGTCGAGCTGCGTGCCCGCGGCGTGGAGGGTTGCTCCGTCGGTCATGTCGCGATCCTTGGGGTCGATGGGCGTTGGGCGTCCTTTCGACCCTACCCGCCGGTCACCGGTGGAAAAAACGGGGGCGACGTGAGATTCAACGCTCGGGTCGGGCCAGACGACGGGCGGCGGCCTCGATGCGCTCGTCGGTCGCGGTGAGCGCGATGCGCACGTGCTCGCGACCGGCGGGCCCGTAGAAGTCCCCGGGGGCCACGAGCACGCCCCGGTCGGCGAGGCGGTCGAGGGTGGTCCGCGAGCCCTCGCCCGCGGTGGCCCAGAGGTAGAGGCCGGCCTCGGAGTCGTCGACGCGCAGCCCGAAGGCCTCGACGGCCGGCTGCAGCACCGCGCGCCGGGCGGCGTAGCGCGCCTTCTGCTCCTCGACGTGGCCGGCGTCGGACAGGGCCGCCACGAGGGCCCGCTGCACGGGCCAGGGGACGATCATCCCGGCGTGCTTGCGCACCTCGAGGAGCTGCCGCACGACGGCGGGGTCGCCCGCGACGAAGGCCGCCCGGTAGCCGGCGAGGTTGGACTGCTTGGAGAGCGAGTAGACGGCGAGCAGCCCCTCGTGCGAACCGCCGCAGACGCGCGGGTCGAGGATCGAGGGCGTGGTGGGCGGTTCGGTCGAACCCGCCTCTCGCGGACGCCAGTCCAGCTCGGCGTAGCACTCGTCGGAGGCGACGAGCACGCCGTGCTCGCGGGCCCAGTCGACGACCTTGCGCAGGTGCTCGACGCCGAGGACCTTGCCCGTCGGGTTGCCGGGGGTGTTGAGCCACAGCAGCCGCGGCGTGGTGGCGGGGGTGAGCGGACCGAGGGCGGTCAGCGCATCGACCGCCATCGGCACTGCGCGGGCCAGCCGGGCGCCGACGTCGTAGGTCGGATAGGCGACGCGCGGGAAGCCGACGACGTCGCCCTCCCCCAGCCCGAGGAGGGTCGGCAGCCAGGCGACGAGCTCCTTGGAGCCGACCGTGGGCAGGACACCGGCGGGGTCGAGCCCCGGCACGCCGCGCCGCGCCGCGAACCAGGCGGCCACGGCCTCGCGCAGGTCCGGCGTGCCGTAGGTCTGCGGGTAGCCCGGGGCGTCCGCAGCGTCGGCGAGCGCGCGCTGCACGAGCCCGGGGGTCGGGTCGACGGGGGTGCCGACCGACAGGTCGACGAGCCCGTGCCCCGCGTCCGGCCCGAGGTCGGGGTCGGAAAAGGCGCTCGCCCGCTCCTTGGCCGGAGCGAGCGAGTCCCAGGGGAAGTCGGGAAGGGTCAGCACCCCGTCACTCGTCGTGCTCCTGCGGGGGCAGGTCGGCGATGATCGGGTGGTCCTTGGCGATGACGCCGAGCTTGGCCGCACCGCCGGGGCTGCCGAGGTCGTCGAAGAACTCGACGTTGGCCTTGTAGTAGTCGGCCCACTGCTCGGGGACGTCGTCCTCGTAGTAGATCGCCTCGACCGGGCAGACCGGCTCGCACGCACCGCAGTCGACGCACTCGTCGGGGTGGATGTAGAGGCTGCGCTCGCCCTCGTAGATGCAGTCGACGGGGCACTCCTCGATGCAGGCCTTGTCCTTCAGGTCCACACAGGGCTGCGCGATCACGTACGTCATGCCGCCCATACTATTCACGCCATGAGCACCCCGGAGGGCGGCCCGCCGCCGCACTCCGCCGACGTCCCGCCCGTCGGGACACGCGTCGTCGTCCGGCACCGGCTCCCGGCGCCCGACCCGTTCTCGGGGGCGACGCTGACCGACGTCGTCGGCGACCTCCTCGTGGCCGACGCCGACCACCTGCTCGTCCGCACCCGCCGCGGCGAGGTCGCCGTCCCCCGGCCGTCGGTGACGGTCGTCAAGGAGCTGCCGCCGCGCCCGTCCCGGCGCGGCGCACCCCACCTCGCCCTCTCGGTCGACGACCTGGAGCGCGTCATGGTCGGCGCGTGGCCGGCGGCCGAGAGCGAGCACCTCGGCGACTGGCTGCTGCGTGCGACGTCGGGCTTCACGCACCGCGCCAACTCCGCTCTCACGGTGGGCGACCCGGGCACGACGCTCGAGCGGGCCGTCGAGCTCGTCGAGGCCTGGTACGGCCAGCGAGGGCTGCCGTCGATGCTGACGCTCGCCGGGCCGGTCGGCGCCCGACCGGACGCCGACCCGCTCGGAGCCCTGCTCGTCGCGCGCGGCTACGTCCCCCGGGTCGCCACGAGCGCCCTCACCGCCGCCGTCGACGAGGTGCTGGCCGCCGTGCCGGAGCCGGCCCACGGAGGGCTGCGGGTCACGACCTCGACCACGCTCGATGACCGCTGGTTCGACGCCTACCGCGGCTACCGCGAGGCGCCCGAGGGACCGGCACGCGCCGTGCTCACCGGGTCGCCGGAGCAGGTGTTCGCGTCGGCCGAGGACGCCGAGGGCGTCCTCGGCGTCGGGCGCCTGGGTGTGGCGTCGACGTGGGGCGGCATCGCCGCGATGTTCGTGGAGCCGCGGGCCCGCCGGCGGGGCGTCGCCTCCGCGCTGCTGCGCCGGCTCGCCGGCGCGGCGGCCGACCGGGGTGTGCGGTCCCTGCACCTGCAGACCGACACCGACAACGCGGCCGCGCAGGAGCTCTACCGGAGGGCGGGGTTCGTCGTGCACCACGAGTACACGACGCTCACCCGTCCGAGGACGCCCGCGGGTCGATGAGCAGGGACTCGTCACCCGCCGGCGGTGGCGCGTCCAGCGGGGCGGTGGACGTCGCGTCCGGCGCCACGCGCACGCCGTCGCCGTCGTCGTCGGCGGCGGAGAGCGGCGAAAGGGCCAGGGTGAGGACGAGCTGCGCGGCGAGCTGCGCGGTGTGCTCCTCGCGGCCGACGTAGGTGTACTCGCGGGGGTCGACGTACATCCGGCCGTCTGCCGCACGGGCCTGCATCTGCACCGCGAGGGACAGGTGGTGGGCCGCGGACGCCCGGGCCCCGGCGCCGCGCGGCCCGTCGGCGAAGCCGAACGCCGCCGCCTGGGTGTCGAGCAGCGCGAAGGGCAGCACCTGCCCCTCCCCCCAGTCGCAGCCCTGGGGGTAGTAGACGCCGTACCCGGACCGGGTCGCGGCGTCGCCGGCGTCACCGGCGTCGGCGGGGGGCAGCGGGCGGTACACGCTGCCTCCGGGCGCGGCGTACCCGTCGGCCACGTCGTACTCGGTGTCGACCAGCCCGGCGTACACCGCGGGCAGCCCGACGAACGCCGCCTGGGGCGCGTCGGTCCCCGCCAGCCGGGCCAGGAGCACGGCGTCGACGTTCTGGTAGGCGTTGGTCGCGTAGTCGGGGGCGACGCGATCGTGGTTGACGACCGACCCGTCGTCCTCGACGTTCCAGCCCAGGAGGAGCGACCCCAGCGGGATCCCGTCGACCGTGGCCGTGCTCGAGAGGTCGGCACGGCGGCTGAACGAGTTCGCGAGCAGGCGCACCTGGGCCGCCCGCCAGACGTCGCGGCGCTCGGCGGTGGGGAGCATCGCCAGGGCGACGGCCGGGGCGAGGGCGAACCACGAGCTCTCCTCGGAGCCGGAGTTGCCCGGGCGCAGGACCACGCCGGACCTCGACACCATGACGTACGGCTCGGCCGTCGTCGCGAAGTCGGCCTCCGAGACCACCATGTCGCGCACGCACTCCCGGGTCCGTGCGGACAGGCCGGTCCACGACAGCCACGCCGCCCGGGCCGCGAGCGAGGACCACATCGTGCTCTGCCAGGAGTGCCCCCACCCACCGACGCGCGTGGCCCGGTGTCGGCAGGCGACGGTGCCGACGACCCGGTCGACCACGGCGAGCGCCTGCGCCCGCGACATCCCCGCGTCCTGCGCGTCGTAGACGTCGGCGGCGAGCGCCGTCGACACCCCGAGCGCCTCCATGGACAGGCGTCGGACGGCGTCGGTCCGGTCGGCCTGCGCCGCGGCGTCCATCGGCCGGGCGAGCAGCGACGGAGCGGTCTTCGGCCACCAGGTCCTCAGGCCGTGCCGGACCGAGGTCCGCAGCACCGACTCGGCGTCGTCGCGGAGCGGGCCGTCGCGCAGCCCCTCGGCGAGGACGGCCGCGCCCGGTGCGACGGCGACCGTCGGCTCCGGGACGGCGCCGACGTAGCCGACGAGGTCGACGACGACGTGCCCCCTGCCCCCGGACCGGACGACGGAGACCCCGCCGTCGACACCGAGGGGCACGAGCACCTGCCGGGCGACCGGGACGTCGTCGCGCGCGTTGACGTCGGACGTCGCGGGGGTGCGCTCCCCGGTCCCGACGAGGACGAGCGTGCCCGCGGCGCCCCGGCCGGGCACCGCGGTGACGGTGAGCAGGGCCGCCGAGGCGCCGGCCGGGACGCCCCCGCGCCCGGCGACCTGCTGGTCGAGCCGGCGGCCCGAGCCGACCGGGGCGCCGCTCGTGCGGGTGTCGACGAGACGCGTCGGCCGCAGCGCCTGGAGCCGCCCGCCCGCCGCGGAGGGACCGACGAGGTAGCCGACGACGTCGACGACGAGGTGCGTGGAGCCGGCCCCCGTGGCGAGGGCCAGACGACCGTCCGGGCCGACGCCGACGAGCGCCTGGGTGGCGACGACCTGGTCGCGGACCGTGTTGCCGTTCGACGTGGAGGGGCGGGGGCTGCCGTTCGCCCACGAGAGCAGGGGCAGCCCGCTCGCGCTCGACGAGACCGACGTGAGGTTGGCGACGACGGCGGTGGCGCCGACGGGCACCGCGCCGGTGGTGACCCGCACCGTCGTCGGGACCGTCGAGACCCGACGCCCGGTCCGGCGGGTGTCCAGGACCCGCACGGGCGCGACGGCGTGCACGCCCGGTGTCGTGGGCCGGGGGCTCGCGGCGTACCACCCGACGAGGTCCACGACGACGTCGACGGCCGCGCCGCCGCTGGTGACGACGACCGCGCCGTCGGCCCCCGGTCGCGCGAGGACGGTGTTCGCGACCGCGCGGGCGCGGGGGAAGTTGAGGGACGACGCGGCAGGAGGTGTCGTGCCGGAGGCGTGGACGGTGAGGTGGCTCGAGCCGGAGGCCCCGACGGCGGTGACGTGCAGCTGCACCGCACCCACCCCGGCGGCGGGGAGCCCCCCGCGACCGACGACCGGGACGACGAGCCGCCCACCGGGGCGCAGCCTCTGGCCGGTGGTGCGGGTGTCGGCCAGGCGGGCGGGGAAGACGGCCCGGTAGCTGCCCGCCTCCGGTCGCGCGACGGCCGCCGCGGCGACCCCGCTGCCCGCCGCCGTCGGCGCGGCGACCGCCGTCGCCGGGGGCAGCAGGAGCGCCGCCACCACCGCGAGCGCGGCCCATCCACGCACCTGTCCCCGACCCACGTCCAGCCCCTTCGTCGTCCCCGGCCGGAAACGCTACAAGGCTGGCGCAGAACCGCTCTCACCCACGACGAGGAGCTGTCCGAAGGGACGACACCGGCATCGGCTCAGCGGCCGGAGGCGGTACAGGTCACGTCGTCCTCGGGCACGTAGGAGGTCGTGAACGAGGCCTTCCGGACGACCTTGCCGCCCTGCTTGAAGATGCGGCCGATGTCGACCTTGAAGCCGGGGACGGGCCCCTGCGGCTTGCAGGTCGGGCTGTCGTCCCGGACGACCTTCGGCTGGACGATGTCGTAGCGGGCACTCTTGGTCGCCTCGACGTCGTACTTCTTCGTGCCCCAGTACGTGACGGTGACCGAGGTGTCCGTCGCGACGACGTCGATGAGGATGCCGCCGTCGAGCGTGTTCGTGAACTTGTTGTGCAGGTCGGGCCACGAGATCGTCGCCTCCCGGCCCTCGGGGTAGCGCGAGATGTAGAACGAGTGGGCCTGCCACGCGTCGAGCTGCACGCCGGCGAAGAACGAGGCGTTGAAGATCGTCGTCGAGACCTGCGAGATGCCGCCGCCGTAGCTGTCGGAGAGCCGGTTGTTGAGGATGATCCCCGCCTTGACGTAGCCCTTGTCGGGGGTCCGCTCGCCGAGGACGCCGTTCATGCTGAACTGCTCGCCCGGGGGCACGTAGGTGCCGTCGAGGTAGCGGGCGGCGTTCTTGATGTTGGTGACGCGCGCCGCACCCGGCTCGTAGTAGGTGGTGAAGCTGGAGACCTTCTCCCGGGGCAGCGTCTTCTTCGCGACCTCGGTCGTGAACTCCGGCTGCACCTCCTTGGTCGTCACCGTGGCGGTCTTCGACGGGGTGGAGAAGGCCGTCCAGACCGCGGCGCTGATCGAGGCGTCGTCGAGCGCGCTGCCCGGGGCCGACGGGGCGACCTTCGGCTTGCGCCAGTCGTTGCCGGCGAACGTGACGACGGCGTCCTTCGGGGCGACCTCGAGCTTCGCCTTCTTCGCGGCCGCGTGGACGATCGCGCGCAGCTTCTCGTCGTCGGCGCGCGGCGTGATCGTGCCGTCGTCGGCCGGCGTGAGCACGGCCGCCGGGGCGAGCTGCTTCGCGGACAGCTCGAAGGAGGACCCGCCGACCTGCACGGTGACCGGCGCGGACACGGCCACCTCCGCGAACTCGTCGCGGACCCGCTGCAGCTCCTGCGCGGACACCTTCGGGGCCCGGACGTCGCCGACGACGGCGACGGTGTCGCGGCCGGGCCAGGCGCGACGCACCGCGGCAGCCGTCCGCGCGACGTCGGTCTCGACCCCGGCGACCGGCTCCTCGTAGGCCACCTTGCCGCCGGCGACGGAGACGCTGCCCTCCTTCGCCGACGCGTCGAGCTCGTCCCGCACGCCCTCCAGCGCCTCGCCGAACGCGGCCTCGTCGACGGTGACGGCGGCCGGCTGCTCCCCGCCGCCGGCGACCTGTCGCCAGACGTCGGCGGGGGCGAGGCTGAAGCCGACGAGCGGGTCGACGCTGGCCGGGACGTCGACGGCGAGCCCGGCGTCGGCCGGGTCGACGGACGCCTCGCCGGCCGGGGACGTGAGCGTCAGCGGGCGGCCCGAGCCGTCACCGAGCGCGCGCGCGAGCGTCGCGCGGGCCTGCGCCGCGCTCTGCCCGCCGACCTCGACGCCGGCGACGGTGGTGCCACGCGCGACCCGGTCCGCGGCCCAGGCCGCGGTCGCGCCGTAGACGACGGCGAGCAGCACGATCGCCCCGCCGACGACGTAGGGCCAGCGCCGGCGGCCGGGCGCGGGGTCCTCCCACGCCGGCTCCTCCCAGGTGTCCGGCCCGAGCAGGTCGTCGGTCATGCGAGGCTCCCGTAGCGGCCGCGGTAGTGGACGAGGGCGGGCCCGACGGTGTCGGGGATGTCGACGCCGAGCACCTCGCCGACGACGATGACGTGGTCCCCCGCGGGGTGGACGGCCGTGGTCCGGCACTCCAGCGTCGTCAGGGCGCCGTCGACGAGCGGCACGCCGGTCTGCGGGCCGCGGTGGTGCGGCGCGCGGTCGAGCTGGCCGTGCAGGGGGCGGCCGCGGGTGGCGAACCAGTCCGACAGCGGCCGCTGGTCGACGCCGAGCACGCTGACACCCCAGACGCCGGCGTCGACGACGGCGTCGTGGAAGCGGCTCTCGGTCTCGACGCAGACGAGGACGAGCAGCGGGTCGAGCGAGACCGAGGTGACGGTGTCGGCGGTCATCGCGTGGTCGTGACCGCCCTGGCGCGTCGTGATGATGCTGACGCCCTGGGCCATCCGGCCCATCGCCTGCCGGAAGACGGCCTCGTCGGGGGTGCTCACGACGCCTCCCCCACCGGGCGGCCCGTCGCGAGGTCGAGGCGCGCGTAGCCCTCGCGGCCGGCGAGCCGGAAGACGTGGCGGTTGGACAGGGCGTACCACCCCGGGCCGACGACGACCTGGGTCTCGTGGGCCCGCAGGGCCTGCTCCTGGGCGGGCACGACGGAGGTGTCGACCACGGCCCGGGTGACGACCTCGTCCGGGACGACGTCGCCCGCGTACTCGCTCGTCGCGTCCGGCACGACCCATCCCTCGCCCGCGGGAACGTGGGCGGCGAGCCAGGCGTGGTCCTCGCTCGCCCAGGTCAGCGGGGTGAGGCGGCCGAGCAGCGGCAGGTCGGCCCCCGTGGTGCGCAGGGCCTGCCGGGTCGCCGCATGGGTGCGCACGTGGTCGGGGTGGCCGTAGCCACCCCCCGCGTCGTAGGTGACGACGACGTCCGGGTCGAGGCGCTCGACGACGGCGGCGACCGCGGCGGCCGCGACCTCGGGCGCCACCCCGGCCCAGGCGCGCGGGTGGGCCGCGGCGGCCGAGCCGGCCATCCCCGAGTCGCGGAAGGCGCCGTCGGCGTCCTCGAGCAGGTGGTGCGTGACGCCGAGGACGGCCATCGCCCGGTGCAGCTCGTCGCGGCGGTGCGCGGCGAGCGCGGGGCCGTCGCCCTCGAGGTGCGCGAGCGCCGGCGGGATGACCTCGCCCTCCTCGCCGAGCGTGCACGTGAGGACGTGGACCTCGTCTCCCCGGCCCGCGTGGTGGGCCAGCGCGACCCCGGTCGTCAGCGTCTCGTCGTCCGGGTGGGCGTGGACGAAGAGCATCCGCGCCGGCCTCCCCCCGAGGTCGAGGCCGTCGAGCAGGCCCCTCACGGCACGACCGCGATGTCGGCGAGCTCGACGACGCCGCCGAGCACGGTGTTGGCCGAGAGGTTGCGCACGTCGCTGCCCGCGACGTACAGCGCGCGGCGCTCCGCGAGCCCGATGTAGGCGCCCTGCTGGAGCAGCCGGCGGTCGACGTCGGCCCAGCCCCGCTCGCGGGCCGTCCGGTCGGCGACGGTCGAGGTCTTGGCCATCTGCTCGTCGAGGCGCTCGTCGCTGAAGTAGCCGTAGTCGCGGCCGGGGCCTGCGTCGGTGATGTTGATCGTGCTGTCGAACAGCGGCGGGAGCACCGTCGAGCCCGAGGGCCACGCGGGTGCCCAGTTGGACCAGAACACGTCGTAGTCCTCGGCGGCGGACTTCTGGACGATCGTCGAGAAGTAGTCCTCGGTGATCGGCTCGACGGTCGGCGCGAAGCCGGCCTGCCGCCAGCCCGCGACGAGGGCCGCGACGGCCTTGTCGGCCGTGGGGTCGGAGCGGTAGGCGAGGGTGAACTCCACCGGGCCCTCGACCTTCGCCTCGGCGAGCAGGGCCTTGGCCCGGGCGGCGTCGCCGCGCACCCCGGCCCCCACCGGGTCGTCGTCGTGCGCCGACGGCAGGGCGCTCGGCAGGAGCGACACCGACGGCTGCGCCGCGGTGGCGCCGCCGATCGCGGTGACGTACGCGTCGCGGTTGGTCGCGGCGGCGAGCGCCAGCCGGACCTTCTCGTCCGCGAAGACGGGGCTCTTGACGTTCGGCACGAGGTAGTCGACCACGCCGGTCAGCGGGTTGACCGACCGGTCACCGAGGCTCTGCACGGCGGTGACCTGCTGCTGGATGGCGGGCGGCACGGACGCGAGGGCCACGGCGGCCCGGCCGGCGGCGTTGTCGGCGCTCACCTGCTGCGCGATCGCCTCCGCGTCCAGGCCCTCCTGGTAGCGGATCTGGTCCGGGTAGGCCTTGCGCACGGGGTCGCTCGCGGCGTCCCAGTGCGGGTTGCGCACGAAGAGGCCGCCGCGGCCGGGCTCCCACGCGCCCCGCAGCATGTACGGGCCGCTGCTGAACACGTCGTAGGTGCCGTCGGCCCGACGGTCGGCGGACTTCTTGACCGGGCCGAACGCGGGCTGCGAGAGCATCTCGGCGAAGTCACCGACCGGGGTGCTCAGGCTGAACGTGATCTGGCGGTCGTCGCACGTCACGGCCTTGTCGAAGACGGCCTGCGCGGCCTTCGCCTTCTCGCCGGAGCCGTACGGACCGGTGTAGGTGCTCGACCCGTCGGCCTCGCGCGGGATGGCGAGCACGGCCAGCGCGTCGGTCGGGCCGCCCGTCACCTCGTCGGTGGCGAAGGTCCGCGAGATGCCGTAGGCGACGTCCGCGCAGGTCAGCTCGCTGCCGTCCTGCCACCGCAGGCCCTCGCGCAGGGTGAAGGACCAGGTCTTGAGGTCCTCGCTCGCGGTGCCGGTGTCGGTCGCGAGGTCACCGACGAGCCGCGACTGCTGCTGCGGGTCGGTGCTCGGGGCGTAGGCCGTGAGGGTCCGCGCGAACACCCGCCCGGCGAAGGCCATGTCGGCCCGCGACGCGATCCGCTGCGGGTCCCACGAGGGCACCGGACCCAGGGCGAGCGCGCTGAGCGTGCCCCCGCGGGTGTCGACGCGGTCCCCGACCGCCGAGCTCGGCAGCGTGTCGGAGCCGGTGCCGCCGCCGCGCTGGCGCGCCACGACCACCCCCGCCCCGACGAGCACCGCGACGACGATGAGGGCCAGCCCCACGACGAGGCGCGTCGGACGGCGCCGGCTCGCCCGCCGCCGCGCGCTGCGCGAGACGGCGGCCTGCTCGGGACTGCGGTCGCTCCTGCTCGTCATGCCCTGCGGTCAGCTCCTCCTGGCGCGGGCCGCGGCGCGGGCGCGCAGGGTCTGGTCGAGCTCCACCTTCCGGATGCGGATCGCCTCGGGGGTCACCTCGACGCACTCGTCCTCGCGGCAGAACTCGAGGGACTGCTCGAGCGAGAGGGCGCGCGGCGGCGCGAGCCGCTCGAGGACGTCGGCACCGGCGGAGCGCACGTTGGTGAGCTTCTTCTCCTTGGTGATGTTGACGTCCATGTCGTCGGCGCGCGAGTTCTCGCCGACGATCATGCCCTCGTACACCTCGGTGGTCGGCGGGATGAAGAGCGTCCCGCGCTCCTGGAGGTTCATCATCGCGTAGGCGGTCGCGGGCCCCGAGCGGTCCGAGACGAGCGAACCGCTGATGCGGGTCGTGATCTCGCCGAGCCAGGGCTCGTAGCCCTCGAAGACGTGGTTGGCGATGCCGGTGCCGCGGGTGTCGGTGAGGAACTGCGTCCGGAAGCCGATGAGGCCGCGCGAGGGGACGAGGTACTCCATCCGGACCCAGCCGGTGCCGTGGTTGGTCATCTGCTCCATCCGGCCCTTGCGGACGGCGAGCAGCTGGGTGATGGAGCCGAGGTACTCCTCGGGGGTGTCGATGGTCAGGCGCTCGACCGGCTCCTGCACCTTGCCGTCGACCTCGCGGGTGACGACCACCGGCTTGCCGACGGTCAGCTCGTAGCCCTCGCGGCGCATCTGCTCGACGAGGATGGCCAGCGCGAGCTCGCCACGGCCCTGGACCTCCCAGGCGTCGGGGCGCTCGGTCGGCAGGACGCGCATCGAGACGTTGCCGATGAGCTCGCGGTCGAGGCGGTCCTTGACCAGGCGCGCGGTGACCTTGGCGCCCTTGACGCGGCCGGCCATCGGGCTGGTGTTGATACCGATCGTCATCGAGATGGCCGGCTCGTCGACCGTGATGAGCGGCAGCGGCCGCGGGTCGTCGAGGTCGGCGAGGGTCTCGCCGATGGTGATCTCGGGGATGCCGGCGACGGCGATGATGTCGCCCGGGCCGGCGGACTCCGCGGAGCGGCGCTCGAGCGCCTCGGTCATGAGCAGCTCGGTGATCTTCACCGGGACGGTCGAGCCGTCGCGGCGGCACCAGGCGACCTGCTGGCCCTTGCGGATCGTGCCGTTGTGCACGCGCAGGAGGGCGAGGCGGCCGAGGAAGTTCGAGGCGTCGAGGTTGGTGACGTGCGCCTGGAGCGGGGCCTCGTCGTCGTAGGAGGGCGCCGGGATCGTCTCGATGATCGTCCGGAACAGCGCCTCGAGGTCCTCGTCCTCGGGCAGGCCGCCGTCGGCCGGGCGGGTCAGCGAGGCGCGGCCGGCCTTGGCCGAGGCGTAGACGACCGGGAAGTCGAGCTGGTCCTGGTGGTGCTCGGCGTCGACGAGGAGGTCCATGAAGAGCTCGTAGACCTCGTCGACGACCTCGGCGATGCGGGCGTCGGGGCGGTCGACCTTGTTGATGCACAGGACGACGGGCATCTGCGCGGCGAGGGCCTTGCGCAGGACGAACCGGGTCTGGGGCAGCGGGCCCTCGGAGGCGTCGACGAGCAGGACGACGCCGTCGACCATCGACAGGCCGCGCTCGACCTCGCCACCGAAGTCGGCGTGGCCCGGGGTGTCGATGATGTTGATCGTCATGCCGTCGGTGATCCCGGCGTCGACCGCGGCCGGGCCGGCGTACCGGACGGCGGTGTTCTTCGCGAGGATGGTGATGCCCTTCTCGCGCTCGAGGTCACCGCTGTCCATGGCGCGCTCGTCGACGTGCTGGTGCTCGCCGAAGGCTCCGGACTGCCACAGCATCTTGTCGACGAGCGTGGTCTTTCCGTGGTCGACGTGCGCGACGATGGCGACGTTACGGAGGTCGTCGCGGCGGGAGGCAGACATGCCCACCAGTCTCTCAGGTCTTGCGCCAGCGACCGAATCGGCGTAGTGGCGCGGCAGCGGGGACGCGCCGAAAGGTCTGCGCCGCGGATTCGGTCTCACTTGGGTAACCACTCGCGTCGGGCCGTTCCCCCCGCGCAATTTGCTGGCTAGGGTCCGTGCAACCGCGAGGGGCCGGGCGACCGGTGCCCGCGCGGGACCTCGTCCGCCCGACCCGGGCGGTCCGAGCGATCGCACACCCAAGCGAGGTTCACACTGATGACACGCAAGCGCACGGCGCCCCTCGTGCTCCTGACGGCCGCCGCCCTGAGCATGACGGCGTGCGCCCAGTCCGAGCGGGACTCCGACGGAGGGACGGGCGCATCCGGTGCCACGAACGTGAAGGACACCTTCACGTTCGGCGCGGCGGGAGCCCCCGACGTCTTCGACCCGCTCTACGCGACCGACGGCGAGACCTTCCGCATCACCCGCCAGATCCACTCGGGCCTGCTCGGCATCAAGCCCGGCACCGCCGACATCCAGCCCGAGCTGGCCGAGAGCTGGACCCCGTCCGAGGACGGCCTGTCCTGGACCTTCAAGCTGCGCCAGGGCGTGAAGTTCTCCGACGGCGAGCCGTTCAACGGCCAGGCGGTCTGCGACAACATGCAGCGCATGTTCGAGCAGAAGGGCGCCGGCCAGACGGCGGCCGAGTACTGGGGCTACTTCTTCGGCTCGTTCAGCGACGACCCGTCGGGCTCGCTCTACAAGTCGTGCGAGGCGCCGGACGAGAACACCGCGGTCATCGACGTCACCCGCACCACCTCGAGCTTCCCGACGATCCTGTCGCTCGACTCCTTCTCGATGCAGTCGCCGAAGGCGCTCAAGGACGGGGACGCCAACAACGTCCAGGCGCAGGGCGAGGGCTTCACCTACCCCGCCTACTCGAAGGCCCCGGTCGGCATCGGCCCGTACAAGCTCTCGAAGTACGACGAGGCGAACAAGACCGTCACCCTCGTCGCCAACGAGAACTACTACGGCGAGCAGCCGAAGACCAAGACCCTCGTCTTCAAGATCATCCCCGACGAGAGCACCCGCCGCCAGGAGCTGCAGGCCGGCTCGATCGACGGCTACGACCTGCCCAACCCGGTCGACTGGAAGGGTCTGGAGGACGCCGGCAACAAGGTCGAGGTCCGCCCCGCCTTCAACATCCTCTACCTGGGCCTGAACCCGGAGCGGAACCCGAAGCTCAAGGACCTCAAGGTGCGCCAGGCCATCGCCTACGCCCTCAACCGGGACCAGATGGTCAAGACCCAGCTGCCCGAGGGCGCCAAGGTGGCCTCGCAGTTCATGCCCGACACCGTCTCCGGCTACAACACCCAGCTCCAGCCGTACGCGTACGACCCGGAGAAGGCCAAGTCGCTCCTCGCCGAGGCCGGCGCCGAGGGCATGACCCTCAAGTTCGCCTTCCCGACCGAGGTCTCGCGGCCGTACATGCCGGACCCCCAGAAGATCCACGCCGCGTTCACCAAGGACCTCGAGGCCGTCGGCATCAAGGTCGAGCAGGTGAGCAAGCCGTGGAACGGTGGCTACCTCGACGACGTGTCGGCCAACGGCGCGTACGACATGTGGCTGCTCGGCTGGACCGGCGACTACAACGCCGCGGACAACTTCCTCGGCACCTTCTTCAGCAACCTCAAGAGCAACGACTTCCACACGAGCGTGATGCCGTGGGGCAAGACGCTCTCCGAGGACCTCAAGAAGGCCGACGCCATCGTCGACGAGGGTGAGCGCGACGCCGCCTACCAGGACATCAACAAGCGCATCGCCGAGGAGTACCTGCCGGGCATCCCCGTCAGCCACTCCCCGCCGGCGCTCGTCACGAGCGGCAAGGTCCAGGGCCTCGTGGCCAGCCCGCTGACGGCGGAGACGTTCGACACCGTCACCGCAGGCAAGTGACCGCGCGGGGTCCCCACCCCGCGAGCACGTCCGTATAGGGTCGGTGGCCGCCCCGAACACAGCCGTTCGGGGCGGCCACCGTCGTCCACCGGGAACACCAGGAGCCTCACGTTGGCGCGTTTCATCATCAGACGACTCCTCCAGATGGTGGGGGTGGTCTTCGTGCTCTCGCTGCTCCTGTTCTTCTGGCTGCGATCCCTGCCCGGAGGCACGGTCTCCGCGATCCTCGGCGAGCGGGCCACGCCCGAGACCCGGGCCGCGCTGACCAAGGCGCTCGGCCTCGACGAGCCGATCTGGGTCCAGTACTGGAAGTTCCTCACCCGCGCCCTCCGGGGCGAGTTCGGCGTCTCGACCGGCGTCCTGCCCGGGACCGACGCCATGACGATCTTCCTCGACCGGCTGCCGGCCACCATCGAGCTGAGCTTCCTCGCCCTGCTCATCGCCGTCGTCCTCGCGATCCCGCTCGGCTACGTCTCCGCCCGGCGCGCCAACTCGCCGCTCGACAGCGGGCTGGTCATCGTCTCGCTCGTCGGTGTCGCCGTCCCGGTCTTCTTCCTCGCCTTCCTCCTCAAGTACCAGCTCTCGGTCGAGCACAACTGGTTCCCGGTCTCGGGTCGCCAGGACAACATCGGCTGCACCCGCGTGACGAACTTCTTCGTCCTGGACGGCCTGCTGACCCGGGAGTTCGACTGCTCGGCGAGCGCCCTCAAGCACCTGGTCCTGCCGTCGGTGGCCCTCGCGACGATCCCCTTCGCGGTCATCTACCGCATCACCCGCGCCTCGGTCCTCGACGTGCTCGGTGAGGACTACGTGCGCACCGCCGAGTCCAAGGGCCTCAACGCCCGCGTCATCCGGGGCCGGCACGTCCTGCGCAACGCCCTGCTGCCCGTCGTCACGACGATCGGCCTCCAGACCGGCGGCCTGCTCGCCGGAGCGGTGCTCACCGAGCAGGTCTTCAACTTCGGCGGCATCGGGAACGCGCTGGCGGTGGCCTTCCAGCGGCGCGACTACCCGGTCCTCGAGGTCCTCATCCTCGCGGCCGCCGCGATCTACGTCATCATCAACCTGCTCGTCGACATCGCGTACGCCGTCATCGACCCGAGGGTGAGGACCCGATGAGCCCCACCAACCCCATGAACCGCCGCAAGGACCGCATCGACGACCTCGCCGCCACCTCGGGCGGCACGGCCACCCTCGTCCGCGAGGCCGGGACGGTCGACGAGAAGCCCGGCGTCTCGCTCATCGCCAGCGCGTGGAAGCGCCTGCGCCGCAACCCGGTCTTCCTCATCGGTGCGGGCATCACGCTCCTCTTCGTCGTCCTCGCCCTCGTGTCGCGCGTCATCGCCCCGCACGACCCCGCGGTCGGCTACCTCATCGACCAGGTGCGCCCCCAGTCCAACCCCGTGCCGGGCCCCCAGCCCGGGTTCCCGCTCGGCGCCGACGACGCCGGCCGCGACCTGCTCTCCCGCCTCATCGTCGGCAGCCAGCAGACGCTCATCGTCGGGGTCTTCGCGACGCTGTTCGGACTCGCCGGCGGGATGGTCCTCGGCATCCTCGCGGGCGCGTTCGGGGGGTGGGTCGACGCGCTCGTCATGCGCATCGTCGACGTCCTGCTCTCGATCCCCTCGCTGCTGCTCGCCTTCTCCATCGCCGCGCTGGCCGCCCGCCCGAGCCAGCTGACCGTCATCATCGCCGTGGCGGCCGTCCAGGTGCCGATCTTCGCGCGCCTGCTGCGCGGGTCGATGCTCGCACAGCGGCACAGCGACCACGTGCTCGCCGCCCGTGCCCTCGGTGTCACCGAGCGGGCCGTCGTCTTCCGGCACATGCTGCCCAACGCGCTCGGCCCGGTCATCGTCCAGTCGACGCTCGTGCTCGCGACGTCGATCATCGACGCCGCCGCCCTGAGCTTCCTCGGGCTCGGCAACCCCAACGACCGCCAGCCCGAGTGGGGCCAGATGCTCGGCAAGGCCCAGACCTACATCTACGACTACCCGCACCTCGCCGTGTACCCGGCGCTGTGCATCATCGTCGTCGCCCTCGGCTTCACCCTCATGGGCGAGTCGCTGCGCGAGGCCCTCGACCCCAAGAGCAGGAGGTGACCCGCCGATGACCGCCACGGCGACCACCCCGTCCACGAACCGTCACGGCGACGAGCCGCTGCTGTCCGTCCGCGACCTGAGGGTCACGTTCACGCGGCAGGGCGAGGAGCCCTTCACCGCCGTCGACGGAGTCTCGTTCGACGTCCGGCCCGGCCAGACCGTCGGCCTCGTCGGCGAGTCCGGCTGCGGCAAGTCCGTCACCTCGCTCGCGATCATGGGGCTGCTCCCCCGGCGCGGCAACCGGGTCGAGGGCACCGCGACCTTCGACGGCACCGACCTGCTGCGCCTCGGCTCCTCCGAGATGCGTGACCGGCGCGGTCGCGACATCGCGATGATCTTCCAGGACCCGCTCTCGTCGCTGAACCCGGTGGTGCCCGTGGGCCTGCAGGTCACCGAGGTCCTCGAGCGCCACCGCAAGATGTCGCGCAAGGCGGCGACGCCCCTGGCCCGCGACCTCCTCAAGCGCGTCGGCATCCCCGACCCCGACCGCCGGCTCAAGGACTACCCGCACCAGATGTCGGGCGGGATGCGCCAGCGCGCGCTCATCGCGATGGCCCTGGCCTGCGCGCCGCGGCTGCTCATCGCCGACGAGCCGACGACCGCGCTCGACGTGACGATCCAGGCGCAGATCCTCAGCCTGCTCAAGGAGCTGGTCCAGGAGACCGGGACGGCCCTGGTCATGATCACGCACGACCTCGGGGTCGTCGCGGGGCTCTGCGACGAGGTCAACGTCCTCTACGGCGGCCGGATCGTCGAGCGCGGCGGCCGGCACGAGCTCTTCGGGCAGCCGCGCCACCCCTACACGAACGGCCTGCTCGCGTCGATCCCCCGGCTCGACGCCGAGCGCGCCCCGCTGACGCCCATCCCCGGCTCGGTGTCGGACAACCTGCCGTGGACGAGCGCCTGCGCCTTCGCCCCCCGCTGCTCGCAGCCGGTCGACGTCTGCACCCAGCGGACGCCGGAGCTCGAGGAGTCCGGCAGCCGCGCGCTGCGCTGCTTCAACCCCGTCGGAGGACCCCGATGACCGCCACCGCCGAGCCCACGCCCGCCGAGACGCCCGCCGACGAGCGCGAGCTGCTCGTCGACGCCCGCGGGGTCAAGGTGCACTTCCCCATCAAGCGCGGCGTCATCCTCGACAAGGTGATCGGCCACGTCTACGCGGTCGACGGGGTCGACCTGCAGATCCGCAAGGGCGAGACCTACGGCCTCGTCGGCGAGTCCGGCTGCGGCAAGTCGACCCTCGGCAAGGCGATCCTCAACCTCGAGCCGCCGACCGAGGGCAGCGTCCTCGTCGACGGCACCGACGTCGCCTCGCTCAAGGGCGCCGCACTGCGCCGGCGGCGCAAGGACTTCCAGATGGTCTTCCAGGACCCGATGAGCAGCCTCGACCCCCGGCAGTCGGTCGAGTCGCTCCTCGTCGAGGGGATGAAGGCGCACGGCCTCGCGACCGACGCCAAGGCCACGGCGAAGCGGCTGCGCGAGCTGCTCGCGGCCGTCGGCCTGCCCGCGGCGGCCCTCAAGAAGTACCCGCACGAGTTCTCGGGCGGCCAGCGCCAGCGCATCGGCATCGCCCGCGCCCTCGCGGTCGAGCCGAAGCTCATCGTCGCCGACGAGCCGGTCTCTGCGCTCGACGTGTCGGTGCAGGCGCAGGTCATCAACCTGCTCGAGGAGCTCCAGGACGAGTTCGACCTCACCTACCTCGTCGTCGCCCACGACCTCGCGGTCGTCCGGCACATCAGCGACCGGATCGGCGTCATGTACCTCGGCGGGCTCGTCGAGGAGGCGTCGGCCGACGACCTCTACGCGCAGCCGCTGCACCCGTACACGCGGGCGCTGCTCTCGGCCGTGCCGCTGCCCGACCCGGCGGCCGAGGACGCGCGCGAGCAGATCCTCCTCGTCGGCGACCTCCCCTCCCCGTCGCGCCCGCCGTCGGGCTGCCGCTTCCACACCCGCTGCCCGTGGCGGCAGGAGACGCGCTGCGACGACGAGCGCCCGCAGCTACGGGTCGTCGAGGTCGACGGCGTTCCCGCCTCGCACCGGGTCGCGTGCCACTTCGCCGAGGAGATCGCCCGCGGCGAGATTCAGCGGCACGAGGTCACCGCCACGGCGACGACGCAGGACTGGCGCGGCGAGGACGACGGCGACGCCATCGGCCCGGCGTCGGTCGCCGAGGCCCAGATCCACCCGACCGGCAACCAGGCCGGGTCCGGCGGGGGCTTCTGACACCGGGCACGGTGAGGCTCACCTGAGGTGCCGTGGGCGCCCCGGGTGGCCGATGATGGCTTGATGAGCCGACTCCTCACCGACGACGAGGTCACCCGCCAGCTCGCCGACCTGCCCGGGTGGGTGCGCGAGGATGACGCCCTCGTGGCCTCGATCGAGGCGCCCGACTTCCCCGCCGCGATCCGGCTGGTGGCCGCCGCGGCCGACGAGGCCGAGCAGATGAACCACCACCCCGACATCGACATCCGCTGGCGCACGACCCGGTGGCTGCTGACGACCCACGACGCCGGCGGGCTCACCCAGCTCGACATCGAGCTGGCCCACCGCATCTCCACCGCGGCGCGCGCCGAGGGGGCGACCTTCCGTGACTGACGTGACCCCCGACCACCAGGCGCCGGACCGCGTCGACGCCGCCGCGCTCGAGGGCCACGACGAGGCCCACGACCGCTCGTTCTCGAGCCGGCTCAACTGGCTGCGCGCCGGGGTGCTCGGCGCGAACGACGGCATCGTCTCGACCGCCGGCCTCGTCATCGGCGTGGCCGCCGCGACGGCCGAGCGCGGGCCGGTGCTGACGGCGGGCCTCGCCGGGCTCGCGGCCGGCGCGATGAGCATGGCGGTCGGCGAGTACGTCTCGGTGAGCACCCAGCGCGACAGCGAGAAGGCCCTCATCGCCAAGGAGATCCGCGAGCTGCGCGAGGAGCCGGAGGCCGAGCTCGCCGAGCTCGCGGCGATCTACGAGGGCAAGGGCCTCTCCCCCGCGCTCGCCGAGCAGGTCGCCGTCGAGCTGACCGCCCACGACGCCCTCGGCGCGCACGCCGAGGCCGAGCTCGGCATCGACCCCGAGGACCTCACCAACCCGTGGCACGCCGCGTGGGCGTCGATGATCGCCTTCACCGTCGGGGCGCTGCTGCCGCTGGTCGCCATCCTCCTGCCACCGACGGAGTGGCGCGTGCCGGTGACGGTGCTCGCCGTCGTCCTCGCGCTCGCGGGGACGGGCCTGGTCAGCGCCCGCCTCGGGGACGCCGACGCGCAGCGGGCGACCGTCCGCGTCGTCGTCGGTGGCCTGCTCGCGATGGCCCTGACCTACGCGATCGGCTCGCTCGTCGGCACCCAGGTCGGCTAGGCCGTGCCGCGGCTCCTCGTCGTCCAGCACGAGCCGGACGCCCCTCCGGCGTGGCTCGGCGAGTGGTGGGCCGCGCTCGGCGTCGGGCTCGAGGTCGTCCGCGGGGACCTCGGGGAACCGGTGCCCGCGCGCCTCGCCGACGGCGGCCACGACGGGCTCGTCGTCCTCGGCGGGGCGATGGGCGCGAACGACGACGCCGAGCACCCCTGGCTCACCCCGACCAAGGCGCTGCTGCGCGACACCGCCCGCGCCGGCGAGCCGGTGCTCGGCGTGTGCCTCGGCCACCAGCTCGCCGCCGTGGCGCTCGGCGGCCGCGCGGGGCCGAACCCGTCGGGTCGGACCATCGGGGTCGCACCGGTCGCGCTGACCCGCGAGGGCGCGGCCGACCCGCTGCTCGGGGGTTCGGCGGGGGCGCCGGCGGTGCACTACAACGACGACGTCGTGCTCGACCTGCCGCCGGGCGCGACGCTCCTCGCCACGCTGCCGGACGGTCGGCCGCAGGCGCTGCGGCTCGGGCTGCGGGCGTGGTCGGTGCAGTTCCACCCCGAGACCTCCCCGGAGTTGTTCGCGGACTGGGTGCGCGCCGAGCCCGACTCCGCCTCCGGGACCGCGGCCCTCGCCGAGGTCACCGCCGCCCGCGAGGCGCTGCGCACGGCGTGGCAGCCCCTCGCCGGCCGCTTCCTCGCCCAGCTCACCTGACCCCGAGCCACCCACCCCCGCATGGCCGCCGCGACGAGCCCCACGCACCCCGTCGCGGGCTACACCGCAGTAAGTGTCGCCACAGCAGCACTTACTGCGGTGTAGCCCGCGCACTGGGCGGCGTCGGCACCATCCACAGGAGGCGTCGGCGCGCGAGACCGTCCACAGATGCCGCGGCACCTCTGGTGCCGGCGCCCCTCGGGGACGACGGTGCCGGCATGACGACGGAGCTCGAAGCACTCCTTGGCCTGCAGGACCAGCTCGCCACCCGCCAGCAGCTCGCGGCGGCGGGGATGACGCCCAGCACGATCCGCTGGAACGCCGGGCGGCACTGGCGGGTCGTGCTTCCCCGCGTGTACCTGATGGACACGGCGCGCCCGACGCCACGCCAGCGGCTGCGGGCCGCCCTCCTGTGGGCCGGGCCGGAGGCGTCGCTCGCCGGCCGGACGGCGGTCAGGCTGCACGGCCTCACCTCCATGCCCGAGAGGCAGTCCGTCGAGCTCCTCGTCCCGCCTCCGCGACGGAGCCGGAGCGCCGGCTACGCCTCGGTCCGGCGCACCCTCGTCGGGGACGTGCCCCTCGAGCTCAACGGCCTGAGGACCTGCTCCGTCGCCCGGGCCGTGGTCGACGCCGCCGCCGACAGCCGTTCACCACGCGACCGGGAGGCGCTGTTCATCGAGGCGGTGCAGAAGCAGGTCCTCAGCCTGGACGCGCTCGCGGAGTCCGTCTACCGCCTGCGCCCCCGGGACGCCGCCCCACTCATGGCTGCGCTGCGTGCCGCGGGCTCGGGTGCGTGGTCCCAGCCGGAGCACGAGCTGCTCGAGCTGCTCTCGACCTCGACCGTGCTGCCGCAGGCGGAGCCGAACCCGGTGCTGCACGACAGCGAGGGGAAGCGGCTCACCACACCGGATGCCTGGCTGGACGACGTCGCCGTCGCGATCATGGTCCACTCGCACACCCATCACGCGCAGGGGGACGCCTGGGACGCCACGGTCAGCGCGGACGCCGACCTCGTGGCCGCGGGCGTCGTGGTCGTGGGCATCACCCCCCGGCAGGTCCGACGATCGCCGGCTCTCGTGCTCGCGCGCGTCGAGCAGACGTGGCGCACCGCACGCCTGCGCCCCCGCCCGCCCGTCGTGGCCTCGCACGTGACGACGCAGTCCTGGACCTGACTCGGCATCACCGCAGAGGCATTCAGCACCCTTCGCGCGAGCACCGCACCGCGGGCTACACCGCAGTAAGTGTCGCCACAGCAGCACTTACTGCGGTGTAGCCGGGACCGGACGGGGTCAGGGGGTGCGGAGGGCGGTGAAGAGGGCCTCGGCGAGGGGTGCCTCGCGGATGTCGTCGAGGTCGACCGGGGTGCCGTCCGGGCCGGCGAGCGGCAGCCGCCAGTTGGGGTACTCGTCGTTGGTCCCCGGCTGGTTGATGGCCCGACGGTCACCGACGAGGTCGGGCAGCGCGACGGCGAGCATCCGGCTCGGGGTGCGGGCCAGCCAGCGGTGCAGGGCCACGACGGTCTCGTCGACGTCCGCGTCGGCCGCGAGCAGCCCGCGCTCCGCGAGCGCCGCGCGCACCCGCCCGATGGCTGCCTGCTCGACCTCGCGCTCCTCCTCGACCGGCCGGGTCAGCAGCCCGAGCCGCTCGCGCACCGCCACGTGCTCGAGGGTCAGGTACCCCGCGGTCGGCGGCAGGTCGTGCACCGTGACCGTCGAGAGGCACAGGTCGCGGTAGGACTCCGGCTGGCGCACGGTGTCGTCGTCCCACTCGAACCACAGGATGGACGTGCCGAGCAGCCCGCGCTCGAGGAGGACGTCGCGGACGTTGGGCGCGACGACCCCGAGGTCCTCGCCGATGACGACGGCGCCCGCGCGCTGCGCCTCGAGGACGAGGATGCCGAGCAGCGCCTCGTGGTCGTAGTAGACGTAGGTGCCGTCGACGGGCGAGCCGCCGGCCGGGATCCACCAGAGGCGGAACAGCCCGAGGATGTGGTCGACCCGGATGCCGCCGGAGTCGCGCAGCACGGTCCGCACCATGTCGCGGAACGGCGCGTACCCGAGCTCCGCGAGCCGGTCGGGGCGCCACGGCGGCTGGCTCCAGTTCTGGCCGAGCTGGTTGAACGGGTCCGGCGGCGCGCCGACGGTGACGCCGCGGGCCAGCGCGTCCCCGAGGCCCCACGCGTCGGCACCCACCGGGTGCACCCCGACGGCGAGGTCGTGGACGACGCCGAGCGTCATCCCGGCCGCCGTCGCCTCGCGCTGCGCCCCGGCGAGCTGCTCCTCGAGGAGCCACTGCATCCACCGGTGGAAGTCGACGTCGTCGGCGTGGGCGGCGGCGAACGCGCGCACGCCCGGCCCGTCGGGGTCCTGGAGGTCGGCCGACCACTGCGTGAACGGCAGCCCGTGGACGTCGGCGAGGGCGCACCACGTGGCGAAGTGCAGCAGCCCCTCCCCCTCGCGGGCGCAGAACTCCTCGAAGGCGTCCGCCCGCGCGCCGGAGCGCCCGGCGTCGAAGACGAGCCGCAGCGCCTCGCGCTTGACCGTCCACGCGGCGTCGCGGTCGATGCGGTCGCCGTCGTTGAGCGCCCGCCCCCGCGCGGCGAGCCCGAGGAAGGTCCGGTGCGCCGTCGCGTCGAGCGAGGCGACCTCGGGGACGTCCTCGACGTGGAGGTAGAGCGGGTTGACGAACCGGCGGGTCGTCGGCAGGTAGGGCGAGGCCTCCATCGGCGTCACAGGCTCGGCCGCGTGCAGCGGGTTGACGAGGACGAAGTCGGCGTCGTGCGCGGCGGCGGCCCACGTCGCGAGGCCGGCGAGGTCGCGCAGGTCGCCGACGCCCCAGGTCGTCGCCGAGCGCACCTGGTAGAGCTGGGCCATGAGCCCGACGACCCGGCGCGACGCGACCGGCTCGGGCAGCTCGAGCCGCTCCGGCGTGACGACGAGGGTCGCGGTGGCCGACGCGGCCTCGAGCGGCTCGGCGTCCCCGACGGCCACGAGCCGGTGCCACCCGAGCGGGAGGTCGGCCGGCAGCTCGAAGGTCGCCTCCCCCAGCGGCACCCCGTCGACGACGCGGTCCGGCACCCAGCGGTCGACCTGCGCCGCCTCGACCCGTCCCCCGTCCTCGAGCTCGACGACGAGCCCGACGCCCGACCCGGCGGGCACGTGCACCTGCACCTGCGCGGTGCGCCCGGCGCGGGTGACGACGGTCGGGGGCAGCGTGCGCCGCCACGGCCGGTCGGCGTGGTCGGCGAGCGCGACCTCGACCGCGGCGTCGTCCGAGGCCTCGACCCCGAGCGCCGCGAGCACCGCGACGATCGACGACGTGGGCACGACGACGTGCTGCCCCCGCCAGTCCCAGTACTCGGTGGCGACGCCGTGCGCCTGGGCGAGCTCGACGAGCCGGGGCGACGGGGTGGGCTGCATGCCCCCATCCTGCCAACGGCAGGGGCGGGCGCGGACTCCCGGTCCGCGCCCGCCCCCGTGCCGTCCCGGGTCAGGGGTTCGGCGTCTCCTGGTGCAGCGGCTGGAGCACCTTCTGGACCCGCGGGTCACCGGCGTCGGCGAAGTAGTCGCCGCGGATGGTCTCGTCCTCGCCCTCGGGGGCCTTGGCCGCCCGGAGCACGAACGTGCCGAGCACCGCCACGACGAGGTTGAGCGCGAACGCCGTCACCGCGATGTAGCCCATCTGCCCGATGAAGGGGATCTCCGAGAGCGAGCCACCGAAGTGGTTGATGCCCGCGCGCGGGTTGGCGACCTGCCACGCCTGCCAGGTGCCGTAGACCATCCCGACGGCCCAGCCGGCGGTCAGCGCCCAGCGGTGCAGCCAGCGGGTGTAGAGCCCGAGGACGACGGCCGGGAAGGTCTGGAGGATCCAGATGCCGCCGAGCAGCTGGAAGTTGATGGCGTTCTGCTTGTCGAGCGCGAGGACGAAGACGAGCGCGAACGCCTTGACGAGCAGCGACACGAGCTTGGAGACCTTGGCCTCCTGCTGCGGCGTCGCGTCGGGCTTGAGCCACTCCTTGTAGATGTTCCGCGTGAAGGTGTTGGCCGCCGCGATGGACATGATCGCCGCGGGCACGAGCGCCCCGATGGCGATGGCCGCGAAGGCGACACCCGCGAACCACGACGGGAACGAGTCCTCGAACAGCTGCGGGATGACCAGCTGCGCGTTCGGCTTGCCGTCGAGCCCGATCGGCTTGGTCCCCGCGGCGATGGCGACCCAGCCGAGCAGGGCGAGCAGGCCGAGCACGAACGAGTACGCCGGCAGGATGGATGCGTTGCGGCGGATCGTGTTGCGGTCCTTGGCCGACAGGCTGGCCGTCACCGAGTGCGGGTACATGAAGAGCGCGAGCGCCGACCCGAGCCCCAGCGTCGCGTAGGCCCAGTGCGCCTGCGCCCCGGGCACGAAGGCGCCGGTCGGCTTGCCGTCGGTCGGGTTGGGCGTGGCCATCTTCTGCTCGGCCGCCGAGAAGATCGCGTCCCAGCCACCGAACTTCGAGGGCAGGTAGACGATCGCCACGATGATGACGAGGTAGATGAGGAAGTCCTTGACGAACGCGATGACGGCCGGCGCACGCAGGCCGCTCGAGTAGGTGTAGGCCGCGAGCAGCGCGAAGGCGATGAACAGCGGCGCGTCCTTGGCGATGATGTTGCTGCCGCCGCCGAGGCCGACGACCTCGAGCACCGCCTGGATGCCGACGAGCTGCAACGCGATGTACGGCATCGTCGCGAGGAAGCCGGTGACGGCCACGGCGAGCGAGAGCCCGCGCGAGCCGAAGCGTCCGCGCACGAAGTCGGCCGTCGTCACGTACCCGTGCCGGTGGCTGACCGACCACAGGCGCGCCATGAAGACGAAGATGATCGGGTAGAGGACGATCGTGTAGGGCACCGCGAAGAAGCCCGAGACCGCCCCTGCGGCGAACATCGCCGCCGGCACCGCGACGAAGGTGTACGCGGTGTAGAGGTCGCCGCCGAGCAGGAACCACGTGATCCACGTGCCGAACGAGCGTCCGCCGAGACCCCACTCGTCGAGGGACTCCATCGACGTCGGTCGCCGCCAGCGGGTCGCGAGGAAGCCCATGACGGTGACGAGGAGGAAGAGGACGGTGAGGACGGCCAGCGCGACGCCGTCGACCCCGCTCACGCCTGCTCCCCCGTCCGGTCGCCGGCGCCGTGGCCGGTCATCGGGCGGTGCGGGCGGGCGCGCAGCACGATCCGGTAGGCCGTGTACGTGAGCGCCGAGCAGAGGAAGACCCAGAGGAACTGGTACCAGATGAAGAAGGGGAAGCCCCACAGCCGCGGCTCGACGCGGCTGTAGCTGCCGACCCAGAGCAGCGCGACGACGGGCAGCGCGAGGAGCACGCCGGCGACGGCGAGCAGCTTCTTGTTCGCGGGCGGCACGGTGTCGTGGTCGACGGCGCCTGCGCCGCCCTCCCCGTCGTGCCCGGTGTGGACGTTGCTCATGGACCCTCCTGGGACCCCCGGTGGAGGTCCGGCGGCGACCGGACCACCCGACACCGTAGGGACTGGTGGGGCGTGTGGGGAGTTTCCGCGCCGGTCGGTGTCCGACGACGTCGGTGGGCCTCGGCATGATGGGCGGCGTGTCGACCATCGTCTTCCTCCACGCCCACCCCGACGACGAGGCCTCGCAGACCTCCGGCACGATGGCCCGCGCCGTCGACGAGGGGCACCGCGTCGTCCTCGTCGTCGCGACCAACGGCGACCACGGCACCGCGCCCGACGACCTCGCCGAGGGCGAGACGGTCGTCGAACGGCGCCGGGCGGAGCTCGCCGCGTCCGCCGCGGCCATCGGCCTGCACCGCGTGGTGTGGCTCGGCTACGCCGACTCCGGGATGACCGGGTGGGAGCAGAACGCCCACGAGGGCGCGTTCACCGGCGCCGACCTCGACGAGGCCGCGCGCCGGTTCGCGGACGTCCTCGACGAGGAGGACGCCGACGTCGCCGTCGGCTACGACTGGCACGGGGGCTACGGCCACCCCGACCACGTCCAGGTCCACCGGGTCCTGTACCGGGGCGTCGAGCTGGCCGCCCGCCGCCCGCGGGTCCTCGAGTCCTCGATGAACCGCGACGCCATGCGCCGGATGTACGAGCTGGCGAAGGCCGCGGGCCGCGACGACGACTGGGACCCCGACCGGCCGATGGACGACGGCAACCCGATGGGCACGCCCGAGGCCGAGCTGCACTGGAGGGTCGACGTCCGCCCGCAGCTCGAGCGCAAGCGGACCGCGCTCGGCGCGCACGCCAGCCAGACGAGCGACGTGGGCATGATGCTCGCGATGCCGTTGGAGGTGTTCGAGGCCGTGTTCGGGTTCGAGCACTACCTCGAGCCGGGCCGCGCGGCCGGGCTCGTCGACGGCTGGCCCTTCGCCGTGGCCTGAGCCCGACGCCGGGTCGACGCTCCGGTTGCGAGGGGTGCCGACCGGGTCCACGCTGCAGGGGCCCGGGGCGGCGAGCCGCCCGCGACACCGCACGAAGGAGTGCCCGTTGCCCGTTCGTCCCCGCCTGCGCTCGCTCGCCGCCGCCGTCGCGGCCCTGCCCCTCGCCCTGGCCGCCACCGCCCTCCCGTCCGCGGCTGCTGCCGAGCCGGACCAGTACGTCGCGCTCGGCGACTCCTACGCCGCGGGCAACGGCACCGGCTGGCCCGACCTCAGCCTCTCCTGCTACCGCAGCAGCCTCGCGTACGCACCCCTCGTCGCGAAGGCCCGCCCGAACACGAGCCTGACCTTCCGGGCGTGCTCGGGCGCCGAGACCGGTGACGTGACGGGCGGCCAGACCGCGGCCCTGTCGTCCTCGACCGACTTCGTGACGGTGAGCATCGGCGGCAACGACGTCGGGTTCGTCGACCTCATCCTCAGCTGCGTCAACAGCTGGGACGAGCTGCTCTGCCGCTCGACGGTCGCGAAGGTCGACGCCCGCATCGACGCCGAGCTGCCTGCGAAGCTCGACGCGACGTACGCCGACATCCGCACCCGCGCCCCCGGCGCGAAGGTCATGGTCGTCGGCTACCCGAAGCCCTTCGGCGGCGCCGTCTCGTGCAGCCAGGCGAGCGGCGTGAACACCCGCGAGGCCGGGCTGCTCGACGGCGTCTCCGCGCACCTCGACCGCGTCCTCGCCGCCCGGGCGAAGGCCGCGGGCTTCACCTACCTCGACCCCGCCGCCACCTTCACCGGTCACGAGGTCTGCTCGGCGACGCCGTTCGTCTGGGGCAAGAAGACCGGCCTGCTCGACATCTACCACCCGACGAGGGCCGGGTACCGCGACGGCTTCGCGCCGCTGGTCCGGGCCGCGATGGGCTGAGCGGCCGCGCCGCCGCACTCAGTGGACGACGGCGACCGGCCGGGTCGTCCGCTGCACCACGGTGCGGCTGACGCCGCCCATGAGGAGCCCGGCGAAGCCGCCCCTGCCCCGCCGCCCGACGACGACGAGGTCGGCGTCGACCTCGTCGGCCACGTCGAGGACGGCGCGGGCCGGCCGGTCGTTGCGGACGACGACGGCCACCTCGACGTCCGGGTGGGCCGCCCCGGCCTCGGCCAGGTCCGCGCGGGTGGCTGCCCCCACGCGCTCCTCGACCCGGGACCAGCGGTCGGTCCCGGGCTCGGTGACGACGACGCCGTCCTCGACCTCGACCGTCCAGGCCGTCACGGCGGTGACGACGCCACCGACGGACGCGGCCTCGTCCACCGCGTGGGCGAGGGCGCGACCCCCGGCGTCGCTGCCGTCGGCCCCGACGACCACCCGGTGCGGTTCCACCGGCGGCAGCGACTCGGGCACGACGACGACCGTCCCGTGCCCGTGGGCCACGACCGCGAGCGCGGTCGACCCGAGGACGAGGCGCTCCAGCCGGTCGTGGGTGGAGGCGCCGACGACCACCGTGGCGCGCTCCGAGAGGTGGACGAGGACACCGGCCGGTGACCCCACGGGGGTGCGGACACCGACCTCGAGGCCCGGGTGGCGCTCACGCAGCACGGCCGCGAGCCCGTCGAGCCGGGCCCGCTCGGCCACCTCGAGCTGTTCGCCGAACCACGGCGCCTCGGTCGCCAGCACCGAGTACGGCGCGAGCACGGGGCCGATCTCGACGACGTGCACGAGGTCGAGCCGCACCCCCTGCCGCACCGCGCAGGCCGCGGCCCACGCGAGGACGGCCGCCTCGTGGGCGGAGCCGTCGAGCGCGGCGACGACCGGTGGGCGGGCCGGTCCCTCGGGACCCCGGCCCGACTGCTGCGAGAGCACGTTCTCGGCCATGACCCCAGCGTCCTCCGCCGGCGGCCGGTGACGCAGTCTCGTGGGTCACAGCGAGCGCGTGGAACCGGTCACGGCGACCGTCGAGGATGGCTCCACCGAGGCAGGGTGGTCGCCGTGACCGTCGGCCGGGCGGGGCACCCGGACGTCGCTCCCCAGTGGGCCCAGCGTGCTCCGCGAGCCCCCCGAGCCGCCAGCACCGGGGATCGATTATCACGAATGTCTTACGCGAAGGTCATGGGAAGGTTAGCCTCGCGTCAGCAAGTGGTCATGAGAGGTGGCACTGCGTGGCTGACATCCTCATCGTGGACGACGAGGTCCGACTGCGCACGCTGCTCAGCCGGACCCTGGTCGCAGCCGGTCACCGTCCGCTCACGGCAGCGGACGGCGCCGAAGCCTGCCAGACGGTCCGCTCCCGCACCGTCGACCTCGTGCTCCTCGACCTCGTCATGCCCGGGATGGACGGCCTGACCGTCCTGCGGCACGTCCAGCAGATCGACGCTCCCCCGCCGGTCATCGTCCTGTCGGGGGTCGGCGACGTCGGCACCCGCGTCCAGGCGATCAACGAGGGGGCGACCGACTTCCTCACCAAGCCGTTCGTCACCGCCGAGCTCCTCGCCCGCGTCAACCGCCACCTCGGGGTGCCGCGGACGGTCTCCGAGTCCGGGCGCTTCCTCACCCACGGGGACCTCAGCCTCGACACCCGCCGGCGGGTGCTCATCACGCCGGAGGGCACACGCTCCCTCAGCGAGCGGGAGGCCGCGGTGCTCGCCTACCTCCTGCGGCGCGAGGGCGACGTCTGCACGCGCGAGGAGCTGCTCAAGGACATCTGGGGTTTCGACTTCGACCCCGGCAGCAACGTCCTCGAGGTGTGCGTCGCGCGGCTGCGGACGAAGATCGGGGACCCGTCGACGATCGAGACCGTCCGTGGTGTGGGGTACTGCGTCGCGGAGGTGTGAGGAGGGCCGCGCCGGCGCCCTCTTCCTGCTCTGGCTGGGCATCCTCGTCGTCTGCGGGCTCTTCCTCCTCCTCGTGCCGAGCGTCGAGCTCGCCGCCGTCGAGATCGTCGTCCTCTCCTTCGCCGTGCTCTACGGCTTCGGCTCGTGGCCGGTCGTGCGGACGGTGGTGTCGGTCAGCGCCTTCGCCGTCGTCGCGGCGGCGATCATGCTGCCCCGCGTCCTGCGTGGGGACCTCCCGGCCGTCGAGCTCGTCGAGGTCGTCACCCCCGTCGTCCTCGCAGCCGTCGTCACCTACCACGTGCGCCGGCGCGACGACGCCATCGAGACCGCCGAGGCCCTCGCCGCGGCCGACCGGCGCCGGGCGCGGGCGCGCGAGCGCCTGGGCCGGATGACCTCGCACGAGCTGCGCACGCCGCTGACCATCGCCCGCGGCTACGTCGACCACCTCGCGGCGAGCGAGCCGGACGACGCCCGCCGCGAGGACCTCACGACGGTGCGCGAGGAGCTGGACCAGCTGACCCGGCTCGCCGACCGGCTCGTGCGCGCCGTCTCGCTCGACCTCGGGGCGCCCGACGTCCCGTCGGACGACGCCGAGCTGCTCGACGACGTGCGTCGGCGCTGGGCGGTCATCACCGACCGCGAGATCGTGGTGCGGGCACAGGCGGGGCCGGTGCCCGTCAACCCGGAACGGCTGCGGGCGGCCCTCGACACCCTCGTCGAGAACTCGGTGCGCTACACCGGGCCCGGCGACCGCATCTGCCTGTTCAGCGAGGCGTTCGAGGACCGGGTCGAGATCGGGGTCGAGGACAGCGGCCCGGGGATGTCCGCCGACCTCGTCACGACGGTGAACCGCGACGACGTCGCGAGCGAGGACGACGAGAACGACGTCTCGGCCCAGCTGCGGGACGCCTACTCGCAGACCGGGTTCGGGCTGCGCATCGTCCAGGGCATCGCGCGGTCGGCGGATGGTCACCTCGTCGCGGGGCGCGGTGCGGACGGCGGCGCCCGCGTCGCCCTCGTCGTCCCGCGCGCCTGAGCCCGCCGGCTCCGCCCGCGGCCGTCAGCGCCGGCGCACGACGACGACGGTCAGCGGAGCGGTCCGCTCGATGCCGCCACCGGTCGCGGTGACGACCAGCGGGTGCACGCCCCGGGTCGCCGACGGCAGGACCCGGAGGAGGAGCCGGGTGCGCCAGGCCCCGGGACCCACCTGCTGCCGCACGAACCGCCACCGGGCCGCGCTCGGGTCGATCCCGCTGAGCGACAGGGAGGTCGCCGCGTCGTAGCCGTCGGTCGGGGTCACCCGCACGATGATCGACGCCGTGGCGCCGGGAGTGAGCGCCACCCGTCGGGGACGCACCACGACGGAGAAGTCGCCGGTCGGCGCGGCCGGGGTGAGGGCGGCGTCCGCGGCCGCGACGTCGACCAGCCCGGCACCGAAGACGTCGTCGGGGCCGGTCGCGCCGAGGTCGCGGGCGGTCGTCGTCAGGGCCGCCGCGAGAGCGTCGGGGGTCGTCGCGGGACGACCCTGCAGCAGGAGCGCCGCCGCCCCGGCGACGTGGGGCGCCGCGATGGAGGTGCCGTCGACCACCTGGTAGGAGCCGTACAGGTCCGCGGAGAGCACGTCGACCCCCGGCGCCACGAGGTCCGGAAAGGGCCGGGTGCGCCCGCCGCAGTCGCTGGGCCCGGTGCTCGAGAACGACCAGAGGGCACCGGAGGTCGTGACGGCACCGACCGAGAGCGCCTCGGGGTAGTTGGCCGGGCTCGCGCTCGTGCCCGCCGCTGCGCCGAAGTTCCCGGCGGCCGCGACGGGGAGGATGCCGGCCGCCCGCAGCGCCGCGAGGTCGGGCTGCACGGCGAGGTCGCATCCCGGGCCGGTGCCGAGCGACCACGAGAGGTCCACGACGTCCGGGGCGTCGTCCGTCGAGGGGTCGTGGTCGGGGTCGAGGACCCACTGGAAGGCCTCGTGGAGCGCCGACAGTGTCGCGGCGCCGCGGTCGTCGAACACCCGTGCCGCCACCCAGCGGGCGCCGGGTGCCATGCCGTACGCGGACCCCGCGTCCTCGCCCCCGACCATGGTCCCGGTGACCGCCGTGCCGTGGCCCAGCAGGTCGACCGGCGCGTCGGGGTGCTCGCCGTAGGGGTCGAACCACGAGCTGCTGCCGCCGCGCCAGGTCGCCGCGAGGTCGGGGTTCGTGAGGTCCACCCCGGAGTCGAGCGACGCGACGACGACCCCGGTGCCGGTGCGTCCGGCGGCCCACACGGCGGGCGCGCCCGTGGCGTCGATCGTCGGCTCGACGGGGACCGCCGCGGGGGTGAGGACGATCCGGTCGGGGACGACGGACGCGACGTCCGGTCGCGCGGCCAGCTCGCGGACGGCGTCCGGCGTGGCGGTGACCGCGACGGCGTCCGTCACCCAGAGCGCGGTGCGCGAGCGGACCTCGCCGCGCCGGGCCAGCCCGTCGACCGCCGCGAGGACGCCTCGCTGGCGGGCGCCCGCGCCCTCGCGCAGCCCGCGCACCAGGGCGGTGCGGCGGGCCCCCTCGGTCCGACCGGCCGCGAGCGCGGACGGCCCGGGACCGTTCTCTCGCAGGCGGACCAGCACGGGAACGACCGCACCGTCCGGTACGCCGGCCAGCATCCTCTCGACCGCCGCGGGCACGACCGGCGGCGCGGCGAGGAGCGGTGCCGCGGGGGCGGCCGGCGCGGCGGCGAGGGCGGTGGCCGCCGCCACCACGGAGACGACGAGCGAGAGCCTCATCGGGAGCCCACCTCCTCCAGGACGGGGACGACGGCCCGGTCGGCACCGTCGGGAGCCGGCTGGTGGGTCCGTCGCCGACGTGCCCACCACAGGCCCGCCGCGAGCACGAGGAGCAGGACGACCGCGGCCGTGACGGCCGCGACGCGCAGCCCCGGCCATCCCGCGGCGCTGCTCCAGGGGACGAGGACGACCGTGGTGCGGGCACCCGCCCGGTGCAGGAGGACCTCGGCGGTCCAGTCCCGCTGCCCGGGGTCGGGGATGCTGGCCTCCCAGCGTCCGGGCTCGGTGCGGGAGAGCACGACCCGGTCCGTCGGGTCGGCGGCGGGGCTCGTCAGCACGCCCTCGGAGACCGCGACCTCCACGCCGGTGACGGGCGCACCCACGGGACGGATGACGGGCTGCGCCCGGACGACGAGACGGGTGCGGCCGGCCACGGGGACGGCGTCGACGGTGACGAACAGCCCGTCGGCGCGCGCGCTCTGCGGGGCGTCGGCGGTGCGGGCCGCCGTGACCTCGCGTGCGGTCGGGACGGCCGTCATGAGGGCGGCGAGGCCGACGGCGACGAGCAGGACGAGCGCCTCGACGAGGACCGTGGTGCGCAGCCGGTGCACCGGGGCGGACCAGTCGCGCCCGAGGCCGAGAACCCTTCCGACCCGGCGCGCGACGCCGGGGTTGACCATGACGGTGTTCCACGCCGCGAGGCCGAGGGCCACGGTGACGACGAGCACCTTGCCGACGACGGCCGGCCCGTAGACCCCGCGGAGCAGTGCGGGCCAGGTCTCGACGTGGGCTCCGGCCTCGTAGAGCCCGGTGGCGAGGAGCACGCCGGACGACACCGCGGCGGTCGGGCTGAAGGCCCGCCACGCGCCGAGCACGACCGCCGACCGCTCGTCCCCCTCGAGCCGGCCGAGCGGACGCAGGGTGAGGGCGAGGACGAGCAGGGCGCCCGCCCAGGCACCGGCCGCCACCACGTGCAGCGTCGCGGCGGCCCACGCCACGACCACACCGCTCGGCAGCGCGGAGGCGTGGCCGACCCATCCGTCCACGGCGACCGCGAGGACGAGGCCACCACCGGCCACCGCGTACCGACCGCGCCACAGCGCACCGTAGGCGACGGCCAGCAGCACCAGGCGCAGCAGCCAGAGGCGGCCCCAGGTGCTCTCCGTCAGGACCTCGCCGAGCGCGCTCGTCCAGGCGTCGGAGCCCACGGCGGAACCGGTCTGCGTCGTCGTCGTGACGAGCGGGGTGGCGACCGCGGCGACGAGCGCGACGGTGGCGCCGAGCGCCCCCGCGGTGACGACGCGCCGTCGGGTCGGGCCGGCGAGCGCCCCGAGCACAGGGACGACCCGGCGCAGCGCGAGCAGGGCCCCGAGCGCGACGAGCGTGCCGGCGAGGTCGAGCCCGCGCAGGAGGACCGGGACGACCGGGGGCAGGGGGCTGTCGGCGTCCGGGAGCCCGTCGGGGCGGAAGCCGCTGCCGAAGACGACCGTGCCCCGGGTGGGGTGACCGTCCGCGGCGACCACCGCCCACGTGACGGTGTAGGTGCCGCGGGCCAGCGGGGGCGTCGTGAGGTGGACGACCCTCTCACCGGGCTCGACCACCACGGTCACCGGCACCCGGCCCTCGGCGCCCTCGAGGGTGAAGCTGCTCGCCGCCGGGGCGATGTCCTCGCCGAACCACAGCGTGAGGGCGGTGCGACCGGTCGCCACCATGCCGCCGTTCGGTGGGTCGGAGCGCTCGAGCGTCGCGTGCGCCGAGGCCGACGGCGCGAGGACGAGCAGCGCCAGCAGCGCGAACAGGGCCGCCACCGCCCCCCGGCGCCCCCCGCCGCGCACCTCGGTCATGCCTGCGCCACGACGTGCTCGAGCCTGACGTCGCCGACGATGATGGTCACCCGCGTGCCGTCGTGGATGGCGTTGCGGGTGTTCGCCATGAGGAAGAAGTACGTCCCGCCGAGGTTGAGCTCGGCCTTGTGGTTGTGCGGCCGCGAGACCATCGCGAGGGTGGCCCCGGTGTCCTCGACGACGAGCACCGGGCGCTTGTCCTCCTGGTGCAGCAGCAGGCTCGCCTTGTCGGGGTCGGTCACCTGGTAGCGCAGCTCGACCATCCCCCCTCCCCCGGTGACCCCGAGGAGGGTGAGCTTCGCTCCGGTGCGGCTCGCGAACTGCTCCGCGGAGACCGCCTCGGTGCCGGAGCGGACGTCGTCGGCGTGCGCCATCACCGCGCGGACGCCGAGCGTCGCCGCGAGCGCCAGCACGACGAGCGCCGCGAGCACGAGGAGGCGATGACGCGTGCGCGACGGTGCGGACGGGGGGACGTGCGGGGCGGGGGCGGTGGCGGTGCTCATCGGTCCTCCTGGTGGTGCGGGACGCCGGCCGCGAGCTCTCTCGCGGCCGGCGCCCCGGGTCGGGGTCGGGTCAGGGCAGGTCGAACGCGTCGACGTCGACGTTGGCGCCGCCCAGCCCGTGCGTCGACCCGTCGAACCAGGTCGACCACACGCCGGCCGTCCGGCGGACGACGTCCTCGTCGGGGACGAGCGCGGCGATGCCGGGCACCCGGGTGGTGTTGGCGGCGAACGAGAACGCCCAGTCGTCCGCGCCGAGCCAGACGAAGCCGTCGGTGTTCGCGGCGTCCGGGATGCCGATCGCGGAGGCGTCGACGACCCGGGTCCAGTGGGTGGTCCCGTCCCAGCGGTAGACGTCCGTCGGGCTGCCGGTGCCTCCGGTGGCGGCGCCGCCCGGCACGGCGGAGGTGCTCACCGAGACGTACAGCGTCGGGTTGGGCCAGGCGCCGACGACGTCGATGGCGTCGACGTTCGCCGTCGCGGGGATGCCCGCGTTCGCCCCGTTGAAGAAGCGCCTCCAGGTGCTGCCGTCGCGGTAGATGACCTCGCGCGGGTTGACCGTGCCCAGGCCGGTGACGACCACGCTCGGGTTGGAGAACGACACGTAGAAGTGCGTCGCGTCCACCCGGGTGAAGCCGTCGACGTTGGCGCTGGTCGGCACCCCGAGCGTGGAGAGCTGGTAGCCCTTGCTCGCCGCGGTGCCGCTCCACCGGAAGACGTCCGAGGTGCGAGCGGGCGCCGGCACACCGGTCGGGTTGACCGCCTGGAGCGTGGCGAACCACAGCGGACGGGTCACCGTGAGTGCCACCGAGCGCGTCGCCGTGTTGCCGGCGCCGTCCCGGACCCGCAGCCGGACCGTCGTGGCGCCCTCGGGGAGCCGGTCGACGGGCAGCTGCCCGCTGAACGAGCCGTCGGCGTTGCGCACGAGCGCCGTTCCCCGACCGACCCCGGGGTCGGTGCCCGCGAAGACCTCGACGAGGGAGAAGCCGGACGGGTCGGCACCGATGGCTCCGGCGCCACCCGAGACCGTCACCGTCGTGGCGCCGGCGGTCGGGTTCGGGGCGACGGCGAAGGCCGCGAGGGTCGGCGCCGTCTTGTCGACGACGAGGTCGACCGACACCGGCTCCGCCCAGTTGCCGGCGGCGTCGTGCCCGTGCACCCAGAGCTTGTGCGTCCCCGCGGACATCTGGCGCACCGTGGCGAGCGGGATGTCGAGGTAGACGTTCTCCGTGCTCGTCGAGAAGGCACCGTCCGCGGCCTCCATCGGGATGCCGGTGCCGTTCGCGCCCGCCGTGTCGAGGAACGCCTCGGCCCGGTCGACGGTGCTCTGGACCGGGTCGAACCCGACGCCGTCACCGGTCAGCTGGTCGGTGAGGGTCGCGACGAGGCGGACGGCCGAGGACGACCCGTTGATCGCCAGCGTGCCGTTGTTCGGGTTCGGCGACACAGACAGGTCGGAGGCCACCGGAGCCGCGTGGTCGATCGCGAGCTGCACGCTCGAGACCGGGCCCCACGCACCGGCGCTGTCGCGCGAGCGCACGGTGACCGCGTGCAGGCCGTCGGGCAGGCCGCTCAGCGCGCTGCCCGGGATCGTCGCGACGAGGCTCGCCACGGGTCCGGTGGTCTCGACGGTCATCGCGGACGCGGTGCCGCCGTCGAGCGACCACTCGGCCCCGGCGATCTCGTGGTTGCCGGTCGCCGAGTCGTTGCCGGTCGCGGAGAGGGCGACCGAGCCCGAGCCGTTGGTGTGGTCGGGGGCGACCTCGAGGCCGGTGGTCGCCGGCCCGACGGTGTCGCTGCCCTGGACGAGCACCGAGCTCCACGGGCCCCAGGCCCCGTCGGCGTCGCGGCCGTGCACGTAGACGACGTGCGGCCCCGGGGGCACGGCGTAGTCGGCGGTGGCGTGCACCGTCGGCGTGCCGGGGGTGCCGGCCATCGCGGTGCCGGAGCCGACCGTGGTGTCGACGAGGTACTCGACGAGGTCGACGGCGCTGCCGCCGGTGCTCTCGTCGCTGACCTCGGCCGTGAGGGTCCCGGCGTCCCAGCGGACACCGGTCGTCACCGGACCGACGTTGTCGACGGGCCCGCCCGAGGCGGCGACGTCGATGAAGGTCACGGCTCCGCCGGTGCCCGCCGCCTGGCCGTTGTGCAGCCCGAGGCCGGCGTCGTAGACGGCCAGCCGGCGGTCGGTGGTGGTCGCGGGCACGTGGACGACCGCGTCGGCGGTCTGCCCCGGCCCGAAGGTGTCGGCGACGAGACGGCGCGAGATGTCCAGTGCGCCACCGTCGTTGAGCAGACGACTGCCGTCGTACGCGATAACGCGCTGGTCGGCGCCGAGCACCGCCATCGAGTGGTAGCCGACGCCGGCGTTGACCCACCGCAGCAGGACGTCCTGCCCGGAGGCCGCGGCCACCGGCTGGATGTCCGGGTGCACCCGGCCGTTGACGAGCTCGTAGCGTGCGACGAACCTGCGCATGTCGAACGCCGCCGGGTCGTTCGCGGTGTTGAGCGCGGGGTCGATCTCCCCGACGACGAGCACCTGCTCGGCGTCGTAGGCCGAGGCCGCGTCGTCGTAGGCACGGCCGCTCGTGGCCGGGCGGACGACGAGCGCGCCGTAGAGGCCCATCGCGACCTGGTGCTGGAAGTTGCCCGTGGGACCCGCCTGGTAGAGGTACGTGCCGGGGCGCGAGGCGGTGAACGAGTACGTGTGCTCGCCACCGGCCGCGGCACCCTCCGTGTCGGGGGCCATCTGCTGCCCGCCGAGCAGCAGCGAGGTCCGCTCGGGCAGCCCGTCGTGGAGGGTGATCGTCACGTGGTCGCCCTCGTCAACCGTGAGGGTGGGTCCTCCGGGCCGCTCGAGCGGGCCGCAGGGCGTGGCCGCGTCGGGGCGCACGCAGTAGCCCCAGACAGGGACGCTCGTCGGTCCGCTCTTGCCGGGCAGGCTCGTCGTGCCGGTCGTCGCCTCCAGGTGGATGTCCACGTCGGCGGCGCTGGCCGACCCGACCGGCCCGAACAGCAGGCCGAGGGCGACCAGGGCCCCGCCGCCGAGCGTCGAGAGAGCGGCCGTGCGCAGGTGCTTCGTCATCGTCGTCCCCTCTCTCACGGGCAGGTGTTGTTCGGGGGCTCGATCCGCATGTACGTGATCGGGCCGGTCATGTTGACGCCCCAGGAGGTGATCTGGAACAGGGCGTGGTTGTGCGAGATGATGTAGAACTCGCCGCACTGGTTGAGCGTCTGGACGCCCGGTGGCAGGTCGTGGGTGTTCCCGAGGTACGGGCTCCCGCTGTAGAACGTGCCGACGACCTGGTTGGCCAGGCTCGGGACGGTGACCGTCACCGGGTTGGCCACGCTGTAGTCCTCGGCGTCCTTCCACCGGAAGAGCACGTCCCACGTCTGTCCGGGACCGATGTTGACGGCGAACTTCTCCATCGAGAGGTCCTCCTGGCCGCTGGACAGCGCGCGGGCCGGCCGGCCGTCGCGGCCGACGACGAGCCCGTTGTTGCCGTGCGGGTGGAAGGGGTAGTCCTCGCTGCCGACGCTGAGGTAGCGCGCCATCCCCGACCGGGGGTGGGTCACCGGGTCGTACGGCTTGACCGTGGCGAGCGACCCGTAGGGCTGCGAGGGCAGCCACGACGCGAAGTTGTCGGCGATGCTGTCGGGGTAGCCCCGGCCGTTGATCAGCCAGTACCGGGCCTTGTAGCGGGTGAGGTCGAAGGGCTTGCCCTGCTCGACCGCCGCGTGCTGGTACGGGTCGATCTCCGACAGGAGGACCATGAACTCCTCGGTGGGCTCGAACTGCGTGTCCGCGTAGTCGTACGCGTAGTCGGCGCCCATCGACGGGCGCACGATGAGCGCGCCGAACAGGCCCATCCGGACCTGGGTCTCGGGGTCGGTCCCGGACTCGTAGAGGAAGGTCCCCGCGTGGCCCGCGGTGAAGCTGTACGTCACGGTGCCGGTCTGCGCGGCAGCCGGCTGCGCGAGGCTCGTCATGAAGCCCCCCGACCCGGTCTGCGGCTGCGAGGGCACCCCGTCGGCGAGGACGTCGTCCTGGCCGGGGAACACGACCGACGCGGGGACGTCGAGGGTGTTGTGGAGGATGACCGTCACGACGTCGCCCTCGGTGACGCAGAGGACCGGCCCGGGGTGCTGGAAGTCGTCGAAGCCGCTCGAGTAGCCCCACATGTAGGCGGTGTTGCCGTCGGGCAGGTCGATGTAGCCGGTGCGGGTCGTCAGGTCGAAGACCGGGTGGTGGTCGGCGGCGCCGGGTCCACCGGTCGTGCAGACGATGCCGTTGCGCGGCGGCGCGGCCGCCCCGGCCGACGACGCACCGGGGGCGACGGCCCCGGCGACGGCGACCAGCACGCCCGTGGCGAGGACCGCACCGCGGCGCAGGACGCGTCGGACGGCGCGTGGGTCGGTGCTCATGCCGTGAACCCCCAGTCGTTCGGGAAGGACTGTGCCGCAGGCGCTCCGGGGCCGTCGGCGTAGACCCTGATCTCTGTCGCCTGGCCGCCGAGCCCGCCGGGGGCGAGGTTGTCGGAGCGGGTGAACGACCGGTTGTAGAGCAGGTAGGTGTCGTACTCGCCCGACCCCGTCTTCGGCGGGGCGGTGACGATGACGTCGTAGCTCTCGCCGGGACCGATGTTCAGCGTGTCGGTCTCGTACGAGGTGTCGGCCCCCGTGCGCCCTCGCATCGGGGTGGCGTCGCGGCCGACGACCCGCATCCGCAGGCCGGCGATGGTCATCGCGGACTCGCGGAAGCCGAGGTTGGCGAAGCGCAGGGCCACCCGCTCCCCCTCGACGCAGGTCACCAGTGAGGAGATGGGCTGGTACCTGAGGTCCGGCCGGCCGGGGGGCGCGATGAGGTCGCCGTCGGCGTCGAACGTCCGCCCCTCCTCGACGTCGAAGGCGTTGACGCCGGGTCCGTTCGGCTCGAGCGTGTCCGGGTGGACGCGCCCGTTGAGGAGGGCGAAGTCGGCGCGGTAGTCGCTCCACTCCGGCAGCTGGATGTGCGCGTCGGCCCAGTGCGCCTCGGCCCACACCTCGGAGAGGAACATCGAGAACTCGCGGTCGTAGCCGGTGCTGCCGTCGCCGTCGTTGTAGAGGAACCTCGAGTACTGGCGACCGTCGTGGGTCTTGGTCTGCCCGTTCTGCCTCGGCCGCACGAAGACCATGCCGGTCATGCCCATGTGGACGTGCTCGACGTCCTCGACGTGGCAGTGGAACATGTAGGTGCCGGGGTCTCGGGGACGGTAGACGTAGGTGAACTCACCCCCCGCGCGGACCGACACCGACCCGCTCGGTTCGCCGTCGAAGAACGGGATGACGTTGCGGAACCCGTGCCAGTGCAGCGTGTGCGCGTCGAACAGGTCGGGCCGCAGCTCGAGACCGAGGTTGGTCAGCCGCACCCGGAACTCGTGGGCCGGGTCGCCGTCGTACTCGTCGACCCAGAACAGCGGCGCGGAGTGCTGGGCGTGGTACTTCTGCCCCAGCCGCTGGACGTCGGTCATGCCCGTCACGTTGCGGAACCCGAAGACGTAGGTCGTCATCCCCGGCGCGACCGTCGCCCCGATGGGGTCCGGGTGGTAGGGCGGGATGGCCGGGGTCGGGGGCAGGTGGATCCACCCGTCGGTGCCGGCGAGGTAGAGGTTCGCCGGCGCGTCGGCGGCCGAGGCCACCTGCTCCGGGGCGAGGACGCGCCCGGCCCAGGTGCCGACGCCGGCGACGGCGACGGCGCTCCCCGCGAGGCCCAGGGCCCGGCGGCGACTCACCCGCGGTGGCCCGTCGAGGGCGACGGAGGTCGGTGCGGCGCCCCGCTGTGGTTCGGTGCTGGTCATCGGGTCGTCCCCTTGGTGGTGGTGAGTGCGCGGAGGGCCGCGGCCGACGTGGTGGTGGTGCCCGCGAGCGAGAAGGCGTCGATGTCGAGCCCGGCGGTCGTCAGGCCGTGCGAGGTGCCGTCGAACCAGACCTTCCAGGTGCCGTTGGTGTACTCGAGGAGGTCCTCGTCCTGGACGGTCCCCACGCCGGGCAGGGTCACGTTGTCGGCGAAGGAGAACCAGGCGTGGGTCGGCGAGTCGAAGACCGCCCCGTCCACCCGCGCGGTGGCCGGGACCCCCTTCGTCGTGGCGTCCCAGACCCGGGCGAACGACGTCCCGTTCCAGCTGTAGACGTCGGCGTCGTCGGCCGTCCCGGTGACACCGCGCGGGTTGCTGTTGCCCGTCGTCGAGAAGTACAGGACACCGCCCTTGATCGAGATGGCGTCGATGTCGAGGTTGGCGGAGGTGAGCCCGCGGGAGGTGCCGTCGAACCAGACCGACCACGTCCCCGCGTTGTAGTACGCGACGTCCTCGTCCTGCACCGTCCCGACGCCCGGCACGAAGATGTCGTTCGCGAAGGACACGTAGTAGTGCGTGGCGTCCACGACGGCCAGGCCGTCGACGAGCGCGTTGGCCGGCAGGCCGGGCCGTGGCGTCGCCTGCACGTCGACCAGCCGCGAGTAGGCGTTCGTCGCGCCGTCGTAGTGGTGGATGTCCGAGGCGTCGGCCGTGCCGCTGACGCCCGGGATCGTGCCGGAGCCGGTGATCGAGAAGTCGAACACGGGCGGCGGGGGCGGCGGCGGGGCCACGCGGGGCACCTCGTCCGCACCCGCGTCGGCGGGGTTCCCCGTCGTCGCCGGGCGGGCGTCGCCGTCGATGTCGACGCTCGCCACGGTGGCCGTGCCGAGGGACGCCAGGCCGATGTCGCAGGCCGGCGACTGGCCCGTCCCGCAGCCGACGAGGTGGTAGTCACCCATGAGGTCGGCGGGGACCTCGACGACGGCGATGTTCGCGTCGACGAAGGCCGGGTTCTGCCGCCAGGTGGCGAAGGAGACCGACACCGGCCACGTCCGGACGACCTGCGGGTCGGCGTGCTTGTTCGAGGGTGCGTCGGTGTACGGGTGGGCGGTGGGGTCCTGCTGGAGGACCGAGCCCACCGGCGCGAGCGAGATCGTCGGGTCGAGCGAACCCAGGTCCCACGTCTCGACGTCGCTCGCCCCACCCAGGCCGATGCCCGTGACGGTGGTGCCCGCCCGGGTGCCGGCGCGGTTGTCCCACAGGACGTTGTCGAGCAGGACGGGGTTGCTGGAGGTCGGCGAGCCCGGGGGCAGCGTGGCCTGCAGCTGGTCGCTGTTCTGCCCGGTCGCGATGCCGGCGGGGGCCGGCATCCCGTCGGAGGTCACGGCCGTGGCGGTCGTGATGTTGTCCATGATCGTGTTGTTGACGATGCGGACGTCGGGGGCGTCGTCGATGGCGATGCCGGCTCCCTCGTGGGTCGAGACGTTGCTCGTGATGACGTTGTCGTGCACCGACATCGGGTAGTTGCCCGCCATGAGGAAGCGGATGCCGCCGCCGTCGTCGTTGGCGAGGTTGCCCTGGATCTCGTTGGCGGCGATCTCGACCGCGCCGGCGCCGTGCGACAGCGTCGTCGGGTCGGCCGGCAGCGCGCCGGCCACCATGATCCCGGCGCCCTCGTCGTTCGAGTTGTTGAGCGTGATCCGGTTGTGGTGGATCCGTCCGTTCGGGCTGAACCCGAGGTGGGTGACGCCCGCGCCGTACTCGAGCGAGAAGTTGCCGCAGATGTCGTTGCCGGACACCTCGTACCCGTCCGAGCCCGCGAAGAGGCCGATCGCCCCGGCGTAGTTGGTGCCGGCGTTCTGGACGATCCGGTTGTTCGCGATCCGCAGGTTCTCGTTGTGCTGGCTCTCGTCGGCCCCGGTGAGGTCGGGGGTGCCGACGCGGATGGTGCCGTAGCCGCCGCCGTTGTTCTCGACGACGTTGTTCGTCACCTGCAGCTCACGGACGAAGGCGTTGGCGAAGATCGCGCCACCCTGCGTCGTGATGTTCGGCGGCAGGCCGGTGGCCTGGCCGGTGAGGTCGTTGATGTTGCCGGGGAAGCCCATCTGGTCGCCGCCGCGCAGGTCGAACCCGTCGACGGCCGGCTTGAAGGTCGCACCGAGCGGGTAGGTCCGCACGGTCGACGAGTCGCCCTCGGACCCGAGGAGGTAGACGACCGCCCCGTCGCTGACGGTCTGGTTGCCCGACCAGTCGAGCGAGCCGACCTTGGTGAACCAGTCCGTCGCGAGGTCGGTAACACCACCGAACGCGCTGCCGTCGACGACCGACCCCGGCACCCAGGTGCTCGAGGTGCCGCTGCCCTGGAACCCGCCGGCGCCGACGCCCTGGAGCTTGACGGGCCCGTTGACGACGAGGTTCTCGTAGTAGGCGCCGCGCGGGTTGGTGCTCGTCGGCGTGTTCGGGAACACCACCACGACCGCGTTGCCCCCGGCTCGCACGGCGTCGTCGACGGCGTTCTGGATGGCGTGCGGCACACCGGCCGTGCCGGTCTGGCTGGCCGTCTTGGTCGGGTCGTACTTCGCGACGGCGACACCCGGGCCGACGCGGTAGACCGTCGGCAGGTAGGAGCTCGTCGTCGTGACGGCGCCGAGCAGCTGGAAGGTCAGGCCGGTGACGGAGCTCAGCCCGTTGCCGGCGGTGACGGTCAGCTGGAGGGCTCCGCCGGGGACCTGCCCGGTGCCGGGCCCAGCGGCGGGCACGTCGACCTGGATCGTCGTGTCGCTCCAGCTCGCCACGGTGAGGGCGGTGCTGCCGAGCCGGACCGAACCGGTCCCTCGGGTGGCCCCGAAGCCGGTGCCGCGGAGAGTGACCCGCCGCTGGGCCGTCGTCGTGTCCGTCGGGGTGAGGACCGGCTTGTCGACCGAGAACAGCTGCGGCCGGACCGGGTTGACCATGCACTTGACCGTGGTCGGGCTCGTGCCGGGCGTGCCGAGGCTGACCCCGACCTGGGTCGGCGCGAGGTCGGTCGGGATCGTCACGCCGGGGGTCGCCTCGAACTCGGTGGCGATGGTCCGGAAGCGCGGGTTGTAGTCGGCGTTCAGGGCGCCCGGGACACCGGGGTCGTTGCCGACGAAGCGGTACATCCCCTGGCAGACACCGGAGGGCGTCGGGCAGCTGATGTGGTCGGTCGACGGCATGAGGACGTCGTAGAAGCCGTTGTAGTCCGAGTGCGCCGTGTACTTGAGGTCACCGGCGAAGTCGTAGATGCCGACCGGCGCGTTCGCCACCCCGGCCTTGTCGCCGAAGAGGACCGTGCGCTTGTCCGTCGAGTAGTTGAGGTCGTCGACGACGATGCCGCGCATCCGCGACGGCACCGGGACGTCGGTGAACAGGTGGAACATCGGCACGATGGACTTGCCGTTGTTGAGGCTGACGAGCTTGGTGTCGCAGCGCGGTCGGACCATGCCCTCGTAGGGCGAGCCACCGATGTCGACGAAGGTCGCGTTGTCGACGGCGCTCGACGCGGGGACGGTGACGCCGGCCGGGAGGCCGTCGGCGGCACCGGACTTCGCGGCGTACCCGTCGTTCGCGACGTCCTTGACGTCGACCGTGTGCAGCGCACCGACGCACGCCGACGGCGGGACCTGCGGGACCACCTGGTCACCGCGGCCGATGTTGATGTCCTCCTCCGAGGTCACGTCGTACATCGGACGGCCGCGGGCGTCCTTGGGCACCTCGACGGAGACGAGGTAGTCACCGGCGGCGAGCGGCGCGAAGGTGCTGCTGCAGGACGGGTTGGCCGGGTCGGTGTCCGTGAGGGTGCCGGTGCACGCGTCCCCGAAGCCGTAGTTGCCGTCGACGGAGGCGCCGAAGCTCGCGTCGGCCGTGCCCTGGTCTGCGCCGTAGGCACCGACCTGGAAGCCCTGGACGAGGGCCGAGACGCACTCGCCGGTCGTGTCCTGGTCGTGCGCCGTGACGTTCTCGTCCGTGCCGTGGGTGTAGGGGGTGCCGTCGGCGTCCCGGGCGGTGCACCCGGTCGGCCGGCTCCAGTGCTCGGAGACGTAGGAGTTGAGGAGCCTGCCCTTCTTGTAGGAGCCGTCGCCCGCGAGCTCGTAGGTGTCGCTCGCGTCGCAGGGCGCGCCGGCGTTCGTGCCGCACCGGACCGGGGCGTAGAGCTTGACGGGCACGTCGGGGATCCCCGGCTGCCAGTCCTCGGTCGCGGCGTACTGCGGGTCGAGCTCGTTGCGGGTCGTGTCGTACGAGACCGAGCCGACGATGCCGCCGTTGCGCGGGCGGCTGGTGCGCCCGGTCGCGTCGTACTTCTGGACGCCCCAGTCGACGGTGCCGCCGAGCCCGATGATCGGCAGCACGCTGACGTCGACGCCGGAGCCCTTGACGGTCGTCGGGGTCGGCTGGTTGTCGGCCTGGTAGGTGACACCCGTCGTGTAGAAGCTGTCGGAGTACGCCTCGAGGACGAGCCACTCGGCGAGCGGGTAGCCGCTCGGGAACTCGTAGTAGCCGGTGGTGTCGGTGGAGGCGGCGGTCGAGCCGCGGTCCATCAGCGAGTTGTCCTTCTTGCGCAGCGTCAGCGGGAACTGGGCGACGCCCTGCTCACCCGCGTCGCGCTTGCCGTTGTTGTTGGCGTCGAGGAAGACGTGACCCTTGATCGGCGTCCACCAGCCGTTGAGCGGCAGCTGCTTGAGGTCGACCGCCTCGCCGTTGGTCACCGTGACGTTGGTCAGCTGGAGGATGTAGTCCTGCGCCTCGTCCCACCAGGTCAGCATGTAGTTGCCGTCCGGCACGTGCGGGATCGTGAAGGTGCCGTTGCTCGCGGCGCGACCCACCCAGACGGCACGGTCGCCGCTGTCGAGGTCGTTCAGCGAGAGGACGCCGTCCGCGATGGGCTTGTCGAGCTTGCTGCCGACGCTCCCCCAGTACTGGTTGAAGCTGCCGCCGCGCGGCGGGTAGTACTGCTTGACCGCGACCATCGTGCCGGTCACCGAGCCGGCGGCCGAGGTGCCCAGGAGGTTCTTCGGCTGCACGAACCCGAACTGCGGGGTCGGCACCGGCTCGCCGGCGAGGGTGAACTCGGTGTCGAAGCCGGTGGCCCCCTCCATCAGCCAGGTGTCCCAGTCGTGGTTGCCCTCGAGCGTCGTCGTCTGGATCCAGTCCTGCCCGTCCGGCGGGCTGATCCACGTCGTGTACCGGTTGGTGCCGAGGTGCGGGATGACGAGCATGCCGGTGCTGTCGCTGAAGCACTTGCCGCCGACCGTGGCGACGATGGGCGCGCCGTCGGCGTCGCGCGACGCGGCGTCCCACGGGATCTGGTGGTTCGCGTCCTCGTTCTTGTACGTCGTGCACAGCGGGTTGCCGTACACGTCGGTCGTGACCTCGCCGAGGATGTCGTTGATGTGGCCCTGGAAGCCCGCGAGGCCGTCCTCGCCGTTGTCGATCGCCCCGTTCGTCGAGCCCTCGTCGCGGTAGACGAACGCCCGCAGCGTCGAGTCGACGAGCGGGTCGGGCTGGACGGTCACGTCGACGACGCCCGGGCCGGTGCCGTCGGTCGTCATCGGGACGGTGAAGTGGGCGCCGTCGATCTTGAAGCCGTCGGCGAGGACGCTCACGACGTAACGGCCGTCCGGCAGGTCCAGCGAGGCGCCGCCGGCGAAGTCCTGGTCGGTGCCCTGCGTGTAGATGGGCGCGCCGGTCACCTCGTGCAGGGAGGCCCAGGTGCAGCTCGTCGGGTAGTCCGCGTCGTCCGCCGAGCAGCCGGAGCCGGGCGATGGGGCGCCGACGGGGTCACCGGTGCCGGTGTCGTCGACGTTGATCATGTATCGGTAGCCCGGGACGGGGTCCCCGGCCCGGACGGTGTCGTTCGGCGGGTGCAGCCCGTCGCGGGCGCTCGTGACCCGCAGGGTCACCGCGTTCGTCGACGCGGCCTGCGCCGGCGCCGCGGTGAGCACCGGGACGGCGACCGCCGACCCCAGCGTCAGCGCGACCGACCCGACGAGCGTCACGAGGCGACGGAGCACGGCCCGCGGGCCCGACGGCCGCCGGCCCGACCGGTGCGCCGCACCGCTCGTGCCCTGTGTGTCGACGTGGTGGTGTCCCTGCATCACGACCAACCCCTGCAGTTGTCCGGGAACGCCCCCTGCGGCGATCCACGCGGACCGTGTGACCGCCCCGGACCCCTCCCTGCCGAGGGCTGGAGGCCATTTGTCACGCAGGCGTGAGCCCACCGTCAGCCGCTCGTCACCGGACGCTCAGACGGTCGTCATCCGGCCCTCAGGTGGCCGTCAGGAACTCGTCATCCGACGAGCACTGCGAGACGGTCTCGGACCCATCGGGATGCCTTCAGGGCCTCGAAACGCCTGCACTGCAATGTTTTTGGTGCCGCCGACCTCACTGCGCCGACTGCACGCGGCCTCGGCGACGGCCGGGCGAAGGTGTCCGGGAGGTCGGAGGCGGGCACGGGAAGGGTCAACCGCAGGCAACCCGCACCTCAGGAGAACGTCAAGAATCTCGCGCGGGAGGCCTTCGCGGCTGCCCCCGCGGCGTCGGAGAGGGGGTGATCACCCCCACGTCGGCGCCACGAGCAGCGCCTCGGGGGACACCCTGGCGGTGCGCGGCCAGCGGCGGGCGTGGTGCGCGGGTCTCCGTCGACGCCGGAGGTCAGACGTTGAAGCGGAACTCCACGACGTCGCCGTCCTGCATGACGTAGTCCTTGCCCTCCATGCGCGCCTTGCCGGCGGCCTTCGCGGCGGCCATCGAGCCGAGCTCGTCGAGGTCGGAGAACGAGACGATCTCGGCCTTGATGAAGCCGCGCTGGAAGTCGGTGTGGATGACCCCGGCCGCCTGCGGCGCGGTCCAGCCCTGGCGGATGGTCCAGGCGCGCGACTCCTTGGGACCGGCCGTGAGGTAGGTCTGCAGGCCGAGGGTGTGGAAGCCGACCCGCGCGAGCTGGTCCAGGCCGGACTCCTCGGCGCCGAAGGACTCGAGCATCTCGCGGGCGTCCTCGGGGGACATCTCCATGAGGTCCATCTCGAGCTTGGCGTTGAGGAAGACCGCCTCGGCCGGCGCGACGAGGGCCGCGAGCCGGGCGTGGAGGTCGGTGTCGCCGAGCTGGTCCTCGTCGAGGTTGAAGACGTAGATGAACGGCTTGGTCGTCAGCAGCCCGAGGCCGGTGGCCATCCCGAGGTCGACGCCGGCGGCGGCCCCGTGCGCGTAGAGGGTCTTGCCCTCCTCGAGCACCTTCTGGGCCGCCAGCGCGTTCTCGAGGAGAGGCTTGGACTCCTTCTTGATCCGCGCCTCCTTCTCGAGACGGGCGACGGCCTTCTCGAGGGTCTGGAGGTCGGCGAGGACGAGCTCGGTGTGGATGGTCTCCATGTCCGACTCGGGCGAGACCTGGCCGTCGACGTGCACGACGTCGCCGTCCTCGAAGGCGCGGACGACCTGGCAGATGGCGTCGGCCTCACGGATGTTGGCGAGGAACTTGTTGCCCAGCCCCTCCCCCTCGGACGCGCCACGGACGATGCCGGCGATGTCGACGAAGGACACGGTGGCGGGGAGGATCTTCTCGCTGCCGAAGATCTCGGCCAGGCGCTGCAGGCGGGCGTCCGGGAGCGGGACGACGCCGACGTTGGGGTCGATCGTCGCGAACGGGTAGTTCGCCGCCAGGACGTCGTTCTTCGTCAGCGCGTTGAACATCGTCGACTTGCCGACGTTGGGGAGACCGACGATTCCGATGGTGAGTGCCACAGGACGAGGAGTCTACCGAGCCCCGGGCGTCGCCCCGACCGCCAGGGCCCGGCGCCCGGCCGGCGTCATCCGGCCCTGCGCCTCCAGCCGGTCCGCGATGCGGCGGTTGCGCTCGGACGTCGTCCCGCGCCCGCGGCGCGGGGTGAAGCGCTGGAGGTAGGACCGCTCGTCGTACCGGCGGCGGGTGCTCTCGCTCCACCCGAAGGCGATGCCGGCCTCGAGCAGCTCCTCGAAGGTGACGCTGCGCAGGCCCGACCGGGCCCGGGCCAGGCGCACCCAGCCTCCCGGATCGCTCTCGTGGTGGGCGGTGAGCCACGCCCAGAGAGCGTCGCGGTCGGGGAACTCGAGGACCGGCTCGGACGGGGTCATGACCCGACGGTAGGGCGACGCGGTGACAGCCGCCGCTCAGGCGGTGAGGGCGGAGACGAGGATGTAGCCGAGGATGCCGAGGCTCACGAGGACGAGCCCGCCGAGCAGCATCAGGGCGAGGCGGTGCTCGCCGTTCACGCCGCTCCCCCGGCCGGCTCGCTGTTCTCGAGGTAGAGCGTCGTGCCGGGGGTCCATCCGGCGACGACCTCGAGCATCCGCGCGGTGTACGGGGCCACGTGCTCGGCCGCGGCCTCGGGCCGGACCCAGTGGGCGCCGGCGATCTCGCGCGGCAGGAAGCGGGCGGGGTCGAGCTCGCCCTCGAAGACGCCGAGGTCGAAGAGGAAGAGGTGGGCGTCGTCCCAGCCGCGCCACGGCGGCAGCCAGTTGACGGCGACGAGACCACCCACGGCGACCTCGAGCCCCAGCTCCTCGTCGACCTCGCGGGCGACGGTGAGGGCGGGCGGCTCCCCCGGGTCGACGACGCCGCCGGGCAGGTCCCACTCCTTCTTGTACGACAGCTCGCACAGGAGGACCTCACCGGCCGGGTTGCGCAGCAGCCCCTGCGCGATGTTGCGCTTCTTGGGCAGCCGGGCGTTGAGGATGGCGATCCGCCGTAGGCGCTCGGCCTCGGTCTCCTCGCGTCGCGCCATGCCGTGACCCTACGCGAGCGCGGTGACGGCCCGGCCGCCGAGCCGCCGGACGAGCCGCTCGACGACGAAGGCCGCGTTGGCGTCCCGCACCGCTGCCGGGACCGGCGGGAGCAGGTCGTCCCAGACCACCATGAACGACCCGCGCAGCTGCGGCATCCGCGCGGGGCGGGCGACGAACCACACATGGGCGTGGGCGCCACCGTCCCCGAGCCGCAGCACGTGGCAGCGGCCCACGGAGGGCAGCGCCTCGACGGCGCCGACGAGCGCCACCTGCAGGCGCCCCAGGGCCGCCGCGAGGTCGTCGCTCAGCGCATCGACGTCGAGGTGCTCGAAGGGCTCGGCGACGAGAACCAGCGGCGAGCCCGACGGCGGGGCGACCTTGACCCGCCAGCCCATCCCCTCCCAGACGGCGGCCCAGTCGCCGGTCGCGGCCGGACCCTCCATCGCCGCCTCGCGGCAGTGGCAACCGCTCGGATCCTCGCCGCGTCGCGGCGGCTCGACGTCGACGAGGACGGGCCCGACCTTGGCCCGGAGGCCGTCGACCTCGAAGGGGAACACGTCCCACCCGAGGACCTCCTGGCCCCCGACCGGCAGGCGACCGTCGCGGTCCTGCGCGGCGACGACGCGGGCGGCGTACTCCTCGGCGCTCTCGGGCATGCCCGCGAGCCTAGGACGGCTCAGGCGGCGAGGGCCTTCTCGATGGCGCCGCGCAGCTTCTCGGGCTTGGTGCTGGAGCCGAACCGCTTGATCGGCGTGCCGTCGCGCCCGACGAGGAACTTCGTGAAGTTCCACTTGATCTTCTCGCTGCCGAGGGCGCCGCGTGCCTCGTGGCGCAGCCACCGGAAGAGCGGGTGGGCGTCGTCGCCGTTGACCTCGACCTTGTCGAACAGCGGGAAGGTCACGCCGTGGTTGACGCGGCAGAACTCGCCGATGTCCTCGGCGCTGCCCGGCTCCTGGCCGCCGAACTGGTTGCACGGGAAGCCGAGGACGACGAGGCCGCGGTCCTTGTACTCCTGCCAGAGCGCCTCGAGGCCGTCGTACTGGGGCGTGAAGCCGCACTGCGACGCGGTGTTGACGACGAGCACGACCTGGCCGGCGTAGTCGTCGAGCGTCTGCGGCGTGCCGGACAGCGAGGTGGCGGAGAAGTCGTGGAGCACGGGCATGCGAGGTCCTCTCGGGGCGGTCACCGGGTCGGGTGGAGGTTCGGACTCGCGGCGCGCGGCGGATTGCCGGGCCTGTCGGAGGGCTCTGCCATGGTCCTCGCATGGACGGGATGACTTGGGGCGTGCTCGGGCTGGTCGTCGGCGCGGTCGTGGCGTGGCTGCTCGCGCGGCTCGTGCACCGGGCGGCGGTGGCGGGGGTCGAGACCGAGCGCGACCTGCTGCGCGAGCGGGTGCTCGACCTCGAGACCTCGCTCGCCGAGGACATGGAGACCGCGGCCCTGCTGGCGCCGCTCAAGGACGCCCTGGTGCGCGTCGAGGAGCACGTGGGTGTCCTCGAGCGCGACCGGTCGCAGCAGTACGGCTCGCTGCGGGCGCTGCTCGGCCGGGTCGAGGCCGAGACGCAGGGCCTGGGCCGGGCCACCGCCTCGCTCGCCGGGTCGCTGCGCTCGTCGTCGGTGCGCGGCGCGTGGGGCGAGGTCCAGCTGCGCCGCGTCCTCGAGGCCTCGGGGATGCTCTCGCGCTGCGACTTCGAGGAGCAGGTCGGCGTCCTCGGGCCGCACGACCGGCAGGTCCGCCCCGACGTCGTCGTGCGCCTCCCCGGTGGCAAGTCGCTCGTCGTCGACGCCAAGGCGCCGATGACGCACTTCCTCGACGCGCAGGCCGAGGAGCTGACCGACGACGAGCGCACCGCGCTGCTGCGCCGGCACGCCGACGCCGTCGCGGGCCACGTCGCGACCCTGGCCGCCAAGGAGTACTGGGCCGCCTTCCGCGACGGCCCCGAGATGGTCGTCTGCTTCGTCCCGAGCGACGCGATGCTCGCCGCCGCCCTCGCCGCCCAGCCGGCGCTGCACGAGAAGGCGCTGGCTTGCCGGGTCGTGCTCGTCGGCCCGGCCTCGCTCATGGCCCTGCTGCGCACCGTGGCGTTCACGTGGCAGCAGGACGCCCTCTCGCAGAGCGCCCGTGAGCTGCTCGACCTCGGCCGCGAGCTCTACGGCCGGCTCGGCACGCTCGGCGCGCACACGGCCAAGGTCGGCCGCTCGCTCCAGTCGAGCGTCGAGGCGTACAACGCGATGGTCGGGGCGCTCGAGTCGCGCGTGCTCGTCACCGCCCGGCGGATGCGCGACCTCGAGGTCGTCACCGACGAGCTGTCCGTCCTCGAGCCGGTCCGCACCGGCCCTCGGCCGCTCACCGCGCAGGAGCTCATCGACGCCGTCACCGAGCCCGACGCGCGCCCGCAGCTGGTGCTCGACGAGCGGCGCCCCGACGACGGGGAGGGTCAGAGGTCGATCTCGTAGTGGTACGTCGTGGGGCCGCCCGGCCCCTCGGTGGCGTGCAGCCCCTCGCTCTCGTAGAGGGCTCGGGCCGCAACGTCGTCGGCGCTCGTCGCGAGGTCGAGCAGGTCGCACCCGCGGGCGCGGGCCCGGTCGAGGACGGCCCGCAGCAGAGCCCGCCCGAGGCCGTGGCCGCGGGCGGCCGGCGCCACCCAGAGCTCGGCGAGGTAGGCCTCGTCGCGTTTGCTCCAGAGCGCCGGGCGGTAGCGGACCACCGCCACCCCGAGCTCACCCGCGAGGAGCACCTCGGTGTCGCCGCGGCCGGTCAGCTCCGCGAGCCGCGCGGCGAGGGCGTCCGGGCCGGGCGACGGGTCGTCGTACTCGGTGTTGAACGCGTCGAGCAGCCGCCCGGCGAGGGCCAGCCCGGCGCTCGTCGTCGCGAGCTCGACCCGGGCGTCCACGTGCCGCCGGTCAGCGCAGGGCGCTGGTCTCGGCGAACGAGCCGTCGTGGCGCATCTTGTCCGACATGCCGGCGGCCTTGAGGTCGCGCCGGATCTCGTTCGGCAGCGCGAACATCAGCGACTCCTCGGCGGCGACGACCGGGCGGACGTCTTCGAAGCCCCGCGCCGCGAGGTAGTCGAGCACGCCGCGGACGAGGATCTCGGGCACGGACGCGCCGGAGGTCACGCCGACGGTCGAGACGCCGCCGAGCCAGGACTCGTCGATCTCGTCCGCGTAGTCGACGAGGTGGCCGGCCCGCGTGCCGTGCTCGAGCGCGACCTCGACGAGGCGCACCGAGTTGGACGAGTTGCGGGAGCCGACGACGATCATCAGGTCGCAGTCGGCGGCCATCTGCTTGACCGCGAGCTGGCGGTTCTGCGTCGCGTAGCAGATGTCGTCGCTCGGCGGGTCCTGCAGCTTCGGGAAGCGCTCGCGCAGCCGGCGGACGGTCTCCATCGTCTCGTCGACCGAGAGCGTGGTCTGGCTGAGCCAGACGACCTTCTCGGGGTCGCGGACGATGACGTTGTCGACGTCGTCCGGGCCGTCGACGAGCTGGATGTGCTCGGGCGCCTCGCCGGCGGTGCCGACGACCTCCTCGTGGCCCTCGTGGCCGATGAGGAGGATGTCGAAGTCGCTGTCGGCGAACCGGACGGCCTCACGGTGCACCTTGGTGACGAGCGGGCAGGTGGCGTCGATGGTGCGCAGGCTCAGCGCGCGCGCCTCCTCGTGAACGACCGGGGCCACGCCGTGCGCCGAGAAGACCACGGTCGCGCCCTCGGGCACCTCGTCGGTCTCGTCGACGAAGATCGCACCACGCTGCTGCAGCGTCGTGACGACGTGCTTGTTGTGGACGATCTCCTTGCGGACGTAGACGGGGGCGCCGTAGAGGTCGAGGGCCTTCTCGACGGTGACGACGGCCCGGTCGACACCGGCGCAGTAGCCGCGGGGGGCCGCGAGGAGCACGCGCTTGGTCGTCTCAGCCATGTGTCCATCGTAGGTGGGGCCTTCGTCCGGGCCCGCATCGCGGGCGGACGGGCTGACGGTGCCGCCGCCTAGGGTGGCCCCCGTGAGCACCCCGGCGCGCGCACCCCTGCCCGAGCGGGCGGTCGACACCACGGCCGAGAACCCGTGGCCGGTCCGCCTGCTCTCGATGAAGATCGGCGAGTACGTCGAGAAGATGTCGGTCCTCTGGGTCGAGGGACAGGTCGTCCAGCTGACCCGGCGGCCCGGCGCGCGCACCGCGTTCCTCACCCTGCGCGACCCCGACGTCGACATGAGCCTCTCGTGCTCGGTCCACGTCAACGCCCTCGACGCGATGCCCGGCCCGCTCAGCGAGGGGGCCCGGGTCGTCCTCCAGGCCAAGCCGTCGTTCTGGAGCCAGCGCGGCTCCCTCGTCCTGGACGCCCGCCAGATCCGGCCGGTCGGCGTCGGCGAGCTGCTGGCGCGTCTGGAGTACCTCAAGCGCCACCTCGGGCAGGAGGGCCTGTTCGACCGCGACCGCAAGCGCCCGTTGCCCTTCCTCCCCCGGCGCATCGGCCTCGTCTGCGGCCGGGCCAGCGCCGCCGAGAAGGACGTCGTCGAGAACACGCTGCGCCGCTGGCCGAGCGCACGGTTCGAGATCCGGCAGGTCGCGGTGCAGGGCACCAACGCGGTGGCCGAGGTGACCGCCGCCCTCGCCGAGCTCGACGCCCACCCCGAGGTCGACGTCGTCGTCATCGCCCGCGGGGGCGGGGGCGTCGAGGACCTCCTGCCGTTCTCCAACGAGACGATGCTGCGCGCCGTCGCCGCCGCGACCACCCCGGTCGTCAGCGCGATCGGGCACGACGTCGACACCCCGCTGCTCGACCTCGTCGCCGACCACCGCGCCTCCACCCCGACGGACGCCGCGAAGGCGATCGTCCCGGACGCCGTCGCCGAGCGGCGCGGGCTCGAGGTCGCCCGTGAGCGCGGGCACCGGGCCGTCGGCGGACGGCTGCACCACGAGCGGCGCCGCCTCGCCGAGCTCGCGAGCCGCCCGGTCCTCGCCGACAAGGGGGCGTTCCTGCGCTCGCAGCGCGAGGTCGTCGAGGCGCTGCGCTCCCGCGCGCTGCACCGGGTCGAGGCCGGGCTGCACCGGCAGCGCGACCGGGTCGACCACCTCCGCGCGCAGGCCCGGGCGCTCTCACCGCAGTCGACGCTGGACCGCGGGTACGCGGTCGTGCAGCAGGTCGGCGGCGGCCTCGTCACCGACCCCGCCGACCTCGCGCCCGACGAGCTGCTGCGGGTCCGTGTCGCCCGTGGGGACTTCGGGGTCCGCGTCCTCGGGTCCTGACCCCGCTGGCGCCGGGGTCGCTCAGCCGGCGGCCAGATGGGCGAGGTGGTGCCGGACGGCCGCACGCACGCCCCGGAGGTCGGTGACCTCCGGCTGGAGCACGACGTGCAGCGCGAGGCCGTCGAGGAGGGCGTGCAACCCGGCGGCCTCGACCTCGTGGCGGGCGGGGAGGGCTGCCGGCAGCAGGGCGGCGACGACCCGGTCGACGAGGGAGCGGATGCCGAGGTGCGCCTGCGTCGACACCTCGGCGAGCCCCGGGGCGGTGCGGGCCAGGGTGACGAGCTCGAGCCAGACCGCGGCCTCGGCGCGCCGCTCGTCGTCGAGCGGCAGCACCTCCCCGCAGAGGTCGACGAGGTCGTCGAGGTCCGCGGCGTGGGCGGCGTCCCACCCGCCGACGCGGGCCGCCACCCGGGCCCCGACCCGGTCGGCGACGGCGCGCATCGCGAAGGCCACGAGGTCGTCCTGGCTCGCCACCGTGTGCCGCATCGAGCCGACGGACAGGCCTGCCTCCGCCGCCACGGACCGGACGGACACCGCACCGATCCCGTCCCGGCGCACGACGGCCAGCAGCGCGTCCGCGATGAGCTGGCGGCGCGCCTGCTGGTCGACGACCCTGGGCACGGACCCTGTCTAGCAGCCCGGGGCGGCGGGTCCATCTATTTGGTACGGTCGTACCAACAAATCGGGAGGGACGCACCGTGCTCGTCGCCGTCATCGTCACCTGCGAGGTCCTGTTCTGGGTCCTCGTGCTCGCGGGGCTCGCCGTGCGCTACCTGCTGCGCCGACCGAGGGCGGGTGGGTGGCTCCTCGTCGCCGCGCCGCTCGTCGACCTCGTGCTGCTCGTCGCGACCGTGCTCGACCTGCGCGGCGGCGCCACGGCGACGACGGCGCACGCCCTCGCCGCCGTCTACGTCGGGGTCTCGGTGGGCTTCGGGCACTCGATGGTCCGCTGGGCCGACGAACGCTTCGCGCACCGGTTCGCGGGCGGCCCCGCCCCGGCCCCTCGTCCCCGCGCCGGACGCGCGCACGCGGCCCGCGAGCGCCGCGGCTTCCTGCGTCACCTCGTCGCGTACGGGGTGGGCGCGTCGCTGCTCGGCGTCGGCATCCTCGTCATCGGGGACGCCGCCCGGACGGAGGCGCTGCTCGGGACGCTGCGCCTCTGGTCGCTCGTCGTGGTGGTCGACGGGGTCGTCAGCCTCAGCTACTCCGTGCGCCCTCGACCGGCGGGGGTCGGTGGGCGTCGGTAGTCTCGCGGCATGCCGAAGGACGCCCCCGCCCCCGACGCCGGCACCGGCGCGAACGCCGACGTCGCCGAGCTGGGGTACGAGCAGGCGCGGGACGAGCTGGTCGACATCGTCGCCCGGCTCGAGAGCGGGCAGGTCGGCATCGAGGAGAGCATGGTGCTGTGGGAGCGCGGCGAGGCGCTCGCGGCGCACTGCGGCCGCTGGCTCGACCAGGCCGAGCAGCGCGTCGCCGGCCCGCAGGACTGAGGCCCGCGAGCCGGCCCCCTCCGCCTCGGGTGACGCCGGGGACGCGTGTCAGTCGGCGGTGCGCAGACCGTAGGTCGTGACGACGTTGCCGGCCGAGGTCGCGGTGGACTCGAGCAGCTCGAGGCGCGTGACGGGCACGTCGTCACCGAAGAGCCGCCGCCCGGCACCGACGACCGGGTGCGTGGTGAGCGTCAGCCGGTCGACCACCCCGCCGAGGAACAGCGAGCGGACGGTCTCGACGCCGCCGACGACCGCGATGTCGCCGCCGTCGCCCTCGCGCAGGGCGCGGACGTGCTCCAGCGGGTCGCCGTCGATGCCGGTGCTGTTCCAGCCGAGGTCGTCCCCGAGCGTGCTCGAGACGACGTGCTTGCGGACCGGGTTGACGAACGCGGCGAAGGGGTCGCCCTCGGCGGCTGCGGGCCAGAACTCGGACCACTCCTGCCAGAGCTTGCGGCCGATGACGACGTCGGTGACGTTCGCCAGGGTGCGGCCCATCATCTCGCCCTCCTCGGGGCCGAAGTGGCCGAACTGCCACTGGTCGGGGGACTCGACGACGCCGTTGACGGCGTGGAAGAGGTGGGCGGTGACGAGGCGGGTCATGGGGTCCTCCGGTGGTCGTGCGGGTGACGTGGATGCTGTCGCACGGATGGACCACCCCGCCACCGCGAACTCATCGCTCGGGCATGCCGTGTCGGCAGGCCTGCCCGGTCGAGGCGGCCGGCCCCCGTCAGCACACCCTTCGGACCGATACTGTCGTTCGCTCCCGATGGCGGAGCAACCGGGACGAACGGTCGCGCCTGACCGCTCATCCTGTCTGCGTCATGGACAGGAGCGAACGACAGCGGCCGGACGTGCACACCAGGCCCGGGCCCTTCCGCGCGCGGGCACCTGCGTGAGCGCGGACCTCGACCCGCGCCGGCTGCGTCAGCGCACCGGCTGGAGCGACTCGATGTACGTCTCCATGTCCTCGAAGGTCGCGGTGCCCGTGATGAGCGTCGCGAGCTCCCCCGACCCGGTCGGCGGGACGTACAGCAGGCTGTTCTGCACCTTGTTGTCGCGGACGAACTTCTCCCACGTGCGCCCTGCCACCTCGACCGTCCCCTCGCGCGGGGCCCGGTTGGTCTGCGCCGAGATCCACCCGCGGCTGGGGTCCTTCGTCTGTTCGACGGCGACGAACGTGCCGGACGGCGTCTGGTAGCCGACGTGCCAGGTCCGGAAGCCGTCGGTCACCGGCACGTACCGGACCGAGGTCGGCGACCAGCCGCTCGGCAGCCCCTCCGGCTCGACGATCGGCCAGCCCGAGGACGTCCGGATCTCCTGCGCCTTCGTCGCGACGTCGACGACGGGCCCCCCGACCCGGTCGACCCGCGGCACCATGAAGACCAGCACGAGCACCATCCCCAGCACCGCGAGCAGCGACAGGACGAGGTTCTTCGTCGACCCCATCGAGTAGCGGCTCTTCGGGGCGGTCGGGGTGCTCACTCCCCCATCGTCGCCGACGGGCGGCGCAGACGCCCAATCGGTGCCGACGATAGGGTTCGACACGCCGCCCTCGACCGTGCCGGCCACGGGCGGGCCCGTCAGCAGCCGCCAGAGAGGTTGGGATGCCGTGAGCGCCTCCGCGCCGCCGGTCGTCGTCGTCGGCGAGCTCCTCGTCGACATCGTCAGCTACCCCGACGGGCGGTCGGCCGAGCACGTCGGCGGCTCGCCCGCGAACGTCGCGGTGGGTCTCGCCCGGCTGGGCCACGACACCCACGTCGCGTGCCTCGTCGGCGAGGACGCCCGCGGCGCCCGCTGCGCCGAGCACGTGGAGGCCAGCGGCGCGCACCTGCTGCCCGGCAGCCGCAGCCCGCACCACCCGACCTCCACCGCCCTCGCGACCATCGACGAGCACGGCGCGGCCTCGTACGTCTTCGACCTGCACTGGGACCTCCCGCCGGTGCAGCTGCCCGACGGCACCGGCCACCTGCACACCGGGTCGATCGCCACGACCCTCACGCCGGGCGACGCCGAGGTCGAGGACGCGATGCGCCGGGCAGGCGCCCAGGGCACCGTCTCGTACGACCCCAACGTGCGCCCGACGATCATGGGCGACGTCGCCGACGTCCGCCCCCGGGTCGAGCACCTCGTCGGCCTCTCCGACGTCGTCAAGTGCTCCGAGGACGACCTCGAGTGGCTCTACCCGGGCGACTCCCCCTCCGCCGTCATGGCCCGGTGGGCCGACCTCGGCGCGTCGCTGACGGTCGTGACCCTCGGCGGTGACGGCGTCGTCTGGCGCGCCGCGTCCGGCGAGGAGGGTCGCGCGCCGGCCCGCATCAAGGACGTCGTCGACACCGTCGGCGCCGGCGACTCCTTCATGGCCGGCCTCGTGTCCGGTCTCCTCGACACGGGGCTGCTCGGCAGCCCCGACGCCCGCGAGCGCCTCGCCCGCGCCACCCTCGCCGACGTCGACCCCGCCGTCGAGCGCGCCCTCGCCACGAGCGGGGTCACCGTCCGCCACGCCGGCGCCTACGCCCCCACCCGGGAGGAGATCCGATGACCGACTTCGCCTACGAGGACCTGCTGCCCGTCGGGGCCGACGAGACCCCGTACCGGCTGCTGACGACCGACGGCGTCGAGACCGTCGACGGCCCGGGCGGCCGGCGCTTCCTCCAGGTCGCCCCCGAGGCGCTGCGCCTGCTGACCGAGACCGCGATGCACGACATCGCCCACTACCTGCGCCCCGCGCACCTCCAGCAGCTGGCGAACATCCTCGACGACCCCGAGGCGAGCAACAACGACAAGTTCGTGGCGCTCGACCTGCTGAAGAACGCGAACATCGCCGCCGGAGGCGTGCTGCCGATGTGCCAGGACACCGGCACGGCCATCGTCATGGGCAAGCGCGGGCAGCACGTGCTCACCGAGGGCACCGACGAGGCCGCCGTGAGCCGCGGTGTCTACGACGCCTACACGCGCCTCAACCTGCGCTACAGCCAGATGGCCCCGGTCACGACCTGGGAGGAGAAGAACACCGGCTCCAACCTGCCGGCCCAGGTCGAGCTCTACGCCGACACCGCGCCCGGCCACGAGACGACGTACAAGTTCCTCTTCATGGCCAAGGGCGGCGGCAGCGCCAACAAGTCCTTCCTCTTCCAGGAGACGAAGGCGATCCTCAACCCGGACGCGATGATGCGCTTCCTCGACGAGAAGCTCCGCGGCCTCGGCACCGCCGCCTGCCCGCCGTACCACCTGGCCATCGTCATCGGCGGCACGAGCGCCGAGTTCGCCCTCAAGACAGCCAAGTACGCCAGCGCGAAGTACCTCGACCAGCTGCCCAAGCAGGGCGACCCCGCCACCGGCCACGGCTTCCGCGACACCGAGCTCGAGGAGCGCGTGCTCGAGCTGACCCGGCAGTTCGGCATCGGCGCGCAGTTCGGCGGCAAGTACTTCTGCCACGACGTGCGCGTCGTCCGGCTCCCCCGCCACGGCGCCAGCCTCCCCGTCGCCATCGCCGTCTCGTGCTCGGCCGACCGCCAGGTCCTCGGCAAGATCACCCCCGAGGGCGTCTTCATCGAGCAGCTCGAGACCGACCCCGCCCGCTTCCTCCCCGACACGACCCACGAGGGCCTCGAGGACGCCGAGGGCGTCAGCGGCACCGGGGCCGGCGCGGTCGTGCCGATCGACCTCAACCGGCCGATGGACGAGATCCTCGCCGAGCTGACGAAGTACCCCGTCAAGACCCGGCTGAGCCTCACCGGCCCGCTCGTCGTCGCCCGCGACATCGCCCACGCGAAGATCAAGGAGCGCCTCGACGCCGGCGAGCCGATGCCGCAGTACCTCAAGGACCACCCCGTCTACTACGCCGGCCCGGCCAAGACCCCCGAGGGGATGCCGTCGGGCTCGTTCGGCCCGACGACCGCCGGCCGGATGGACTCCTACGTCGAGCAGTTCCAGGCCGCGGGCGGCTCGATGGTCATGCTCGCCAAGGGCAACCGCAGCCGGCAGGTGACCGACGCGTGCCAGGCGCACGGCGGCTTCTACCTCGGCTCGATCGGCGGCCCGGCCGCGCGCCTCGCCCAGGACTGCATCCGCAGCGTCGAGGTGCTCGAGTACCCCGAGCTCGGCATGGAGGCCGTCTGGAAGATCGAGGTCGAGGACTTCCCGGCGTTCATCGTCGTCGACGACAAGGGCGAGGACTTCTTCGCCGGCGTCACCAAGCCCGTCGCGTTCACCATCGAGAAGAGGACCGGACTGCTGTGAGCGAGCCCACCACCACGCCCGCCGACTTCGACGACCTGCTTGCCGCCAACGAGCACTTCGCCGAGACCTTCGACCTCGCCGGCTTCGACGGCGTCGCCCACGCGGGCATCGCCATCGTCACGTGCATGGACAGCCGGATCGCGCCGCTCGCGATGCTCGGCCTGCACCCCGGCGACGCGAAGATCTTCCGCAACCCCGGCGGGCGCGTCACGCCGCAGGCCCTCGAGGCGATCGTCCTCGCGGTGCACCTGCTCAACGTCAACCGCGTCCTCGTCGTCCCGCACACCCGTTGCGCCGTCGCCTCGAACACCGAGGAGGAGCTGCAGCGCCGGGTCGGCGAGTCGGCCGGGGTCGACGCGTCGTGGCACGACTTCAACGTCGTCACCGACCAGCAGGCCGCGCTCGAGCACGACGTCCACGTCCTGCGCTCCCACCCCCTCATCGGCGAGCGGGCCCTCATCGGCGGCTTCATGTACGACGTCGACACCGGACGCATCAGCCGGCAGGCGTGAGCACCCGGCTGGAACGGGTCGCGCTCCACCCGGTCAAGAGCACCGCGGTCCGCGCCGTCCCGGCCGCCGCGGTCGAGCCCTGGGGCCTGCGCGACGACCGCCGCTGGATGGTCGTCACGCCCGACGGCGAGGGCCTGACCGCCCGCGAGGAGCACGCCCTCTTCGCGTTGACGGCCGACACCCCGGCCACCGACCCCGGTCTCGGCGCCGCGCTGCGGCTGCGCGCGGACGGCGCCGACGACCTCCTCGTCGAGCCCCCGCACGGCGAGCCGGTCCCCGTGACCGTCCACGGGCGGGCGCTCACCGGTCGCTTGGCCGACGACGCCGCCCACGCCTGGCTGCGGGATGCCCTGCGGCGCACCGACGTCCGGCTCGTGCACGTCGCCGACCCGCGACCGCTCAACCCGACGCACGCCCGCCCCGGCGAGGCGACCGCCTTCGCCGACGGCTACCCGGTCACGCTCGCGTCGGCGGCCTCGCTCCGGCGGCTCGGCGACTGGGTCGCGGAGACCGCGCTCGAGCGCGGCGAGGAGCCGACCACCATCGGCATCGACCGCTTCCGGCCCAACCTCGTCGTCGACGGCGACCTCGAGCCCTTCGAGGAGGACGGCTGGAGCGCGGTCACCGTCGGCGCCGTCACCTTCCGCGTCGTCAAGCCGGTCGACCGCTGCGTCATGACCACCCTCGACCCCGCCACCCGCGAGCGCGGCCACGAGCCGATCCGCACGCTCGCCCGCCACCGGCGCTGGGAGGGCGCGACGTGGTTCGCCGTCCAGCTCGTGCCGGTGTCCACGGGCGAGGTCCGCGTCGGCGACGAGGTCCGGCCCGCCCGGTAGGTTCGTGCGCATGACGACCTCCGAGCTCACCTTCCCCGAGGGCTTCCTCTTCGGCGCCGCCACCGCGAGCTACCAGATCGAGGGCGCGACCAAGGAGGACGGCCGCGGCCAGTCCATCTGGGACACCTTCTCCGCGACCCCGGGCAAGGTCGCGAACGGCGACACCGGCGAGGTCGCGTGCGACCACTACCACCGGGTGCCGGAGGACGTCGCGCTCATGCAGCGCCTCGGGCTCGAGGCCTACCGGTTCTCCGTCGCGTGGCCGCGCATCCAGCCGGACGGCACCGGCCCCGCCAACCCCCTCGGGCTCGCGTTCTACGACCGGCTCGTCGACGAGCTGCTGGGCGCCGGCATCCGCCCGGTCGTCACGCTCTACCACTGGGACCTCCCGCAGGCCCTCGAGGACCGTGGCGGCTGGCGCTCCCGCGACGTCGCCGGCTGGTTCGCCGACTACACCGCCCACGTCGTCGGCGCGCTCGGCGACCGCGTCGTCAACTGGACCACGCTCAACGAGCCGTGGTGCTCCTCGATGCTCAGCCACTCGATCGGGGCCCACGCCCCCGGCCACCGCGACCCGATGGAGGGCCTGCTCACGGCCCACCACCTGATGCTGGCCCACGGCACCGCGGTGCCCGTCATCCGCGAGCACTGCCGCGACGCGCAGGTGTCGATCACCCTCAACCCGACCCAGGTCCACGGCCCGGCCGACCCCACGGAGGCCGACCTCGACGCCGTCCGCCGCGCCGACAACGCCCTCAACGGCGTCTTCTTCGGCCCGCTCTTCCACGGCGCCTACCCCGACGGGATGCTCGACGACGTCGCGCACCTCACGGACGGCTCGTTCGTCCACGACGGCGACCTCGCGACCATCGGCGCCCCGCTGGACAACCTCGGCGTCAACAACTACTTCCCCACCCGCGTGCGCGCCACGGCCGACGGCGACGAGCCGGTCGGCAACACCCACCTCCTGCCCGGCTGCGAGCGCGTCTCCGAGATCGACCCCCACCCGCCGGTCACGGCGATGGGCTGGGAGCAGTCGCCGGAGTCGCACCGGCTGATCATCGAGCGCTCCGCCCGCGAGTGCGGCCTGCCGGTCTACATCACCGAGAACGGCTCGGCCTGGGACGACACCGTCTCCCCCGACGGCGCCGTCCACGACCCCGAGCGCGTGGCGTACCTGCGCGACCACCTCGGCGCCGTCGCCGATGCGATCGAGGGCGGCACCGACGTCCGCGGCTACTTCGCGTGGAGCCTCCTCGACAACTTCGAGTGGGCCTACGGCTACGACAAGCGCTTCGGCATCGTCCACGTCGACTACGACACGCAGGTGCGGACCATCAAGGACTCCGGCCTCGAGTACGCGCGGGTCATCGCGGAGCACCACGGGCGCGGATGACGCCGGGAGTGGCCGACCGATGAGCCGCCGGGTCGTGGTCGTCGGCGGCGGGATCGTCGGCCTCGCCGTCGCCCACCGGCTCGTCACGGACGACCCCGCGGCTCGGGTCACCGTGCTGGAGAAGGAGTCCGGCTGGGCGAGGCACCAGACCGGGCGCAACAGCGGCGTCGTCCACTCGGGCCTGTACTACCCGCCGGGCAGCGCGAAGGCCCGCTGGTGCCGCAGCGGCGCGGCCGAGCTCCTGGTCTTCGCGCGCGAGCACGGGGTCGCCCACGCCGTCACCGGCAAGCTCGTCGTCGCCACCTCCCCCGACGAGCTGCCCCGCCTGGCCGCGCTCCACGACCGCGGGCTGGCCAACGGCCTCGCCGTGACCCGCCTCGACGCCGACGGCGCCCGCGCGCACGAGCCGCACGTCGCCGCCCTCGCAGCGCTGCACGTCCCCGAGACCGGGGTCGTCGACTACCCGGGCGTGTGCGCGGCGCTCGTCGACCGCCTCGCAGCCGCCGGCGCCGACCTGCGGGCCGGCACGGAGGTCGTCGGCGGGCACGACGGCGCCCGCGAGGTCGTGGTCGAGACCAGCCACGGGACGGTGGCCGCCGACCTCGTCGTCACCTGCGCCGGCCTGCGGACCGACCTCGTCGCCGAGCTGCTCGGGCACCGGCCGTCGGTGCGCATCGTGCCGTTCCGCGGCGAGTACCGCGAGCTCGCCCCGGAGGCGGCGCACCTCGTCCGCGGCCTCGTCTACCCCGTCCCCGACCCGGAGCTGCCCTTCCTCGGCGTGCACCTGACGCGAGGCGTCGACGGCCACGTGCACGCGGGCCCGAACGCCGTCCTCGCGCTCGCCCGCGAGGGCTACGGCTGGGGCGTGGTCCGGCCCCGCGAGCTCGCCGGGACGCTCGCGTACCCGGGCCTGTGGCGGCTGGCCCGCCGGCACGCCCGCAGCGGTCTCCACGAGGTCGCGCGCTCGCTCGACGCCCGACGCTTCGGCGACAGCCTGCGCCGGCTCGTCCCCGACCTGCGGGACGAGGACCTGCGCCCGGCCCCCGCCGGCGTCCGCGCCCAGGCGGTGCGCCCCGACGGCACGCTCGTCGACGACTTCCTCGTCGAGCGCTCCGGCCGCTGCGTGCACGTCCTCAACGCGTCCTCGCCGGCGGCCACCGCGGCGTTGGCGATCGCCCGACACAAGGCGGAGGCCAAGCGGGCTTAGGAAGACAAGTACCTCAATCAACTCCTTGGCTCACAGAACGGCCTCCTCCCGTCGTGACGGGAGGAGGCCGGTGGGGTGGTGCAGGGGGCGTCAGGCGGGCTTGCCGACGACGGTGACGTCGATGTTGCCGCGGGTCGCCTTGCTGTAGGGGCAGAACTCGTGCGCCTTGTCGGCGAGCGCCTGCGCGGTCTCCGCGTCGACACCCGGGATGGTCGTGACGATCTCGACCGCGAGGCCGACACCGGTGGCCGTCTCGCCGAGGGTGACGTCGGCGGTCGTCTCCGCACCGGTGACGTCGATGCCGTCCTGCTGCGCCACGTGCGCGAGCGCGCCGTTGTAGCAGGCGGCGTAGCCGGCCGCGAAGAGCGTCTCCGGGTTGGCGACCGGGTTCGAGGTGCTCGGCTTGCCCAGCTTCACGTCGACGGTGCCGTCGGCGCTCTTGGTGTGGCCGTCACGGCCGCCGGTGGAGGTGGCGGAGATGCTGTAGAACTTCTTGGTCACGGACTCGTGGGGCACGGAGGCTCTCCTTCGATGTCGACAGGTGGTCCCTCGTGCCAACCGAACCCCCGGCGCGGCCATTCCCGTCAGAGGGCCAGTCGCTCCTTGACGACCGCGCAGAGCCGGTCGCAGACCTCGCGGGCGTGCTCCTCGGTCGCGGCCTCGACCATGACGCGCACGACCGGCTCGGTGCCCGACTTGCGCAGCAGCACGCGGCCGGTGCCGGCGAGGGCCTCCTCCTCGGCGCGGACGGCGGCCTGGAGCTCCTCGTCGCTCTCGACGCGCGACTTGTCGACGCCCTTGACGTTGACGAGGACCTGCGGCAGGCGCGACATCACGGTCGCGAGCTCGGCGAGCGGCGTGCCGGTCTCGACGACGCGCGCCGCGAGCATGAGGCCGGTGAGGACCCCGTCGCCGGTCGTGCCGTGCTCGAGCATGATGACGTGCCCGGACTGCTCGCCGCCGAGGGAGTAGCCGGAGCGGCGCATCTCCTCGAGGACGTACCGGTCGCCGACACCGGTCTGGCGCACCTTGACGCCCTCGCGCTCCATCGCCTGGATCAGGCCGAGGTTGCTCATGACGGTGGCGACGAGGGTGTTCTCGCGCAGCACGCCGCGCTCCTTGAGGGCGACCGCGAGGACGGCCATGATCTGGTCGCCGTCGACCTCGCGGCCGTCGTGGCCCACCGCGAGGCAGCGGTCGGCGTCGCCGTCGTGGGCGATGCCGAGGTCGGCCCCGCGCTCGAGGACGGCCGCCCTGAGCCGGTCGAGGTGCGTCGAGCCGTAGCCGTCGTTGATGTTGAGGCCGTCGGGGTCGGTCCCGATCTCGACGACGTCGGCGCCGGCGAGCCGGAAGACCTCCGGCGAGACCGCGCTCGCGGCGCCGTGCGCGCCGTCGATGACGACGGTCAGGCCGTCGAGGCGGTTCGGCAGCGTGCGCAGCAGGTGCGCGATGTACCGCGCCTGCCCGGCGCGGTTGCTCTGGATGCGGCCGACCTCAGCGCCCTGCGGGCGGTCCCAGTCCTGGCCGATGCGGGCGGCGATCTCGTCCTCGACGGCGTCGGGCAGCTTGTGGCCGCCCTCGGCGAAGAACTTGATGCCGTTGTCGGGCATCGGGTTGTGCGACGCCGAGAGCATCACGCCGAAGGTCGCGCCCATGTCCGCGGTGAGGAAGGCGACCGCTGGGGTCGGCAGGACCCCCACGTCGTGCACGTCGACACCGGCCGAGGCCAGGCCCGCGGTGACCGCGGCGGAGAGGAACTCGCCGCTGGCCCGGGGGTCGCGGCCGACGACCGCGCGGGGGCGGCGGCCCGCCTGCCGGTCGGCGTCACCGAGGACGTGGGCCGCGGCGATGCTCAGGTCGAGCGCGAGCTCGACGGTGATGTCGCGGTTCGCGAGACCACGGACGCCGTCGGTGCCGAAGAGTCGGGACATGCTGGGGGCCTTTCGGTGGTGGGGCAGCGACCGAACCTACCGTGTGGCGGGCCGGGACACGGCGACGGCGGCACCCACGAGGGGTGCCGCCGTCGGCTCGTCGCGCGGGGCGCGGGTCAGCGCTTGCTGTACTGCGGCGCCTTGCGGGCCTTCTTGAGACCCGCCTTCTTGCGCTCGGGGACGCGGGCGTCACGGGTGAGCAGGCCGGCCTTCTTGAGCGCCGGGCGGTTCAGCTCCTCGTCGACCCCGTTGAGCGAGCGGGCGACACCGAGGCGGACGGCGCCGGCCTGGCCGGAGGGGCCACCGCCGTGCACGCGCACGAGGACGTCGTAGGCGCCGTCGAGCTCGAGGACCTTGAGCGGCTCGTTGACGATCTGCTGGTGGACCTTGTTCGGGAAGTACTGCTCGAGCGAGCGGCCGTTGATCTTCCACTCGCCGCTGCCCGGGACGATCCGGACGCGGGCGACGGCCTGCTTGCGGCGGCCGGTCGCGCCACCGGGCGCCGAGGCGCTCGGGCGGCGGGTCGACTCGGTCGCGACGGTGCCGTCGGACTCGGAGGTGTACTCGGTGACGGGGGCGTCGTTGACGTCCGTCCCGGCGGTCTCGTCGATCTGGGCGTTCTCGGACATCACTGGGCCACCTGGGTGATCTCGAAGGGCTTGGGCTGCTGGGCAGCGTGGGGGTGCTCGGCGCCGCGGTAGACCTTGAGCTTGGTCAGCTGCTGGCGGCCGAGGGAGGTCTTGGGGACCATGCCGCGGATGGCCTTCTCGATCGCCTTCTCCGGGCTCTTGGCGAGCAGCTCGGTGTAGGAGGTCGAGCGCAGACCGCCCGGGAAGCCCGAGTGGCGGTAGGCCTTCTTCTGCTCGGCCTTGGAGCCGGTCAGGGCGACCTTGTCGGCGTTGATGATGATGACGAAGTCACCGGTGTCGACGTGCGGCGCGAAGGTCGGCTTGTGCTTGCCGCGGAGCAGCACGGCCGCCTGGCTCGCGAGCCGACCGAGCACGACGTCGGTGGCGTCGATGACGTGCCACGCGCGGGTCACGTCGCCCGGCTTCGGGGTGAAGGTACGCATGAGAGTCCTCTTGTTGCGGGTCGGATGGCGTGTGCCGAGTGCTCCCGCGAGGGAGCGACGGCCCTCGTGACAGCGCACGGCACACCAGTCGTCCATGCTACGGACCCGTGCCCCGCTCCCCCAAATCGCCGGCGGACGCTCCCTGACCTGCGGCGATGCCGTCCACATCCTCTCTGCACGACTCTTGTGCAAACAAACTGTGCACAGGTAGTGTGCACACATGGCCTCTTCCGACCCCACCGACGACGGGCACCTGACCGGCCTGCGGCTCGACGCCGCGGCCCTGAAGACCCTCGCCCACCCGCTGCGCAGCCGCCTCCTCTCGGCCCTGCGGGTCGGCGGCCCGGCGACCGCCACCGACCTCGCCGCGGCGCTCGGCACCAACTCCGGGGCGACGTCCTACCACCTGCGCCGCCTCGAGGCGGTCGGCCTCGTCGCCGACACCGGCGACGGCGAGGGCAAGCGCCGGCTGTGGCGCGCCGCCACCGAGAGCCACCAGTGGGAGCCGAGCGACTTCGCCGGCGACGACGACGCCGAGAGCGCGCTCGGCTGGCTCCAGCGCGACTACTCCCGCCACCTCGGCGAGCGCTACGAGCGCTGGCTCGACGTCGAGTCGACGTGGCCGGTCGACTGGCGCGACGCGATGGGGATGGACGACTCGTGGGTCGTCGCCACCCCGGACCAGGCGCGGGCCCTGCGCCAGGAGCTCGACGACGTCGTCGCGCGCTACCGCCGCGTCGGCCAGGGCAACCCCTCGGCCCGCCGGGTCGCCGTCTACGCCGTCATGTACCCGGTCGACCTCGACCGCGCCCCGCGGGGTGGCGAGCAGCGATGAGCACGACGGCGTCGAGCACCGCCCCGCTCACCGCGCGGCAGGCGCTGCGCGTCCTCCTGCTGCTGACCTTCACCCGCTGGTTCCCCGTCGGGCTGGTCATCGGCGTGACGACGCTCCTCGCCCTCGAGCGCGGGATGTCGCTCGCGCAGCTCGGCGTCATCCTCTCGATGCAGGGCTTCGTCGTGCTCGCGCTCGAGCTGCCGACCGGTGGTTTCGCGGACGCCCTCGGTCGCCGCCCGCTCCTCGTGGCCTCGAGCGTCGTCGCGCTCGTGTCGGCGCTCGTCTTCGTCCTCGCGCAGACCTTCGCCGCCTTCTGCGTCGCGCTCCTGCTCCAGGGCGTCTTCCGGGCCCTCGACTCCGGGCCGCTGGAGTCCTGGTACGTCGACACGGCCCAGGCCGACGACCCCGACGTCCCCGTCGAGCAGGGCCTGGCCCGCGCCGGCACGGTCCTGGGCGTCGCCATCGCGCTCGGTGCCGTCGTCTCCGGTGGCGTCATCGCGTGGCACCCCGTGCGCGCGCTCACCGCGCTCGAGAACGCGTACTGGCTCTCCATCGCCTTCGTCGTCGTCAACCTCGTCGCCACGCTCGTCCTCCTGCACGAGCCGAGCACGCACGTCGACGCCCGCGGCGTGCGCCGCGCCCTCGACTCCGCGCGCGAGGCGCCCCGTGTCGTCGTGGCCGGCGTCCGGCTGCTCGGCCGCAACGGCGTCCTGCGGGCGCTCGTGCTCGTCGAGGTCTTCTGGAGCGTCGGGATGATCGCCTTCGAGACGTTCATGCCGGTCCGCCTCTCCGAGCTCGTCGGCGGCGAGACCGAGGCCGGCGCGCTCATGGGCCCGGTGTCCGCCGCGGCGTGGGGGCTGTTCGCGGCGGGTTCGGCGGCGGCCGCGCTCGCCGCCCGCCGGGTCGGCGTCACGTGGACGGCCATCGCCTCCCGCGTCCTCCAGGGCGGGTTCGTCGTCGTCATGGCCCTGATGACCGGCCCGGTCGGGCTCGTCACCGCCTTCTTCGTCGTCTACACGCTGCACGGCACCGCGGGCCCGGTCCACAGCACCCTGCTGCACCGCCAGGCCGACGCCGCCAACCGCACCACGGTCCTGTCGGTCAACTCGATGGTGGCCGGCGGCTGCTACAGCCTCGGCCTGCTCGTCCTGGGCCCGCTCGCCGAGGCGACGAGCACCGCGACCGGCATCCTCGTCGCCGGGGCCTTCAGCGTCCTCGGTGCGCTCTGCTACCTCCCCGCGCTGCGCCAGGAGCGCGCCGGAGCGGTGCCCTCGGTCGCCGGCTGAACCGACCGGGCCCCGCCGGCGTACCTCCCCTCGACGGCGGGAGGTACCCGCCGGCCCGAGGAGGACACCGTGGGACCACGCACCGCCCTGACCGTCGCCATCGCGAGCACCGCCGCCGTCGTCGCGGTGGCCGCCGCCTCGCCGAGCCCCGCGGCCGCCGACGGCGACCACGGCCACCGGCAGCGCGGCGCCGAGGTGCGGATCGTCGCCCCCGCCCGCCACGACGTCGTCGGCGTCGCCGGGCGCGCCTGGGCCGTCGACCTGCGCGTGACCGTGCACGGCCCCGACGCGCTGACCCGGTCCGCGTTCACGCCGCAGCTGACCGGCCCCGCCGCGCACGCGAGCACCGCCCCGTTCCCCGGCGCCTTCGCCGCGGGCGCCGACGAGGCGCTGCCGGGGCTCGTCGTCCTCGACTCGACGACCGCGGTCGGCGCCGGGGCGGGCCAGAACCTCGCGGGCCTGTTCAACCTCACGGCGCTCACCGACAACCGGCCCGACCGGGTGTCGGTCATGGACACGTGGATCGTCGGCGCCCCGTCCTTCGGCACGGGCACCCGCTCGACCATCCTCGCCGCGGTCGTCGCCGACCTCGACCACGACGGCCGCTACGACGACGCACCCGCCGTCGTCCCGGACGCGGACGGGGACGGCGACGTCGACGCCCGCGACCTGCGGGCACTCGGGCTGGCGTCCGAGGTCGCCTCGGTGGACTTCGTGGTCACCGGGCCCTGAACGGTCCACCATCACCCCCATGACCCCACCGGCGGACGAGGCCGCGCTGGCCACGGTGTACGCCGCGCACGCCCCGGCGGTGCGCGCGTACCTGCGGCGCCGCGCGGCCTCCCCGCAGGTGGCCGACGACCTGCTCCAGGAGACGTTCCTGCGGGTGTGGCGGACCATCGGACGGCTCGAGCCCGGGCGCGACGAGCGCGAGGTGCGGGCCTACGTCCTCACCGTCGCCCGCAACGTCGCGACGGACGCGTGGCGCTCCGCGGGCCGCCGGCCCGAGCTCCTCGACGACGGCTCGGTCCTCGAGGCCCTGGCCGGGGACGACGGCCTCGAGGAGGCCGTCGACGGCTGGCTCGTGGCGGAGGCGCTGCGGCGGCTGGCGCCGGCCCACCGCGAGGTCGTCCGGCTGCTGTTCCACGAGGGGATGTCGGTGCGCCAGGCCGCCGCCCGGCTCGGGGTGCCAGAGGGCACCGTGAAGTCACGGAGCCACTACGCGGTGCGCGCCCTGCGCGTCGCGTTCGAGGAGATGGGAGTGACCCGGTGACCGAGGACCACGACGAGCTGCGGCACCTGCTCGGGCCCTGGGTGCTCGGCGGGCTCGACGCCGCCGACCGCGCCCGGTTCGGCGCCCACCTCGCCGCCTGCGACGGGTGCCGGGCGGAGGTGGAGGCCTCCACCCCCGTGGCCGGCCTCCTGCGCCGTGTCCCGGAGGACGTGTGGGCCGAGCCCGCCCGGGCGACGACACCCGAGCAGGAGGTGGCCCCGCTCCTCGGCGCCGTGGCCGCGCGGCGCCGCGCCGCTCGCCGACGCGCCGTCGCCCTCGGCGCCCTCGCCGCGGCCGTCGCCCTCCTGGCCGGCGTCGTCCTCGGGGCGCGCCTGGCCGACGCCGCGTCGCCACCCGCCTCCACCACGGCCGTGACGCTCGCGTCCACCGTGGGCTCGGGCCCGAGCGGACGGGCCGACCTCGAGTCCCGCCCCTGGGGCACCCAGGTGGCGCTCGAGCTCGCCGACCTCCCCCGGACCGGCCGCTACACCCTCGTCGTCCACGCCACCGACGGCCGCCGGGAGACCGGCGCGACGTGGTCGGCCACCGACCGCGACGTCGTGCGCGTCGTCGGCGCGACGTCGCTCCCGGCGGGCCGCATCGCCACCCTCGAGGTCGTGTCGGCGGCGGGCGACACGCTCGCCGAGGGCCACACGACCTGACCGTTCGGAGAGGGGGTGGCCGGTCGCTGCCACGGGCCGGGCGGACGGGTGCGCGTCCCGGCCGAGCGGGCTACCGTTGCTGCCACCCGAGGGGTGCAGGAGGGCCGCGATGACGGCGCTGGACGGCAACGGAGCCGGGACGACGACCACGACGTGGCCGCTCGACGCCTCCGCGCTCGTCAAGTTCCAGGCCCCCGAGATCGTCTTCGGGATCGGTGCCCTCGCCGAGGCCGGCTACGCCGCCCGCCGGCTCGGGGCGCGCCGGCCGTTCGTCGTCACCGACCCGGGCATCGTCGAGGCCGGGTGGGCCCACGAGCTGCTCGGCCACCTCCGCGAGGTCGGCCTCTCCCCCGTCGTCTGCAGCGACGTCTCGCCCAACCCGCGCGACGTCGAGGTCGCGGCCGCGCACGACCTCTACCGGGCCAACGACTGCGACGTCATCATCGGCCTCGGCGGCGGCTCCGCGATGGACGCCGCCAAGGGGGTCGCGGTGCTCGCCGGCAACGGCGGCTCGATCCTCGACTACCGGGGCGTGGACCAGGTGCACCGCGAGATCCCGCCGCTGCTCATGGTGCCCTCGACCTCCGGCACGGGCGCCGACGTCAGCCAGTTCTGCATCGTCACCGACACCACGCGCCACGTGAAGGTGACGATCATGGGCCGCGCGCTCGTGCCCGACATCTCCATCACCGACCCGCGCCTGCTGACGACGATGCCCGAGTGGCTCAACGCGGCGACCGGCCTCGACGCGCTGACCCACGGCATCGAGGCCTTCGTCTCGCGGGCGCACAACGCACTCGCCGACGTCCACGCGCTCAACGCGGTCGGCCTCGTCAACCAGCACCTCGTGCAGACGATGCGGGCCCCCGACGACCCCGAGGCCCGCACCGGGATGGCCGAGGCGGCGCTCGCCGCCGGTCTCGCCTTCACCAACGCGATCCTCGGCGCGACGCACGCGATGAGCCACCAGGTCGGCGGGCTGCTCGACGCCCCGCACGGCGTCATCAACGGCATCCTCCTGCCGCACGTCATCCGCTACAACGCCGAGTCCTCCCCCGACCGCTTCGTGCCGCTCGCGCGCTCCGCCGGGCTGGCCGTCGACGGGATGCCGCCGGCCGAGGCCGCCGAGGCCCTCGCGGTGAAGGTGCGCGTCATGGCCGACGAGGTCGGGGTACCGCGGTCGCTGCGCTCGCTCGGCATCACCGAGGAGCACCTCGTCACGCTGTCGCAGAACTCGCTCGAGGACGCCTGCCTGACGACCAACCCGCGCCCCACGGACGCGGCCGACATCGAGCGCATCTTCCGGGCGGCGCTGTGACCGAGGGCGCGACGGACCTCTCGCGCCTGACCGGGGTGCGGTCCGGCAAGAACTCCTACTACCCGGCGTACGTGCGCTCCACCGAGCGCACCCAGCGCGCGGTGCGCGCGATGGACACGATCTCGCGGGCCGTCGTCCGCACCGTCGAGGGCCCGCGGGGGCTGCTCGAGGAGGTGGCGCGGGCCGCGGCCGACCACCTCGACGCCGACTGGGCGGTGCTGGCCCTCGCCGACAGCCACCTCGAGCGCGCGCGGCCCCGCTTCGTCGTCATCGGCCCGGACCGCCGCAGCGTCGGCGACCCCACCGAGGTGCCCGAGGCCGTGCGCCTCGAGCTGTCGGCGGTGCGCTCGGGCTACGCCGGGCCCTCGGCGCGCACCGACGTCTGGGTCCGCGTCCCGATGTACCTCGAGGGGCGCCGCGTCGGCGGGCTCGCCGCACGCCACGGGCTCCACGAGGAGCCGGAGCCGGAAGACCTCGCCGTGCTGCGCATCCTCGCCAACCAGGCGGCGGTCTCGCTGCACACGAGCGAGCAGTACCAGGCCGGGCTGTCGCTGCACCGGCGCGCCCAGCGGCTGCACGAGGAGGCACGGGCGCAGGCGCGCGACCTCGCGACACGCACGGCCGAACTCGAGGCGGCGGAGCACCGGCTCGCGGTCGCCGAGCAGCGCGAGCTCGTCGACGCCGAGCGGCACCGCATCGCCCGCGAGCTGCACGACAGCGTGACGCAGTACGTGCTCTCGGCGGGGATGGCCGTCGAGGTCGCGCGCGGGGAGGCCGAGGCGCTCGGCGCGCGGCAGGTCGGGGCGCAGCTGCAGACCGCGAAGTCGTTGACGCAGACGGCGGTCGAGCAGCTGCGCACCGCGATCTTCGCCCTGACCCGTCCGCACACCGACTCGGTCGCGTCGCTCGAGGACCTGCTGCGCGAGGTCGTCCACCACCACCGGCCGATGCTCGACATCCAGGTGCGCGTCGCGGGGCGGACGACCGCGCTCGGGCACGACGTGCACCACGAGGTCGCCCGGGTCGTCGGCGAGGCCCTGTTCAACGTCGTCACCCACGCCGGGGCGCGGCGCGCGGTCCTGCGGGTGCGGTGGATGCCGGACGCCCTCGTCGTGTCGGTGTCCGACGACGGCGACGGCGAGCCCGCCGCGCTGCGCCGGATGCTCCAGCTCGAGCGTCGGACGGTGCGAGACGGCCGGCACCAGGGCCTGGCCAACATGGACTCCCGTGTCCGGGGGCTGGGCGGGACGCTGGCCTTCCGTCGCTCGCGGCTGGGCGGCGTCCGGCTCACCTTCCGCGTCCCCCTGCCCGTCGTCCGGGTCCCCGCCGGGCTCGCTCCCCCGACCGCCGAGGAGGCCACGCCGTGCTGAGCACCGCCGACGTCCGAGACACCCCCGCCGACCGCGAGACCATCGGCGTCATGCTCGTCGACGACCACGCGATCGTCCGGCAGGGCCTGCGGTCCGTCCTGGAGCGCGAGCCCGACATCACCGTCGTCGCGGAGGCCTCCTCGCGCGGAGAGGCGCTGGCCGTCCTCGAGCGCGTGACCCCGCGTGTGGTCCTCCTCGACCTCAAGCTGTCGTCGTCGAGCGACACCGAGGGCCTCGAGCTCGCGCAGGCCATCAGCGCCGGCCACCCGAGCGTGGCCGTCCTCGTGCTGACGACGTTCCTCGACGAGCAGCTCGTCCTCGAGGCGGTGCGCGCGGGTGCACGCGGCTACGTCGTCAAGGACGTCGACACCGCGGCGCTCGTGCGCGCCATCCACGACGTGAGCAAGGGCGAGTCGGCGTTTGACGCACGGTCCGCGGCGGCGATGGTGCGCGGGATGCAGGCGCCGCCGCAGCCGGTCGCCCCGACCCTGTCGGCGCGCGAGGACGAGGTGCTCCAGCTCCTGGCACGAGGGTTGTCCAACAAGGAGATCGGCAAGCGGCTCTACATCTCGGAGACCACCGCGAAGTTCCACGTCGGCAACATCCTGCGCAAGCTCGAGGTGTCGGGGCGCGCCGAGGCGGTCTACGAGGCGACGAAGCGCGGGCTGCTCTCCTAGCGCCGAGCGATTTCGGTCGTGACTGCAGGACAGCGGTTTTCCACAGCCCCGGCTCGCGACGACCGTCGTCCACAGGTGCCCGTCCTGACCTGATGTCCTGTCGGTGGGCGGTGCCAGGATGGTCACATGTCAACGGGGACAGCCGAACTCGAGGAGCGCCGCTCCCGGCTCGAGGCTGCCCGGGACGCCCTGACCGGGCTCGACGAGGTCCTGACCGGAGCGTGCGGGGACGGGTTGGGTGAGCTGATGGAGCTGCTCGACGAGGTCGCCGCCCGCGCCTCCGCGGCGCGCGTCGTGGTCGCGCTGGAGGCCGTGCGGCGCGGGGAGGTCGCCGGGTCCGCCACCCACGCCTGGGTCCGGCAGCACGC
>NZ_BOPU01000011.1:0-98055 GCF_017312765.1 Phycicoccus sp. DTK01 | reverse complement strand
GCGATGCGACGAGGTAAAAATTGGCATCGATTCTTGACACGCTGTTGAGTTCTCAAGGTCCGGACGCGCACCCACGATCTGTTCTGCGAACATCTCGCCGGGGCTGTTCCGTGTTGTCCCAGTCGCGCTGGGGCAACTATTCAAACTTACCCGCGTCCATGCTTGGGCGTCAAATCCGTGACCCGCTCTTGGAGCGGCCGGCGTTGATCGCGCTTGGATCTCTGCGGTGTGTCCCACACACTCTAGCACCCGTTCCGGGCCCTTCTCCACTCACCCCGGTCCGTGCGGACCTCGTGCGGGTGGAGCTGGTGGGAGCCAACCCCGGGACCGGCCTCCGCGAGGTCTCCCTGCGGTGTCCGTTCCTCCCTCTCGGGCTGACGTCGAGAACAGTAGATGACTCCTCGCGCAGAACACAAATCCGCTCCTCGGTCCCCGGCCGCCGGGGCGCTCCTCCAGGTCGTCCGTGCAGGTCAGCCGGCCTGACCCGGCAGCACCCGTACCGCGCGGGCCTCCTCCGCCCGCGCCGCGAGCCCGTCGTCGTCGGGGTAGGTGACCTCCTCGAGCGAGAGGCCGTGCGCCGGCATCACCTTCACCCGCGGGTCCCGCACCCCCGCGAGCAGCACCTCGCGCGGCCACGCCGCGTGGTGGCGCCCCTCCCCCACGGGCACGACCGCGCCCACGAGCGCCCGCACCATCGAGTGGCAGAACGCGTCGGCCACGACCGTCGCCTCCAGGACGCCGTCCGCCCCGCGCTCCCAGGCGTAGTGGAGCAGCGTGCGCACGGTGCTCGCCCCCTCCCTCCGCTTGCAGAACGCGGCGAAGTCGTGCAGCCCGACGAGCGAGCCGGCGGCGGCGTCCATCGCGGCCACGTCGAGCCGGTCGCGGACGAGCACGGTGTCGCGCCGCCGGAGCGGGTCCATCCCCCCGGGGTCGTCGCACACCCGGTAGCGGTAGCGCCGCTGCAGTGCGGAGAAGCGCGCGTCGAACCCCTCGGGCGCGACCCGGACGTGCTGCACGACGACGTCCGCCGGCAGCACTCCCCCGAGCCGGGTCCGCGCCGCCTCCTCCGGCGAGCGGTCCGAGCGCCCCGGCAGCCGCTCGAAGGCCTCCCGGTCGACGTCGGCGTGCACCACCTGCCCCCGCGCGTGCACCCCCGCGTCCGTCCGTCCCGCCACGGTGACGCGCACCGGCGCGTCGGCGCGCAGGACCGTGGTGAGCGCGGCCGACAGCTCCCCCTCGACGGTTCGCAGCCCCGGCTGCGCCGCCCATCCCGAGAAGTCGGTGCCGTCGTAGGCGAGGTCGATCCGCAGGCGCACCGTCACGCCGTCCAGCGTACGGGCGCCCGGGACACGACGAGGGCCGCCTCCCTCACGGGAGACGGCCCTCGTCGGTTAAGTCTTGGGGAGGCTCAGGCCTCGTCCTCGACCTGCTGCTTCGCGGCGCCACCGGCCGGCTCGAAGCCGGCGGCCTCGGCGGCCGCGGCGTCCTTGAACCAGAACTCGGCGACGGTCTGCTCGAACCACTGCGAGCCCTCGACGTGGTACTTGCCCGAGTCGGCGTTGCCCTTGACGGTGTAGCCCTCGGGGCCGGAGCCGTCCTCGTTGGCCGCGACGGCACCCTCGGGGAGCTCGGCCGCAGCGGTCTCCTCGGTGGTGGTCTCCCCGACGGGAGCCTCCTCGGCCTTCGCCGCGTCCTTGGCCGCACGCTTGGTGGCGGCCTCGGCCTCCTTGACGGTGGCCTTCTTGGCGACGGGCTCGCGGACGAGCTCGATGACCGCCATCGGGGCGTTGTCGCCCTTGCGCGGGCCGACCTTGGTGATGCGGGTGTAGCCGCCGTTGCGCTCCGCCATGTCGGGGGCGATCTCGACGAAGAGGCGGTGGACGACGCCCTTGTCGCGGACGACGGTCAGCACGCGACGGCGGGCCGAGAGGTCACCGCGCTTGGCGAAGGTGACGAGGCGCTCGGCGAGGGGGCGCAGGCGCTTGGCCTTGGCCTCCGTCGTCGTGATGCGGTCGTGCTCGAAGAGCGACGTCGCGAGGTTGGCGAGGATGAGCCGCTCGTGAGCGGGACCGCCTCCGAGACGGGGACCCTTGGTGGGGGTAGGCATTGCTGTTCTCCTTGAGTGACGTGCCGGGAGGCGTTAGGTCAGAGCTGCTCGTCCTCGGCGAACGCCGAGTCGTCCTCGCCCTCACCGAAGGTGAAGTCGTCATAGCGGTCGGCGATCATGCTCGGGTCGAACCCGGGGGGGCTGTCCTTGAGCGCCAGGCTCATGCCGGCGAGCTTGGCCTTGACCTCGTCGATCGACTTCGCACCGAAGTTGCGGATGTCGAGCAGGTCGGCCTCGCTGCGGCCCACGAGCTCACCCACGGTGTGGATGCCCTCGCGCTTGAGGCAGTTGTAGGACCGGACGGTGAGGTCGAGGTCCTCGATCGGCAGCGCGAGGTCGGCGGCCAGGGCGGCGTCGGTCGGCGACGGGCCCATGTCGATGCCCTCGGCCTCGACGTTGAGCTCACGGGCCAGGCCGAAGAGCTCGACGAGGGTCTTGCCCGCCGAGGCGAGCGCGTCGCGCGGGGCCATCGAGGACTTGGTCTCGACGTCGACCACGAGGCGGTCGAAGTCGGTGCGCTGCTCGACACGGGTGGCCTCGACCTTGTAGGTCACGGTGAGGACCGGGCTGTAGATGGAGTCGACCGGGATGCGGCCGATCTCCTGGTCGCCGGCCTTGTTCTGCACGGCGGAGACGTAGCCGCGGCCGCGCTCGACCGTCAGCTCCATCTCGACGGTGCCCTTGTCGTTGAGCGTCGCGATGTGCAGGTCGGGGTTGTGCACCTCGACACCGGCCGGCGGCGCGATGTCCGCGGCGGTGACGGCGCCCGCACCCTGCTTGCGCAGGTACATGACGACCGGCTCGTCGTGCTCCGAGGAGACGACGAGGCTCTTGACGTTGAGGATGATCTCGGTGACGTCCTCCTTGACCCCGGGGATCGTGGAGAACTCGTGGAGCACGCCGTCGATGCGGATGCTCGTGACCGCGGCACCCGGGATGCTCGAGAGCAGGGTGCGACGGAGGCTGTTGCCGAGCGTGTAGCCGAAGCCGGGCTCGAGGGGCTCGATGCTGAAACGGCTCCGGTACTCGGAGACGACGTCCTCGGAGAGGACGGGACGCTGTGCGATGAGCACGGTGGTTCTTCCTTCCCACGGGCGACCGCCATATGACGCCGCGTGAACGCCGGGCACCATCCCGGCACCCGCCCCGGCTCGGTCCCCGGGACGGGCTTCGTCCGCGGTCGCCGGCCCCTCGCGAGGAGGGGCCGGCAGCCGCGGACCTCAGGTCAGTTCTTCGAGTAGAACTCGACGATGAGCTGCTCGGTGAGCACCGTGTCGATCTGCGCACGGGTCGGCAGCGAGTGGATGAGGATCTGCAGCGAGCCCGGGACGACCTGCATCCAGGCCGGGGTCGGACGCTCGCCGAAGGTCTCGCGGGCGAGCTGGATCGGGAACGACTCCACCGACTGCTTGCGCACGGTGATGATGTCGAACTGCTCGACCCGGTAGCTCGGGACGTCGACGCGCACGCCGTTGACCTCGAAGTGGCCGTGCGTCACGAGCTGGCGCGCCTGACGACGGGTGCGGGCGAGGCCGGCACGGTAGACGACGTTGTCGAGACGGGACTCGAGGATCGTCAGGATGTTCTCGCCGGTCTTGCCGGGGCGGTTGGCCGCCTCCTTGTAGTACCGACGGAACTGCTTCTCCATGACCCCGTAGGTGAAGCGGGCCTTCTGCTTCTCCTGGAGCTGGGTCAGGTACTCCTTCTCCTGGATCCGGCGACGGCCGTGCTGGCCGGGCGGGAACGGGCGGAGGTCGAAGTTCTTGTCACCGCCGACGAGGTCGGTCTTCAGGCGACGCGACTTCTTGGTGATGGGACCGGTGTAACGGGCCATGTCTCTCTCTTACCTTTCGCGAAGTCTTGTGTCGCTCAGACGCGGCGGCGCTTGGGCGGACGGACGCCGTTGTGCGGCTGGGGGGTGACGTCCTGGATCGAGCCGACCTCGAGGCCGGCCGCGGTCAGGGAGCGGATGGCGGTCTCGCGACCGGACCCCGGGCCCTTGACGAAGACGTCCACCTTGCGCATCCCGTGCTCCATGGCACGGCGCGCAGCGGCCTCGGCGGCGGTCTGCGCGGCGAACGGCGTGGACTTGCGCGACCCCTTGAAGCCCACCTGGCCGGCGGAGGCCCAGGAGATGACGGCACCGGTGGGGTCGGTGATCGAGATGATCGTGTTGTTGAACGTGCTCTTGATGTGGGCCTGGCCCACGGCGACGTTCTTCTTCTCCTTGCGGCGCACCTTCTTGGCGCCGGTGTTGCGTCCCTTGGGAGGCATGTGTTTCTCCTACGAAGTCTTCGGAAGCGGTGGTGGCGTGACGCGCGTCAGGCGCAGGTCACTTACCGGCCTTCTTCTTGCCGGCCACGGTGCGCTTGGGGCCCTTGCGGGTCCGCGCGTTGGTCTTGGTCCGCTGGCCCCGGACGGGGAGGCCCCGGCGGTGACGCAGGCCCTCGTAGGACCCGATCTCGACCTTGCGGCGGATGTCCGCGGCGACCTCGCGCCGCAGGTCACCCTCGACCTTGAGGTTCTCCTCGATCCAGTCGCGGAGCTTGACCAGGTCGTCGTCACCGAGGTCCTTGACCCGGGTGTCGGCGGAGACGCCGGTGGCCGCGAGGGCCTTCTGCGCGCTGGTCTTCCCGACTCCGAAGATGTAGGTCAGTGCGACCTCGGCGCGCTTGTCGCGCGGGAGGTCGACGCCCATCAGACGTGCCATGTGGGGATGTTCCTTCTCGTGGTGTCCGGAGGTCTGGAGCAGCACCGGTCCGGCCATCCTGGTCCGGTCCCCGGCCTCCGGGCCGGGGGTGACGTCCCGCGTCCACCTGCCATCCAGGTGACCCGTCGGGGGTCGGGTGCTGCGTGCTTCTCTTCTGCGTGCTCGGATCGTCGACCCGTGCGGCCCTCGCGGGCGGTGGTGCGTCTGACTCGCGTCAGCCCTGGCGCTGCTTGTGGCGCAGGTTCTCGCAGATCACCATGACCCGGCCGTTGCGGCGGATCACCTTGCACTTGTCACAGATCTTCTTGACGCTCGGCTGAACCTTCATGTCGCCTTTGCTGTCTCGTCGATGTGTCTCAGCGGTAGCGGAAGACGATGCGGCCGCGAGTCAGGTCGTACGGGCTCAGCTCCACCACCACACGGTCCTCGGGGAGGATCCGGATGTAGTGCTGCCGCATCTTGCCGGAGATGTGCGCGAGCACCTTGTGACCGTTCGTGAGCTCAACCCGGAACATCGCGTTCGGGAGTGCCTCGACGATCGTGCCCTCGATCTCGATGACGCCGTCCTTCTTGGCCATACCCTCTCAATCCGCCGTTGGGCAGCCCTTCGTCAGGTCGGACCGCCCATGGAAATCGGCCCCGTGCTGCTTCGCAGGACGCACCATGCAGAACGCACACGTGACCGACGTTCAATGCTACGCGAGGAGGGGGCACATCACGAAATCCGCGGGGACGCCGTGGGAAGCCCGGAGACACGCCACCGGGCCGGCCGATGCAGGGGGGTGGCCGGCCCGGTGGGCTGTTCGAGTGGGCGTCCGGTGCAGGGGTGGACTCCCGTCTCCACGCCCCGGTGGACAGGGGCCTGGACTCGAGGTCCGGCGTCACCGGGGTGCGAGGACGACTCTTCCCTCTTTGTCAACGACCCACCAACCCCACGCGTCCCGCGTGCCTTTTCGGCCCCGCGGTCACGGACGACCGGCCGGGCCGCCATCAGCCGTTCGGACGAACCGTGGGCGGGTCCTCGGCGGCGCGCAGCTGCGCGGCGTACAGGGAGAGCACGCGGGCGGCGCCCTCGACCGCGCTCGTCGTCCCGGCACGCACGGCCTTTTCGATGGCCGCGCGCTCGGCCTGCACCGCCGGCGCGGACCGCACGCCGTCGGTCAGCTCGGCGTCGACGAGCGCCCACATCCAGTCCTGCTGCTGCTGCGCCCGGCGGGCGGCCAGCGAGTGCCGCTCCTCGAGGTGCGCGCGGTGCTCGAGCACCGCCTGCCACACCTCGTCCAGCCCCGCCCCGGTGAGGGCCGAGCAGGTGAGCACCGGGGGGCGGCGTACGTCTCGGCCCGGCATCATCAGGCGCATCGCACCCATGAGCTCGCGCGCCGCGGCCCGGGCCGGGAGCTCGCCGTCGCCGTCGGCCTTGTTGACCGCGATGACGTCGGCGAGCTCGAGAATGCCGCGCTTGATGCCCTGCAGCTGGTCGCCGGCGCGGGCGAGGGTGAGCAGGAGGAAGGTGTCGACCATCTCGGACACCGCGATCTCGTTCTGCCCCACCCCGACCGTCTCGACGACGACGACGTCGAAGCCCGCCGCCTCGAGCACGAGCATCGACTCGCGGGTGGCCCGGGCGACGCCGCCGAGGTGGCGGCCCGAGGGGCTCGGGCGCACGAACGCGTCGTCGGAGGCGGCCAGCCGCGCCATCCGCGTGCGGTCGCCGAGGATGGAGCCGCCGGTGCGCCGGGAGCTCGGGTCGACCGCGACGACCGCGACCCGGTGCCCCTGCTCGACGAGCCGCACGCCGAGGGCGTCGATGAACGTCGACTTGCCGGCGCCGGGGACCCCGCTGATGCCGACCCGGACCGCTCCCCCGGTGCGGTCCGCGAGGCGCCCGAGCAGCGCCCGGGCGCTCTCGCGGTGGTCCGGGCGCCGCGACTCGAGCAGGGTGATGGCCCGCGCCACGTGCTGGCGCGAGCCCTCCCGCACGCCGGCGACGAGGTCGTCGACGTCGACGGGCTTCACCCGAGCCGCTCGCGCAGCTCGTGGACGAGGGCGACGGCCGCCTTGCTGATGACGGTGCCCGGGGGGTAGATCGCGTCGGCGCCGGCCGCGCGCAGGGCCTCGTGGTCCTGGTCGGGGATGACGCCGCCGATGACGATCATCAGGTCGTCGCGGCCGAGGTCGTCCAGGGCGGCGCGCAGCGCCGGGACGAGGGTCAGGTGGCCGGCCGCGAGCGAGCTGACGCCGACGACGTGGACGTCGGCCTCGACGGCCTGCCGGGCGACCTCCTCCGGCGTCTGGAAGAGCGGGCCCACGTCGACGTCGAACCCGAGGTCGGCGAACGCGGTGGCGATGACCTTCTGGCCGCGGTCGTGGCCGTCCTGGCCCATCTTCGCGACGAGGATGCGCGGGCGGCGGCCCTGCTCCTCCTCGAACTCCTCGACGGCGGCCTGGGCCTCGCGGACGGTCGCGTCCTCCCCCGCCTCGGCGCTGTACACGCCCCCGATCGTACGGATCTGGGCGGTGTAGCGACCGAACGCCTCCTCCATCGCGAGCGACATCTCGCCGACCGTGGCCTTGGCACGGGCCGCCTCGATGGCGAGCGCCAGGAGGTTGGTCGCCATCGTCCCGTCGGAGCCGGCCCGGGCGGCCTCGGTCATCCGGGCGAGCGCGGCGCGGCAGACGTCCTCGTCGCGCTCGGCGCGCAGCCGCTCGAGCTTGGCGACCTGGCTGGCGCGCACGGCGGCGTTGTCGACCTTGAGCACCTCGATCGGCTCGTCCTCGTCGACGGGGTAGGTGTTGACGCCGATGACCGGCTGGTGCCCGGAGTCGATGCGCGCCTGGGTGCGGGCGGCCGCCTCCTCGATGCGCATCTTCGGGATGCCGGCCTCGATCGCCTTGGCCATCCCGCCGGCCGCCTCGACCTCCTCGATGTGCTGCCACGCGCGCTCGGCGAGGTCGCGGGTCAGCCGCTCGACGTAGGCCGAGCCGCCCCACGGGTCGATCGTGCGGGTCGTGCCGGACTCCTGCTGGAGCACGAGCTGGGTGTTGCGGGCGATCCGGGCCGAGAAGTCCGTCGGCAGCGCGATCGCCTCGTCGAGGGCGTTGGTGTGGAGAGACTGCGTGTGCCCCTGCGTCGCGGCCATCGCCTCGACGCAGGTGCGCACGACGTTGTTGAAGACGTCCTGCGCCGTGAGGCTCCAGCCGGAGGTCTGGCTGTGGGTGCGCAGGCTGAGCGACTTGGGGTTGGTCGCCCCCTGCTCGCGCACGAGCCGCGCCCAGAGCAGGCGCGCGGCCCGCATCTTCGCGACCTCCATGTAGAAGTTCATCCCGATCGCCCAGAAGAACGACAACCGGGGCGCGAACCGGTCGACCTCGAGGCCGACCGCCTGCCCCGCGCGCAGGTACTCGACGCCGTCGGCGAGGGTGTACGCGAGCTCGAGGTCCTGCGTCGCCCCGGCCTCCTGCATGTGGTACCCGGAGATCGAGATCGAGTTGAAGCGCGGCATCTCCTGGCTCGTGAAGGCGAAGATGTCGCTGATGATCCGCATCGAGGGCTCGGGCGGGTAGATGTAGGTGTTGCGGACCATGAACTCCTTGAGGATGTCGTTCTGGATGGTCCCGGTCAGCTGCTCCGCCTTCACCCCCTGCTCCTCCGCCGCGACGACGTAGAGCGCGAGGACCGGCACGACGGCGCCGTTCATCGTCATCGACACCGACATCCGGTCCAGCGGGATGCCGTCGAAGAGGGTGCGCATGTCGTAGATGGAGTCGATGGCGACGCCGGCCATCCCGACGTCGCCGGCGACGCGGGGGTGGTCGGAGTCGTAGCCGCGGTGGGTCGCGAGGTCGAACGCGACGCTCAGGCCCTTCTGGCCGGCGGCGAGGTTGCGCCGGTAGAACGCGTTCGACTCCTCGGCCGTGCTGAAGCCGGCGTACTGGCGGATGGTCCACGGCTGGGTCGTGTACATCGTCGGGTAGGGGCCGCGCAGGTACGGCGGGGCGCCGGGCACGGTGTCGAGGAAGTCGAGGCCCTCGAGGTCGTGCTCGGTGTAGAGCGGCGGGACCTCGATGCCCTCTGGGGTGGTCCAGGCGGGGGCGTCGGCCGGGGTCGCCGGGGCGGTGGCCCCGTCCGGCGGGGTCGCCGGGCCGAGGTCGAGGCCGGTGAAGTCGGGGACGGTCGTCATCGGGTCTCTCCCTCGGTCGGGGCGCCGAGCCGGTCGAGCAGGTCGGTGAGCAGGGCGACGACGTCCATGCCGTCGTACACCTCGCCGTCGACGAGGCCGGCGGCGTCGCCGAGCTCGCGGGCGCGGCCGGCGAGCAGGACGCGCTCGGCGCCGGCGGCCCGCAGCTCCGCGACGGCCTCGGCGCCGTGCGTGGCGTACTGCTCGCGGCTGCTCGCGAGGACGGCCACCGGGCCGACCTCGTCGGTGGCGGCGAGGCCGCCGGCCGCGAGGAGGTTGAGGACGAAGCCCTGCCGGGCGCCGAAGTCGCGCTGGGCGCCGAGCGTCCGGACGGTGACCTGCGGGGCGTCGAGCGTGCGGGCGCGGTCGCGCAGCGCCTCGAAGACGGCGGCGTCGCGGCGCGGGACGAAGGCGCCGTCGGACGTCGCGAGCCCGGCGCGGGGGCGCCGCTCGGGCGCGGTGTCGGCGAGGTTGGGGAACATCGAGACGCCGGTGATGGGACGGCGACGGGTGGCGAGGAGCGGGTCGCGCTCGGCCGTGGCGGCGTCGACCCACTCGCGCAGGAGCCCGTCGCGCAGGGCGGCGAGCACTCCCCCGGCGCGCTCGACCTCCTGGAAGCGGGCCCAGGCGCGCTCGGCCACCTCGTCGGTCAGCGACTCGAGGTACCACGAGCCGCCACCGGGGTCGGTGACCCGGCCGACGTTGGACTCGTCGGCGAGGAGGATCTGCGTGTTGCGGGCGAGCCTGCGCGAGAACCGTTCCGGGAGACCGGCCACCGTGTCGTGCGGCAGCACCGTGATGGCGTCGGCGCCGCCGATCGAGGCGCCGAAGGTCGCGAGGGTGTTGCGCAGGACGTTGACGAACGGGTCCTCGCGGGTGGCCATCCGCAGGCTCGTCACCGCGTGGGTGCGGGCGCCGCGGTCGGCCTCGGGCACACCGACCGCCTCGCCGATGCGCGCCCAGGTCCGGCGGAGCGCGCGCAGGACGGCGGCGGTGAGGAACTGGTCGGCGGTGGCGCTGACGCGGAACTCGATGTGCCGGAACGCTGTTGCCACGTCGATGCCGGCCTGCTCGAGGTGGCGCAGGTACTCGACGCCGGTCGCGAGGGCCACCGCGAGGGCGTCGACCTCGCTGGCCCCGGCGTCGTGCAGCACGCGCGCGTCGACGGTGACGGCGCGCCAGCCGTCGCGGCCGTCGAGCGCGGCGACGAAGCCGGCCATCGGCTCGAGGTCCGGGGCGGTGCCGGTGCGCAGGGCCGCGCCGACCGGGTCGAGGCCGAGGTTGCCGCCGACGGACCCACTGTCGCCGACGACGTCGAGCACCGCCCGGGCGGCGCCGGGCTGATCGGTGGCCGACGAGACGACGACCGGTGCGAGGTCGAGCCGGACGTCGGCCAGGACCTGGGCGAGGTCCGCGGGCGCGACGCCGTCGTCACCGACGTGCACCCACACCGAGGTGACGCCGTGCTCGAGGTCGTCGAGGACGCCCGTGCGGCTGCGCGTGACATCCGGGTCGTCGTGCAGCTGACGGACGTCCCACGGCAGGGTGGCCTCGCGCAGGGCGCGTCCGCGGGTGAAGGGCATCGCCCCGGGGACCCCGAGCGGGCGGTCCTCGCGGAGGTAGAGACCGGCCGTCGTGAGCCCGCCGTCGAGCGCCGTGACGAGCGCCGCCTCGGCTGCCTCCGGCTCGGTCCGCGCGTCGTCGGTCCGGCGCTTGTCCAGCACGTCCGCGACGAGCCGCTGCCAGTCCTCGCGCGTGCGGGGGTCGAACCCCTCGGCGAGCGGCAGGTGGCCCTGCGGAGGCGACGACGTCGTCATCGGGCACTCCTGGGGTCGGTGGTCTGCTCCACCTCCACCCTAGCCAGCGGCAGGGTCCGGCTCACCGAGACGTCGGTCACCCGGCGCCCGGTCCGAGCGCCGTCAGACGGGCGTGATGTCGGCGAAGGGGACGCCCAGCGCGGCGAGCCGCTCGCGGCCGCCGTCGAGGGCCGTGAGGACGCAGGTGCCGGCCGCCGTGACGGCGACGGAGTGCTCCCAGTGGGCGGCGCGCGAGCCGTCGCGGGTGACGACGGTCCACTCGTCCTCAAGCACCGTGTTGTCCTGGTCGCCGAGGGTCACCATCGGCTCGATGCAGATCGTCATCCCGTCGACGACGGACGGGCTGCGGCCGTCGACCCGGTAGTTCGGGACCTGCGGGTCCATGTGCATCGAGGTGCCGATGCCGTGGCCGACGTAGTCCTCGACGATGCCGTACTCGCGGCCGCGGGCGTCACCGGAGGTGGTCAGCGAGTCCTCGACGGCGGCGCCGACGTCGTAGAGCGGGCGGCCGACCCGCAGCGCGGCGATGCCGGCCCAGAGCGAGGTCTCGGTGTCGTCGCTCAGCTCGAGGTCCTCGGGGCGCCCGGCCTCGCGGCCGCCGACGACGAGGGTGAGCGCGGCGTCGCCGTTCCAGCCGTCGACCTCGGCGCCGCAGTCGACCGAGAGCAGGTCGCCGGCCTCGAGCACACGGCCGCGCGGGATGCCGTGGACGATCTCGTCGTTGACGCTCGTGCAGAGCGTGTGGCGGTAGCCGGGGACGAGCTGGAAGTTGGGGATGCCCCCGTGGTCGCGGATGTGCGCCTCGGCGAGGGCGTCGAGGTCGAGCGTCGTCATCCCCGGGCGGACCTGCGCGCTGACGAGCTCGAGGGTGCGGGCGACGAGCAGGCCGGCCGTCCGCATCTTCGCGAGCTGCTCCGGGGTCTTGCCCTCGACGCGGTCACGGCTGAACAAACCCATGGCGCGAACCCTACCCGCGCCCCGCCGCACCCCCGGAATCGCGCACCTCCACCCGTCGAGTGAACAGAACACGCCGTCGGCACCCCGCCTCGGACGGCGTGTTCTGTTCACTCGACGGGTCAGATGGCCAGACCGCGCGGGTCGAGCCCGAGAGCGCGGGCGAAGCGCAGGAGGCACGCCGCGCGTCGCCCGCCCACCTGGACGTCCTCCGCCCAGATCTCCAGCACCGACCACCCCTCGTCCTCGAGCGCCGCACGACGGGAGGCGTCCATGCTCCGACGCCGCCTGCTCGCGTGGTCCGCCCCCTGGTACTCGCCGACGACCCGGGACTCCCGCCACACGAGGTCTCCCTCGGCCAACCACTCCCCGGCCCGGTCGACGATGTCGGCGTTGACCTCCGGCTCCGGGAAGCCGGCCCGCGCGAACATCAGGCGGGCGCGGCTCTCCATCGGAGACCTGACCCCCGGCCTCACGTCCTCGAGCGCCTGCAGCAGCATCACCTTCCCGCGCGGGCGCACCCGCTGCTCCAGTGGCTGCCGCAGCATCCACTGCGCGTCCCTGGTCCCGGTCGTCACCGACGCCACGACGGCGTCGCCCGCCACGACCAGGTCGTCCACGGTGAGGTGCCGCCGACCCATCTCACCGAGGTCGCACCACGTCTCTTCCGGCGCCACCACCGTCACCCCGTGCACGACCGCGAGGCGTCTGGACTCCAGGCCACGGTGGCCGAGGCAGCCACGACGTCGCGCCTGTCCGTCAGCAGTGGGAGCCATGACGTGCAGCGGGCCTTCGAGGGCCAGGGCTTCGAGACGTGACGGCAGCGGGATGCCGAGAAGGGCCGCGGCCGTGACGTGGGAGTAGGCACGGTCGCTCGGCAGTCCGACGGCGAACGCCGCAGCCCGGTCGACGAGACCGACGGGCACCGCCCGCGCGTGGACACCACGAGTGGGATGCACGAGGTCGCCCCGCCGCAGGCGCGCCGGCGTGACTCCGGCCTCACGCGCGGCCGCGGTGCTGAACGGACCACCCACGAGGGCGGCAGGCAAGGTCGCGGGCTCCATGCCCGGAGGGTGCCGAAATCCGGCGGCGCGACCGCGAACTTCTCCACAGCATCCCGTCGAGTGAACAGAACACGCCGTCTGCACATGGGCTCGGACGGCGTGTTCTGTTCACTCGACGGGTGGAAGGGGGCGGGGGGGGGGGGGGGCAACGCAGGAGCCCCCGCGGCTCCGGGGTGGTTCCGGGTGCCGCGGGAGCTCCTACGTGAGGGGGGTCAGGCGAGGGCGGAGGTGATCCGCTCCGTCACCGCGTCGACCTCGCCGTCGCCGTCGACCTCGACGAGGAGGCCACGCTCCCGGTAGGTGTCGGACAGCGGCTTGGTCTCGCGGTGGTAGATGGCCATCCGCTCGCGGATGACCTCCTCGGTGTCGTCGGCGCGACCCTCGATCTCGGCGCGCTTGAGGAGCCGGCCCACGACGACGTCGTCGTCGACGGTCAGCTCGAGCACGCGGTCGAGGGAGCCGCCGGACGCGCCGAGCATCCCGTCGAGGGCCTCGACCTGGGCGAGGGTGCGCGGGTAGCCGTCGAGCAGGAAGCCCCGTGCGCAGTCGTCCTGGCCGAGGCGGTCCTCGACGATGGCGTTGGTGATCTCGTCCGAGACGTAGCCGCCGGCGGCGAGGATCGCCTTGACCTGCTGCCCGAGCTCGGTCTCGTTCTTGATGTTGGCGCGGAAGATGTCGCCGGTGGAGATGGCGGGGATGCCGAAGTGCTCGGCGATGCGGGAGGCCTGCGTGCCCTTACCGGCACCGGGCGGACCCAGGATGATCAGGCGCATCATGACGGGGACCCCGCGAAGTATCGGGGGGAGCGGAGCGGAGGGAGAACTTCGTGGGGTGTCATCAACGGAGGAACCCTTCGTAGTGACGCTGCTGCAGCTGGGCCTCGATCTGCTTCACGGTCTCGAGTCCGACACCGACGATGATGAGGATCGACGTGCCACCGAACGGGAAGTTCTGGTTGGCGTTGACGAGGACCAGCGCGACGAGCGGGAGGAGCGAGATGAGCGCGAGGTAGATCGCGCCGGGCACGGTGATCCGGGTCAGGACGTAGTTGAGGTACTCGGCCGTGGGTCGCCCGGCACGGATACCCGGGATGAAGCCGCCGTACTTCTTCATGTTGTCGGCGACCTCGGTGGGGTTGAACGTGATCGACACGTAGAAGAACGTGAAGAACAGGATGAGCGCGGTGTAGAGCGCCATGTAGATGGGGTGGTCGCCGCGGGTCAGGTAGCTCTGGATCCAGTCGACCCAGCCCGGGTTGACGCCGTTGGGGCCCTGGTTGAACTGCGCGACGAGCGTGGGCAGCGTCAGCAGCGAGCTCGCGAAGATGACCGGGATGACGCCGGCCATGTTGACCTTGAGCGGGATGTACGTCGAGGTGCCGCCGTAGACGCGCCGCCCGACCATCCGCTTGGCGTACTGCACCGGGATGCGCCGCTGGCTCTGCTCCACGAAGACGACGAGGGCGATGACGACCAGGCCCAGGAGGATGACGAGGAGGAAGACGCCCCAGCCGCTGCGCTGCTGGATGTCCCACAGCGAGGTCGGGAACTGCGCGGCGATCGAGGTGAAGATGAGGAGCGACATGCCGTTGCCGACGCCCTTGTCGGTGACGAGCTCGCCCATCCACATGATGACGCCGGTCCCGGCGGTCATCGTGAGGACCATGATGAGGATCGTCACGACCGAGCTGTCGGACAGGATGTTCGTGCACGACGGGTTGTTGAACAGCGTCTGCGGGTTCTGCGCGAAGGTGATGAGCGTCGAGCTCTGGAGGATCGCGAGACCGATCGTCAGGTAGCGCGTGTACTGCGTCATCTTCGTCTGCCCGGCCTGGCCCTCCTTCTTGAGGGCCTCGAACCGCGGGATGACCACCGTCAGCAGCTGGATGATGATGCTCGCCGTGATGTACGGCATGATCCCCAGCGCGAAGATCGACAGCTGGAGGAGCGCTCCCCCGCTGAAGAGGTTGATCAGCCCGAGCAGCTGGTTTCTGTTGTCGGCGCCGGCGATGCAGCGCTGGACGAGCGGGTAGCTGACCCCGGGGGTCGGCACGTGCGAGCCGAGCCGGAAGAGCACGATGATGAACAGCGTGAACAGCAGCTTCCTGCGCAGGTCGGGCGTCTTGAACGCGCGGCCGAAGGCGGTGAGCACAGGGTCCTCCGTAGGTGGCGGCCGGAAGGTGGTGGCCGCGTCGGTCAGCGATCCGTCACAACATACCCGGTGACCCGGCGGGGGCCGGGATGCACGGGTGGGGTGAACGCGCGGCAGGGCCGGCTCCGGGGGATGTCCCGGAGCCGGCCCTGCGACACGCGGTCATGCGGGGGCGTCAGGCGGTCGTCGCCGAGCCGCCTGCCGCCTCGATCTTCTCCTTGGCGCTGCCGGAGAACGCGTGGGCCGTGACGTTGACGGCCGACGTGATCTCGCCGCTGCCGAGCACCTTCACGAGGTGCCCGTCGCGGACGGCGCCCTTGGCGACCAGGTCCTCGACCGTCACGTCGCCACCCTGCGGGTAGTGCGTGTTCAGCCAGTCGAGGTTGACGACCTGGTACTCGGTCTTGAACGGGTTCTTGAAGCCGCGGAGCTTCGGGAACCGCATGTGCAGCGGCGTGGTGCCGCCCTGGAAGCCGGCAGGCACCTGGTACCGGGCCTTGGTGCCCTTGGTACCGCGACCCGCGGTCTTCCCGCGCTTGCCACCCTCACCGCGACCGACGCGGATCTTGGCCTGCTTGGCGCCGGGCGCCGGACGCAGGTGGTGGACCTTGAGCGCCGAGGCGCCCTCGGACGCCGCAGCCTTGGCGGCCTTCGTGGTGTCGGCCATGATCACTCAACCTCCTCGACGGCGACAAGGTGCGTCACCGTCCGGACCATGCCACGGATCTCCGGGCGGTCCTCCTTGACGACGACGTCGCCGATGCGCTTCAGACCGAGGGTGCGCAGCGTCTCACGCTGGTTCTGCTTGCCCCCGATCCCGGAACGGGTCTGGGTCACCTTGAGCCGTCCCATCACGCACCGGCCTTCGCCTCGGCCAGGCCGGCGGCCTGGGCGCGGAGCATCGCGGCGGGCGCGACCTGGTCGACCGGGAGGCCACGGCGGGCCGCGACGGCCTCCGGGCGCTCCAGGCCGCGCAGGGCCTCGACGGCCGCGTGCACGATGTTGATCGCGTTGTCCGAGCCGAGGCTCTTGGACAGCACGTCGTGGATGCCGGCGCACTCGAGCACCGCACGCACCGGGCCACCGGCGATGACACCGGTACCGGGGCTGGCGGGGCGGAGCATGACGACACCGGCGGCGGCCTCACCCTGGACGGGGTGGGGGATGGTGCCCTGGATGCGCGGGACGCGGAAGAAGTTCTTCTTCGCCTCCTCGACACCCTTGGCGATCGCCGCGGGCACCTCCTTGGCCTTGCCGTAGCCGACGCCCACGGTGCCGTCGCCGTCGCCGACGACGACGAGCGCGGTGAAGCTGAAGCGGCGGCCACCCTTGACGACCTTGGCGACGCGGTTGATGGTCACGACGCGCTCGAGGTACTGGTTCTTCTCGGCCTCGCGGGAGTCACGGCCGCCGCGACGGTCGTCGCGGCCTCCACGACGGTCGCCGCGCTCGGCGCCGCCGGTCCCGGTGCCTCGACGCTGGGGTCCTGGCATCAGATGTTCCTCTTCTCGACGTTCGTGGTGGTACGAGCAGCGTGGGTCACAGGGCCAGCCCGCCTTCCCGAGCGCCGTCCGCGATGGCGGCGACGCGACCGTGGTACTTGTTGCCACCACGGTCGAACACGACGGCCTCGACACCCGCGGCCTTGGCGCGCGACGCGACGAGCTCGCCGACCTTTTTGGCCTTCTCGCGCTTGTCGCCCTCGAGGGCGCGCACGTCGGCCTCCATGGTCGACGCCGACGCGACGGTCTTGCCGACGGTGTCGTCGACGACCTGGACGAAGACGTGGCGCGAGGAGCGCGAGACGACGAGGCGGGGCCGGACGGCGGTGCCGGTGACCAGCTTGCGGAGTCGGGTGTGACGGCGCGTGCGCGCGGCCGTCTTGCCCTTGGCGCGCTTGACGATCATGGCCATCGGTTACTTACCAGCCTTTCCGACCTTGCGGCGGATCTGCTCGCCCGCGTAGCGGACGCCCTTGCCCTTGTACGGGTCGGGCTTGCGGAGCTTGCGGATGTTCGCGGCGACCTCGCCGACGAGCTGCTTGTCGATGCCCTGGACCGAGAACCGGGTCTGGTTCTCCACCGCGAAGGTGATGCCGGCCGGCGGCTCGACGGTGATCGAGTGCGAGTACCCGAGCGCGAACTCGAGGTTCGAGCCCTTGGCCAGCACGCGGTAACCGGTGCCGTGGATCTCGAGCTTCTTCTCGTAGCCCTCGGTGACACCGAGGACCATGTTGTTGATGAGCGAGCGGGTCAGGCCGTGGAGCGAGCGCGAGGTGCGCTCGTCGTCGGGGCGCTTGACCTCGAGCACGCCGTCGGTCTGCTCGACGGTGATCGGCTCGGCGACGGTGTGCGAGAGCTCGCCCTTCGGGCCCTTCACGGTGACGTGCTGACCGGAGACGGTCACGTCGACACCCGAGGGGACGGTGACGGGGAGACGTCCGATTCGAGACATGTCTGCTACCCCTTACCAGACGTAGGCGAGGACTTCCCCACCCACACCCTTGTTGGCGGCCTGACGGTCGGTCAGCAGGCCGGACGACGTCGAGATGATCGCGACACCGAGACCACCGAGCACCTTGGGAAGGTTGGTGGACTTGGCGTACACGCGCAGCCCGGGCTTGCTCACGCGGCGCAGGCCGGCGATGGAACGCTCACGGTTGGGGCCGTACTTGAGGTTCACCGTGAGGGTCTTGCCCACCTCGGCGTCCTCGACGGACCAGCCGGCGATGTAACCCTCGGCCTCGAGGATCTCGGCGACGTGGCTCTTGAGCTTCGAGAACGGCATGGAGACTGCGTCCTTGTGCGCCGAGTTGGCGTTCCGGACGCGGGTCAGCATGTCCGCGATCGGGTCGGTCATGGTCATTGGGCTTCTCCGCCCTCTCTCACCGTGGTTTCTGCCGGGGATCCCGGCGGACCTGCGATGTAGATGGTCTGTGGATGGGGTGCCGCCCGGGGGCGGCGGAGGTGAGGACTTACCAGCTGGACTTGGTCACACCGGGGAGCTCGCCCGCGTGGGCCATCTCCCGCAGGCAGATCCGGCACAGGCCGAACTTGCGGTAGACCGAGTGCGGGCGCCCGCAGCGCTGGCACCGCGTGTAGCCGCGGACCGCGAACTTCGGCTTCTTGTTCGCCTTGTTGACCAGGGCGGTCTTGGCCATGTCAGTTCTCCTTGAACGGGAAGCCGAGCGCCTTGAGCAGCGCGCGTCCCTCGTCGTCGTTCGTCGCCGTGGTGACGACCGTGATGTCCATGCCGCGGACGCGGTCGATCTTGTCCTGGTCGATCTCGTGGAACATCGACTGCTCCGTGAGGCCGAAGGTGTAGTTGCCGCGGCCGTCGAACTGCTTCGGCGAGAGGCCGCGGAAGTCGCGGATGCGCGGCAGCGCGATGGTGACGAGCCGGTCGAGGAACTCCCACATCCGGTCGCCGCGCAGCGTGGTGTGCGTGCCGATCGGCATGCCCTCACGCAGCTTGAACTGGGCGATGGACTTGCGGGCCTTCGTCACGACCGGCTTCTGGCCGGTGATGGCGGTGAGGTCGCGGACGGCACCCTCGATGAGCTTGCTGTCCTTGGCGGCGTCGCCGACACCCATGTTGACGACGACCTTGACGACACCCGGGACCTGCATGACGTTGGCGTAGCCGAACTGGTCACGCAGGGCGCCCTTGATCTTGTCCTGGTAGCGCGCCTTGAGGCGGGGCTTGGTAGCGGTCTCGGCCATCTCTCTCACAGGTCCTTGCCCGAGCGCGCGCCGACGCGGACACGGCTCGTCTTCTGACGGCCGTCACGCTCGACGGTCTCGACGCGGGTCTTGATCCGGGTGGGCTTCTTGTCCGAGGGGTCGACGATGGCCACGTTGCTCACGTGGATCGGCGCCTCCTGGACGACGAGGCCACCGGTGCGGCTGCCCCGGGTCGACTCGCCGGCCTTGGTGTGCCGGGTCACCCGGTTGACACCCTCGACCGTGACGCGGCCGGTCTCGCGGTTGACCGCGATGACCTTGCCGGTCTGGCCCTTGTCCTTGCCGGCGAGCACCTGGACGGTGTCGCCCTTCTTGATCTTCGAGGCCATGGTTCAGAGCACCTCCGGGGCCAGGCTGATGATCTTCATGAACTTCTTCTCGCGCAGCTCGCGCCCGACCGGGCCGAAGATGCGCGTGCCACGGGGGTCACCGTCGTTGCGGAGGATGACCGCGGCGTTCTCGTCGAAGCGGATGTAGGAACCGTCGGGACGACGGCGCTCCTTGCGCGTCCGGACGATGACGGCCTTGACGACGTCGCCCTTCTTCACGTTGCCGCCCGGGATCGCGTCCTTGACGGTGGCGACGATGGTGTCGCCGATGCCGGCGTACCGGCGACCGGAACCACCGAGAACACGGATGCAGAGGATCTCCTTCGCACCGGTGTTGTCGGCGACACGCAGTCGCGACTCCTGCTGGATCACTGTCTAACTCCTACTCGTCGTGCTGGTTCTCGCCGGGGGCGAGCCTGGCCGAACTGACTGGATTGCCTTGCGGCAGAGGCTTACTTGGCCTTCTCGAGGATCTCGACGACGCGCCAGCGCTTCGTCGCGGACAGCGGCCGGGTCTCCATGATGAGGACGCGGTCGCCGATGCCGGCGGCGTTGGCCTCGTCGTGGGCCTTGACCTTGCTCGAGCGGCGCATGACCTTGCCGTAGAGCGCGTGCTTGACGCGGTCCTCGACCTCGACGACGACGGTCTTGTCCATCTTGTCGCTCACCACGTAGCCCTGGCGGGTCTTGCGGTCGTTGCGGCTGACGGTGGTCACGGTCTCGTCCTTCTTCTCGCTCACTTGGCCTCACCCTTCACGCCGATGCCGAGCTCGCGCTCACGCATCTCGGTGTAGATCCGGGCGATGTCCTTGCGGACGGCGCGGAGCCGACCGTGGTTGTCCAGCTGCCCGGTGGCGGACTGGAAGCGGAGGTTGAACAGCTCCTCCTTGGCCTTGCGCAGCTCGTCGACGAGACGCTCGTCGTCGAAGCCCCGCATCTCCTTGGGGCTCAGGTCCTTGGAACCGACTGCCATCAGAAGTCACCACCCTCACGCCGGACGAAGCGGCACTTCATCGGCAGCTTGTGCATCGCGAGACGCAGGGCCTCGCGCGCGACGTCCTCCGGGACACCGGAGAGCTCGAACATGATCCGACCCGGCTTGACGTTGGCGATCCACCACTCGGGGGACCCCTTGCCGGAGCCCATGCGGGTCTCGGCCGGCTTCTTGGTCAGCGGGCGGTCCGGGTAGATGTTGATCCAGACCTTTCCGCCACGCTTGATGTACCGGGTCATCGCGATACGCGCGGACTCGATCTGGCGGTTGGTGACGTAGGCGGGCTCGAGGGCCTGGATGCCGTAGTCACCGAACGCGATGGTCGTACCGCCCTTGGCCATACCCGAGCGACCCGGGTGGTGCTGCTTGCGGTGCTTGACTCGACGGGGAATCAACATGGGTCAGGACTCCTCGGTGCTCGGAGCGGCCGGGGCCTGCTCCTGCTGGGCCTGGGCGACGGGGGCCTCGGTGCGACGGGCGCGGGCCGGGCGGTCGGCGCCGTCACGACGCGGGCCGCGACCCTGGCGCGGAGCCGTGGCCTGCTGGGCCGCGAGCTCGCGAGCGGTCATGTCGCCCTTGTAGATCCACACCTTGACGCCGATGCGCCCGAACGTGGTCTTGGCCTCGTACAGGCCGTAGTCGATCTGCGCGCGGAGGGTGTGCAGCGGCACGCGACCCTCGCGGTAGAACTCGGTGCGGCTCATCTCCGCGCCGCCGAGGCGGCCGGAGACCTGCACGCGGATGCCCTTGGCGCCGGCGCGGGTGGCGGACTGCATGCCCTTGCGCATGGCGCGACGGAACGAGACGCGGGCCGACAGCTGCTCGGCGATGCCCTGCGCGACGAGCTGGGCCTCCTGCTCGGGGTTCTTGACCTCGAGGATGTTCAGCTGCACCTGCTTGCCCGTGAGCTTCTCGAGCTCACCGCGGATGCGGTCGGCCTCGGCGCCGCGGCGGCCGATGACGATGCCCGGGCGGGCGGTGTGGATGTCGACGCGGACGCGGTCACGCGTGCGCTCGATGTCGACACGGGCGATACCGGCGCGGTCCATGCCCGTGGACATGAGCTTGCGGATCGCCACGTCCTCCTTGACGTAGTCGCGGTAACGCTGACCCTCCTTGGTGGAGTCGGCGAACCAACGGCTCTTGTGCTCCGTCGTGATCCCGAGACGGAAGCCGTGCGGGTTGACCTTCTGACCCATCAGCGGGTGCCTCCGTTCGTGGTCTTGGCGGGCTTGGGAGCGACGACCACCGTGATGTGGCTCGTGCGCTTGTTGATGCGGCCGGCGCGGCCCTGGGCGCGCGGACGGAACCGCTTCATGGTCGGGCCCTCGTCGACGAAGGCCGCGGAGACGACGAGCTCGCGCTCGTCGAACCGCTCGGCCGTCTTGTCGGCGCGGACGCGGGCGTTGGCGATCGCGGACTCGAGGACCTTGAGGACCTGCTCGCTCGCCGCCTGGGGCGCGAAGCGCAGGACCGACACGGCGTCGGGCGCAGCCTTGCCGCGGATGAGGTCGACGACGCGACGCGCCTTCATCGGCGTGATGCGGGTGTGGCGGGCGGTCGCCCGCGACTCCAGCGTGGTGTTGTCGGTGGCCATCAGCGACGACGCCCCTTCTTGTCGTCCTTCACGTGACCCTTGAAGGTGCGGGTCGGTGCGAACTCGCCGAGCTTGTGGCCGACCATCGCCTCGGTGACGAACACCGGGGCGTGCTTGCGGCCGTCGTGGACGGCGAAGGTGTGGCCGAGCATGTCCGGGCTGATGACCGAACGGCGCGACCAGGTCTTGATGACGTTCTTGGTGCCCGCTTCGTTCTGGACATCCACCTTCTTCTGAAGGTGGTCGTCGATGAAGGGGCCCTTCTTCAGGCTACGAGGCATTCCACAGGCTCCTTATCAGCGCTTCTTGCCAGTACGACGGCGACGCACGATGAGCTTGTCGCTGGGCTTGCCGGGGCGGCGGGTGCGGCCCTCGGGCTGGCCCCAGGGGCTCACCGGGTGACGACCACCGGAGGTGCGGCCCTCGCCACCACCGTGCGGGTGGTCGACCGGGTTCATGACGACACCACGGACGGTCGGGCGCTTGCCCTTCCAGCGCATGCGGCCGGCCTTGCCCCAGTTGATGTTCGACTGCTCGGCGTTGCCGACCTCGCCGACGGTGGCGCGGCAGCGCACGTCGACGTTGCGGATCTCACCGGACGGCATGCGCAGCTGCGCGTAGGGGCCGTCCTTGGCGACGAGCTGCACGCGGACACCGGCGGAGCGGGCGATCTTCGCACCGCCACCGGGCTTGAGCTCGACGGCGTGGATGACCGTACCGGTCGGGATGTTGCGCAGCGGCAGCGTGTTGCCCGGCTTGATGTCGGCCGAGGGGCCGTTCTCGATCGTCGCGCCCTGCTCGAGGCCCTTGGGGGCCAGGATGTAGCGCTTCTCGCCGTCCGCGTAGTGCAGCAGCGCGATGCGGGCGGTGCGGTTGGGGTCGTACTCGATGTGAGCGACCTTGGCCGGCACGCCGTCCTTGTCGTGGCGACGGAAGTCGATGACGCGGTAGGCGCGCTTGTGGCCACCACCGATGTGACGGGTGGTGATGCGGCCGTTGCTGTTGCGACCACCGCTCTTGGTCAGCGGACGGACGAGGGACTTCTCGGGGGTGGAGCGGGTGACCTCGACGAAGTCGGCCACGCTCGACCCGCGACGCCCCGGCGTCGTCGGCTTGTACTTGCGGATACCCATGGTGTAAGTCCTCAGCTTCCTCAGGCGCCGGCGCTGCCGAAGATGTCGATCGAGCCCTCGCGGAGGGTGACGATCGCGCGCTTGGTGTCCTTGCGCTTGCCGGTGCCGAACCGCGTGCGACGGGACTTGCCCTGGCGGTTCATCGTGTGCACGGAGTCGACCTTGACCTTGAAGATCTCCTCGACGGCGATCTTGATCTCGGTCTTGTTCGACCGCGGGTCGACGAGGAAGGTGTACTTGCCCTCGTCGAGGAGGCCGTACGACTTCTCGGACACGACCGGCGCGATCAGGATGTCGCGGGGGTTCTTGCCCTGGCTCACTTCTCGTCCTCCACATCGGCCTCGGCGGCCTTCTTGGCCGGAGCCTTCTTCGCCGCGGCCTTCTTGGCGGGCTTCGCGGCGGCGACGGTCTCACCGGTGAACGCCTCGTAGGCGGCCTGGGTGAAGACGACGTCGTCGGCGCAGAGCACGTCGTAGGTGTTGAGCTGGTCGACCGCGAGCACGTGGACCTCGGCGAGGTTGCGCACCGACTTCAGCGACACGATGTCGCTGCGGTCGAGGACGACGAGCAGGTTCGGGCGCTCGGTGAGGCCGGCGAACAGGGCCTTGGCGTCCTTGGTCGAGGGGGCCTCGCCGGTGGCGATGGACTCGACGACGTGGATGCGGCCGTGGCGCGCCCGGTCGGAGAGGGCACCGCGCAGGGCGGCGGCCTTCATCTTCTTGGGGGTGCGCTGGTTGTAGTCACGCGGCTGCGGGCCGTGCACGGTGCCACCGCCGGCGAACTGCGGCGCACGGGTCGAGCCCTGGCGGGCGCGGCCGGTGCCCTTCTGGCGGTAGGGCTTCTTGCCACCGCCGCGGACGTCGCCGCGGGTCTTGGTGGCGTGCGTGCCCTGACGGGCCGCCGCGAGCTGCGCGACGACGACCTGGTGGATCAGCGGGACGTTGGTCTGGACGTCGAAGATCTCCGAGGGGAGGGTGACGTCGAGCGTCGTGGTAGCCATGGTCAGGCCCCCTTCGCGGCCGAGCGGACGAGGACGACCGCACCGCGGGGACCGGGGACGGCGCCCTTGACGAGCAGCAGGCCCTTGTCGGCGTCCACGGCGTGGATCGTGAGGTTCTGCGTGGTGTGGCGCACGCCGCCCATGCGGCCGGCCATGCGCATGCCCTTGAACACGCGGCCCGGGGTGGCGCAGCCACCGATGGAGCCGGGCTTGCGGTGGTTCTTGTGCGCACCGTGCGAGCTGCTGACGCCGTGGAAGCCGTGACGCTTCATGACACCGGCGAAGCCCTTGCCCTTGGTGGTCGCGCTGATGTCGACCGAGGAGCCGGACTCGAAGGTGTCGGCGCCGAGCTCCTGGCCGAGCGAGTACTCGCCCGCGTCGGCGGTGCGGATCTCGATGAGGAAGCGGCGCGGGGTCACGCCGGCCTTCTCGAAGTGGCCGGCCAGCGGCTTGGTGACCTTGCGGGGGTCGATGGCGCCGTAGCCGAGCTGGACGGCCGCGTAGCCGTCGACGTCGGCCGCGCGGACCTGGGTCACGACGTTCGGGCCGGCCTGGATCACGGTGACGGGCACGAGTCGGTTGTTCTCGTCCCACACCTGGGTCATGCCGAGCTTGGTGCCCAGCAGACCCTTCTGGGTCTTCGTGGCAGTAGTCATCGCGAGCCTCAGAGCTTGATCTCGATGTTGACGTCAGCCGGGAGGTCGAGACGCATCAGCGAGTCGACGGCCTTCGGCGTCGGGTCGATGATGTCGATGAGGCGCTTGTGCGTGCGCATCTCGAAGTGCTCGCGGCTGTCCTTGTACTTGTGCGGCGACCGGATGACGCAGAAGACGTTCTTCTCCGTCGGCAGCGGCACGGGGCCAACCACGGTCGCACCCGCGCGGGTCACGGTGTCGACGATCTTGCGCGCCGAGCTGTCGATGACCTCGTGGTCATACGACTTCAACCGGATGCGGATCTTCTGTCCCGCCATCTGTTGTTCCGTCTCTCTCTCGCCGTCCATCTGTCAAAGTGCCGGCCCGTGGACCTCCGACCCCCGCGGTCGGGCGTGTCGCCCTTGTTCCGCAGTTCGGGCGCAGGCGATCTCTCGCGTTCGTCCGTGGGTCCGGCTGTCCGGTGGAACCGGGCCTGGCTCTTCGCCGACGAGCCGCCCCGCCGTCCGGCGGTTCAGTACCTCGTCGCGGTGGGCTCCCGGTCCCGGTCTGGGACGCGGGGGCACGCCAAGCAACCCGGCTAGTCTGCCAGAGCCCTCGCGCCTGACCAAATCGGCCGCTACACCGCCGGGGCCCCCTCCCCCGGCACCCCCGTCGCCGTGGCGCGTCGAGGACTCCCCAACAAGTCTTTGACACTTCGGCCGCCGCGGTGCCACACTCCCCAAGAACCCTTTGGAGGTAGTGATGACCGACCCCGGCCACCTGCGGGCCCTCGCCCACCCCACCCGGCTGCGCATCCTGTCGCTGCTGACCGGCAGCGCCCTCACCGCTGCGGACGTCGCGCGAGAGCTCGGGCTCACGCACGCCAACGCCTCCTACCACCTGCGCCTCCTGCGCGACGCGGGCGAGCTCGTCGTCGCCGGGGAGGAGAGCATCCGCGGCGGCCGTGCCGTCCGCTACCGCCACCCCTGGCGGGAGGAGGACCGGCCGGGCGGCGCATCGACCGGTGAGGTGGACCCCGGCGCGGCCGAGCTCGTCGTGCGCGCCGCCACCCAGGAGCTGCAGCGTCGCCACCGCGACCGGCGCCGGGACCTGCCCGGGATCGTGACCGACGCCGAGCTGTGGGTCGAGGAGGAGACGTGGGTGCGCGCCCGCGAGCTGCTGCTCGAGGCCGCGGCGCTCGTGCACGACGGGGCGAGGGCGCCGCGTGCGGAGGGCACGACGCTCGTCAACCTCTCGCTCTTCGCCTTCGCGATGGACCCACGGTGAGCGCCGGCGGCGCCGCCCTCGCGCCGCTGCGCGTGCGCGGGTTCTCGTGGTACCTCGCCTCACGGACGGCGAACCTCGTCGGCACCTCGGCCGCGACCGTCGCCCTCGCCTTCGCGGTCCTCGACCTCGGCGGCTCGGCCACCGCCCTGGGCCAGGTCCTCGCGGCACGGGTGGTGCCGATGACCGCGCTCCTGCTCTTCGGGGGCGTGCTCGCCGACCGGCTCCCCCGCTCGCTGGTCCTCCAGGGCTCGAACCTCGCGAGTGCGCTGCTGCAGGGGCTCACGGGGGCGCTGCTCCTCGCCGGGGTGCGCGAGCTCTGGCCCGTCGTCGTCCTCCAGGCGCTCCAGGGCGCGGCGTCCGGGACGGGCTTCCCGGCGATGGCCGGCATGGTGCCGACCCTCGTCCCCGCCGAGCAGCTCCAGCGAGCCAACGCCCTCGTGAGCATGACCCGCGGGCTCGCGACCGTCGTGGGCCCCGGGCTCGGGACCCTCCTCGTCGTGACGGTCGGCTCCGGCTGGGCCGTGCTCGCCGACGCGGGCCTGTGGGCCCTCGCCGCACTCCTGCTGCTGCCGGTCCGCCGAGCCGTGGCCCGGCCGGCCCCGCCGACCTCCCGCCCCTCGGTCGTCCGCGACCTGCGCGAGGGGTGGCAGACCTTCCGGGGCACCCCGTGGCTGTGGGTCGTCGTCACCGCCTTCGCGCTCCTCAACGCGGTCTGGGGCGGTGCGTGGCTGACGCTCGGTCCGGCCCTGGCCGAGGACACGGTCGGTCGACCCGCCTGGGGCTGGGTGCTGTCGGCCGAGGCGGCCGGCGCGCTCGTCGCGACCGCCGTCCTGCTGCGCGTCCCGCTCGGCCGGCCGCTGCGGGTCGGCATGCCGGCCGTCGCCCTGCTCGGCCTCCCCCTCGTCCTGCTCGGCGGGGGGTCCCCGGCCTGGCTGCTCGTGCTCGCCGCGGTCGTGGCCGGCGTCGGGCTCGAGGTGTTCGGCATGGGCTGGAACCTCGCCGTGCAGGAGCACGTCGAGCCGGCCCAGCTCTCCCGGGCCTACTCCTACGACGCGCTGGGCTCGATGGCGCTCGTGCCCGTCGGGCAGCTCGTCGCGGGGCCGGTCGCCGAGCGGTTCGGCCTCGCGCCCGTGGTCCTCGCGGGCGGGCTCGCCGTCGCCGTCATCGCGCTGGCGACGCTGGCGTCACCCGACGTGCGCCGCCTGCCACGTGCACCGTCGCTCCACGGCGCGGCCGACCCCGCCACCGTGGCCCCAGGGTGACCAGCGCGACGCCGAGCACGAGCAGGACGCCCCCGCCGACGGCCAGCGCGGTGGGGACCTCGCCGTCGGCGACCCACGCCGTCGCGATGCCGATGGGCGGGACGAGCAGCGTGAACGGCGCGACGTCCGAGGCCGGGTGCCGCTCGAGGAGGCGGTTCCAGATCCCGTAGCCGACGAGGCTCGCGAGCACCGCGGTGTAGGCGGTCGAGAGCCAGTTGACGACCGAGAGGTGGGTCAGGGCCGTGCCGACCGCGGCCGGCCCGTCGACGAGGAGGCTGAGGCCGAGCGCGGGCACCGGCACGACCAGCGCCGACCACACCGTGAGGCCCAGCCCGCCGGGCACCCCGAGCCGGCGCACGAGCACGTTGCCGGTCGCCCACGACAGCGCCGCGAGGACGCAGACGACGAGGGCGACGACGGGCACGCTGCCACCGCGCCCGAGCGCGACCACCCCGAGGCCGAGCGCGCCGACCCCGACACCGGCCAGCTGCACGCGCAGCGGTCGTTCGCCGAGGACGAGTGCGGCCAGCCCGACGGTGAGGACCGCCTGCGCCTGGAGCACCAGCGAGGCCAGGCCCGGCGGCATGCCGAGGGCCAGGGCGGAGTACAGGAGGCCGAACTGCCCCAGGCTCATGCAGGCGCCCACGGCGAGCACGCGCCGCAGCGGGGCGTCGGGCCGTGCGACGAAGGGCAGGGCGAGGAGGACGACGGCGAAGCGGAGTGCGACGAAGAGCAGCGGCGGGACACCGTCGAGCCCGCGCTCGATGACGACGAAGTTCATCCCCCAGACGAGCATGACGAGGACGGCGGAGAGCGTGTCGCGCAGCGGCATGCCCCCATCCTCGCGCCGGAGCTCCGTTCAGCACCAGCGCACGATCGTGCGACGTTCCGTGTAGCGTCGCTACATGATCGAGCTCGAGCACCTCGCCACCCTCGCCGCCGTCCGACGCACCGGGTCGGTCGGCGGGGCCGCGGCCGAGCTCGGCTACACCCCCTCGGCCGTCTCGCAGCAGGTCAAGCGGCTCGAGCGACGGGTCGGCGGCCCGGTCCTCGAACGCGTCGGGCGTGGCGTGATGCTCACCGAGCTGGGTCGCCACCTCGTCGACGAGGGCGGCGACATCCTCGCCCGCCTCGAGCGGCTGGAGTCCGGGCTCGGGCGGGTGACCGGGGGCCCGGTCGCCGGCGGGGTCCGGCTCGTCGCGTTCTCGACGGCCGTGCGCGGGCTCCTCGCCCCGGCGCTGCGCACGCTCGGCGTCGACGAGCCCGACCTCACCGTCACCCTCGTCGAGCGTGACCCGCACGAGGCGATCGACCTCGTCGCCGCCGGCGGGGCCGACGCCGCCCTCGTCCACAACTGGGGTGACCTCCCCCTGCCCTTCCCCGAGCACGTCGAGGTCGTCACGCTCGGGGTCGACACCGCCGACGTGCTCGTCCACCGGGACCACCCGCTCGCCGGCGCCGCCGGCGCGACCGCCCTCGACCTCGTCGCCGACGACTGGGTCTGCGCACCCGAGGGCTCGGTCTGCCACGGCTGGCTCACCCACATGTTCGACCTCCACGGCGCCCGCCCGCGCATCCGGCACTGGTCGTGGGAGTTCGCCTCGCACGTCGGCCTCGTCGCCGAGGGCGTCTGCGTCAGCCTCGTCCCCCGCCTCGGGCGCGAGCAGCTGCCGGCGTCGGTCGTCGCCGTCCCGCTGACCGACCCCGTGCCGACCCGCCGCGTCATGATGACGTGGCGCCGGAGCATGGCCCCCTCGCCCGCCATCGCCCGGGTCCGCGAGGAGCTCGCGCGCGTCGGTGCGGAGCGGCTGACCCCGGCCTGAGCGGCGTGGCGGCGTCACGGCGTATCACCGCGGGCCGTGCCGCCCTCCTGAGGAGCACGCGACGGGTCCCCGTCGCCCACCCCACGGAAAGGTGCTCCCCCCATGCGCACGTCACCCCTCCTGCGCCGGGCGGCCGTCGCCGCCGCCGGCGCCGCCCTCCTCGTCCTCGGCGCCGCCGGCGCCGACGCGGGTGGTCCGCAGCCGGGCACCGCGCAGAGCCGGTCGGCCGCGCCCCGGCTGGCTCTCGTCACCCCGTCGACCGCCGCGGGCTCCGAGCTGCGCTTCGTCGCGGTCGCCCCCTGCCGGATCATCGACACCCGCGTCGCGGGCGGTCGGCTCACGGCCGCCTCCCGCACCTTCGACACCACGGCGACGAGCTACGCCGCCCAGGGCGGCAAGGCCGGGTCGTGCGACGTCAGCGCCGTCGCGACGGCGGTGCAGCTCAACCTCGGGGCGATCTCGCAGAGCGGGAGCACGAGCGACCTCAAGGGCTGGGCGACGGGCACGGCCGAGCCGACCGCCTCGCTCGTCAACTACAACCCGTCCGGCCCGGTCGCCAACATGGTCACCGTGCCCGTCGACACCAGCGGCCGGCTCACGCTCAGGACCCCCGGCTCGGCCCACGTCTTCGCCGACGTCGCGGGGTACTGGGTCAGGCCGCTGTACGTCTCGGTCGACGCGACCAGCGCGCCGCCGACCGTCCACGCCGGCGCCTCGTCTGGGTTCGTCGGCGTCGTCAAGGACGGGACGGGTTCGTACCGGGTGACCTTCGACCGCAACGTCAGCCGCTGCGCCCCGGCCGCCACCGACTACCTCTTCGGGGCGGTGCACGAGATCTCGGTCGACAGCGACTTCTCGCACGACAGCACCGTCTACGTCTCGGTCAAGAACTCCGCCACGGGCGTCGCCGAGGACACGATCTTCCACCTCGTCCTCACCTGCTGACCCGCCGAGTGCGCGCACGGCGAAGGGCCCGCAGCCCCCGGGGGGTGCGGGCCCTTCGACGAGCTGCCGGTCAGGTGACCGGCGTCAGGTCACTTCGTGATCTTGGTGACCCGGCCGGCGCCGACGGTGCGGCCGCCCTCGCGGATGGCGAACTTGAGGCCCTCCTCCATCGCGATGGGCTGGATGAGCTCGACGGCCATCTCGGTGTTGTCGCCGGGCATGACCATCTCGGTGCCCTCGGGCAGCGTGACGACGCCGGTGACGTCCGTGGTCCGGAAGTAGAACTGCGGACGGTAGTTGTCGTAGAACGGGGTGTGACGGCCACCCTCGTCCTTGGACAGGATGTAGACGTTGGCGTCGAACGCCGTGTGCGGCGTGATCGAGCCCGGCTTGACGACGACCTGGCCGCGCTCGACGTCCTCGCGCTTGATGCCACGCAGGAGCAGGCCGACGTTCTCGCCCGCACGGCCCTCGTCGAGGAGCTTGCGGAACATCTCGATGCCGGTGGCCGTGGTCTTGGTCGGCGGGCCGGTGTGGATGCCGACGATCTCGACCTCCTCGTTGACCTTGAGGACACCGCGCTCGATGCGGCCGGTGACGACGGTGCCACGACCGGTGATCGTGAAGACGTCCTCGACGGGCATGAGGAACGGCTTGTCGGTGTCGCGCTCCGGCTCCGGGATGTAGTTGTCGACGGCGTCCATGAGGTCGAGGACGGTCTGGCCCCACTCGGCGTCGCCCTCGAGCGCCTTGAGCGCCGAGACCTTGACGACGGGGAGGTCGTCACCGGGGAACTCGTAGGAGCTCAGCAGCTCGCGGACCTCCATCTCGACGAGCTCGAGGATCTCCTCGTCGTCGACCATGTCGGCCTTGTTGAGCGCCACGACGACGTAGGGGACGCCGACCTGGCGGGCCAGGAGGACGTGCTCCTTCGTCTGCGGCATCGGACCGTCGGTGGCGGCGACGACGAGGATCGCGCCGTCCATCTGCGCCGCACCCGTGATCATGTTCTTCACGTAGTCGGCGTGGCCCGGGCAGTCGACGTGGGCGTAGTGACGGCCCTCGGTCTGGTACTCGATGTGCGCGATGGAGATCGTGATACCGCGCTGCTTCTCCTCGGGCGCCTTGTCGATGTCGTCGAACGCGAACTGGGGGTTCAGGTCCGGGTACTTGTCGTGCAGGACCTTGGAGATCGCAGCAGTCAGCGTCGTCTTACCGTGGTCGATGTGACCGATGGTGCCGATGTTGACGTGCGGCTTGGTCCGCTCGAACTTTGCCTTCGCCACTTGATGTCCTCCTCAGGACTGATTTCTCGGTAACGCCGTTACGACCGGGCAGGACGTGGCGTCGTCTGGGGGTTGGTTGGAAGTGCTTCTCTCAGGCGAGATCAGCGACCACTGTAGCGGTCACTCGCCCCGGGTCTTCTTGATGATCTCCTCGGCCACCGACTTGGGGACCTCGGCGTAGGAGTCGAACTCCATCGAGTAGTTCGCGCGACCCTGGGTCTTGGACCGCAGGTCACCGACGTACCCGAACATCTCCGACAGCGGGACCAGGCCGCGGACGACCTTGGCGCCGGAGATGTCCTCCATCGCCTGGATGTGGCCACGCCGCGAGTTGATGTCGCCGATGACCTCACCCATGTAGTCCTCGGGGGTGCGGACCTCGACGGCCATCATCGGCTCGAGGAGGACCGGCTCGCACTTGCGGACGGCCTCCTTGAGCGCCATCGAGCCGGCGATCTTGAACGCCATCTCCGAGGAGTCGACGTCGTGGTACGCACCGTCGAGGAGCGTCGCCTTGATGCCGACCAGCGGGTAGCCGGCGAGCACGCCGTACTGCATGGCGTCCTGGATGCCGGCGTCGACCGACGGGATGTACTCGCGCGGGATGCGGCCACCGGTGACCTTGTTGGAGAACTCGTAGAGCTCGCCCTCGGCGGTGTCCAGCGGCTCCAGCGCGATCTGGACCTTCGCGAACTGGCCCGAGCCACCCGTCTGCTTCTTGTGGGTGTAGTCGTAGCGCTCGAGGGTCCGCTTGATGGTCTCGCGGTAGGCGACCTGCGGCTTGCCGACGTTGGCCTCGACCTTGAACTCGCGACGCATGCGGTCGACGAGGATGTCGAGGTGGAGCTCGCCCATGCCGGCGATGATCGTCTGGCCGGTGTCCTCGTCGAGGTGCACCTGGAAGGTCGGGTCCTCCTCGGCCAGCTTCTGGATCGCGGTGCCGAGCTTCTCCTGGTCGCCCTTGGTCTTGGGCTCGATGGCGACCTGGATGACGGGCTCCGGGAAGGTCATCGACTCGAGCACGACCGGCTTGTCGATGTCGCAGAGGGTGTCACCGGTGGTCGTCGTCTTCAGACCGATGGCGGCGTAGATGTGGCCCGCCATGGCGTCCTCGACCGGGTTCTCCTTGTTGGCGTGCATCTGGAAGAGCTTCCCGATGCGCTCCTTCTTCACCTTGGTGCTGTTGAGCACCTGGGTGCCGGCGGAGATGTGGCCGGAGTAGACGCGGATGAAGGTCAGCGTGCCGAAGAACGGGTGCGAGGCGACCTTGAAGGCGAGCGCGGAGAACGGCTCGTCCTTGCTGGGCTTGCGCTCGACCTTCTCGTCCTCGTTGCCCGGGGCGTGACCCTCCATCGCCGGCACGTCGAGCGGCGAGGGGAGGTAGTCGACGACCGCGTCGAGCATCGGCTGGACGCCGCGGTTCTTGAACGCGGAGCCACACAGGACCGGGTAGACCTCGGAGGCGATGGTCAGGCGGCGGATGCCGGCCTTGATCTCCTCGGGGGTGAGCTCGCCACCCTCGAGGTACTTCTCCATGAGGGCGTCGTCGGACTCGGCGACCCGCTCGATGAGCTGGTGGCGGTACTCCTCCACGCGGTCGACGAGGTCGGCCGGGATGTCCTGGATGTCGTACTTGGCACCCATGGTGACGTCGCCCTTGGCGTCGCCCTCCCACACGAGCGCGCGCTTGTAGATGAGGTCGACGACACCGACGAAGTCGTTCTCGGCGCCGATCGGGAGCTGGAGCACGAGCGGCTCCGCACCGAGGCGGTCCTTGATGGTGTCGACGGTGAAGTAGAAGTCCGCGCCGAGCTTGTCCATCTTGTTGACGAAGCAGATGCGGGGGACGTTGTACTTGTCCGCCTGGCGCCAGACCGTCTCGGACTGGGGCTCGACGCCCTCCTTGCCGTCGAAGACGGCGACGGCGCCGTCGAGGACGCGCAGCGAGCGCTCGACCTCGACCGTGAAGTCGACGTGACCGGGGGTGTCGATGATGTTGATCTGCGACCCCTCCCAGAAGGAGGTGACGGCGGCGGAGGTGATGGTGATCCCCCGCTCCTTCTCCTGCTCCATCCAGTCGGTGGTGGAGGCGCCGTCGTGCGTCTCGCCCATCTTCCGGTTGACACCGGTGTAGAAGAGGATGCGCTCGGTCGCCGTGGTCTTGCCGGCGTCGATGTGCGCCATGATGCCGATGTTGCGGACCTTCTTGAGGTCCGTCAGGACGTCCTGTGCCACGTTCTGTGCTCTCGTCTCGTCGCGTCGGGGGTGGTGCGGGGTGGTGCGGTCGTGCACCGGTGGCCCGGGGAGCCGGCCGCGGGGCGGCGCGGCTCCCCGGACGGGGTCACCAGCGGTAGTGCGCGAAGGCCTTGTTGGACTCGGCCATCTTGTGCGTGTCCTCGCGACGCTTCACCGCGGCGCCGAGGCCGTTGGACGCGTCGAGGATCTCGTTCATGAGGCGCTCGGTCATCGTCTTCTCACGACGCTGGCGCGAGTAGCCGACGAGCCAGCGCAGCGACAGCGTCGTGGCGCGGTTCGGCTTGACCTCGATCGGGACCTGGTAGGTCGCACCGCCGACGCGGCGGGACTTGACCTCGAGCGTCGGCTTGATGTTGTCGAGCGCGCGCTTGAGCGTCTGCACCGGATCGGTGCCGGTCTTCTCGCGGCAGCCCTCGAGCGCGCCGTAGACGATGCGCTCGGCGGTGGACTTCTTGCCGTCGAGGAGGACCTTGTTGACCAGCGAGGTCACCAGCGGGGACTGGTGGACCGGGTCGATGACGAGCGGCCGCTTCGGAGCGGGACCCTTGCGCGGCATCAGCTCTTACCCTTCTTCGCGCCGTAGCGGCTGCGCGCCTGCTGACGGTTCTTGACGCCCTGGGTGTCGAGGGCGCCGCGGATGATCTTGTAGCGCACGCCGGGGAGGTCCTTCACACGACCGCCGCGGACGAGCACCATCGAGTGCTCCTGGAGGTTGTGGCCGACACCGGGGATGTAGGCGGTGACCTCGATGCCGCTCGTGAGGCGCACGCGGGCGACCTTGCGGAGGGCGGAGTTCGGCTTCTTGGGGGTGGTCGTGTACACACGCGTGCACACGCCGCGGCGCTGCGGGGAGCCCTTGAGGGCAGGGGTCTTGGCCTTGACGGCCTTGTCCTGCCGGCCCTTGCGCACCAGCTGGTTGATGGTAGGCAACCTGGATCCTTCGGTCTGGTCTGGTCAAGCGACGGCGGTCGCGCCGTCACTCCTTGTCATGGCCGCTGCTCGACCCCCGCGTTCGGGTGTGTCGCACCGGCTGCTCCTCCCTGCACTCCCCATGCGCCATTCCCCGGGGGGATGTGGTGTGGTGGGGCGCCCGGCAGGAGGTGGGCGAGGCCGTGCCCGTCGCCTCGCGGCGCCGGTCCCGGCTCCTGGGTCTGGTCCTAGCCAGACACAACACCCAAGGATACCGGGCCGCGCGTGGCCACCCAAATCGGTTGCCGGCGCCCTCCCCGCCTCAGAGCCGGTCGAACGCCGGGGCGTAGCGGAAGGGGCCCGCGAGCCCCGGGCGCCAGGCCCGCAGCCGCAGCAGCTGGAAGAACCGGTCCTCCCACGGCCCGGGCGAGGCCACCCCGTGGGCGGCGGCGGTCTCGAACCCGAACGCGCCGTAGAACCCCGGGTCGCCGAGGAGCACGACCGAGGGCTCGGCGAGCTGCTCGGCGGTCGCGACGACCGACGCGACGAGGGCCGAGCCGATGCCCTGCCCCATGTGGTCCGGGCGCACCGCGAGCGGCCCGAGCCCCACCGAGGGCCCCTCCCCCATCGAGGCCCGGCTGCACACGACGCTGCCGACGACACCGCCGTCGAGCTCGGCGACGAAGGTCAGCGCGGGCAGCAGGTCTCCGTCGGCCCGCAGCCCGTCGACGAGCCGGGCCTCCGGCACGCCGTCGGAGAAGTCCGTCGTCGCGAAGGCGGCGAGGACGAGGTCGCGGACCGGCCCGGCGTCCTCGGGACGCTCCGGACGGATGACGAGATCGCGGCGCACCGGGTCATCCTCCCCCGGCGGGCGCCCCGGACGCGAACGAGTACAGGGCGTACTCGAGCTCACGACCGTCCCGGTGGACCGGGAGCACCAGCTCGTCGACCACGTCACCGGGCCCGACCACCGAGCGCAGGGCCTCGAGGAGGGCCGGCGCCCGGTGCGAGGACCACACGACGAGCCGGCCTCCCGGGCGCAGCACCCGCCGGGCCGCCGCCAGCGAGCCCGGCTGGTAGAGAGCCGCGTTGGCGGCGTGCACGAGGAAGTCCGGGCCGTTGTCGACGTCGAGCAGCACGAGGTCCCACGGCCCGTCGGGGGCGGCCCTCCCCGCGAGGACGTCCGCGACGTCGGCCACGTGGAGGGTGCACCGCTCCCCCTCGAGACCGGCCAGCTCCTCGACGAGACCCGCCCTGGCCCAGCCCACGAGGGGGGCCGCGAGCTCGACGACGTCGACCTGGCGCACCCGCGCGTCGGCGAGGACGGCCCGGGTGGTGAACCCCAGGCCGAGCCCCCCGACGAGCACACGGGCCGGCGACGGGTGGTGCCGCAGCGCCTCGTCGGCCAGCACCCGCTCGGTGGACGGGTCGGCGGTGTCCATCGCGAAGACCCCGTCGACGACGAGCTGGAGGACCCCCTCGTGCCGACGCAGCACCACCTCGCCCGCCGGCGTGCCGCCCCGCGCGAGCGTCACCGGCGGCTCGTCCATCCGGTCACCCTAGGCGGCGGTCCCCGGGAACGCCGACGGGCGGGCACCCGTGGTCTCCCACGTGGTGCCCGCCCGTGCAACGGTGCGGCGGCTCAGAGCCGGTCGAGACCGAGCTCGCTGTCGTCGAGGCGGACGGCCTCGCCGGAACCCGGGCCGAACGAGAACGCGTAGTCCTCGTAGTTCGGCATCGAGTACATGGCGGCCTTGGCCTCCTCGGTCGGCTCCACCGCGATGTTGCGGTAGCGGGTCAGCCCCGTGCCGGCCGGGATGAGCTTGCCGAGGATGACGTTCTCCTTGAGGCCGAGGAGGGAGTCGGAACGACCCTCCATGGCGGCCTCGGTGAGGACGCGGGTGGTCTCCTGGAAGGAGGCCGCCGACAGCCACGACTCGGTCGCGAGCGAGGCCTTGGTGATGCCCATGAGCTCGGGACGACCCGAGGCCGGCTTGCCGCCCTCGGCGACGACGCGACGGTTCTCCTCCTCGAAGCGCCCGCGCTCGGCGAGCATGCCCGGGAGCAGGTCCGCGTCGCCCGACTCGATGATCGTGATCCGGCGCAGCATCTGCCGGACGATGACCTCGATGTGCTTGTCGTGGATCGACACACCCTGCTGGCGGTAGACGTTCTGCACCTCGTCGACGAGGTGCTCCTGCGTCTTGCGCGGGCCGAGGATGCGCAGCACCTGCTTGGGGTCGATGGACCCCTGCGTCAGCTGCGCACCGACCTCGACGTGCTGGCCGTCCTGCACGAGCAGGCGCGCACGCTTGGTCACCGGGTAGGCGTGCTCCTCGGAGCCGTCGTCCGGCGTGAGCAGGAGGCGACGCGCCTTGTCGGTCTCCTCGATCGTCACGCGGCCGGAGGCCTCGGCGATCGGCGAGACGCCCTTGGGCGTGCGGGCCTCGAAGAGCTCGACGACACGCGGCAGACCCTGCGTGATGTCGTCACCGGCCACACCACCGGTGTGGAAGGTACGCATCGTCAGCTGGGTGCCGGGCTCACCGATGGACTGCGCCGCGATGATGCCGACGGCCTCACCGATGTCGACGAGCTTGCCGGTGGCCAGCGAGCGGCCGTAGCACTTCGCGCAGGTCCCGACCTTGGAGTCGCAGGTGAGGACCGAGCGGACCTTGACCGAGTCGACACCGGCCGCGAACAGCGCGCCGATGACGACGTCCCCGAGGTCGATGCCGGCCTCGGCGAGGACCTCGCCGTCCTTGACGACGTCCTCGGCGAGCGAGCGGGCGTAGACCGAGGTCTCGACGTCGTCGTGGACCGCGCGGGCGCCGGTGCGCTCGTCGGTGCTCGCGATCGGCATCTTGAGGCCGCGCTCGGTGCCGCAGTCGTCCTCGCGGATGATGACGTCCTGCGACACGTCGACGAGACGACGGGTCAGGTAGCCCGAGTCCGCCGTGCGCAGCGCGGTGTCGGCCAGGCCCTTGCGGGAGCCGTGCGTCGAGATGAAGAACTCGAGCACGGTGAGGCCCTCGCGGAAGTTCGCGCGGATCGGCCGCGGGATGATGTCGCCCTTCGGGTTCGACACCAGGCCACGCATGCCGGCGATCTGGCGCAGCTGCATCCAGTTACCGCGCGCACCGGAGGAGACCATCTTGAAGATGGTGTTCGTCCTCGGGATGTTCGCCTCCATCTCCTTGGCGACCTCGTTCGTGGCCTGCGTCCAGATCTCGATGAGCTCCTGGCGGCGCTCGTCGTCGGTGATCAGACCGCGCTCGTACTGCGTCTGGACCTTCGTGGCCTTGGTCTCGTAGCCGTCGAGGATCTCGAGCTTGCGCGGGGGCGTCACGACGTCGGAGATGGCGACCGTGGTGCCCGAGCGGGTCGCCCAGTGGAAGCCGTACTCCTTGAGCGCGTCGAGGCTCGCCGCGACCTGCACCTTGCTGTAGCGCTCGGCGAGGTCGTTGACGATCGTCGAGAGGCGCTTCTTGTCGACCTGGTCGTTGACGAACGGGTAGTCCATCGGGAGCGTCTCGTTGAAGAGCGCGCGACCGAGGGTGGTCTCGACCGTCATCGCCGGCACGTAGCCCTCGGCGTCGAGCTCGATGCCCTCGGGCAGCACGGTCATCGGCGTGGGCACGAGGTGCTCGAGACGGATCTTCACGAGCGAGCCCAGCTCGATCTGGCCGGCGTCGAAGGCCATGCGGGCCTCGGACACCGTCGAGAACGCCCGACCGGCGCCCTTGCCGTCCTCGACCTCGGAGGTGAGGTGGTAGAGGCCGATGATCATGTCCTGGGTGGGCATGGTCACGGGACGGCCGTCGGCCGGCTTGAGGATGTTGTTCGAGGACAGCATGAGGATGCGGGCCTCGGCCTGGGCCTCCGCCGACAGCGGCACGTGCACGGCCATCTGGTCACCGTCGAAGTCCGCGTTGAACGCGGTGCAGACGAGCGGGTGGATCTGGATGGCCTTGCCCTCGACGAGCTGCGGCTCGAAGGCCTGGATGCCGAGGCGGTGCAGCGTGGGCGCACGGTTGAGCAGCACCGGGTGCTCGGTGATGACCTCTTCGAGGACGTCCCAGACCTGGGGGCGCTGACGCTCGACCATGCGCTTGGCCGACTTGATGTTCTGGGCGTGGTCGAGGTCGACGAGCCGCTTCATGACGAAGGGCTTGAAGAGCTCGAGCGCCATCTGCTTCGGCAGGCCGCACTGGTGCAGCTTGAGCTGCGGGCCGACGACGATGACCGAGCGGCCGGAGTAGTCGACGCGCTTGCCGAGCAGGTTCTGGCGGAACCGGCCCTGCTTGCCCTTGAGCATGTCGGACAGCGACTTGAGCGGACGGTTGCCGGGGCCCGTCACCGGGCGGCCACGACGGCCGTTGTCGAAGAGGCTGTCGACGGCCTCCTGGAGCATCCGCTTCTCGTTGTTGACGATGATCTCGGGCGCACCGAGGTCGAGCAGCCGCTTGAGGCGGTTGTTGCGGTTGATGACGCGGCGGTACAGGTCGTTGAGGTCCGAGGTCGCGAAGCGGCCACCGTCGAGCTGCACCATCGGGCGCAGGTCCGGCGGGATGACCGGGATCGCGTCGAGGACCATGCCGGCCGGCTGGTTCGTCGTCGTCTGGAAGGCGGAGACCACCTTGAGGCGCTTGAGGGCGCGGGTCTTGCGCTGGCCCTTGCCCGTGGCGATGATCTCGCGCAGCGACTCGGCCTCGGCGTCGAGGTCGAAGGTCTCGAGGCGCTTCTGGATCGCCGCGGCGCCCATCCCGCCCTCGAAGTAGAGACCGAAGCGGTCGCGCATCTCGCGGTAGAGGACCTCGTCGCCCTCGAGGTCCTGGACCTTGAGGTTCTTGAAACGGTCCCAGACCTGCTCGAGGCGCTCGACCTGCTGGTCGGCGCGTCGGCGGATCGCGTTCATCTCGCGCTCGGCGGAGTCGCGGACCTTGCGCTTGGCGTCGGACTTGGCGCCCTCGGCCTCGAGGGCGGCGATGTCGTCCTCGAGCTTCTTGGCGCGGCCCTCGACGTCGGCGTCGCGGCGGTTCTCGATCTCCTTCTTCTCGACCTGGATCTGGGCCTCGAGCGAGGGCAGGTCGGCGTGCCGCTGGTCCTCGTCGACGGACGTGATCATGTAGGCCGCGAAGTAGATGACCTTCTCGAGGTCCTTCGGGGCGAGGTCGAGCAGGTACCCGAGGCGGCTCGGGACACCCTTGAAGTACCAGATGTGGGTGACGGGGGCGGCGAGCTCGATGTGGCCCATCCGCTCACGACGCACGGCGGCGCGGGTCACCTCGACGCCGCAGCGCTCGCAGATGATGCCCTTGAAGCGGACCCGCTTGTACTTGCCGCAGGCGCACTCCCAGTCCCGGGTCGGGCCGAAGATCTTCTCGCAGAAGAGGCCGTCCTTCTCGGGCTTGAGGGTGCGGTAGTTGATCGTCTCGGGCTTCTTGACCTCACCGTGGCTCCAGGCGCGGATCGAGTCCGCGGTGGCGAGGCCGATCCGGAGCTCGTCGAAGAAGTTGACGTCGAGCACGTGGTTCCTTCTTTCGTTTCTTACGTCAGTCGTGGTCTGTCAGGTGGTGTGTCGAGCGGGTGGTGGGCCGGGGCGCGCACGGCGCCCCGGCCCCGCACCTGTCAGACCTCTTCGACGCTGCTCGGCTCGCGCCGGGACAGGTCGATGCCGAGCTCCTCGGCGGCGCGGAAGACGTCGTCCTCCGCGTCGTGCATCTCGATGGTGGACCCGTCGCTGGACAGGACCTCCACGTTGAGGCAGAGGGACTGCATCTCCTTGATGAGCACCTTGAAGGACTCGGGGATGCCGGGCTCGGGGATGTTGTCGCCCTTGACGATCGCCTCGTAGACCTTGACGCGGCCGTTGACGTCGTCGGACTTGATGGTGAGCAGCTCCTGCAGCGCGTAGGCCGCGCCGTAGGCCTCGAGGGCCCAGACCTCCATCTCACCGAAGCGCTGGCCACCGAACTGGGCCTTACCGCCGAGCGGCTGCTGGGTGATCATCGAGTAGGGACCCGTGCTGCGCGCGTGGATCTTGTCGTCCACGAGGTGGTGCAGCTTGAGGATGTACATGTAGCCGACCGAGACGGCCTCCGGGAACGGCTCGCCGGAGCGGCCGTCGAAGAGGCGGGCCTTGCCCGAGCCGTCGATGAGGCGGACGTCGTCGCGGGTCTTGCGCGTGCTGTCGAGCAGACCGACGATCTCGTTCTCGCGGACACCGTCGAACACCGGCGAGGCGACGCGGGTGCCGGCCGGGGCCTGGCGCGCGTCCTCGGGGATGAGCTCGGCCCACTCGGGCTTGCCCTCGATCTCCCAGCCGCGGCTGGCGGCCCAGCCGAGGTGGAGCTCGAGGATCTGCCCGACGTTCATGCGGCCGGGGACACCGAGCGGGTTGAGCACGACGTCGACCGGGGTGCCGTCCTCGAGGAAGGGCATGTCCTCGACCGGGAGGATCTTGGAGATGACGCCCTTGTTGCCGTGGCGGCCGGCGAGCTTGTCGCCGTCGGTGATCTTGCGCTTGTTCGCCACGTAGACGCGGACCAGCTGGTTGACGCCCGGGGGCAGCTCGTCGCCCTCGTCCTTGTCGAAGACCTTGACGCCGATGACGGTGCCGGTCTCGCCGTGGGGGACCTTGAGGGAGGTGTCGCGGACCTCGCGCGCCTTCTCGCCGAAGATCGCGCGCAGCAGGCGCTCCTCCGGGGTCAGCTCGGTCTCGCCCTTGGGCGTGACCTTGCCGACGAGCAGGTCGCCGTCGCGGACCTCCGCACCGATGCGGATGATGCCGCGCTCGTCGAGGTCGGCGAGGACGTCCTCGGAGACGTTCGGGATGTCCCGGGTGATCTCCTCGGGGCCGAGCTTGGTGTCGCGGGCGTCGACCTCGTGCTCCTCGATGTGGATCGAGGAGAGGACGTCGTCCTGGACCAGGCGCTGGCTGAGGATGATCGCGTCCTCGTAGTTGTGGCCCTCCCACGGCATGAACGCCACGAGGAGGTTGCGCCCGAGCGCCATCTCGCCACCGTCGGTCGCGGGACCGTCGGCGATGAGCTGGCCGGCCTCGAGGCGCTGGCCCTCGTCGACGCGCACGACCTGGTTGTAGCTGTTGCCCTGGTTCGAGCGGTCGAACTTCGCGATGCGGTAGGTGCGCGAGGTGCCGTCGTCGGCGGCGACGGTCACGAGGTCGGCGGAGACCTCGGTGACGACACCGGCCTTCTCGGCGACGACGACGTCACCGGAGTCGACCGCGGCGCGGAACTCCATGCCGGTGCCGACGAGCGGGGCCTCGGCCCGCACGAGCGGGACGGCCTGGCGCTGCATGTTCGAGCCCATGAGCGCGCGGTTGGCGTCGTCGTGCTCGAGGAACGGGATGAGCGCGGTGGCCGCGGACACCATCTGGCGCGGGGAGACGTCGATGTAGTCGACCTCGGCCGCCGGGACGTACTCGACCTCGCCACCCTTGACGCGCACGAGCACGCGCTCGTCGGCGAAGTGGGTGCCGTCCTCGGAGAGCGTCGCGTTCGCCTGGGCGATGACGTGCTCGTCCTCCTCGTCGGCGGAGAGGTAGTGGACGTCGTCGGTCACGCGACCCTTGTCGACCTTGCGGTACGGGGTCTCGATGAAGCCGAAGGAGTTGATCCGCCCGTAGGACGCGAGCGAGCCGATGAGGCCGATGTTCGGGCCCTCAGGGGTCTCGATCGGGCACATGCGGCCGTAGTGCGACGGGTGGACGTCGCGGACCTCCATGCCGGCGCGGTCACGGGAGAGACCACCCGGGCCGAGGGCCGACAGACGCCGCTTGTGCGTCAGGCCCGCGAGCGGGTTGTTCTGGTCCATGAACTGGGAGAGCTGGCTGGTGCCGAAGAACTCCTTGATGGACGCCACGACCGGGCGGATGTTGATGAGCGTCTGCGGCGTGATCGCCTCGACGTCCTGGGTCGTCATCCGCTCGCGGACGACGCGCTCCATCCGGGACAGGCCGGTGCGGACCTGGTTCTGGATGAGCTCGCCGACGTTGCGCAGGCGGCGGTTGCCGAAGTGGTCGATGTCGTCGGTCTCGACGCGGATGTCGACGGTCTCGCCGCGGCGGGTGCCCGGCATCGTCTCCTCGCCGGCGTGCAGCGCGACGAGGTACTTGATCGTGGCGACGATGTCCTCGAGCCCGAGGGTCGAGGTCGACAGCTCGGTGTCGAGGCCGAGCTTCTTGTTGATCTTGTACCGGCCGACCTTGGCGAGGTCGTAGCGCTTGCCGTTGAAGTAGAGGTTGTCGAGCAGGGTCTGCGCGGCCTCCTTGGTCGGCGGTTCGCCCGGGCGCAGCTTGCGGTAGATGTCGAGCAGCGCGTCGTCCTGACCCGTCGTGTTGTCCTTCTCGAGGGTCATGCGCATCGACTCGTAGTCGCCGAACTCCTCGAGGATCTCGGCCTCGGACATGCCGAGGGCCTTGAGGAGGACCGTGACGGACTGCTTGCGCTTGCGGTCGACGCGCACGCCGACCATGTCGCGCTTGTCGATCTCGAACTCGAGCCAGGCGCCGCGGCTCGGGATGACCTTGGTGGAGTAGACGTCCTTGTCGGAGGTCTTGTCCGGGGTGCGCTCGAAGTACACGCCCGGGGAGCGGACGAGCTGCGAGACGACGACGCGCTCGGTGCCGTTGATGATGAAGGTGCCGCGCTCGGTCATGAGCGGGAAGTCGCCCATGAAGACCGTCTGGCTCTTGATCTCGCCGGTCGTGTTGTTCATGAACTCGGCGGTGACGAACAGGGGCGCGGAGTAGGTCTGGTCGCGCTCCTTGCAGTCCTCGATCGAGTACTTGACGTCCTCGAAGCGGTGGTCGCGGAAGCTCAGCGACATCGAGCCGCTGAAGTCCTCGATCGGGGAGATCTCCTCGAAGATCTCCTCGAGGCCGGAGCGCTCCGGGACGTCGTCGCGGCCGGCCTCGAGGGCGGCGGCGACGCGCTCCTGCCAGCGCTCGTTGCCGAGCAGCCAGTCGAAGCTCTCGGTCTGCAGGGCGAGGAGGTCCGGGACCTCCAGCGGCTCACGGATCTTGGCGAACGAGAGACGGCCCGAAGCCGTCAGAGCGGTGGTCATCTTGGACGTGGTGCGCGAGGCAGCCAAGGAGGGTTCCTTCCACGGGCCTGGTCTGTTGTGCGAACTGGCCGCTCCCGACCCCTCCGACCACCGTGTGCCGTGCCCACGCGGGTCCACCCGGGACAGCCGGGGGCATGGCGATGGGACGACTCGACGACGAGCGAGGGAAGGTTAGGGGCAGCGCAAAGAGATAGCATACCCGAAGAAGGCAGCACCGTCCAACCGCGTCAAGCCCCCAGGCTCCCGGTGCGGCCCCCCGCGTGAGCGGGTGACGCGCAACAGGATGACGCCGCCGGGTGCCCGCGTCAAGCGAAACCGCCGTTCCCGGCGTGCCGCGCCGCGCCGGACGGGCCCGCAGGGCGCCCCGGCGGGTCGTGTCAGTAGGCCGAGAGCCGCTCGACGAGCCAGCGTCCGTCGACCTTGCGCATCGTCGCGATGACCCGGTTCTGGTCCACCGACGGCTGCTCCTCGCCCTCGGCCGTCTTGGCCTGGTTGAGGAAGACCTGGACGGTGACGGTGTCCGGGGTCTGCCCCATGACGCCGGCCTCGTAGCTGCGCGCCTGGACCGTCACCTTCTGCTTCTCGGCGACCGGGGCGATGGCCCCGGCCATCGTCGTGGCGTACTCCGTCCGGAACGAGCCGGTGAGCAGGCCGGCGTTGCGCTGCGCCTGGGCGTCGAGGGTCTTCCAGCTGTAGGAGAGCAGCTGCTCGAGGGAGGTGCGCGCGGCCGCGGTCGCCGCGCGGGCGTCGCGCTCGCGGTCCCCGGGGTCGCGCAGCGACACCGTGAGGACGAGCGCGAAGGCGACGAGGGCGAGGACGAGGAGGGTCAGCGGGGTCGCCGCACCGGCCGGCAGGCGGCCGCGGCGGCCGGCGTCCTCGTCGGGCTCCACCGTCTCGACCGGGTCGGCCGTCTCGGGCTCCGCCGAGGCCTCGGGCACCTCCGGCTCGACGGTCTGGGGCTCGAGCACCTCCGGCTCGACGACCTCGGGCTCCGGGGCCGGCGTCGTCGCGGGCGCGGGCGGCTCCCCCGACGGGCGGCCGTGCCGGCGGCGCTGGCCCGCGACCCGGGGGCGACGACGGTCATCCGACGAACTCAAGGCGCTCCACCTTCCACGTGCCGCCGAGCTCCCGCAGGCCGAGCTTGACCCGGTAGGTCTTGGTCTCGCCGTCCGGGACGTTGGTGTTGGTCGTCGGCGCGACGATGCCGACGATGACCTGCGCGGAGTCGCGGTCTCCCGAGACGAGGGCGGCCTCGGCCCGCTCGACCCGTGAGGTCGACTTGTTCTGGACGACGACGCTGCGCAGGTCGGCGAGGCTCTTGCCGTAGCTGTCGAGGAACTCCCCCGTGGCCCCGTCCTCCACTCGCTTGGTGTCGGCGTCGACCTGCCGGTAGTCGAGCGTCGCGAAGTTGACGGCCAGCTGCCGGCCGGCCGCGAGCGCGTCGCGCTGGGCCTGCTCGAGCTGCCGGCCCTCGTACCAGGCGCGGCCGCGGGTCGCGCCGAGCACGACCGTCGCGACGACGACGAGCGCGACGAGGGCCCACAGGACGCGGACGGTGCGGGTCATCGGGTGGCCTCCTCCATGATCCAGGACAGGCCGCCGCCGGCGGCCGGGGCGACGGGCGCCGAGACCGTGGCCGGCGCCCCGTAGGCGGTGGTCCCCAGCGGGACCGGCTCGGAACCGTACGCCATGGCGTACGTAGCGCTGCCGGCCGGGCGGGCCCCCGGCGCGTTCTGGGCGCCGCGGACGGTCGAGGCCGAGCCGCGCGGCAGCGAGCACCGGGCGTCGGTGTTGGCCTTCGGCAGCCCGCTCGTCCGGTTGGGGTCGGTCCTCGTCGTGCCCCCGTAGCCCTGCGTGCACGGGCCGGGCGACTGCGAGAGCTGGAGCCCGAAGTGCGCGGTGCCGTCACCGGGGACGACGGTGTAGCCGCCCGCGACGACCTCGGGGTAGGTGATGAGCAGCTGGTCGATTCCGTCGACGCGGGCGCTCGTCACCTGCCCGACCGTCACGAGGTTGGCGAGGAGCGTGGCCAGTGAGGTGCGGTTCTCGGCGACGACGGCCTCGAGCTCGGCGGACGCCACCGCACCGCGGTCGAGGACCACACGCAGGTCGGGGTCGGAGTCGCGCAGCGTCTCGGAGATCCGGGCGAGGTTGCCCGAGAACGTCCTGATCTGCGAGGCGCCGTCGCGCTGGGTGTCGAGCACGACCTTGCCCGAGCGCAGCAGGGCCACGGTGTCGGGCAGCGCCTCGATCGCGCTGCGCGTCAATGCGTCCCCGCCGTCGATGAGCCGGCCGAGGTCGTCGCCGGTGCCCTCGAAGCCGGTGCCGAGCTCGTCGACGACGGTCGAGAGGTCGTCCTTGGGGACCGAGCGCACGGTGCGGTCGACGTCGAGCAGCAGCTGGTCGACGCGCAGCGGGGTGGCGGTGTCGTCGCGCGGGATGACGTCGCCGTCGGCGAGGTAGGGGGCGCCGTCGGCCCGCGGCTGGAGGTCGAGGTACTGCTCCCCCACCGCCGAGCGGTTCTCGACGACGGCGCGGGTGTCGGTCGGCACCTCGACCCCGCTCTCGAGCTTCGCGTGGGCGCGGACGCCGTCGGCGCTGAGCGTCAGGTCCTCGACGCGGCCGACCCGCACGCCGCGGTAGGTCACCTCGGCGCCCTCGAAGATGCCTCCGGAGCTCGCGAGGTCGACGACGACGGTCGGGCCGGTGCCGAAGACGCGCTCGGTCAGCCCGACGTAGCTCGCCGAGAGGATCGAGGTCGCGACGACGGTGATGACGAGGAAGAGCCCGAGCTGGACCCGGGTCAGGCGACGGATCACGGCTGCCCCCCGGTGTAGAGCGTCGTCCACGAGGCGTCGTCGGCCGCACCGCCCCCGAGGCAGACCGGCGGGCAGAGCGGGCCGCCCGAGCGCGTCGGCAGCGGCAGGCTCGGGAGGATGGTCGGCACCGGCACCGTGACGGTCGGCAGGACCGTGGGCAGCGACGTCGGGAGGACCGTGGGCAGCGACGTCGGCAGGACCGTCGGCAGCGACGTCGGGAGGATCGTCGGCAGCGCGGTCGGCAGGGGCAGGGTGAGGCCCCGGAGGTCGAGGTCGGCCGTCACGTGCAGGTTCGTGTAGTCGCCCTTGATCGCCTGGAGCGAGGAGTCGGGGAAGGGGTAGGTGAGGAGCAGCTGGAGGCTCTTCGGCAGGTCGTCGCCGGCCTCGTTCAGCTGCGCGAGAACCGGCTTCAGCGCGGCGAGGTTCGCCAGCGTGTCCTCGCGCGAGGCCCGGACGACCCGCGTGCCGACCTTCCCGAGCCGGTCGAGGGAGGTGAGCATCGTCGTCAGCTGCTCGCGCTGGTCGGCGAGGATCGCGAGACCCTTCGGCAGCTCGCGCAGCACGCCCTCGAGCTCGCCGCGGCGCTGCGCGAGGCTCGCGCTCAGCCGGTCGATGCCGTCGATGGCCCGGACGATCTCGGCCTTCTGGTCGTCGAGACCGCCGACGAAGGTGTCGAGCTGCGTGACGAGGCTGCGGATGTCGTCGGTCCGGCCGCGCAGGGCGTTGTTCAGCTCGCTCTCGATGACCTTGAGCTGGCCCACTCCCCCGCCGTTGAGCAGCATCGAGAGGGCGGCCAGCACCTCCTCGACCTCGGGGTTGCGCCCGGTGCGCTCGAGCGGGATGAGGTCGCCGTCGCCGAGCCGGCCGGTGCCACCACCCTCGGGACGCTCGAGGGCGACGTACTTCTCGCCGAGCAGCGAGGTCTGCTTGAGCTCGGCGCGGGTGTCGTCGGGCAGGTCGCTGGCGGCCGGTACCCGCATCGTCACGCGGGCGGTCCAGCCGTCGAGGTCGATGGCCGTCACCTCCCCCACGGTCACCTCGTCGATCTTGACCGACGAGCGCGGGACGAGGTCGAGGACGTCGGCGAACTCGGCCCGGACCGTGATCTGGCGGCCCTCGGCCCGCGGGCCGCCGGGCAGCGGGAGGTCGTAGACGCTCGTGCAGCCCGCGAGGACGAGCGCGGTGAGCGCGCCGACGGCGGCGGTGAGGCGGCGGCGGGTCGTGGTCATCCGAGCAGCCCTCCGAGGGTGGGGTCGGCCCCGCGGAGCAACCCGCCCGTCTCGCCCCGCGAGCCGGTGAGCCCGCCGAGGACGTCGGGCAGCTTCAGGTCGAGGAGGCCGGAGCTCTTGCACAGGTCTGTGTTGCCGGTCCCCGTCGGCCCGGTGATGAGGGAGCAGAGCAGCAGGCCGGGCCGGTCGGTGCCCTGGATGGTCGCCCGGGTGTCGAGCGTGCCCGTCCTCTCGTCGTAGGCGAGCTGGAGGTTGGAGAGGGCGACGGGGGCGTCGTCGAGGGTCTCGGCGAGCGCCTTGCGCTCCTGCGCGACGGCGGAGGTGACGTCGGTGAGGCGCCCGACGTCGTCCGTGAGCACGGCCCGGTTGTCGCGGACGAACGAGGTGACCTGGTCGAGGGCCACCGCGAGGTTGGCCAGCGCCGAGGCGAGGTCGTCGCGCTCGTCGTCGAGGGCCGTGGTGACGGAGGCCAGGTTGTCGTTGAGCCGCCGCACCTGCTTGTCGTTGGCCGCGACCGTCTCGGTGAAGGTGTTGAGGTTCTTCACGGTCGAGAACAGGTCGCCGCGCCCCTCGGCGAACGTCTGCACGGCGCGCGACAGGTCGACCGTCGTGTCGTGCAGCGTCTGCCCGTTGCCGTCGAGGTTGGCGGCGCCGGTCTCGAGCACCCGCGAGAGCGCGCCGTCGGCGTTGGCCCCCTGCGGCCCGAGGGCGACCATCAGGTCATCGAGGCTCTGGCTCACGCGGTCGAGCTCGACGGGGACGGCGGTGCGCTCCAACGGGATCCGTGCGCCGTCGCGCATCCGCGGTCCGTCGGTCCAGACCGGCAGCAGCTGGACGTACCGGTCGCTGACGAGCGAGGGCGCGACGATCGCGGCCTGCGCGTCGGCGGGCACCGGGTGGTCGGTCGTCACGTCGAGGTCGACCCGGACGGTCTCGCCGCGCGGCTCGACCGCCGTCACCTGGCCGACCTTGACGCCGAGGATCCGGACGTCCGAGCCGGGGAAGAGCCCGACCGCCCGGACGAACTCGGCGCTCAGGTGCATCGGCTGGGGCCGCGGCCAGGCGACCGCCACGACCGCGACGAGCGCGAGGACGAGGACGCCGGCCGCGAGCGCGACGCGGCGGGGAGTGCGGCGGGCGACGGCGGCCAGGCGGGCGCCACCGGGGAGCGTGCGTCGGGTCATCCGCGCCCCACCCCCCCGACGGGGTTGGTGAGGTTCTGGATGTAGGTGTCGAACCACGGCCCGGTGCCGAGCGTGTTCGCGAAGAGCCGGGTGAACGGGGCCATCGCGCGGATGGTGTCGCGCAGGTCCTGCTCGTGGGCCTGGAGCGTCGCGAGGACGCCCTTGAGCTGCTCGAGCGCCGGCCGCAGCTCGGCCCGGTTGTCCTCGACCAGGCCGGTGACCTGCTCCGCGAGGGCGCTCGTGTTCGTGAAGAGGGTGTGGATGGCCTCGCGCCGCGTCTCGAGCTCGGCCACGAGGAGGTCGGCGTCCTTGATGAGCTTGTCGACGACCGCGTTCTGCTCGGCGACGGTCCCGGTGACGGAGTCGGCGGCCCGGAGCAGCTCGCGCAGCTTCTCGTCCCGGCTCGCGATGGTCGAGGACAGCCGGCCCAGGCCGTCGAGCGCGCCCCGGACGTTCTCGGGGGTGTCCTTGAACTCGGTCGCGAGGACGTCGAGCGAACGCGCGAGCTGGTCGGTGTCGATCCGCTCGGTCGTGCGGGTGAGGTCGGAGAACGCCGTGACCACGTCGTAGGAGGAGACGGTGCGCGACAGCGGGATCTGCGCGCCGACCTTCATCCGCCCGGTCCCCCGCGGTTCGAGGCCGACGTACTTCTCGCCGAGCAGGGTCTTGATCCGGACCGACGCCCCGGTCGAGGGGCCGAAGGCGACGTCCTCGGTGACCCGGAAGTCCACGCGGACGTGCGAGCCCTCGAGGTCGACGCCGGTGACCTTGCCGACGGTCACGCCGGCGATGCGGACGTCGTCACCGTCGCGCAGCCCGCCGGCCTCGGTGAAGGCCGCGCTGTAGTCGTCACCGCCACCGATGAACGGCAGGCTCGACGCGTTGAACGCCAGCACCATGAGCACGACCATCGCGGTGATGCCGGCGAGGCCGAGGCGCAGCGTGTTGCGGTCGCGCGGGGGCCGCCCGGACCGCGCGTGGCGGGCGGACAGGCGCGGCACCCGCAGCCGGGGCGCCCTCACGACCGGCACCTCGCCGCCGCCACGTCGTACCCCAGCCCGCCGGGCGTCTTGCCGGTCGGCAGCAGCAGGTTCTGCACGTCGAAGCGGCAGAGGTAGAAGTTGAACCACGAGCCGTAGGTGGCCGTCCGGGTGATCGTCGAGATCTTCGTCGGCGCCTGCCCGATGAACCGTTCGAACTCCTTCGTGTTGGCCGGCTCGTTCAGCGTGCTCGCGAGGTCCCCGAGGTTCGCGATGTCGCTCCGGAGGTCGGGCCGGGCCGCCTGCAGGAGGCTCGCGGTGTCACCGGTCAGCGCGTTGATGTTCGTCAGCGAGTCGCCGATGGCCGTGCGGTCCTCGGCGAGCCCGGACACGAACCGTTGGAGCTGGCGCAGGAGGTCGGCGAACGCGGTGTCGTTGGACTCCACCGTCCCGAGCACGGTGTTGAGGTTGTCGATCGTCCGGCCGATCACCGCGTCGCGGTCGGCGAGCGCCTTGGTCAGGGACGCGGTCTGGCCGAGGAGGCTGTTGATGTCACCGCCCTCGCCCTGGAGGACGGAGATGATCTGCGCGGAGAGCTCGTTGACGTCCTGCGGCGAGAGCGCGGCGAAGAGCGGCTTGAACCCGTTGAACAGGACGGTGAGGTCGAGCGCCGGGTGGGTGCGGGTCAGGGGGATCGTGCCGCCCTCGGGCAGCGGCGTGGCGTCCCCGGGCTCCTGGGTCAGCGCGACGTACCGCTCCCCGACGAGGTTGCGGTACTTGATGGTCGCCGCCGTCCCCTGCGTCAGGGTCGAGCTGCGCAGCACCTCGAAGGTCACCTCGGCGCTGACCCGGTCCGTCGCGACCCGGATGTCCTTCACGGTCCCGACGCGCACGCCGGCGATGCGGACGTCCTGGCCGCTGCTCAGGCCCGTGACGTCCGTGAACAGCGCGCGGTAGGTGGCCTTGTCGCCCGGCAGGACGTTGGCGATCGTCGCCGCGAGCACGCCCGTGGCGAGCACGGTGACGACGACGAAGGCGAGGAGCTTGACGAGGCTGGGTCCGGTCCTCACTGGTCGACCACCGCCCCCCGCAGCATCGGCCCGGCGAGGAGGGTCGTGAGCGCCGACGGCTCGCCGTGCCCCTCGGAGGCGAGCGCGATGGCGACGACCTCCTGCTCGGCCTGCGTCCCCGCCAGGCCGGAGTCGACGTTGCCGACGGCGACCCCACCGGGCGCGAGGAGGGCCGAGGGCAGGGCGGAGCGGGCGCTGCCCCCGGTGCCGTCGGCGAAGGTGACCGCGCGGCGCGGGTCCTTCTGGCTCCCGCCGGGCGACGGCAGGCCGCGGCAGGACGGCCCGCGGTCGTCCTGCCAGGCCGGCTCCTGCCCCGGCCGGTAGGCGCTGCGCTGCGGCGGCGTCTCGACGGTGATGTGGAACTGGCCGCCCGCGAAGATCCCCTCGGCCCGCGGGATCCAGGCGACGAGGCCTCGCGCGAGGCAGGGGTAGACGGGCGCGTGCTTGGCGAGGACCTGCAGCGTCGGGCGTTGGACCCGGCCGACCTGGATGATCCGGTCCTCGTTCTGCTCGAGGAAGGACGCCGTGGTGTTGGCGAAGCCGGCCGTGCCGGCGAGGAAGCCCGAGAGCTGGTCCTGCTTCTCGACGATCGTCGTGTTCGTCGTGCGCAGCGCGTTCGCGGCGCGCAGGAGGTCGGGAGCCGCCTCGGCGTAGGTGCTCGCGAGGTCGGCCAGCCCGCTGATGTCCTCCTGGATGAGCGGCAGGCTCGGGTTGAGCTCGGTGAAGTAGCGGTTGACGAGCACGAGGTTCTCGCCGAGCCTCGTCCCGCGGCCGTCCAGCGCGGTCGCGAGCGCGTTGAGGGTGGCGGCGAGCTTCTCCGGCCTGACGGTGCGCAGCAGCGGGAGGAGCTCGTCGAAGACGCGCTCGAGCTCGATGGCGACGGACGTGCGGTCCTGCGGGATGACGTCGCCCTCGCGGATCGCGCGGCCGGGGTCGCCGCTCGGCGCGACGAGGTCGACGAAGCGCTCGCCGAAGAGGGTCTTGGGCAGGAGGCGGGCGCTGACCGACGCCGGGACGAGGTCGGTGGAGGCGGGGTCGAGCGCCAGGGTGAGCGTCGCGCCCTGCGGGCTCGAGCTGATCGAGCGGACCTCGCCGACGACGACGCCGCGGATCTTGACGTCGGCGGCCTCCTGCATCTGGCTGCCGATCCGGTCGGTGCGCAGGGTGACGGTCACGACCTGCGTGAAGACCTTCTCGAAGGTCGCGACCGAGGCCGCGACACCGAGCACGGCGACGAGCAGGAACGCGACGCCGTACGCCCGCTCCCGCAGCCCCGCGAGGAACCCGCCACTCATCCGGCGATCCTCACCGTCGTCGTGGCGCCCCAGATCGCGAGGCTGAGGAAGAAGTCGATGACGTTGACGGCGACGATCGAGGTGCGCACCGCCCGGCCGACGGCCACACCGACCCCGGCCGGGCCGCCGCTCGCGGTGTAGCCGTAGTAGCAGTGGATGCCGATGATGACGACGGCGAAGACGAGGACCTTGGCGAAGGACCAGAGGATGTCTCCGGGGGGCAGGAACAGGTGGAAGTAGTGGTCGTAGGTCCCCTTGGACTGCCCGAAGTAGTCGGTGACGATGAAGCGGGTCGCCGCGTACGACGAGAGCAGCCCGAGGACGTAGAGCGGGATGACCGCGACGAAACCGGCGATCATCCGGGTCGTCACGAGGAAGGGCAGGCTCGGGATGCCCATGACCTCGAGCGCGTCGACCTCCTCGCTGATCCGCATCGCGCCGAGCTGCGCCGTGAAGCCGCAGCCGACGGTCGCGGCCAGCGCCAGCCCGGCGACGAGCGGGGCGATCTCGCGGGTGTTGAGGTAGGCCGAGACGAACCCGGCGAACGCGCCGGTGCCGAGCTGGTCGAGCGAGCTGTACCCCTGCAGGCCCACCTGGCTGCCGGTGAAGAAGGCGAGGAAGGTGAGCACGCCGACGGTGCCGCCGATGACGCTGAGCGCGCCGGTGCCGAGCGAGACCTCCGCGAGCAGGCGGACGACCTCCCGCCGGTAGCGGCGCAGGGTGCGCGGGACCCAGCCGACGGACTGCACGTAGAAGCGCATCTGCCCGCTCAGCTCGTCGAGGAGCCGCAGCGGGGCGCGCGTCACGGAGGAGAGACGGGACATCGGCGTCAGATCTTCTGCGGGACGACTTGGAAGTACACGGCGCTGATGACGAAGTTGACGACGAACAGGAGCATGAAGGTGATGACGACGGCCTGGTTGACGGCGTCGCCGACGCCCTTCGGGCCGCCCCCCGCGGTGAGCCCCTTGTAGGAGGCGACGAGGGCGGCGAGCATCCCGAAGAGCAGGGCCTTGATCTCGGCCGTGACGAGGTCGGCCGTCTGCGCGAGGGCGGTGAACGACGCGACGTAGGCGCCGGGGGTGCCGCCCTGGACCAGGACGTTGAAGACGTAGCCACCGGCGACCCCGACGACCGACACGAGGCCGTTGAGGAGGGCGGCGACGAGCATCGTCGCGAGCACCCGCGGCACGACGAGACGCTGGATCGGCGAGATGCCCAGCACCTCCATCGCGTCGATCTCCTCGCGGATCTTGCGCGAGCCCAGGTCGGCGCAGATGGCCGAGCCGCCGGCGCCGGCGACGAGGAGCGCGGTGACGAGCGGCGAGGCCTCGCGCACGACCGCGAGCACCGAGGCCGCCCCCGTGAAGGACTGCGCCCCGAGCTGGCGGGTCAGCGTGCCGAGCTGGAGGGCGATGACGGCGCCGAAGGGGATCGAGACGAGCGCGGTCGGCACGATCGTCACCGACGCGACGAACCAGGCCTGCTGGATGAGCTCCTTCAGCTGGAAGGGCCGCTTGGGCAGCGCCTTCGCGACGTCGAGCACGAGCCCGAAGAACGACCCGGCCTGGCGCAGGCCGTTGGTCACGACCGTCATGCGTCCGCCCCCGGGCGCACGCCGACGATGCCGGCCGTCGTCGAGGCGAAGCTGCCGGGCGGTGGGGTGACGTCGTTCGCGCGGCACCACTCCCCCGCGGTGCGCTCGGCGCGGCGGGGTCGGCCGTCGCTCGTCGGCAGCTGGAGCGGGATCGGCGGCAGCGGCGGCAGCTCCTGGCCGGACTCGGCCGCGAGCTCGTCGGCGTCCTTCTCCTCGGACATCCCGATCGGGCCGACCGTCTGCGCGTTGAGGAACTGCCGCACGACCGGCTCCTCCGAGGACAGGAGCATCTCGCGGGGCCCGAACATCGCGAGGTGCTTGTGGTAGAGCAGCCCGATGTTGTCCGGCACGGTCCGGGCCGTGTTGATGTCGTGCGTGACGATGAGGAACGTCGCGTCGATCTGCGCGTTGAGGTCGACGAACAGCTGGTTGATGTAGCTGGTGCGCACCGGGTCCAGGCCGGAGTCCGGCTCGTCGATGAGGAGGATCTGCGGGTCGAGGACGAGGGCGCGGGCCAGGCCGGCGCGCTTGCGCATCCCGCCGGAGATCTCTCCGGGGAGCTTCTCCTCGGCGCCCGCGAGGCCGACGAGCTCCATCTTCTCGCGCACGATGGAGGCGACCTCCTTCTCGCTCTTGCGGGTGTGCTCGCGCAGCGGGAAGGCGACGTTGTCGAACAGGCTCATCGAGCCGAAGAGCGCGCCGTCCTGGAAGAGCACCCCGAAGAGCTTGCGCACCTCGTAGAGGTCGTCGCCGCGCAGCTGCACGACGTCGCGGCCGTCGATGACGATCGAGCCGCGGTCCGGGCGGATGAGGCCGACGAGGGTCTTGAGGAAGACCGACTTGCCGGTGCCCGAGGGGCCGAGGAGGACGGAGATCTCGCCGGCGGGGAGGGTGAGGGTCACGTCGTCCCAGATGAGCTGGCTCCCGAACCTCTTGGTCAGGCCGCTCACCGCGATCTCGACACCCATGTCGACCCTTCGTCGTGTGGCGCTTCCGTGCGTGGGCGCCGAAGTTACCCAGTGGTAGGCCCCCGGCGCCGCACCATCAGACCATGGGACGGACGAGGTCGGCGCTTTGAGCACCTATGGGTTTTCTCAGGTGGACGAATGCCCGCGTCGGCGCCCGGACCCGGCCACGCAGACGGGTTCGGAGCCCTCCCCCCGGGCGGATGGGTGCGGACACGCGAGCGGGGCCCGACCGCGAACGGTCGGGCCCCGCTGGTGCGAAGCGAGTCCCCTCACGGGGACGGGCTCACTTGAGGGTGACGGTGGCGCCGGCGCCCTCGAGCTGCTCCTTGGCCTTCTCGGCCGCGGCCTTGTCGACCTTCTCGAGGACGGGCTTCGGGGCGCCGTCGACGAGGTCCTTGGCCTCCTTGAGGCCGAGGGAGGTCAGCGCGCGGACCTCCTTGATGACGGCGATCTTCTTGTCGCCGGCGGCCTCGAGGACGACGTCGAACTCGTCCTGCTCCTCGGCGGCGGCGGCGTCGCCCGCACCACCGGCGGGGGCGCCGGCGGCGGCGACCGCGACGGGCGCGGCGGCGGTGACGTTGAAGGTGTCCTCGAACTCCTTGACGAACTCGGAGAGCTCGATGAGGGTCATCTCCTTGAAGGCGTCAAGGAGCTCGTCGGTGCTGAGCTTGGCCATGATGGCGTCCTTTCGTTGCTGCACTGTGCCGTGAGTGGCGGATTGTGTGGTGAGCGGACCCGCGGGGGTCAGCTCTCGTCGCCACCCTCGGCGACGTCGGTGGCCGGGGCGTCAGCCTCGGCGGGGGTCTCCTCGGCCGCGACCGGGGCAGCGGCGGTGTCCACCGGGCCCTCGGTCTCGACCTTGGCCCGCAGCGCGTCGACCGTGCGAGCGGCCTTCGAGAGCGGAGCCGCGAAGAGGTAGACGGCCTGGCTGAGCGACGCGTTCATGGCGCCGGCCAGCTTGGCCAGGAGCACCTCGCGGGACTCGAGGTCCGCGAGCTTGGTGATCTCCTCGGCGGAGAGGGTCTTGCCCTCGAGCACGCCGCCCTTGATCACCAGGAGGGGGTTGGCCTTGGCGAAGTCGCGCAGACCCTTGGCCGCCTCCACCGGGTCGCCCTCGACGAAGGCGATGGCGGACGGGCCGACGAGCTGACCGTCGAACGCGGTCACCCCGGCGTCCTTGGCGGCGAGCTGGGTCAGCGTGTTCTTGACCACGGCGTAGGTCGCGTTGCCACGCAGGGTGTTGCGCAGGTCGGTGATCTGCTTCACCGAGAGTCCCCGGTACTCCGTGAGGACGGCGGCGTTACTGCTCTGGAACTTCTCCGAGAGCTCGGCGATCGCCGCGGCCTTGTCGGGACGTGACATTCGGGCCTCCTTCCGTCGGGTCGGACCGCACGGGAAGGGCCGAGAACGAGAACGAGCCCCGGCGCAGGGCACGGGGCTCGGGCAGCACGACGGGTCGTGGCGTTCCGGTACTTCGTGGCCTGCGCTGGTCGCCCACTCGCGGTGGAACCTTCGGTCACGTGCGGGTGCACGCGACGACCGGCGGTCTGTGGTCGTGCACCAGCGTACGGGACGTCGCCCCCCGCCCCAAATCGCGGCCGGGGCCGTCCCGGGTCCCCGCACGCCCGCGGCGCCCCGGGAGGTCCCGGGGCGCCGCGGCGGGTGGTGCGGGGTGCGGTTCGCGTCGAGCGATCAGCTCGTCGGCATCTCGAAGGAGCCGACCTCGCTGGCCGGCGGGGCCTCGACGGTGACGGGCTCGCCCCACTTGGAGTACTTCATGACGAGCTTCTGGCCGGCCAGGTCGGTCGTGACCGTCTGGGGCAGGCCCTCGGCGTCGAAGGACATCTCGTACGAGACGCCGTCGGGCATCTGCTTGAGCGCCTCCTCGGTGACGCCCGGCATGCTCGCGGCCTGCTTCTTGACCATCTCGGCGAGCTGCTCCTTGGAGAGCTTGACCTCGTAGGTCGTCACGCCGTTCTCGACCTTGGTGACGGTGCCCGGGACCCCCTCGACGTCCTTGAGCTGCTCGGTCGGGTTGGCCATCGCCGACTCCATCTGCGACAGCATCGGGCCCATCATCTTCGACATCGCGTCGTCGGCCGAGGGGTCGATCTTGATCCACGGCTTGCCGCCGGCCATCTCCTTGAAGGTGTCGCCGCCCATGTACATGACCTTGTCGATGTAGACGACCTTGAAGGACTCGCCGGACTCGCTCATGTCCATCGCCATCTTCGGCGAGGAGCCGCTGTAGTCGAGGTCGGCCTCGATGGTGCCCTCGCTGCCGGTCGTCATCGACATGTGCGCGGTCTTCTTGGCCTGCACGGCCGCGGCGCTCTGCTCGGCGAGGGTCTTGAGCTCGACCGTGTCACCGACCTTGGCGGTCGGGGCCTGCGTCTCCTGCGCGGCCGAGGAGGAGGCGGCGGAGCCGGAGCCGGAGGAGGTCTCGTTGGTGCTCGAGCCGCAGGCGCCGAGCACGAGGGCCCCGGACAGGGCCAGGACGGACAGGACGGTGCGCTTCATACGGTGCTTCCCCCGATGGGTCGTCGTGTGGACGGAGGCGCGTCGAGGCCTCCGGGTGCTTGTCAGCGTACTTCTGCGACGGGGCGTGCGCCCCACCGGTTCCCCGTTCGTGACCACTTCGCGACGGAGCCCGCCGCCCCGGGAAGGGGCGACGGGCTCCGTCGTGGTGGGGCGCCGCTCAGGCGTCGACCTGCTCCTCGAGGAGGTTGCGGGTCTTGCTGGAGTCGAGCGGGATGCCCGGGCCCATCGTCGTCGACAGGGTCGCCTTCGTGATGTACCGGCCCTTGGAGGCGGACGGCTTGAGCCGGAGGACCTCCTCGAGCGCGGTGGCGTAGTTCTCGACGAGCGACTTCTCGTCGAAGGAGGCCTTGCCGATGATGAAGTGGAGGTTCGCGTGCTTGTCGACGCGGAACTCGATCTTGCCGCCCTTGATGTCGGACACGGCCTTGGCGGTGTCCATCGTCACGGTGCCGGTCTTCGGGTTCGGCATGAGGCCGCGCGGGCCGAGCACCTTGCCGAGACGACCGACCTTGCCCATGAGGTCCGGGGTGGCGACGACGGCGTCGAAGTCGAGCCAGCCGCCGGCGACCTTCTCGAGGAGGTCGTCGGAGCCGACGTAGTCGGCGCCGGCCGCGGTCGCGGCCTCGGCCTTGTCGCCGTTGGCGAAGACGAGGACGCGGGCGGTCTTGCCCGTGCCGTGCGGGAGGTTGACCGTGCCGCGGACCATCTGGTCGGCCTTGCGCGGGTCGACCCCGAGGCGGAAGGCCACCTCGACGGTCTCGTCGTACTTGGCGGACGCGACGTCCTTGGCGAGGCGGACGGCCTCGAGCGGGCTGTAGAGCTTGTCCGCGTCGATCTTCTCGGTCGCGGCGTTGTACGCCTTGCTGCGCTTCATGTGCTGCTCCTGGGAGTGGTGGTGGAGTCGTGGTCGTCGGGCCAGCGCAGGCCCTGCCACAGGGGGTGGGACCGGGCTCAGAGCTCGGTCTCGATGCCCATCTGACGGGCGGTGCCGGCGATGATCTTCATCGCGGCGTCGACGTCGTTGGCGTTGAGGTCGGGCATCTTGGTCTCGGCGATCTCGCGGAGCTGGTCCTTCGTGAGTTTGCCGGCCTTGGTCTTGTGCGGCTCGCCCGAGCCCTTCTGGACGCCCGCGGCCTTCTTGATGAGCTCCGAGGCCGGCGGGGTCTTCGTGATGAAGGTGAAGGAGCGGTCTTCGTAGACCGTGATGACGACGGGGATGATGCTGCCGCGCTGGTGCTCGGTCGCCGCGTTGTACGCCTTGACGAACTCCATGATGTTGACGCCGTGCTGACCCAGGGCCGGGCCGACGGGCGGGGCCGGGGTCGCGGCGCCGGCCTGGATCTGCAGGTTGATGTACCCGGAGACCTTCTTCTTGGGGGGCATGTCTGTCCTTCTTCGGTGGTGTGGGCCGACGCCGTGGGCGATGACCCCTTTGCAGTGTCCGCGGGTCCCCCGCGAAAGGGGCCTCCGGTCAGATCTTGGCGACCTGGCCGAAGGAGAGCTCGACCGGGGTCTCCCGGCCGAAGATCGAGACGAGCACCTTGAGCTTCTGGGTGTCGGCGTTGATCTCGGAGATCGTCGCCGGCAGCGTCTCGAAGGGGCCGTCCATGACGGTGACCGACTCGCCGACCTCGAAGTCGACGACGGCGGCGTCGCCCGAGGAGGAACCGGAGGAGGACGCGGCGCCACCGGAGGCGGCCGCGACGACGGGCGTCTCGAGGTCGGCCGGCTTGAGCATCGTGAAGACCTCGTCGAGGGTCAGCGGCACGGGCTGGTGCGCGTTGCCGACGAAGCCGGTGACGCCCGGGGTGTGCCGGACGGCGCCCCACGACTCGTCGGTGAGGTCCATCCGGACGAGGACGTACCCGGGCATCCGGACGCGGCGGACCAGCTTGCGCTGGCCGCTCTTGATCTCGGTGACCTCCTCCATGGGGACCTGCACCTCGAAGATGTAGTCCTCCATGTTGAGGGACTGGGTGCGGTTCTCGAGGTTGGCCTTGACCCGGTTCTCGTAGCCCGCGTAGGAGTGCACGACGTACCAGTCGCCGAACTTCGAGGCGAGGTCGTCCTTGAACGCCTTGACCGGGTCGACCGCGTCGAGGACGTCGCCGTCCTCGTCGACCGGGAGGGCCGGCTCGTCGACCGCGTCGTCGTCGGACGCCTCGTCCGCGGGGTCGTCCGCGACGGTGGCGTCGTCCACGACCTCGTCGGTCGCGGCGTCACCGTCGGTGTCGGCCTCGTGGGCGGCGTCGAAGGACTCGGCCGCGGCGGCGTCGACCTCCTGCACGGGGGTGTCGTCGACGGGAACCTGGGCGGTGTCGTCGGACCCCTGCTCGGGGGTGTCGGTCCACTGGTCGGACACGGGTGACCTCTTCCTTCGTCTGGCGGGTGCCGGGGGCGGGTGGCGCGGGTGGGCGCGCGTCAGGAGCCGAGGACCAGGCCGACGAGCTTGCTGAAGCCGAGGTCGAGACCGGACACGATCGCCATCATCACCGTGACGAACACGATGACGACGAGCGTGTAGTTCCAGAGCTCGTTCCGGGTGGGCCGGACGACCTTGCGGAGCTCGTCGAGGATCTGGCCGACGAACAGCCCGATGGCGCGGAAGAGTCGCGAGACGGGGTTGCCGCCGCGCTCACGGCCCTTGGCGGGGCGGGAGCCGGCCTCGGTCTGGCCCAGGTCGGTCACGACTTGCCTCTTCACGTCGAGCTGGTCGGGTTCGGATGCCTACGGCGCGGCACGACCGTGAAAGGGGGCCCGGACGAGACCGGGCCGCAGATCGTGGACGTACCACACGTGCGACGCAGGGCAGGAGGGACTCGAACCCCCAACCGCCGGTTTTGGAGACCGGTGCTCTACCAATTGAGCCACTGCCCTGTGGGACCACCGTTGGGTGGTGGACCCTGGGTGGTGCGACCTTCTGCCGGGCACGCCGACATGGTGGTCACACCGAACGGACAGCATACGTGAGCCCCGGCCCCGGCGCGAACCCGCCCCGGGGCCGAGGGCCCTCGTCACCGTCCGTGGACCTCACGCCAGGCGCAGCGTGCCCCACAGGATGCGGTGGTTGGACGGCGTGCAGCCGTTGGCGTCACGCTTCGTCGAGTTGCAGGTGCTCTCGCTGCCCTGGCCGAAGACGAACCCGGTCGTCGACCCGAAGATGTAGTCGATCTTCCGCGTCTGCCAGAGGGTCGGCTTGCCGCCCCGGAAGCTCTGCCCGGTCGCAGCCTGGTGGAGCTCGAGGAAGCGGCCTGCGGCGCCGCTGCCGATGCCGTAGATCGAGCTCATGGCCGCCTTATCGGGCTCGGTGTTGAAGTCGCCGGCGAGGATGACGCGGGTGCCGTCGGCCATCCACCCGGCCGACAGGCCGTTCAGCTCCGCGGTCTGTCCCTCACGGACCGCGGCCATGTTGTCGCCGGCGGCGAGGTGCGTGGAGCACGCCTTGTTCTTCTTGCCACCGTAGGTGAACACGACGCACGCGATGCCGTACGTCTGGTCGGACGGCTGGCCCGGCTGCGCGGTCAGGTCGCGCACGTTCTTGCTGACGAAGTCGCCACCGGTCCACACGGCGACCTCACCGATGTTGCTGCCGTCCGCGCAGTGTCCGTGCCGTCGGACGTGCCACGAGTAGTTCTTCCCGAGCTTGCTCTCGATCCGCGAGCGCATCGACCCGCAGACCTCCTGCATCGTGATGACCTCCGGTCCGGAGGTGGCGTTCTTCTTCGCGATGACGGCGTCCAGCGCACCCGGCAGCTTCGCGAGGTTGTGCTGGACGACACGGATCTGGACCGGCGCGGCCTCGGCGGACGGTGCGGTCGCGGTCGTGCCGACCAGGCCGGCGGCAGCGACCCCCACCGTGGCGAGCGCGGCGAGGATCGGACGGGTGCGGAGCTGCATGGGCTTCCCCCAGAGGTTCGTGGGGGACGCCGATCGCCCCCCGGCGGTCCTCAACCTGCCATCTCGCTCGTCCGCTCTCGATGGGGAGCACTCCCCCGACGGGCCCGTTCGCAGCGCGGTCCGCCCCGACGTCACGCCGTCGTGCTCTGCCACGATGGAGCGGTGAGCACCTCAGCCTCCTCCCGCACCCCCCTCGCCGAGCGCTCCCCCGAGGAGCTGCGGGCGTTCGCCGACGAGCAGCGTGCCGCCTACGCCACCCTGCGCGAGCGCGGGCTCTCCCTCGACCTCACGCGGGGCAAGCCCAGCCCCGAGCAGCTCGACCTCGCCGAGCGGATGCTCACCCTCCCCGAGGGCCACCGCGACGGCCAGGGCACCGACGTGCGCAACTACGGCGGCCTCGAGGGGCTGCCCGAGCTGCGCGCGATGTTCTCCGAGCTGCTCGGTGTCGACGCCGACCAGGTCGTCGCGGGCGGCAACGCGAGCCTGACGATGATGCACGAGGTGCTCGTCGACCACCTGCTGCACGGCGGCGTCGGCTCGCCGCGGCCGTGGAAGGACGAGGAGAAGGTCACCTTCGTCTGCCCGGTGCCCGGCTACGACCGGCACTACACGATGCTCGAGCACTACGGCATCGAGATGGTCACCGTCCCGATGCTCGACGACGGCCCGGACGTCGCCGCGGTCGAGGCCCTCGTCAAGGACGACCCGAGCATCAAGGGCATGTGGATCGTCCCGACGTACGCGAACCCGGCCGGCTCGGTCGTCACGCAGGAGGTCGCGGCCCGGCTCGCGTCGATGCCCACCGCCGCCCCGGACTTCCGGCTCTTCTGGGACAACGCCTACGCGCTGCACCACCTGACGAGCGACGAGGCGAAGTCGGCCGACATCCTCTCGCTCGCCTCGGCGGCGGGGAACCCGCACCGGCCGATCGTCTTCGCGTCGACGAGCAAGATCACCTTCGCCGGCGCCGGCGTCGCTTTCCTCGCCGGGTCGCGCGAGACGGTGGCCTGGTACCTGTCGCACCTGAAGTTCGCGTCCATCGGCCCGGACAAGGTCAACCACCTGCGCCACGTCCAGTTCTTCGGGTCGGCCGACGGCGTGCGGGAGCACATGGGCCGTCACCGCGAGATCCTCGCCCCCAAGTTCGCGGCGGTCGGCGAGGCGCTCGCCGCGGAGCTCGAGGGTCTCGGCGTCGCCGAGTGGAGCACCCCGCGCGGCGGGTACTTCGTCAACCTCGACGTCCCGGACGGCTGCGCGTCGCGCGTCGTGCAGCTGGCCAAGGAGGCCGGCATCGCGCTGACACCGGCGGGGGCGTCCTTCCCGTACGGCAAGGACCCGCGCGACCGGAACATCCGTCTCGCACCGTCGTTCCCGTCGCTCGAGGAGGTCCGGACGGCGATGGCCGGCGTGGCGACGTGCGTCGCGCTCGCGGCCTCCGAGCAGCTCCTCGCGGACGTAGGGTGAGGCGATGAGCGACCAGCCGGAGAACGTGACCGACGACCTCGGGAGCTACTCCCTCGACGACGAGGACCAGCTCCAGCCCGAGGACACCCTGGAGGACGGGGTGGACGACCCGCTGGACCGCGGCTACTCCCCGCCCGAGAAGCTGCACGGCTCCCTCGCGCACGGCGTGACCGCCGAGGAGCAGAGCCGCGACGAGACGATCGAGGAGCGCATCCACCAGGAGGTGCCGGACCCCTCGACCGCGTACGGCGCGCCCGACAACGAGTCCGGCCTGGACGTCGACCGCGTCGGCGGCGACGACCCCGACGCCATCGACGCCGAGGACGACTGGCTCGGCGACGGCGAGGTCGGCGACGAGCGCGCCGGGCGCCTCGTCGCCCCGGACGAGGGCCTCGGCGAGGACGACGAGAAGGACCTCGTCGGCGACGACGTGGGTGTCGACGGCGCGGCGGCCTCCGCGGAGGAGTCGGCGATGCACGTCGTCGACGAGGAGACCTCGGAGGAGTGAGCGAGGCACCGACCGGGCGCACCCCGGCGGTGCGTCGTGACGACGGCCGCGTCCCCTCGGGGGCGCGGCCTCTCGCGACCCTGCCGAAGGCGCACCTGCACCTGCACTTCACCGGCTCGATGCGGGTGGCGACCGTGCGCGACATGGCTGGTGCGCACGGGATGCGCCTGCCTGCGACGCTGACCCGCGACTACCCGCCACGCTTCGACGCGGCCGACGAGCGTGGCTGGTTCCGGTTCCAGCGCCTCTACGACGTCGCGCGGGCGTGCGTCCGCGGCGAGGCCGACATGCGACGGATCGTCCGCGAGGCCGCGCTCGACGACGGCGCGGAGGGCTCGCGGTGGCTGGAGATCCAGGTCGACCCGACGTCGTACGCGCCCTTCGTCGGGGGCATCACGCCGGCGCTCGAGATCGTCCTCGACGAGGCGGCGGCGGTGTCGCGCGAGCCCGGGGCGGCGCAGGTCGGTGTCGTCGTGGCGGCCTCGCGGATGCGCCACCCGCTGGAGGCCCGGACGCTGGCCCGGCTCGCGGCGCGGTACGCGGGGAGCGGCCCGGGGGCGGTCGTGGGGTTCGGCCTGTCGAACGACGAGCGACGCGGCGACACGGCGGAGTTCGCGGCCGCCTTCCGCATCGCGCGGTCGGCGGGGCTGGCGTCGGTACCGCACGCCGGTGAGCTGCTGGGCGCCGACGCGGTGGCGGCGACGCTGGACGCGGCGGCGCCGGACCGGATCGGGCACGGCGTGCGGTCCGTCGAGGACCCGCGGGTGCTGGAGCGGGTGGTCGCGGCGGGAGTGGCGCTGGAGGTGTGCCCGGGCTCGAACGTGGCGCTCGGCGTGTACGACGAGGCGCCGGACGTGCCGCTGCGGCAGCTGCTGTCGGCGGGGGCGGTCGTGGCCCTCGGGGCGGACGACCCGCTGATCTTCGGGAGCCGGCTCGTGGAGCAGTACGAGACGGCACGGGCGGTGCACGGCCTGTCGGACGAGGAGCTGGCCGGGCTGGCGCGCTCCTCGCTCGCGGCGAGCAGGGCGCCCGACGACGTGCGGGCCGCGGCCGAGGCCGACGTCGACGCCTGGCTGGCGGGCTGAGCGTCCCACCCACGCCGCGCCGGCTCCGGGCTCGCGGGCCCGTGAGAGGTGCACCGGCCGCTGTTGTTCGCTTCACCCACCGAAGCAACCGGGATGAGCGGTCGCCTGCGTCACACCTCGCAGCAACTGGGATGAGCGGTCTCGGTTGCGTCGCAAGCGGAAGAACCCGACCGCTCGTCCCGATTGCTCCACCCACGGACGCAGCCGACCGCTCGTCCCGATTGCTCCATCACCGGACGCGACCGACCGCTCGTCATGGTTGCCTCACATGTCGGGGCGAACGACAGCGCGAGCGGCGCCCCTCGTCTCCGGGCGGGACGCGACGGGATCGTGACTCGTCCACAGGCGGACCGCGCGGGCGTCGTCGTCCACAGTCCGCTCGAGGGGTCTGGCGCCGGTCGCCGAGCGGGGGCGACGCTCCCGGCATGAGACTCCTCCCCCTCACCTACCCCACGTTCGCCCGCGAGCTGCTCGCGGCCCGGGCGGCGCTGACGGTGCCGCACGAGGTCGGCCTGGCGCTGCGGGCGCACCGACGGACGCTCGGCCTCGGGCAGCGCGCCTACGCCCGGCGCCGAGGCTGGTCGGCGAGCCACGTCGCACGGCTCGAGACCCGCGCCGGCGACCTGCGGCTCACCGACGTGGTCGCCGCCCTCGGACCGACCGGGTACTGCCTGGCGCTGTGCCACCGGGGCGCCACCCCCGACCCGGAGCCAGACCCCGACACCCCGGCGCCGCCGGCCGCCCTCCCGGTGCCGGTGTCGCCCACCCACTGGCCGCGTACGGAGCTCCTCGCCCTCGTGCGCGACGGCAGTCGGCGCTTCCCCGCCCACCACGACACCACGCAGGTCACCTACCCGCCGAACTGGTGGTGGCAGACGGAGGCCACCCGCATCGGGACCCAGCGCCCGACCTGGTACGCCGACCCGTCGGGACTCGCAGCGCGTCGCAGGGCCGCGAGCGCAGAGCCGTCCTCCGGGGTGGCGACACCCGCGACGCGTGACGACGACCAGCACCCGCTCAGCGCATGAGCCCGAACGAGCACGACGACCCGTCCCTCGCACCACCGCACGCCCGTGGGGACGCAGCGGGTGCGACCCGGCCGGGCGTCAGAGGGTCTGGCCGAGGATGACCGGCTCGTTGACGAGGGTCACCCCGAAGACGTCCTGCACGCCGTCGCGCACCTCGCGGGCGAGGGCGACGACGTCCGCCGCACGCGCCTGCCCGCGGTTGGTCACCGCGAGCGTGTGCTTGGTCGACAGCGCCGCCGGCCCGGGCATCGCGTGGCCCTTGCCGAACCCGGCGCGCTCGATGAGCCACGCGGCCGACGTCTTGACCCGACCGCCCGCCTCGGGGAAGCGCGGCGGCGTGACGTCGGCGCCGAGGCGCTCGGCGACGCGCGCCTCGAGGGACTGGAACTCCTCGGCGGTCAGCACCGGGTTGGTGAAGAACGAGCCGCACGACCAGGTGTCGTGGTCCTCGGCGTCGAGCACCATCCCGCGGCGCCGCCGCTGCGCGAGCACCGCCTCCCGCGCGTCGGCGAGGGGCACCCGGGCGCCGACGTCGACCCCCAGCTGCGTCGCGAGGTCCGCGTAGCGCACCGGCCCCGAGAGGTCGGCGAGGACGAGCTGGAACATCACGTCGAGCACGACGTAGCGGTCGGTGCCCTTGAAGAGGGAGTGCCGGTAGGTGAACCGGCAGTCCAGCGACATCATCGTGCGGACGCGCTCCTCGAGCCGGTCCCACACCCGTACCCGGGCGATGGTCTGGGCGACCTCCTGCCCGTACGCACCGACGTTCTGGACCGGCGTGGCCCCGGTCGACCCCGGGATGCCCGACAGCGCCTCGATGCCCGACCAGCCCTCGGCGACCGCCCGCTCGACGAACGGGTCCCACGGCTCACCGGCCGCGACGACGACGTTCGCGCCCCCGCACGAGTCGGCCGAGTCGACCTCGACCCCCTGCGTGGCGACGAGCACGACCGTGCCCGCGAACCCCTCGTCGGGGAGCACGAGGTTCGAGCCACCCCCGAGGACGAGCAGCGGCTCGTCGGCGTCGTCGACCTCACGCACGGCGTCGACGAGCTCGTCGGTGGTCTCCGCGACGACCATCCGCGCCGCCGGGCCGCCGACGCGCATCGTCGTGTACCCCGCGAGGGGCTCGTCGTGCAGCTCGCGCATCAGTCGAGGCGGACCACGGCGACGCACCGGCCGAGGACCTTCTGGCCCTCGCTCGTGGCGGTCAGCTCGACCGTCGCCCGACGCGTCTCCGGGTCGAGCGCCTTGACGGTGCCCTCGACGACGAGCTCGGCGCCGGCGGCCGGGACGACGACCGGCTTGGTGAAGCGCGTGCCGTACTCGAGGACCCGGCCGGCGTCACCGACCCACTCGGACACGACCGTGCCGGCGGCGCCCATCGTCCACATCCCGTGGGCGATGACGTCGGGCAGGCCGACCGAGCGGGCGAAGTCCTCGTCCTGGTGGATCGGGTTCTGGTCGCCCGAGGCGTTGGCGTAGGCGACGAGCGTGTCGCGGGTGACGGGCACGGTGACCGGCCCGACGGTGTCGCCCACGGCGACGGACTCGAGCGTGCGGACGGCCATCAGTCCTCCCCTCCCCGGACGACGATGGTCGAGGTGCACGTCGCGAGCGCCTCGCCGCCGGTCGTCGCGAGCTCGGTGCGGGTCGTGACCATCGAGTGGCCACCGGCCTGCCGGACGGCGTCGACGGTCAGCGTGCCGACGACCTCGTCGCCGGCGGTGATCGGGCGGTGGTGGACGAACCGCTGCTCGCCGTGGACGACGCGGCTGTAGTCGATCCCCGCCTCCGGGTCGGCGACGTACGCCCGGTCCGAGGCCTGGGCGAAGCGCACGGCCATCGTCGGCGGCGCCACCACGTCGGCGTAGCCGGCGGCGCGGGCGGCCTCGGGGTCGGTGTGGACCGGGTCGCTCGAGCCCACGGCCGCGGCGAACGCGGCGATGAGCGCGGCGTCGACGGGGTAGGGCCCGCTCGGCGGGTAGGTGCGTCCGACGAAGTCGGGGTTCACGGCCATGCCGCCCACTCTAGGGGCCGGGGCCGACCGACCGGCGGGAGGACCCGGGCACGACGCGAGGCCGCCCGCACCCCGGGGGTGCGGGCGGCCTCGTCGGCTGCGGGCGCGTCGGTGACGCGCCGGCGTCAGCGGGTCTCGCGGTGCGCGGTGTGCTTCTTGCAGCGCGGGCAGAACTTCGCCAGCTCGAGCCGGTCGGGGTCGTTGCGCCGGTTCTTCTTGGTGATGTAGTTGCGCTCCTTGCACTCCGTGCACGCCAGCGTGATCTTGGGGCGGACGTCGGTGGCCTTGGCCATGGAAGCAACCTGCTCTCGGGAAACGAAGTGTGGATCTCGGGTGGCGCGTCGGCGCGGTCCTGGACTGCGCGCGGCACCAAGCACAACAGGGTACGCGCTCCGTGCGGTGACACGGAAATCGCGACCTCGGTAGCGGGAGCGGGGCTCGATCCCGCGACCTCACGATTATGAGTCGTGCGCTCTAACCAGCTGAGCTACCCCGCCTTGGGGAACGACCGGGAGCCCTTCTCGGGGAGTCGGACTGCGGCCGGACCAGAGCCCCCTGTCGGAATCGAACCGACGACCTTTTCCTTACCATGGAAACGCTCTGCCGACTGAGCTAAGGGGGCGTGCGCGCCAGTGGAAAACCGCTCTGGAGCGCGACGGAGACACTACACGGTCACGCTCGGTCGAGCGAAATCCGGGCCTCCACGAGGGCGGGTCCGTACCAGGTGAGGAGCCGTCCGGAGACGAGCCGGGTGGGTACCCGCGCGAACGCCTCGGGCCCGTCGGCCGCGGTGAACTCGTAGGGCTCGTCGGGCAGCAGGACGAGGTCGGCCAGCGCCGGGTCGTCCAGCGTCGCCACGTCGGCGCTCGGGTAGCGGCCCGTCCCCACCTCTCCCCCGACGACCTCGTACCCGCAGCGCGCGAGCAGGTCGGCGGTGAACGTCGGCCGGCCGACGACCATCCACGGGTCGCGCCACACGGGGACGACGACCCGCGTCGTCGGTGCCGGCACCGGCCCCGACCACGCGGCGCGCGCCTCCCCCAGCCACCCGGGCTCGGGGACCTCCAGCGCCTCACCGAGCAGCCGCGCCATCGAGGCGAGGGACTGCGGGACGGTCTCGATGTCGGTCACCCAGACCGCGAGCCCGCGCTCGCGCATCCGGCGCACGTCGAGCTCGCGGTTCTCCTCCTTGTTCGCGACGACGAGGTCGGGCTCCAGGGCCGCGACGGCGGCGAGGTCGGGGTTCTTCGTCCCGCGCACCCGGGCGACGTCGAGGTCGGCCGGGTGGGTGCACCAGTCGGTGGCCCCGACGAGCCGGTCGGGGCAGGTCGCCGCCAGCGCCTCGGTCAGCGAGGGCACGAGCGAGACGACGCGGCGCGCCGGGCCCGCGAGGGGCACCGGCGCGCCGAGGTCGTCGCGCAGGGGTGCGCGGGTGGCCGCCACGGTCAGCGCGGCGCCATCCGCAGCGCGCCGTCCATCCGGACCACCTCGCCGTTGAGGTAGTCGTGCTCGACGATCGCGAGCGCGAGCTGCGCGTACTCCTCCGGGCGCGCGAGGCGCTGCGGGAACGGGACGCCCGCGGCGAGGCCGGCGCGGAACTCGTCCGAGACGGTCGCGAGCATCGGGGTCTCGACGATGCCCGGGGCGATCGTCATGACCCGGATCCCGTGCTGCGCGAGGTCACGGGCCGCCGGCAGCGTGAGGCCGACGATGCCGCCCTTGCTCGAGCTGTACGCGGCCTGGCCGACCTGGCCGTCGTACGCGGCGATGCTCGCCGTGTTGACGACGACGCCGCGCTGGCCGTCGGCGTCGGGCTCCGTGGCCGCCATCGCCTCGGCGGCGACGGTGAGGACGACGAAGGTGCCGAGGAGGTTGACCTCGACGACCTTGCGGTAGAGCTCGATCGAGTGCGTGCCCTTGCGGCCGAGGATGCGCGCCGACGGGCCGATGCCGGCGCAGTTGACGACGACCCGCAGCGGGCGGGCGTCGTCACCGGCCGCGACCGCGACGGCGGCGCGGACGTCGGCCTCGGAGGTGACGTCGGTGGGGACGTACTCGACGCCGTCGACGGCGGCTGCGTTCTCGCAGGCGTCGGGGAGGTCGAGGGCGACCACGCGGGCGCCCCGGCCGGCGAGGGCGGCGGCGGTGGCCGCGCCGAGGCCGGAGGCGCCGCCGGTGACCAGGGCGGTGGTGTCAGCGATCTGCATGGCGCCATCCTGCCCTGCCCCGGGCGCTGGGCCGGGATCGGGCGACCGCCGGTCGGCGGCCGGTCGTACGGTGGGCGCATGGAGCTGCGCATCGGAGGACACGTCGACCAGGCCGACCCGGTGGCGGAGGCCGTCGCCCGGGGCGCCACCCTCAGCCAGCTCTTCCTCGGCGACCCGCAGAGCTACAAGGGCCCGGTCGTCGAGTACGCCGGGGGCGCCCAGGCGCTGCGGGCGGCCGCCGAGGCCGCGGGTGTCGACCTCTACGTCCACGCGCCCTACCCGATCAACGTCGCCTCGACGAACAACCGCATCCGCATCCCCGGCCGCAAGCTGCTCCAGCAGCACCTGCACGCCGCCGCCGAGATCGGGGCGAAGGGCGTCGTCGTGCACGGCGGGCACCTCGGCAAGGACGAGGACGCCGCGACGGGCTTCGACAACTGGCGCAAGTGCGTCGACGGCCTCGAGATGCCCGTGCCGCTCCTCATCGAGAACACCGCCGGCGGCGACAACGCGATGGCCCGTCGGCTCGAGGCGGTCGAGCGCCTCTGGGAGGCCATCGGCCGGGCCGAGGGCGGCGACACCGTCGGCTTCTGCCTCGACACCTGCCACGCGCACGCCGGCGGCAACGACCTCGCCGACGTCGCCGCCGAGGTGCGGGCCATCACGGGGCGCATCGACCTGGTGCACTGCAACGACAGCCGCGACGAGTTCGACTCCGGCGCCGACCGCCACACCAACCTCGGGTCGGGGCACATCGACGCCGCCGACATCGCGCACGTCGTCCGCGAGGCCGGCGCCCCGGTCGTCGTCGAGACCCCCGGCGGGGTCGAGGGCCAGCGCGCCGACATCGCGTGGCTGCGTGACCGGTTGGCCTGACGCGATCGGACAGGCCGGCCGCCCGCGTCGACGGCCATCCGCCATCTCCGTAGCGTCCTGACGGGTCCACGCCACCGGCCGAGGAGACCCGACGACGATGTCGACCCACCGCGCGACCAGCCCCACGACCCGCCTCTCCCGCCGCACCGTCGGCGGAGCGGCCCTCGCCCTCGGCGCCCTCGGCGCGACGGGCCCCACCGCCTCCGCGGTCACCTCCCGACCCGGGCCGGCGACGGGCCGCGGCCGGTGGGCCGAGCGCGCGGAGGACGCCTACGCGGCCCTGCAGCGGCACTTCGCCGTGCGCGACGGCAGCCGCCTCTACCTCGAGCACTGGCCTGCGGCGCCGGAGGACCCGACCTACTCGTACGAGTGGCCGTTCTCGCAGGCCCACGGGGCGACCCTCGACCTCACCGGCCTGCCCGGCGCCACCGGGCGGCGCTACCTCGACGACCTCGCCGAGCGCCGGACCGGGCAGCGCCGCTACTACAGCGCGGCCGGGTCGACCGGCCTGCCCGGCTACGCGTCCGCCCCGACCGCGCCGTGGGGCAGCGGTGGCGACTTCTTCTACGACGACAACGAGTGGGTCGGCCTCATCGACGTCCAGCGCCACCTCATGCATCGTGACCCCGCGGCCGTGCGCGACGCCCGGATGATCTTCGAGCTCGTCGTCTCCGGCTGGGACGACGACCCCTCGCACCCGGCCCCGGGCGGTGTGTTCTGGACGCAGGCGGACTGGAGCCAGGACCGGAACACGGTCTCGAACATGCCCGGCGCCCAGCTCGGGCTGCGGCTGTTCCAGCTGACCCGCGAGCGCCGCTTCCTCGACTGGGCCCGCCGGATGTACGCGTGGACCAACCAGCACCTGCAGATCCGCGAGGGGGCGCAGGCCGGGCTCTACCACGACCACCTCGACCTCGCGGGGACCGTCGAGAAGACCGTGTGGAGCTACAACCAGGGCGTCCCGGTCGGCGTCAACACGCTGCTGCACCGGGTGACCGGCGAGCGGCGGTACCTGCGCGAGGCCTGCCGCGTCGCCGACGCCGCACGCCGCTTCTACGCCCAGCCCGACCCGGAGCAGCCCGGCCTGACGCGGCTCGACACCCAGCCGGTGTTCTTCAACTCGATCTACTTCAAGAACCTCCTGCTGCTGGCGTCGGTGACCGGCGACCGGCGGGCCGCCGACGACATGGCGGCCTACGCGGACCGGCTGTGGCGCACCCGCCGCGACCGGGAGACCGGCGTCTTCCGCTTCGGCGGCGACTCGACGCAGATGATCGAGCAGGCCGCGGTCGTGCAGCTGTTCGCCGTCCTCGCCTGGTCGCGCAAGGACTGGTCGCTCCTGTACTGAGGTCGCGGGCCGCCCGGGGCTCCCGGGCGGCCCGCGTCGGCTCAGCCGGCGAGGTGCCCCCAGGCGCCGGACAGCTCGCGCCACGGCCCGGTCGCGGCCACCCGCCCGTCGACGAGCACGACGACGCGGTCGGCCTCGGCCAGCGCGGCGCGCTTCGAGGTGGCGCCGACGACCGTCGTGCGGCGGGCGCGCAGGGCCTGCCACAGCTCGACCTCCGTCGCGGCGTCGAGCGCGCTCGAGACGTCGTCGGCGAGCAGCAGCTCGGTCTCGGCGGCAAGGGCCCTAGCGAGGGCCAGCCGCTGCACCTGCCCTCCCGAGAGACGCACCCCGCGGTGGCCGACGAGCGCGTCGTGCCCGCCGGCCTCGCGGACGTCGTCACCGAGCCGCGCGTCGGCGATGGCGCCCTCGAGCGAGCGGCCGTGCCCGAGGGCGACGTTGTCGGCGAACGAGCCGGAGAGGACCCGGGGCACCTGCGCCACGTGGGCGACCTGGCCCGGCCGGAGGAACACCTGGGCGTCGTCGACCTCGACGCCGTTCCACGTGATCGAGCCGGTGTGCTCGAGCAAGCCCGAGAGCGCGGACAGCAGGCTCGACTTGCCGGAGCCGACCTGCCCGAGGAGCAGGACGAGCTCGCCGGCGTGCACGGTGAGGTCGACGCCCTCGACCCCGCGGGTCCCGTCGTCGTGGACGGCCCCGACGCCGCGCAGGCGCAGCTCGCGCAGCGGCACCCGGCCGGGGACCGGGGCAGGGGGCGCGGTGCCGGCGACGAGGTCGACCCCCTCCGGCAGCCGCACGAGGTCGACGCCGCCGGCGAGCCGGCTCGTCGCCTGCTGCCACGAGCGCGTGCCCGGGGCCTCGGTGACGACGGCGCCGGCGACCCGGCCGAACCAGTCGAAGCCGTTGACGGCGCCGGCGACGAGGATCGCGGTGGCGAGGGACCATCCGCCGAGGACATAGGTGCCCCAGGCCGCGACGACGCCGGCCTGCACCATGACGATCGGCACGCCGTCGAGCACGGCCTGGACGCGGTGCTCGAAGACGGCCGCGCGCACCCGCCCGGCGTCGACCCGCCGCAGGTGGCGGTGGGCGGACGGGGTGGCCGCGGCGAGCTTGACCGTGCGGGCCGACTCGAGCACCGACACGACGGCCCGGCCGAAGCGTGCGCGGGCCCGCGAGGACTCGGTGGCCGAGCGGCCGGCGATCGGCCGGCCGACCGCCGAGGCGAGCGCCGCCCCGACGAGGACGCAGAGCAGCACCCCGCCGGCGAGCAGGCTGCCGCCGAGCAGCGCGGTGACGACGACGATGCCGAGGCCGTTGAGGAAGTCGACCCACCGGTCGGCGTACAGGGCGTAGCGGTCGGCGTCCATCGACCGGGCGACGACCTCGCCGGCCGGGGTGCGCTCGAGCCGGTGCTGGCGGGTCTGGCCGAGCAGCACCGACATCCGGACCCGGAGCATGACCTCGATCCACCAGCGGGGGTAGCGACGCATGGCGGCGACGAGGACGAACGGTGCGACGAGCACCGACGCCGCGGTCAGCCCGGTGAGCACGGCGGTCGTCGGGTCCCACGCGGCGTCGGTCTGCAGGCGCTCGACGAGGCGGCCCCAGACGAACCCGGTGCCGGCCCCGAAGGCGCCGCCGAGCGCGGAGACGAGGAACAGGACGGCCGGCCACACCCCCCAGCGCGGGCGGACGAGCAGCGCCGAGAGGATGCCCCGGGTCAGCGAGGGCCCGTGCCCGGGGTCCGGCAGCTCCGGGGGCGGCCCGGCCCGGCGCGCCCCGGCGACGGCGGTGGCGGTGGGCTCGGACGCAGGGTCGGCCGGGGCCGGCTGCTCCGGGCGGCCGGGCTCGAGGTCGTCGCCGCTCGCCGCGAGGAGGGCGCGGAAGGGACCGTCGGCGCGCGCGAGCTCGGCACGCGCCCCCTGCTGGACGACGCGACCGTGGTCGAGGACGGCGACGCGCTCGGCCCGCCGGGTCGTCGAGAGCCGGTGCGCGACGAGGATGCCGGTGCGGCCGGTCAGCAGGCGGTCGGCCGCGCGCACGACGAGGGCCTCGGTCAGCGGGTCCATCCGGGCCGTGGCTTCGTCGAGGACGACGACGGACACGTCGCGCACGAGCAGGCGGGCGAAGGCGACGAGCTGCTCCTCGCCGGCCGACAGCGAGGTGCCGCCCGGGCCGAGGAGGGTGTCGAGGCCGTCGGGCAGGCCCGCGACCCAGCGCTCGAGCCCGAGCTGCGCGACCGCGCCCTCGATGCGCGACCGGGGCAGGTCGGCGAAGAGGGTGATGTTCTCGGCGAGGGTCCCGGCGAGCACCTCGGTGCGCTGCGTGACGACGCCGACCGCGGCGCGCAGCTGCTGCAGGTCGAGGTCGAGGACGTCGACACCGCCGAGGAAAACCGTGCCCGGCTCGGGCTCGACCGCGCGGGAGACGAGGGAGGCGAGGGTCGACTTGCCCGACCCGGTGCGCCCGACGAGGGCGCAGGTGCGGCCGCCGGGCACCGTGAGGTCGACGTCGCGCAGCGCGAAGTCGCCCTGGGCGTACCCGAAGTGCAGGTCGCGGAACTCGAGCTCGAGGGGGCCGGCGGGGACGGGGAGACCGCCGGTGGGCTCGGGCGCGGCGCCGAGGAGCTGCCGCAGGCGCGTCACGGCGCCGAGCCCGGCCTGGAGCTCGGGCAGGTGGCGGGCCATCTGGTCGACCTGGCCGACGAAGGTGCTCGTGACGAGGAAGAGCGTGACGAGGCGGGCGACCGACAGGCCTCCCCCGGCGACGAGGGCCACCCCGGCGACGGCCGTGCCGGCGAGCATCCCGTAGAGCAGGACGCCGGTGCGGCGGGTGACCCGCGCCTGGAGGTCGACGACCTGCGCGAACCGCTGGTGGACGACCGACGACAGGGTGGCGAGACGGGCGACGACGTGGGCCTGGCCGAGGCTGGTCCGCAGGTCGTCGCGGGCGGTCACGCCCTCCTCGAGGGCCGCGGCGTGGTCGGTCCAGGCGACCTCCTCGGCGACCTTGCGCTCGGCGATCGTCGGCAGCAGCCGGCGGACGAGGAGCACGGCGGCGGTCGCGGTGACGGGGAACAGGACCCACGCGGGCCACCACGTGAGGCCGGCGACGACCCACATCGGCACGGCGGCGAAGACGGTCTTCAGCGCGTCCCACACCTGGCGGCGCAGCATCGTGCCGACGTCGTGGGTGTCGGCGTCCACGCGGTCGAGGATCTCGCCGACCGCCTGCTCGCCGAGGGCGGGAAGCGGCTGGGCGAGCGCGGCGGCGACGAGGTCGTCGCGCAGCCGGCCCTCGGCGTGGTCGACGACGCCGGCCCACACGGTGCGGCCCGCGGTGTCGAGGACCGCGGCGCCGACGACGCACAGGGCGAGCAGCCCGACGAGGCGGGTCGACGGGTCGGCGGCGAGGAGGCCGGCCACGACCGTGCCGAGCGTCCGGCCGAGCGCGCCGGTGGCCGACGCGACGAGGGCGAGGCCGGTCGGCCAGCCGCGCAGTCGCCCGAGCCGCAGGGTGCGCTCGGCGGGCACGACGGCATCACCCGCCGGCGCGAGCGTCGGCGTGACGGGTGCTGCGGTCGTCGTCCCCACGTGAGAAAACTACGGCGTGCCACCGACGCCCGGCACCCGGGTTTCCGGGCGCGGGGTCAGACGTTGCGGCGGTACTGCCCGCCCACCTCGAAGAACGCCTCGGTGACCTGCTGGAGGGAGCACACGCGTGCGGCGTCGACGAGCACGGCGAACACGTTCTCGCCGTTCGTCGCGGCGGCCTTGAGCCGCGCGAGGGCGACCTCGGCCTCCTCGCGGTGGTCGGCCCGGAAGGACTCGACACGGGCGAGCTGCCCCTCCTTCTCCTCCTCGGTGGCGCGCGCGAGCACGACCTCCTTGGGCGAGACGTCGGCCTCGGGCCGCACGAAGGTGTTGACGCCGACGATCGGCAGCGAGCCGTCGTGCTTGCGGTGCTCGTAGAGCATCGACTCGTCCTGGATGCGCCCGCGCTGGTAGCCGGTCTCCATCGCGCCGAGCACGCCGCCGCGCTCGGAGATGCGGTCGAACTCGGCGAGCACGGCGGCCTCGACGAGGTCGGTCAGCTCGTCGACGACGAACGAGCCCTGGAGCGGGTTCTCGTTCATCGCCAGCCCCCACTCGCGGTTGATGACGAGCTGGATCGCCAGGGCCCGACGCACCGACTCCTCCGACGGGGTCGTGACGGCCTCGTCGTAGGCGTTGGTGTGCAGGCTGTTCGCGTTGTCGTAGATGGCGGTGAGCGCCTGCAGCGTCGTGCGGATGTCGTTGAAGTCCATCTCCTGCGCGTGGAGGGACCGGCCGCTCGTCTGCACGTGGTACTTGAGCTTCTGGCTGCGCTCGTTGGCGCCGTACTTCTCGCGCATCGCGACGGCCCAGATGCGCCGGGCGACGCGGCCGATGACCGTGTACTCCGGGTCCATCCCGTTGCTGAAGAAGAAGGAGAGGTTCGGCGCGAAGTCGTCGATGGCCATGCCGCGCGCGAGGTAGGACTCGACGTAGGTGAAGCCGTTGGCGAGGGTGAAGGCGAGCTGGCTGATGGGGTTCGCCCCGGCCTCGGCGATGTGGTAGCCGCTGATCGAGACCGAGTAGAAGTTGCGGACCTGGTTCTCGATGAACCACTCCTGGATGTCGGCCATCATCCGCAGCGAGAACTCGGTGGAGAACAGGCAGGTGTTCTGGCCCTGGTCCTCCTTGAGGATGTCGGCCTGCACGGTGCCGCGGACGGTCGCGAGAGCCCGGGCGCGGACGGCGTCCCGCTCGTCGTCGCTCGGCTGACGACCGTTCTCCTGCACCCACTTCTCGACCTCACGGTCCATCGCGGTGTTGAGGAAGAACGCGAGGATGGTCGGCGCCGGCCCGTTGATCGTCATCGAGACGCTCGTCGTCGGCGAGGTGAGGTCGAAGCCGTCGTAGAGCGCCTTCATGTCGTCGAGGGTCGCGACGGAGACGCCGGAGGTGCCGACCTTGCCGTAGATGTCGGGGCGGCGGTCGGGGTCGCGGCCGTAGAGGGTGACGGAGTCGAACGCCGTCGACAGGCGCGTCGCCGGCTGCCCCTCGGAGAGCAGCTTGAAGCGGCGGTTGGTGCGGAACGGGTCGCCCTCTCCGGCGAACATCCGGGCCGGGTCCTCGTTGTCGCGCTTGAACGGGAACACGCCTGCGGTGAAGGGGAACCGGCCGGGGAGGTTCTCGCGGCGGAGGAACGTGAGCAGGTCGCCGTCGTCGGCGTGCCGTGGCAGGCTGACGCGACGGACGACGTTGCCGGACAACGTCTCCCGCGTCAGCTTGGTGCGGATCTCCTTGTCGCGCACCACGACGACCTGCTCGTCGCCCGAGTACGCCTCGACGACGGAGGGCCACTGCTCGAGGGCCTTGCGGGCCTCGGCGGGCAGGGCGTCGCGCGCGTCGGCGAGCAGCGCGTCGAGGTCGGCGGTCTCCTTGCCGGCCGCCGCGAGCGCCTCGCGGGCGTCCCCGAGGCGCTGCACCCGACGGGCGGCGTCGGCCCAGCCCTCGGTCTCCGCGTGGAAGCCGCGGACGGTCTCGGCGATCTCGGCGAGGTAGCGCACCCGCTGCGGCGGCACGACCTGGCGCAGCATCGTCGAGTGCCGGACGTCGACCGGGGCGAGGGCGCCGTCGTCGACGGGCAGGCCCTTCGCGGCGAGCTGCGCGCGAAGCTCCTGGTAGAGCGCGGTGACGCCGTCGTCGTTGAAGGTCGCGGCGCTGGTGCCGAAGACGGGCATGTCCTCCGGCTTCTTCCCGAAGGCCTCGCGGTTGCGGACCATCTGGCGGCCGACGTCGCGCAGGGCGTCGAGGGCGCCGCGTCGCTCGAACTTGTTGACGGCGACGACGTCGGCGAGGTCGAGCATGTCGATCTTCTCGAGCTGGCTCGCGGCCCCGAACTCCGGCGTCATCACGTAGAGGTTGACGTCGGCGTACGAGGTGATGGCGGCGTCCCCCTGGCCGATGCCGGGGGTCTCGACGACGACGAGGTCGTAGCCGGCGGCCTTGAGGACCGTGAGGACGTCCTCGAGGGCCTCGGGGATCTCGCGGTTCCCGCGCGTCGCGAGGGAGCGGAAGTAGACCCGGTCGCCGTCGAGGCTGTTCATCCGGATGCGGTCGCCGAGCAGCGCCCCGCCGCCGCGACGTCGCGTCGGGTCGACCGCGACACAGGCGATGCGCAGTTTGTCCTGCTGGTCGGTGCGCAGCCGGCGGACGAGCTCGTCGGTGAGGCTCGACTTGCCGGAGCCGCCGGTGCCGGTGATGCCGAGGACCGGCACGGTGCGGGCCGCGGCGGCGCGCTGCAGCTCGCCGCGGAAGGCGTCGTCGAGGTGGCCGGTCTCGGCGCCGCTGATGGCGCGCGCGACGGCCGGGCGCTCGCCCGCGAGGACGGCCTCGACGCTCGTCGGCGCGAGCTCCCAGAGGTCGGTGTCGCAGGCGGCGACGACCTGGTTGACCATCCCCGGCAGGCCGAGCCGCTGGCCGTCCTCGGGGCTGAAGATCGTCACCCCGGCGGCGCGCAGCCGCTCGATCTCGCGCGGGACGATGACGCCGCCACCACCACCGACGACCTGCACGTGGCCGGCGCCGGCCTCGCGGAGCAGCTCGACGAGGTACTCGAAGTACTCGACGTGCCCGCCCTGGTAGGAGCTCACGGCGATGCCCTGCGCGTCCTCGTCGAGCGCGGCGTCGACGACCTCGCGGACCGAGCGGTTGTGCCCGAGGTGGACGACCTCGGCGCCCTGGCTCTGCATGATCCGCCGCATGATGTTGATCGACGCGTCGTGCCCGTCGAACAGGCTCGAGGCGGTGACGATGCGGACGGGGTGGGTCGGGACGTGGAGTCCCTCGCTCGGCTTCGCTGCCATGGGGTGGTCCTTCCGGGGTCGCCGGGTGGCGTTCTCCCGAGATAGTAGGACGTCCAACTACCTACCCGGAAGTCACGACCTCGGCGGGAACGGTGCCGACCTGGTCGCGCCCGGCCCGCTTCGCGACGTACAGCGCCCGGTCCGCGGCCGCGTAGAGGTGACGCAGGTCCACCGCGTGCGTCGGGGCGTGGGCCACGCCGACGCTGATCGTCAGGGCGATCGCCTCGTCGTGCGCCCGCTGGAACGGGCTCGCGCGGACGGCCTCGACGAGCTCGGACGCACGACGACGCGCCGCCTCGTGCGTGCTCCCGGGGAGGAGGAGGGCGATCTCGTCACCGCCGAGCCGGCTGATGACGGCCCCCGGTCCACCGTGCCGGCGGACGGTGTCGGCCAGGTGGACGAGGACGGCGTCCCCCGTCGGGTGCCCCCAGGTGTCGTTGATGGTCTTGAACTCGTCGACGTCGAGCAGGACGAGCGCCGTCCCGCCGTCACCGTCGGCGACCGAGAGGGCGGACCGGGCGGCGTCGTCGAGCACCCGACGCGTGACCAGTCCCGTGAGCGGGTCGACGGCCGCCAGCTCCCGCAACCGGTCCGTGAGCCGGGCGTTGCGCTCACCGGCCCGGACCAGGAGCCACGTGCTCAGCACGAGCGCCACGCTGACGTACAGGAGGTCGACGGCGGCGTCACCGGACGGCGTGACCGACACCACGAGGACCCCGTCGGCGACCACGGCACAGGTGGTCACGAGCCAGGCCGACGCCCCCGGCAGCTGCGAGGCGGCGAACAGGACCGGCGCGCAGAGGAAGACCTGCCCCGACGCCGACGCGTCGCGCGAGGCGAGGCCGGAGAGCACGATGGTGAGGATCCCCAGGAGCGGGACGGGGAGCCACAGCCAGGACTGCAGCCTCTCGCCGGCGACGACGAGGAGGACCCCGACGACCATCATCGCGAGCGACGCGCCGATGACGGCGGCCTTCATCCCGATGGACATGCCCTGGGGGACGAGGCTCGTCATCACCACGCTGAGCCCTCCGGCGACGAGACAGAGCACCGCGCCGAAGCGGGCGGCCGTCTCGCGGTCCCGGGGCCTCGGGAGGGACGGCGGTCGCATGCGGCAAGGCTAGGGAGAGCCCCCCGCGACGTGGCCGACTCCGACCGACATCGGCCGTAGGGACCACCGGGTCGGACCGATCGGCCGCCGGGTCACGACCCTGCGGGACGGGACGCCAACCAGTCGACGGCCTCGGCGTAGCCGGCGACCCCGTGCCCGACGACGTGGTGGTCGCAGACGTCGGCGAGGTAGGAGAAGTGGCGGAACTCCTCGCGCGCGTGGATGTCGCTGATGTGCACCTCGACGCGCGGCACCCGGCAGGCCGCGAGCGCGTCGCGCAGGGCCACCGACGTGTGCGTGTACCCGGCCGCGTTGACGATTATCCCGGCGATGCCCGAGCGCCCCTCCTGCACCCAGTCGACGAGCGTGCCCTCGTGGTTGGACTGCCGGAAGTCGACGGTCAGGCCGTGCCGCGCGGCCGCCTCGCGGCACAGGCGCTCGACGTCGGCGAGGGTCTCGTGGCCGTAGACCGCCGGCTCCCGCTCGCCGAGGAGGTTAAGGTTCGGTCCGTTGAGCACGAGCACGGTGCGGGCGTCCATGCGCCGCAGCATCCCACGCCCCGGTTGCGGGCCCGGGGTGACGGACGTCTGATGGGGCGATGACCTCCACCCACCGGTCCCCCTCCCCCTCGCGACGCACCCTCATCGCCGGCACCGTCGGAGCCGGCGGCGCGCTCGGTGTCTCCGCGGTCGCCGGTCCGGCGGCCGCCGCGGCCTCGTCCGGCGAGCACGGCCGGCGCGACGGCGACTGGCCCGACGGCCCGGGACGGTCGATCCGCCCGCAGCGGCCCACCGACGAGCTGCGCAGGATGCTGCGCGAGCTGGACCCGGCGCGCATCGACGCGACGATCCGCCGACTCGTCGCGTTCGGCACGCGGCACACCCTCTCGTCGCAGGACGACCCCCGCCGCGGGATCGGGGCCGCCCGCGACTGGCTCTTCGACGAGCTCTCGCGCTCCGCCCGCGCCTCCGGCGGCCGGATGACGGTCGCGAAGCAGTCCTACGTCCAGCAGCCGGCGAGCCGCATCCCGGTGCCGACGCGCATCACGAACGTCGTCGCCACGCTGCGCGGCTCGAGCGAGCCCGAGCGCGTCTACGTCGTCTCGGGGCACTACGACTCGCGCGTCACCGACGTCATGGACGCCACGAGCGACGCGCCCGGTGCCGACGACGACGCCTCGGGCGTCGCGGTCGTGCTCGAGATGGCGCGGGTCATGGCGCGGCACCGCCCGGCCGCGACGATCGTGTTCGCGGCCGTCGCCGGCGAGGAGCAGGGCCTCTACGGGTCGACGTACCTCGCCGAGTCGTTCCGCGCCGCCGGCACCGACGTGCAGGCGATGTTCACCAACGACATCGTCGGCAGCCCCACCGCCGACGACGGCACCCGCGACCCGCGCAGCCTGCGGCTCTTCGCCGAGGGCGTCCCGAGCGACGAGACGCCGGAGGAGGCCGCCGTCCGCCGGTCGGTCGGTGGCGAGAACGACTCCCCCGCACGCCAGCTCGCCCGGTTCGTCACGGACGTCGCGCACCGCGACGTCACCGGGATGGACGTGCGGGTCGTCTACCGCCGCGACCGCTACCTGCGCGGTGGTGACCACATCCCCTTCCTCGAACGCGGCTTCCCCGCCGGCCGGTTCACCGAGCCCGACGAGGACTACGACCACCAGCACCAGGACGTGCGCGTCGAGGACGGCCGGCAGATCGGTGACCTGCCGGAGTTCTGCGACCCGCGCTACGTCGCCGGGGTCGCCCGGGTCAACGCGGCGACCCTGTGGTCGCTGGCGACGGCTCCGGGGACCCCGACGGGAGTCACGGTCGAGACCACCGAGCTGACGAACGACACGGTCCTGCACTGGGCGCCGACGCCCGGCGCCGCCCGGCACGAGGTGGTGTGGCGGCCGACGACCGCGCCGGACTGGACCCACGTCATCGATGCCGGCTCGGCGAGCACCCTGCGCGTCGACCTCTCGAAGGACAACGTCGTGTTCGGCGTGCGGTCGGTCGGTCGTGACGGGCGGCGCAGCCCGGCGGCCTTCCCGCAGCCGCAGCGCTGAGAGCCCGTCGAGTGAACAGAACACGCCGCCGGCACCCTGCTGCGGACGGCGCGTCCTGTTCACTCGACGGGTGGGGGCTCAGCGGCGGAGCGTGTCGGTCATCACCGCGTCGCAGCCGGCGGGCTGCGGCGTGACGGTCCGGACCACGTCGGCCGCCCGGGAGCGGCCGAGGTTCCAGCCCAGCCAGTCGTCGTCGGTGCCCGTGCTGCCGGTCCCGCTGGAGTACGGCCGCTGGAGGACGCAGTCCGCGACGGCGCGAGGCAGCCGCTCGGCGATGACGGGCGCGGCGTCGGCCGACAGGTCCGAGAGGTACAGGGCGTCGAGGGTGCGGCCGGCCTCGTAGCGGTCGATGTTGCGGTCGGCCACCCACGCGTCGGGGTTCATCGCGGCGAAGCCGAGGGTGAAGACCGCCCCCGCCACGAGGACCGCCCGGGGCACCCAGCGCCACGACAGCCGCAGCACGCCGACGAGGAGCAGCACGACGACCGTGCCGAGCCACAGCTCGAACCCGTCGACGAAGACGCGCAGCACCGTGTAGCCGAACGCGTCCTGGTACAGCGACATCCGCGAGAGCGCCGAGGCGACGACCGCCAGCGTCGCGAGACCGAGCCCGCCGAGCAGCGCCCGCAGGACGAGCCGGTCGCGCGCCGACTCCCGCGCGGCGACCCGCAGGGTCGTCGTGATGACGAGGACGGTCAGCGCCGTCGCGACGGTGAGCTGGCCGAACCCCTGGTGGACGTACTCGGCGTGCGTGAGGCCGGTCGTGCGACGCAGGTAGGCGTCCCCGCCGAAGAGCGCCGCGGCCTGGGCGACGAGGAAGCCGACGAAGAGCGCGAGCACGAGGCCGACCGGGACCGCCCACTCCCACACCGGGCGCGCGCGCCGCCGCTCGGGCAGGACGACCGCGTCGACCTGCGGCGGGTTGAGCGCGAGGTAGGCACCGGTCAGGGCCACCCCGGACAACAGGACGAAGGTGAAACCGCGGACGACGATCGAGTCCCACCCGAGGTCGGGCACGAGGGCCGCCGCCCACGAGCCGAACACGGCGTCACCGGTGGCGAACAGGCCGCCGAAGACCACGAGGACGAGCGCGGAGACCGCGACGGTCCGCACCACCGGCCAGAGCATCCCGACCCGGCTCGTCGCCGTCAGGGTCCGCCCGAGCAGGGGCAGGCCGCGCAGCGCCGAGAGCGGCCACGCCGCCCAGCTCGTGACGATGGCCAGGAACCCGTGCGCCCGGGTCAGGGCGGCGGCCGCCACGGCGACCCCGGCGAGCACCGAGAGGACGACCACGCCCCCGGCGTCGCGCAGCGTGGGGACGAGCGCGAGCAGGGCGGCGGCGACCCCGCCGGCGACCGTCCACGGGTCGCGCCGGTGCCGCGCGACGACCCACATGAGCCCCCCCCGTCGCGAGCATGACGAGGCTCGTCACCAGCCCGATGTTCCGGTCGACCCACGTCAGCGCACCGAGCAGCCCGATGCCGAGCGCCGCGGCCACGACCCCGATGCGGGGACGGCCGTCGGGCTCGGGCCAGAGGCGCGCGACGGCGCCGTCGACGGGCCCGGCTCCCCCGCCGTAGGGGACGGCTGGGGCCGAGGAGGTCGCGGTCATGACGGGCTCCGGTGTGGTCGGTGGGACGGGGTCGCTGGACGGGGTGGAAGCGGCGAGCTCCTCGCGGACGTGCGAGGGGCGCCGGTCGCTGGGGGCGGTCGGCAGGGTGACCCGCAGCGTCGCGCCGGTCGCGCCCGCGGGCGTCGGGACGACCTCGACGCGGCCGCCGTGCAGCTCGCAGACCCAGCGGACGATGGCGAGCCCGAGACCGGTCCCGCCGGCGGCGTCGGCGCCGGTACCGAACCGCTCGAAGACGCGCTCGGCGTCCGCCGCGGGGATGCCGGGGCCGTCGTCGCGGACCTCGAGCACCCAGCGGCCGGCCTCGCCTACGCGTGCGTCGAGCCGGACGTCGCCGTGGGCCGGGCTGTGCCGCAACGCGTTGTCGACGAGGTTGGCCACGAGCTGCGCGAGGCGTGCAGCGTCACCGGTCACCGTGAGGTCGGGTGGCGACACCCGGTGGCGCACCCGGACCGGCCGGGCGGCGACCCGCACCTCGTCGACCGCCCGGGTGAGCAGCGACTCGACCCGCACCGGCGCGAGGGCGAGCGGAGCCACCCCGGCGTCGACACGAGAGAGGTCGAGCAGGTCCTCGACGAGCGCCGAGAGCCGTTCGGCCTGCGCGAGAGCGGATTCCAGCGTGGCGCGGTCCGGGGTCGACACGCCGTCGACGAGGTTCTCCAGCAGGGCCCGCTGGGCGGTCAGCGGCGTGCGCAGCTCGTGGGAGACGGTGGCCACGAGCCGCCGCCGCTCGAGGTCGGCGCCCGCGAGGTCCGCGGCCATCGCGTTGAACGCGCGCGCCAGCTCGCCGACCTCGTCCGACGAGCTCGTCGCGACGCGCTGGCCGTAGTCGCCCGCGGCCATCCGCCGGGCCGCCCCGGTCATCTCGCGCAGCGGCGAGGTCATCCCCCGCGCCAGCCACTGCGTCACCGCGACGGCCGCGCCGGCGGTCACCGGCAGGCTCGTCCACCAGGGCACCCCGGCGCCGTCGCCGATGGCGGCGACGAGCACGCCGGCGAGGACGCTCGCGCCGACGAGGACGCCGAGCTTGAGCTTGATCGAGGTGACCCCGTCGAGCGGGCGGTCGGTGTTCATCGCACGACCTCGAGGGCGTAGCCGACCCCGTGCACGGTGCGCACCCGGTCGGCGCCGATCTTCGCGCGCAGCGCCTTGACGTGGCTGTCGAGCGTGCGGGTGCCCGAGGCGTCACCCCAGCCCCAGACCTCGCGCATCAGCTCCTCCCGCGGGCGCACGACGCCCGGGGCGGCCGCGAGGGCGCAGAGGAGGTCGAACTCCAGCGGCGTGAGGTGGACCTCGACTCCGTCGACCGCGACCCGCCGGGTGGCGGGGTCGACGACGAGGCCCGCGAGGTCCACCCGGCCGGTCGAGCGGGCCAGCTGCTCGGCCCGCTCCACGCGGCGCAGCAGCGCCCGCAGGCGGGCGACGACCTCGCGCATCGAGAACGGCTTGGTCACGTAGTCGTCCGCACCGACGCCGAGACCGACGAGCAGGTCGGTCTCGTCGTCGCGCGCGGTGAGCATGAGGACGGGTACCGGCCGCAGGGCCTGGATGCGCCGGCACACCTCGAGGCCGTCGAAGCCGGGGAGCATCACGTCGAGGAGCACCGCGTCCGGGTCGTGCTCCTCGAACGCGGTGACGGCGGCCGGGCCGTCGCCGGCCGTGACGACGCCGAACCCCTCGGCGCGCAGCCGGTCGGCCACCGCCTGCCGGATGGTCGGCTCGTCCTCGACGACGAGGACGACCTGCGCCCCGCTGCTCCCCTCGCTCATGTCGACGAGACTAGGGACACCGGCGTGGGGGCCGCCCGCGTGACGTGTGGAGATCGTGTGAAGGAGCGGCCCGGGGCGCGGGCCGCTCGCCTCACATGTCGCGGTAGCGGCGGGCGGCGGCGACCCGCTCGCGCAGGCGCGCGGCGTCGGCGGGCACGGGGTGGGACCAGTCGTCGCCGTCGGCGTACGGCAGCCCGTAGGCGGCGGTGTCGCGCTGGGTGCGCCAGCCCTCGGCGAGCGGCCCGAGGTCGAGCGCGTCGTAGCCGATGGAGTCGAGGAAGGCGGTGACGGCGGCCTTGGCGTCCGCGTCGTCGCCCGCGACGGCGAGCGCCGAGCGGTCGGGCGCTCCTGCCGGGCGGGCGAGCGTGCCGAGAGCGCCGGAGGTGATGTTGTTGAAGACCTTGACGACCCGGCTGTCCGCGAGGTGCTCCTGGACCAGCTCGCTCGTCGTCGTGCTCTCGTCGTCGAGCGCGGCGACGTGCCCGTCGCGCTCCGGGTAGTAGTTGATCGTGTCCATGACGACCTTGCCGGCGAGCTCCGCGGCCGGGAGGTCGCGCAGGGCGACCAGGGGCACGGTGACGACGGCGAGGTCGGCGGCCTTCGCGGCCTCCTGCGGGGTCGCGGCGCAGGCCTGCGGGCCGAGCTCCTCGACGAGGTCGCGCAGCGTCTCGGGTCCGCGCGAGTTGCTGAGCACGACGTCGTGGCCGGCGGCGACCGCCAGCCGGGCCAGGGTGCTCCCGATGTGTCCTGCTCCGACGAGTCCGATGGTGCTCATGGCGAGGAGAACGACGGCGGGCGCGGGCCCATTCCGACCCTCAGGCACCCTCGGGGCAGCGGTACTGGCTGCGGAAGGCGGTGGGCGAGACGCCGGTGCACTTCGTGAAATGGTGCCGCAGGAGCGCGGCGGTGCCGAAGCCGGCGTCCCGGGCGACGTCCTCGACCGACAGGTCGGTCTCCTCGAGCAGCTCGCGCGCCCGGAGCACGCGCTGCTCGGTGATCCACTGGTGCGGCGTCGTGCCCGTCTCGGCGACGAACCGACGGGCGAAGGTCCGCTCCGACATCGCCGCGAGGCGCGCGAGGTCGGCGACGGCGTGCTGCTCGTCGAGCCGGTCCAGGACGTGCGTGAGCACCGGCCCGAGCGACTCGGCCTCGGTCGTGGGCACGGGTCGCTCGACGAACTGGCGCTGGCCACCGTCCCGGTGCGGCGGGACGACCATCCGCCGGGCGATCCGGCCCGCGACGGCGGCCCCGAGCTCGAGCCGCACCAGGTAGAGCGCGGCGTCGATGCCCGCCGCCGTCCCGGCGCTCGTCACGACGTTGCCGTCGTGCACGTAGAGGACGTCGGGGTCGACGCTCGCCAGGGGGAAGCGGGCGGCGAGGTCGGCGGCGTGGCGCCAGTGGGTGGCGCAGCGGCGGCCGTCGAGGAGCCCGGCAGCCCCGAGCGTGAAGGCCCCGGAGCACACGGACAGCACCCACGCCCCCCGCTCGGCCGCCGCGCGCACGACACGGACCACCTCGGGCGAGGGCTGGTCGGCGCTCGAGGAGGCGGGGACCGCGACGAGGTCGGCGTCGAGCGCCGCCTCGAGGCCGTGGGCCGCGGTGACGCTCGTGCCGTTGCCCGCGTCGAGGGCCCCGGGCCGCTCGGCGCACACCCGGTAGTCGACGGGCGGGCACCCGTCGTCGGTGCGGTCGATGCCGAAGACCTCGGCGAGCACGGCGTACTCGAAGAGCTGGACGGGCTCCTGGAGGATCACGGCGACGGAGCGGAGGGGCACCCCCCGAGTATGGCAGGAAGTTGACGAGCAGCGACAGGTCTGCCACTGGTGGCGTGATCTGCATCAGGCACAAGATCGTGCCATGACCATCACGGAGATCCTCGACACCGCCACCACCCTCGCCGTCACCGGCGCGCTCGTCGCCCCGGTCGTCTACCTCCTCGAGCGGACCCACCGCCGCGCGTCGCTCGACGCGGGCGGCCGCGCCGACCGGTGGCTGCGGGCGCACGACGTCGACGACGCGGACGCCCGTCGCCTCGCGGCCGACCTGCGCGCCGCGCACCCGAGCGTCGACACCCCGGCCCGGCGGCCGAGCCCGAGCCGCACGCGCCGCGTCGGCCCGCAGCCGGCGTGCGTCAGGCCGGCGCGCTGACCGCGACGCCCACCGGCCGGGGCCTCAGCGGTTGCCGATGAGCCACCCGATGACGAGACCGATGACCCCGACGACGACGTAGGGCGCGTAGGACTTGACGAGGACCGGCAGCACGGTGGCCCCCAGGTCGATCGCGTCGTCGTCGTTCGCCGCCGGCCGGGGTGCCGGGCGCGGAGCGGGCGTGGGCGCGGGGCTCGCAGCCGCGGGGACCCCCGCGGTCGGCACCGCGACCGGCTCGTCCGTCGTGGGCGGCGCCTCGGCCGAGGCCGCCGCGCCGGCGGTCGACGCGTCGGCGGCCTGGGCCGTCGCGTCAGGTGCCGTCGCGTCCGGTGCGTCGTCGGCGGCGGACGCCTCGCCGAGCACGCCCTCGATGCAGCCGACGAACTGGCCGAGCAGCTTGTCCGAGACGTCCTGCATGACACCGCGCCCGAACTGCGCCGGCTTGCCCGTGACGGCGAGGTCGGTGACGACCTCGACCCGGGTGCCGGTGCCGTCCGGGGCCAGCTGGATGCGGACCGTGGCGCCGGCCGTGCCGTTGCCGCGCTTGTCCTTACCCTTGGCCTCGATGACCGCGTGCTTGGCCGCGTCGTCCTTCTCGACGAAGTGGCCGGTGCCCGTGTACTGGAGGGCGATCGGGCCCAGCTTGACCTTCACCGTCCCCGCGAACCCCTCCTCCGAGACCTCGGTGACGGTGGCACCCGGGAAGCAGCTGCCGACCCGCTCGAGGTCCATGAACGTGGCCCACGTCGTGTCGACGTCGGCGGGGACGGTGAAGTCGTGCGTCAGCTCCATGCGGTGATCAGCCCTCCATGGCCTTCTGGACGGCCCGTCGGGTGAGGACCGTGGCGAGGTGGCGCCGGTAGTCGGCGTCGCCGTTGAGGTCGCTCGGCGGGTTGGTGCCCTCGGCGGCGGCGCCGCAGGCGTCGGCCAGGGCGTCGGCGGACGAGCCGACGAGCGCCTGCTCGACCGCACCCGCGCGCAGCGGCGTGTTGCCCATGTTCGTCAGGCCGACCTTCGCCTCGGCGATGCTGCCGCCCTCCACGCGCACCGTCGCCGCGACCGCGACGATCGACCACTGGTGGGCGACGCGCACGAACTTCTCGTACGCGGCGCCCCAGCCGGTGTGCTTCGGGATGCGGATCTCGGTGAGCAGCTCGCCGTCCTCGACCGCCGTCTCGAAGAGGTCGCGGAAGAACTCCGTCGCGGGCACGGTGCGCTCGCCGCCGGACCCCGCGATGACCATCGTCGCGTCGAGCGCGAGGATCGGCGCCCCGACGTCGCCGGCGGGGTCGGCGTGGACGATCGCGCCGCCGACGGTGCCGCGGTGGCGGATCTGCGGGTCGGCGACGGTCTCGACGGCCTTGACGAGCAGGGCCGCGTGCTCGCGCACGAGGTCGCTCGCCACGATGTCGCTGTACGCCGTCATCGAGCCGATGGCGATGTGGTCGCCGCCGTCCCGGATGCCGCGCAGCGCCTCGATCCGGCCGAGGTCGACGACCGTCTCGGGGGCGTTGAGCCGCATCCGCAGGATGGGCAGGAGCGACTGGCCGCCGGCGAGGACCTTGGCGTCGTCGCCGTGCTCGGCGAGCGCCGCGAGGGCCTCGTCGACGCTCGTCGGGGCGAGGTAGTCGAAGGATGCGGGGATCACTGCGCTGCTCCGTCCGTCGTGCCGGCTGCCGGGTCCTGGTTGGGTGCACCCTCACCGAAGTGGGCCTGGGCGTCGGCCGTCGGGGCCTTGTCCTGCTGGGCTCCCGCCGTCCGGATGGCCTTCCACACCCGCTCGGGCGTGCACGGCATCTGGATGTCGTCGATGCCCATCGGCCGCAGCGCGTCGACGATGGCGTTGACCACCGCCGGGGTGGAGGCGATGGTGCCCGCCTCGCCGACGCCCTTCGTGCCGAGCGTGTTCGTCGTCGACGGCGAGACCGTGTGCTCGCTGACGTAGTTGATCGTGTCGGCCGCGGTCGGGAGGGTGTAGTCGACGAACGACCCGGACACGAGCGTGCCCTGCTCGTCGTACTCCGCGCCCTCCCAGAGCGCCTGCGCGATGCCCTGGACGAGGCCACCGTGGATCTGCCCCTCGACGATGAGCGGGTTGATGATCGTCCCGATGTCGTCGACGCAGACGTACTTGCGCATCGTGCTCTGCCCGGTCTCGGTGTCGACCTCCATCGCGCACAGGTGGGTGCCGTGCGGGAAGGAGAAGTTGACCGGGTCGAACGTGGCGTCGGCGTCGATGCTCGGCTCCACGCCGTCGGGCAGGTTGTGCGCCGCGAAGGTCGCGAGCGCGATGTCCGTGATGCCGATGCCCTTGTCGGTGCCCTTGACCGTGAACTGCCCGGCCTCGAACTCCAGGTCGTCGACGCTGGCCTCGAGGAGGTGGGCCGCGATGGGCTTGGCCTTCTCGATGACCTTGTCGGCCGCCCGGACGAGCGCCTCGCCGCCGACGACGAGCGAGCGGGACCCGTAGGTGTCCAGGCCCTTCGGTGCGATCTGGGTGTCGCCGTGGAGGACCTCGACGTTCTCGAACGGGATGCCGAGGCGGTCGGCGACGATCTGGCTCCACGCCGTCTCGTGGCCCTGGCCGTGCGGGGTGGCGCCCGAGACGACCTCGACGGTGCCGGTGGCGAGCATCCGGATGCTCGCGCTCTCCCAGCCGCCGGCGCCGTAGCTCAGCGAGCCGAGGACGCGGGAGGGGGCCAGGCCGCACATCTCGGTGAAGGTCGAGACGCCGAGGCCGAGCTGGACGGTGTCGCCGGACTCGCGCCGGCGCTTCTGCTCCGCGCGCAGCTCGTCGTAGCCGAAGAGCTCGAGCGCCTTGGACGTCGCGGCCTCGTAGTTGCCCGAGTCGTAGGTCATGCCCGCGACGGTGGTGAACGGGAACTCGTCGTGCGTGATCCAGTTCTTCTCGCGGATGGCGATCGGGTCGACCCCGACCTCCGCGGCGAGCTCGTCCATGATCCGCTCGATGGCGTAGGTGGCCTCGGGCCGCCCGGCGCCGCGGTAGGCGTCGACCCACGTCTTGTTGGTCAGCACCGTCTGGCAGTTGAACTGGTACGCGGGGAACTTGTAGATGCTGTTGAACATCCACGCCCCGAGGACGGGCACGCCGCCGCCGACGATCGCGACGTAGGCGCCGAGGTCGGCCAGGAGGTCGACCTTGAGCGCGGTGACCGTGCCGTCCTTCTCGGCGGCGAGGGTCATCTTCTGCCACTGGTCGCGGCCGTGGTGGGCCGAGACCATCGTCTCGCTGCGGGTCTCGGTGTACTTGCAGGGCTTGCCGAGCTTGCGCGCGATGGCGATCGTCGCGAACTCCTCCGGCGTCGTCTGCAGCTTGCCGCCGAAGCCGCCGCCCACGTCGGGGGCGATGACGCGGACCTTGGACTCGGGGATGCCCATCGTCGCGGCGATCGCGAAGCGCAGGATGTGCGGCACCTGCGTCGCGGACCAGATGACGACCTGCTCGCCCGTGGGGTCGACGACCGTGGAGCGCGGCTCCATGAAGGCCGGCACGAGCCGCTGCTGGCGGTACTCGCGCTCGATGACGATGCCGTCCTGGCGGGCCTTGGCGATGGCCTCCTCCACGTCGCCGCCGGTGCCGGCCGCCTTGGAGTCCAGCTGCCAGAAGGCCGACTTGTTCGTCCCGGCGTCGGGGTGCGCGAGGACCTCGTCCTTCATGGCCTCCTTGAGGTCGAGGACGGCGGGCAGCTCCTCGTAGTCGACGTCGACGAGCTCGGCGGCGTCGCGGGCCAGGGCGGCGCTGCGGGCGACGACGACGGCGACGATCTCGCCGGTGTGCGCGACGCGCTCGCTCGGGACGGGGAGGTGGGTCGGGGTGACCTGGTCCGGGGTGATCGGCCAGGCGTTGATGTTGACGCCCTGGCTGTCGGCGAGGTCGGCGCCGGTGAAGACGGCGTGGACGCCGGGGGCGGCCTTGGCCTCGTCGGTGCCGATCGAGAGGATCTTCGCGTGGGCGAAGGGGCTGCGGACCATCGCGAGGTGCAGCATCCCGGGCAGCTGGATGTTGTCGGTCCAGCGGGTGCGGCCGGTGATGAGGCGCTGGTCCTCCTTGCGGCGGCGGTCCTTGCCGACCTCGGTCGTGGGGCGGTCGTCGACGGCGGTCATCAGGCGTTGCTCCTCTCGCTGCTCATCGATCCGGCGGCGGCGGCCACGGCCTTGACGATGTTGTGGTAGCCGGTGCAGCGGCAGAGGTTGCCCTCGAGGCCGACCCGGATCTCCTCCTCGGTGGGGTCCGGGTTCTCGCGGAGCAGGTCGACGGCCTGCATGATCATCCCCGGTGTGCAGTAGCCGCACTGGAGGGCGTGGTTCTCGTGGAACGCGGTCTGCATCGGGTGCAGCTCGCCGTTGGTGGCGAGCCCCTCGATGGTCGTCACCTCGTGGCCGTCGGCCTGGACGGCGAGGACGTTGCAGGACTTGACGCTGCGCCCGTCCAGGTGGACGGTGCACGCACCGCAGTTGCTGGTGTCACACCCGACGACGGTGCCGACCTTGCCCACGACCTCACGGAGGTAGTGGACGAGCAGCATCCGGGGTTCGACGTCGTCGGCGTTGGAGACGCCGTCGACGGTGACGTTGATCCGAGTCATCATTGACTCCTTCGCGAGTGGATCCGTGGTCGTGTCCGTGATCTTGCTTCACCCATCGTCGGTCGGCAAGGGGTATGGACGAACCCGCCGACCGGACAGGTCGCTGCGGCTTTCCGCACAGGAAACGGCCGTCGGGGCACGCCGAATCGCGTTGCGCCACAACCGGGTCGCGGCGGTTACCAAGTTGACGCCGCGGATGCGGTCGGATCCGGCTCAGACGGGCGCAGGTGCGGAGGTCTCGGCGTCCTCGCCGTGGTGGTGGATGGGACCGCCGACGTCCTGGAGCCGCTTGCCACCTCCGCCCCACTGCAGGGCGACGATCTCGGCGGCGATGGACACCGCCGTCTCCTCCGGTGTGCGAGCACCGAGGTCGAGCCCGATCGGGCTGGAGAGCCGGGCGAGCTCGTCGTCGGTGACGCCCGCCTCGCGCAGCCGCTCGAGCCGGTCCTCGTGGGTGCGCCGGCTCCCCATCGCCCCGACGTAGGCGACCTCGGGCAGGCGCAGCGCGCGCTCGAGGACGGGCACGTCGAACTTGGGGTCGTGGGTCAGCACGCAGACGACCGTGCGCCCGTCGACCGCCCCGGCCTCCTGCTCGGCGGCGAGGTACTTGTGCGGCCACTCGACGACGACCTCGTCGGCCGCCGGGAAGCGGGAGCGGGTCGCGAACACCGGCCGCGCGTCGCACACCGTCACGCGGTAGCCGAGGAAGCTGCCGACGTGGGCGACCGCCGCCGCGAAGTCGATGGCGCCGAAGACGAGCATCCGCGGGCGCGGGGCGAAGGCGTTGACGAAGACCCGCATCCCCTCGCCGCGGCGCTCGCCGTCCGGGCCGTAGGTGAGGGTCTCGGTGCGGCCGGAGGCGAGCAGGCCGCGGGCGTCGTCGGCGACGGCGGAGTCGGCCCGGGGGGAGCCGATCTCGCCGACGACCGGCACCTCGGCGTCCTCGGGGCGCACGACGAGGCGGCGGCCCAGCCACGCGGGGTCCGGGTGGTCGATGACGGTGGCGACCGCCACCGGGCGACCGGCGGCGACGTCGTCGGCGACGTCGCCGAGCTCGGGGAAGGTCGCCCGGGAGACCGGCTCGACGAAGACGTCGAGGATCCCGCCGCAGGTCAGGCCGACGGCGAAGGCGTCGTCGTCGGAGACGCCGTAGCGCTGCAGCACCGGCGTCCCGCCGTCGACGACCTCCTGCGAGAGCTCGTACACCGCGCCCTCGACGCAGCCGCCCGACACCGACCCGACGGCCTCGCCGCCCGGGCCGAGCAGCATCGAGGCGCCCGCCGGCCGCGGGGCCGAGCGGAACGTCGCGACGACGGTCCCCACCCCGACGGTCTCGCCGGCCCGCCACCAGGTCATCAGCTCGTCCAGCACGTCACGCACGCGCGACCACCTCCGTCAGCTCCTCGAACGCCGCCATCGAGTGCCCGGCGACGAAGTCGTCGACGTGCGGCAGCACCGCCATGATGCCCCCCTGGACCGGTTCGTAGCCCGCCCTCCCCCGGTGCGGGTTGACCCACACGACCCGGTGGGCGACCGCGTGCAGCCGCCGCACCTGCTCGCCGAGCGCCTCCGGGGCGTCACGCTCCCAGCCGTCGCTGAACACGACGACGACCGCGCCGCGGGCCATCCCCCGGCGGCCCCAGCGGTCGAGGAAGACCTTGAGCCCCTCGGCCAGACGGGTGCCGCCGGACCAGTCGGGGATCGCCTCCCCCGCCGCGACGATGGCGCGGTCCGGGTCGCGCTGCTGCAGCGGACGGGTGACGTGCGTGAGGCGCGTGCCGAGGGTGAAGACCTCGGTCGGAACGTCCGACACGCAGTAGGTGTGGCAGAGCCGGACGAGCGAGTCGGCGTAGGCGCTCATCGACCCGGAGACGTCGAGGAGGAGGACGACACGGCGGGGCCGGCTGCCGCGGCGGCGCCACGCGACCTCGCCGGGCTCCCCCATCCGCCGGAGCATGGCGCGCAGCGTGCGGCGGGCGTCGACGGCGCCGCGGGGGGACTCCTCCCAGCGGTGCGCCCGGCGGCGCGGTGCACGGGGGCGGAGGCGACCGAAGAGCCGCGCGAGCTCCTCGCGCTCGCGGCGGCTGAGGGTCGTGACGTCCTTGCGGCGCAGGACCTCGGTGGCGGAGGCCTGGGCGTGGACGTCGTCCGGCTCGTCGCGGCCCTCGCCGGGGCCGGGCTCCTCGGCGCCGAGGGACGCGCGGGGAACGAGCCGGCTCAGGGGGTCGCGGGGCTTCGTGCCGGCCCTCGTGCCGCCGAACCACTCGGCGAAGACGAGGTCGTGGCGCTCGAGGTCGGCCGGTGACGCGCAGAGGGTCGCGCGACCGGCGTGGTAGACCGCCGCCGGGTCCTCGAGCCCGACGGCGGCGACCGCCTCGAGGTAGGTGCGCTCGCGGTCGGCGGTGACGTTGACCCCGGCGGCGCGCAGCGTGCGGGCGAACCCGACGAGGACCTCCTCCGGGGTGCGGACGAGCTCGGCGGCGTCGAGGCGGTGCTGGGCGATGGTCATCGGCGTGGCGCGGGTCAGGGGGTGAGCATGACGTCGAGGGCGCGCTTCACCCGCTCGGCGTCCTCGCGGTACTTGACGGCGACGCCGAGGGTCGCGGCGGCGGTCTCGGTGTCGAGGGTGCGGGTGCCGAGCTCGTAGAGGGCGCGCGCCCAGTCGAGGGTCTCGGCGACGCCCGGAGGCTTGAGCATCTCGCGGTCGCCGCGGATGGCGTGCACCGCCCGGACCACCTGCGCCGCAAGCGCTTCGGGCACCTCGGGAGCGCGGCTGCGCACGATCGCGAGCTCGCGCTCGATGCCGGGGTGCTCGAGCCAGTGGTAGAGGCAGCGGCGCTTGAGCGCGTCGTGGAGCTCGCGGGTGCGGTTGGAGGTGAGGACGACCACCGGGGGCGTGGCGGCCCGGACCGGGCCGAGCTCGGGGATGGTCACCTGCCACGTCGAGAGCACCTCGAGGAGGAAGGCCTCGAACTCGTCGTCGGCCCGGTCGACCTCGTCGACGAGGAGGACGGCCGGGGCGTCGCGCAGGGCCTGGAGGACCGGACGAGCGAGGAGGAAGCGCTCGTCGAAGAGGTCGGCCTCGAGCTCGCGGACGTCCTTGGCCCCGCCCTCGACGGCCTCCAGCGCGCGGACGTGGAGGATCTGGCGGGGGAAGTCCCAGTCGTAGAGGGCCTGGCTCGCGTCGATGCCCTCGTAGCACTGCAGCCGGATGAGCGGCAGGTCCATCGTCTCCGCGAGCGCCTCCGCGAGAGCGGTCTTGCCGGTGCCGGGCTCGCCCTCCATGAGCAGGGGGCGCCCGAGCCGGAGCGAGAGCCAGGTGACCGTCGAGAGCGCGTCGTCGGCGAGGTAGCCGACCCCTCCCAGCGCGCTCGCGAGGTCGTCGGCCGAGGCGAACGTCGTCCTGGGGTCCATGGCCACAGCATCACCCACGACCGGCCCCTGTGGAAGGACGACGCTCACACGAGGTCGGCGAGTGCGGCGACGGCGGCGGCCAGCTCGCCGACCGCGAGCACGACGACGACCACCGCGACGGCCGCGACGAGGCGCCCGTCGCGCAGCACCGAGAGGCGGGGGTCGGCCGGCCCCGCGACCCCGAGCCGGCGCTGCCGCACGGTCGAGAGGACGACGTAGGCGGCGAGCGCGGCGACGAGCACCGTCGGCAGGACGACCGCTCCCCCGAGCCGGTCGAGGGTCAGGCGGCCGACGGTCAGCGCGCCGACGAGCAGCGCGAGCCCGGTGCGCCGCCACGCGAGCGTCGTGCGCTCCTGCTGCATCCCCGGGTCGCGGACGACCTGCTCGGTCACCCGGCGCTCACCCGACCCCGCGCAGCACGCTCGCCCCGGCGAGGACGACGCCGGCGACGACGATCGGCGCCACGACGACGACCATCGTCGGGTTGGAGGGCAGTGGTGTCCCCTCGCGCATCGCCCGCTCGGTGCGGGCCCAGGTGCGCCACGCGGTGGCGGCGGTGACCAGGCCCGCGAGGGCGAGGAGGGCGGCGAGCAGCGCCTGCACGGTGTCCTGGAGGGGGAGGTCGAGGGCGTCGAGGGCCGCGGCCCCGGCGAGCAGGGCGAGGGCGGTGCGGGCCCACGCGAGGAAGGTGCGCTCGTTGGCGAGCGAGAAGCGGGGGTCGGGGTCGGCGCCGTGGTCGTAGACGCTCGCCGGCCACCGTCTCCTGTCGCTCACCCGGCCATCATGGCGCGTGGGGGTGCCGGCTCAGGGCCTCGGGGGTGTCGGCGTCGGCGCCGCTCGCGAGGTCGCCGCACTCGACCGGGGTCGGCGGGTGCGCGGCGAGGTGGTCCCGGGCGCCGCGGTCGCCGCGGGCGGTGTCGGCGACGGCGGCCCAGTGGGCGCGTCCGAGGACCACGGGGTGGCCGGCCGTGCCGTCGTAGGTGGCGCGCAGGAGGACCTCCGGGCCGGTGCCCCGGGTCGCGGACAGCACCCGCCGGTACACGCGGGTGCCGACGTCCGGCAGGTCGACGAGGGTGACGACGGCCGCGTGGACCTCCGGCGCCGCGGTGGCGTCGAGGTGGCGCAGCCCGGCGCGCAGCGAGGCCCCCATCCCCTCGTCCCAGTCCTCGGCGACGACGACGCAGACGCCGGGGACGTCGGCCGTCGCGCGGGCCTCGTCGGCGGCGGCCCCGAGGACGACGACGACCTGCTCGAGCCCCGCGCCCACCAGCCGGTCGAGCGTGACCTCGAGCAGAGTCGGCCCGTCCGCCGTCGGCCGGACCAGGGCCTTGGGGCCGCCCATCCGGCGTCCCGCACCCGCGGCGAGGAGGAGCCCGACGGTCGTCACGCGCCCCAGCCTGCCACCGACGGCCCGGCCAGGGCGCCGGCAGCAGCATCCGGACGGCGACCGTCCGGATGGCCGGTTAGGTTCGTCGGCATGGTGCTGGAGCTCAGCCGACGCGACGCACGGCGCATCGCGGTGCGCGCGCAGCTGCTGACGCGGGACCGGCCCGCCGACGCGCTGTCGGTGGTGCGCCACCTCGGGCTCGTGCAGATGGACCTCACCGCGCACGTCGCCCCCAACGCCGACCTCGTGCTGTGGAGCCGGCTCGGGTCCGTCTACTCCCCCCAGGTCCTCGACGACCTCCTCGGATCGGGTCGGCTCGTGGAGCTCCTCGGCTACCTGCGTCCGGCCGAGGACATCGCCCTGTTCCGGGCCGAGATGGACGCCTGGCCCGGGGTCGAGCCGCTCAGCCCGTGGCGGCGTGAGCTCGAGGCGTGGGTCGAGGCGAACCGCGCCTGCCGCGACGACATCCTGACGCTCCTGCGCGCCGAGGGACCGCTGCCCGCGCGCGAGATCCCCGACACCTGCCTCGTGCCGTGGCGCTCGTCGGGGTGGACGAACAGCAAGAACGTCCAGCGGATGCTCGACATGATGGAGCAGCGGGGCGAGGTGGCGGTGGCGTCCCGGGAGAACCGGGAGCGCACCTGGGACCTCGCCTCCCGCGTCCACCCGGACGACCCCGCCGTCCCCTACGCCGAGGCCGAGCAGGAGCGGGACCGACGCCGGCTCGAGGCACTGGGCATCGCCCGTGCCCGGGCCACCTTCCCCCCGGGCGAGCCGAACCACGTCGGAGAGCACGGGGTCGAGGCGGTCGTCGAGGGCGTGCGGAGACGCTGGCGGGTCGACCCGGGGTACCTGGAGGGCGGGTTCTCGGGGCGCACGGCGCTGCTGTCCCCGCTGGACCGACTCGTGATGGACCGCAAGCGGATGACCGAGCTCTTCGAGTTCGACTACCAGCTCGAGATGTACAAGCCGGCGGCGTCGCGTCGTTGGGGCTACTTCGCCCTGCCGGTGCTCCACGGGGACCGGCTCGTCGGCAAGGTCGACTCCCACCGGGACGCGGCGGCGGGAGTGTTGCGGGTCGCGGCCGTCCACTGGGACGTCGAGCCGTCCGGGGCGATGCGCGCCGGTGTCGAGCGCGAGCTGCGTTCGCTCGCAGCCCTGCTCGACGTCGACCTGCAGCTGCCCGATGACGGGGTGGCGGCCGGTGCCTGACGTGCACGCCGTCGAGCGCCGCCACCGCGCGTTCTACGACGCCGAGGCGCCGGCCCGGGCGCCGGGCTGGCGTACGTCGGCCTCGACCTGTCGGCCGGACCCGCGGCAGTAGTCCTGGCGGCCGAACGAGGTCGGAGCGGCCGGGCGAGCTCGCGGCGGCGGGCGAGGTCGGGGTGACTTCGCGGTGCCGTGGTCACCTCGCCGTGCCGGGGCGCCATGACAGGTCGGCCTGACGAGATCGGGGCGGCCGGACGGGATCGGGGCGGCCGGGCGGGATCGGGGCGGCCGGACGTCGGCGGTCCGGGGCGCGGCGCGGGTCAGCCGGTGGTGCGATGGGCGGGTTCGGTGGTGCGGGTGGCACCGTCGGGTCCGTGCCAGGTGACGGTGCCGTCCGGGTCGAGGCGGGGTCGCCACCGGCCTTGCTGCTTGAAGCGGTGGTGCCGCCG
>NZ_BOPU01000010.1:0-126768 GCF_017312765.1 Phycicoccus sp. DTK01 | reverse complement strand
CATCCAGCCACCAGCGCTCGAGTGTCAGCGATGTCCTGTCACATCACCTGTCAGGCATGTCCTGGCACACCACACCGAGGAGCCCCGGCGAGTCAACACACGTTCGCGGAGACATGAGGCAAAGATCAACTTGACGGTTGATCAACTGCCTGGTTGGGTACGCCCTATGGACGACGAGCTGGTGGACCGGGGCTTCGCGGCCCTCGCCGACCCCGTGCGCCGCGCGATCATCGCGCGGCTCAGCCGCGGGCCGGCGACGGTCGGCGAGCTCGCCGAGCCCTTCGGGATCAGCGTGCAGGCGGTCTCGAAGCACATCCAGGTCCTCGAGCACGCGGGCCTGGTCACCAAGGGCCGGGACGCCCAGCGCCGCCCGGTCCACCTCGAACCGGCCGCCCTCGAGCGCCTCACGGCGTGGCTCGACGGCTATCGGCTCGCCCACGAGCGCGGCTACCGCCGCCTCGACGCCCTGCTCGGGGAGCAGTGGCAGGACCTCACGAAGGAGTGAGCAGCATGGCCAACAGCCTCGACCTCGACATCCCGGCCGGTGTGCCCTGGATCGACTTCACCCGCGAGTTCGACGCCCCCGTCGCCGCGCTCTACGCCGCGCACGCCGACCCCGAGCAGGTCCGGCAGTGGCTCGGGCCGCAGGGGTACGCGATGGACGTGCCGCGTTGGGACTTCACGGACGGTGGCGGCTACCGCTACGTCCACCGCTCGCCCGACGGCGGTGAGTTCGGCTTCCGCGGCAGCTTCCACACGGTGCGCACCGACGAGCTCATCGTCCAGACCTTCGAGTTCGAGGGGATGCCCGACGAGGTCGCGCTCGAGCTGCTCCGCTTCGAGGACCTCGGTGACGGGCGCTCGCGGCTGCACGGCCGCAGCATCGGCTCGAGCGTCGAGGGGCGTGACGCGATGGTCGCCTCCGGCATGGAGGGCGGGATGACCGAGGGCTACGTCAAGCTCGACGCCCTCCTGGCCCGGGGCTGAGGGAGGAGCGCAGCGTGGACTGGACCCTCGAGGTCGTCGTCGTCCCGGTCTCGGACCTCGACGCGTCGGTCGCCTTCTACCGGGACCGGGTCGGGTTCCACCTCGACCACGACACGGACGCCGGCTTCGGCCGGATCGCCCAGCTGACCCCCCGCGGCTCCGGCTGCTCGGTCGTCATGGGCACGATGCCGAACCTGCGGGCGATGCCGCCCGGCAGCCTGCACGGCGTCCAGCTCGTCGTCGCGGACGCCCGGGCGGCGCACGCCGAGCTCGTCGGCCGTGGGGTCGCGTGCGACGAGGTGGTCGTCCTCGACGAGCGGGACGGGGGCACGCTCTTCGGCTTCCGCGACCCCGACGGCAACTCGTGGACGGTGCAGGAGATCCGGGCGCGCGCCGGGCAGCCGCTCATCCCGCGGGTCGACGACGCCTGACGGTCAGTGGTCGGCGTCGGGGCGCTCGTCGGCCGCGGCCTCGTCGAGGCGCGCCCGCAGGCGGTCGCGCACCTCGTCCGGCTCGTACGCGCGGCGGCTGCGCTCGTCGCGGGCGACGAGCACGCCGGTCGCCACGACACCGGCCGCGCCGGCCACCCCGAGCAGCTTCCACAGGCGGTTGCGGTCCACGTCGCCACCCTAGCGAGCGCGGCCCGGCAGACTGGGCGCCATGGCGCACACCGGCACCCGGCCCGTCCCCTTCGACGAGGCCGTCGCGGCGGCCCGCACCGGGGACCTGTGGATCTTCCGCGGGGGCACCGTGGCCGACCGCGTCATCCAGACCGCGAGCAACGCGCCGGTCAACCACGTCGGGATGGCCCTCGTCCTGGACGACCTGCCGCCGTTGCTCTGGCACGCCGAGCTCGGCCGCTCGATGCGCGACCACTGGACCGGCGACCACCACCGCGGCGTCCAGCTGCACGACCTCGCCGAGGCCGTCACCACGTGGCAGGTGCGCTACGGGCAGCGGGCGTGGCTGCGCCAGCTCGAGCCCCGCGCCGGCCGGGTCGAGGAGGACGCCGCGCTGCGCGCGGTCGCCCGGCTCGACGGCGTCTCGTTCCCGTCGACCGTCCGGCTGGGGTGGCGGTGGCTGCGCGGGCGCGACGCGCACCTGACCCGGCGGGCGCGCGACGTCAAGGGCCTGCGCCCCGAGGACGCCTACTGCGCCGAGGTCGTCGCGGCGACGCTCGAGGACATGGGCGTGCTGCGCCCGGACGTCCCGACGAACTGGTACGACCCCGGCCGCTTCTGGAGCGGCGACAGCCTGCCGCTGGCCGACGGCTGGTCCTACGGGCTCGAGGTCGAGGTGGCCGCCGCCGACCGCTGAGAGATCCCCCGATCTCGGGGGTTCCCAGCCCGCGGCCGCTCCCCTACGGTGGCGCCCGGACGCACCGCCGCGTCCATCCCGACGGAGGAGACACACGATGCGACGATCTCGCATGGTTGCGATGACGGGAGTCGTGGCCCTGGCCACGGCGACCCTGGGGGCGGTGACGGCGACGGCATCCGCGCAGCCGACCGCAGCCACGGCCTCGACGGCCCGGACGGCGTACGCCGTGCTCGCCGACGAGGGAACGGACGCGCGGGCCCTGGCGCAGCGCCTCGAGAAGGCCGGCGCCACGGTGACCGCGGTCAACACCGACATCGGCCTGGTCTCGGTCACCTCGACCCGGGGTGGCTTCGCCGCCGCCGCGCGGTCGATGACCGGGGTCGCGGCCGCGGCGAAGGACGGCGTCATCGGGCGCACCCCGGACGCCGGCAAGGTCAAGGACCGCGTGACCCGCGAGCAGCAGGAAACCGCCGTCCGGAGCGCCGCCGCCCGGCACGGCAAGGACGACCACAAGCCGCCGAAGCCGCCCAAGGGCGCCAAGGCCGACCCCCTCGACTCCCTCCTGTGGGGCATGGACATGATCGGCGCCCCGCAGGCGCACCGCACCGAGATGGGCGACAAGCGCGTCCGGGTCGGCGTGATGGACACCGGCGTCGACGGCTCGCACCCCGACCTCGCCGCGAACTTCGACCGCCGTCTCTCGCGCAACTTCACGACCGACATGCCCGACATCGACGGGCCGTGCGAGTACACCGGCTGCGTCGACCCGGCGGACCACGACGACGACGGCCACGGCACCCACGTCGCGGGCACCATCGCCGCGGCGATGAACGGTCTCGGCGTGTCGGGCGTCGCCCCGAACGTCGACCTCGTCAACGTGCGCGCCGGCCAGGACAGCGGCTACTTCTTCCTCACCCCCACCGTCAAGGCGCTGACCTATGCCGGTGACGCGGGCCTCGACGTCGTCAACATGTCGTTCTACGTCGACCCGTGGGCGTACAACTGCGCCGGCGGTGCGCCGGAGGACAGCCCGGAGGAGGCGGCCGAGCAGGACCTCATCATCCGGTCGATGACGCGGGCCTTGAACTACGCGCACCGCAAGGGCGTCACGCTCGTCGCGGCGCTCGGCAACAACAACGAGGACATCTCCAACCCCCGCACCGACACCTCGAGCCCCGACTACCCCGGCGGCACCGAGCACCCGCGGACGATCGACAACGCGACCTGCCTCGACCTGCCCGTCGAGGGCCCGCACGTCCTCGGCGTCTCGTCGGTCGGCCCGTCGGAGCGCAAGGCCGACTACTCGAACTGGGCCACCGACCTGCGCTCGGGCGAGATCGAGGTCTCGGCGCCGGGCGGCTGGTTCCGTGACGGCCTCGGCACCGACACCTACCGCACGAACGGCAACCTCATCCTCTCGACCGCGCCGCTCAACGTCATGCAGGCGGAGGGCCAGGTCGACGAGAACGGTGACATCACGCCGCTCGGGGAGTCGCTCGGCACGATGAAGGACTGCCGCGTCGTCAAGGGCCACGGCCGCGACAAGAGCCGCGAGGTCTGCGGGTACTACCAGTACCTCCAGGGCACCTCGATGGCCTCGCCGCACGCCGCCGGCGTCGCCGCGCTCGCGGTCTCGGCCCATGGCAAGTCGCAGCGCCACGGTGGCTTCGGTCTCGCGCCCGACACCGTGCGGTCGATCGTCATGGGCACGGCCCGCGACCACGCCTGCCCGGCGGGTGGCGTCCAGTCGTACACCGACGTGGGTCGCTCGGACCTCTACACCGCCACCTGCGTCGGCGGGAAGGGCTTCAACGGGTTCTACGGCGCCGGCATCGTCAGCGCCTCAGGCGTGGTGGCCAAGCACCACCACGGTCACGGTCACTGACCGAAGCTTCCGGACCGGACGCGCCGCCCGCCCCGCTCTCGCGGGACGGGCGGCGCGTTCCTGCGCGTCGGCGACGGCGCGACACAGGGGTTCGTCCACGAGACCCCGCTTCGGAGCCGGGGTCTCGTGGACATTTCGGGGTCACCCCGAAATGTCGGGGCGGGTGGGGTGGGTGGGGCGGGGAGGCGGGTCAGGCGGCGAGGGCGTAGCCGAGGGCCGCGGCGCCGAGGCCGAGGACGAGCGAGAGCCCGAGGTTCGCGGCGGCCGCGACGGGGCGGTCGTCGTCGAGGGCCTCCCACAGCTCGAGCGCCAGCGTCGAGAAGGTCGTCAGGGCCCCGCAGAAGCCGGTGCCGACGAGGGCGAGGGTCGAGCCGCCCACCGCGTCGCCGACGAGCACCCCGAGGACGAGCGACCCGACGACGTTGACGACCAGCGTCCCGGCGGGCGGCGCCGCCCCGAGCCGCTCGCGTGCGTAGTGGGCGACGACGAGCCGCAGCGGCGCCCCGACGGCGGCGCCGAGCGCGACGAGGAGCGCGTGCGTGGCGGTCACGGGCCCGGCCAGACGCGCCGGCCGCCGAGCATCCCCGCGGCGACGGCGAGCGTGCCGACGAGGAAGGTGGTGCCGACGTACAGCAGCGCCAGCTGGACGTGGTGCGTGGCGCCGAGCTGCACCGCGTCGACGGCCAGCGCCGAGAACGTCGTCCACCCGCCGAGCACACCGACCCCCACGAACGGCCGGGCCAGCCGGTGCACCCCCGGGCGGTCGACGAGGAAGGCGACGAGCAGGCCCATCGCGAAGGCCCCGGTGACGTTGACGACGAAGGTGGACCAGGGAAAGGCGCCGACCTCGTGCGGGATGGCGAGCCCGACCGCCCAGCGGCCGAGCGACCCCAGCACGCCGCCGACGGCGACCACACCGAGGGTCGCGCCGTCGGGAAGGGCTGCGGCGGAGGCCATTCCGTCAGGCACGCATCGTCGCGAGGTGCTCGGCGATGCGGCCGATCGCCTCGGTCAGCGTCTCCTCGTCAGGCAGCGTCACGAGCCGGAAGTGGTCCGGCGCGAACCAGTTGAAGCCGGTGCCGTGCGTCACGAGGATCTTCTTGGCCCGCAGCAGGTCGATGACGAACGCCTCGTCGGACTCGATCGGGTAGACCTCGGGGTCGAGGCGGGGGAAGCAGTAGAGCGCGCCCTGCGGCTCGACGCACGACACCCCGGGGATCTCGTTGAGCAGCCGCGACGCGAGCTTCGACTGCTCCCGGAAGCGACCGCCCGGGCCGATCAGCTCGTTGACCGACTGGTACCCGCCGAGCGCGGTCTGGATGGCGTGCTGCGCAGGGACGTTGGCGCACATCCGCATGTTCGCGAGGAGCGTCAGGCCCTCGAGGAAGTCCGACGCGAGGTGCTTGGGGCCCGAGACCATCACCCAGCCGGCGCGGTAGCCGCAGACCCGGTAGGCCTTCGACAGGCCGCTGAAGGTGAGGCAGAGGACGTCCTCGCCGGCGAACGTCGCCGCGTGGTGGTGCACCGCGTCGTCGAAGAGGATCTTCTCGTAGATCTCGTCGGCCATGACGACGAGGTCGTGGCGCCGCGCGATGTCGACGAGCGCGCGCACCGTCTCCTCCGAGTACACGGCTCCCGTCGGGTTGTTCGGGTTGATGACGACGATCGCGTGCGTGTTCGGGGTGATCTTGGCCTCGATGTCCTCGAGGTCGGGGTTCCAGCCGTTGGACTCGTCGCAGCGGTAGTGCACGGGCGTCCCGCCCGACAGCGAGACGGCTCCGGTCCACAGCGGGTAGTCGGGCGCGGGCACGAGGACCTCGTTGCCGTCGTCGACGAACGCCTGGAGGACCATCGTGATGAGCTCGGAGACACCGTTGCCGATGTACACGTCCTCGACACCGGTGTCGCGCAGGCCGCGCGACTGGTAGTACTGCGCAACCGCGGTGCGCGCCGAGTAGATGCCCTTGGAGTCGGCATAGCCCTGGCTCTCCGGGAGGTTGTGCACCATGTCGGCGACGATGGCTTCGGGCGCCTCGAAGCCGAACGGCGCCGTGTTGCCGATGTTCAGCTTGAGGATCTTGTGGCCCTCGGCCTCGAGGCGCTGGGCCTCGACGAGGATCGGGCCGCGCACGTCGTAGCGCACGTGCTGGAGCTTCTGGCTCTGGACGATGCGCCGCATGCGCGACAGTCTCGCAGGCCCCACCCGTCCCACGCAGGGGTGTTTCGCGGGATGTCGCCCACACCGCGCGGCGAGGATCGCGTCGGGCAGACTCCTGCGCGTGGACGACGTGCTCGTGGAGCGGGTGCTGCGCGCGGTGGAGCAGGTGCCGCGCGGGTGCGTCGTGTCGTACGGCGACCTCGCGGCGCTCGTCGGCATCGGCCCGCGCCAGGTCGGCTCGATCATGAAGGCGTACGGCGGCAACGTCACGTGGTGGCGGGTCACGAACAGCTACGGCGACCTGCCGGCGCCCCTGCTCGAGCGCGCCCGCGGGACCTGGGCGGAGGAGGGCATCCTCCTCAAGCGCAACGGGCTCGGCTGCGACATCCGCCGGTACCGCGCCGACCTCGATGCGCTCGCCGCCGCGTACGAGCGGGCCGTCACCGACCTCCCCTGACCGACGGCCGCGACCTGTCGAACGCCGGTCCGGCCCGGGGCACCGTCGCCGGCGGGATGTGAGACTGGGGCATGGGACCCCGTCGCTCGACCGCCGTCCGCCGCACCGCGGCCCTCGCCGCCTGCCTCGGCCTCGTCGCCGTCGGCGGCTGCTCGTCCGGCGACGACGACGGCTTCGGCGAGGTGCCCGCCCGCCCGAGCACGTCGGCGTCCGGCAGCGCGAGCGCGCCGCCCTCCTCGAGCCCGGCGCCGCGCAGCACCCAGGAGCCCGAGCTCGACGTCGAGGAGGTCGCCGGCGGGCTCGAGCACGGCTGGGACATCGGCTTCCTCCCGGACGGCACGGCGCTGGTCACCGAGCGTCCCGGGCGGATCTCGCTCGTGTCGGGCCTGCGCGAGGGCGCGTCGGTCACGCGGGTGCGCGCCGACCTCGACGACGTCTACGTCAACAGCGAGGGGGGCCTGCTCGGGATGGTCGTGCACCCCGACTTCGCGCAGACCCGCCGGTTCACGACCTGCCAGACCCACCAGGAGGGTGGCGCGCCGACGGACATCCGCCTCGTCACGTGGCGGCTGGCGGCCGACGGACGCTCGGCCGAGCGGGAGAAGACGCTGCTCGACGGGCTGCCGATCTCGACCGGCCGCCACTCGGGCTGCCGTCCCGAGCTCGACGCCGACGGTGCGCTCGTCGTCGGCACGGGCGACACGGCCGTCGGCAGCATCCCGCAGGACCTCACGAGCCTCGGCGGCAAGACGATCCGGCTCGACCTGGAGACCGGGAAACCGATGGAGGACAACCCGTTCCCGTTCGCGGAGGACCCGATGCAGCGGTACGTCACGAGCTGGGGGCACCGCAACATCCAGGGCGTGGCGCTGCAGCCGGGGACCGGTCGCATCTTCACCGCCGAGCACGGCCCGTCGAACAACGACGAGGTCAACCTCGTCGAGCCGGGGAAGAACTACGGCTGGGACCCGGCCCAGGGCGGCACCGTCGGTGGCTACGACGAGAGCGTGCCGATGACCGACACGGAGCGCTACCCCGACGCCGTGCCGGCGGTGTGGCAGAGCGGTCGCACGACGCAGGCGGTCTGCGCGGCCGAGTTCCTCGAGGGTGAGCAGTGGGGGGCCTGGGACGGGGCCCTCGTCGTCACCGCACTCAAGGGCGCCAAGCTGCTCGTCCTCAGCCTCGACGGCGACGGCTCGGTGACCGACGTGGCCATCCCGGAGGCGACGAACGGCCCCTACGGCCGCCTGCGGGCGGCACGCCTCGGCCCGGACGGCGCGCTCTACGTGACGACGACGAACGGCGACGACGACAAGCTGCTGCGCATCGCCCCACGCACCTGACCCGGCCCGCCCGCCCCCCAACCCCGCCCGCCTCACGCGTATCGGGTGACCCGATATCGCTGCGCCTCACCCGACAACCGTTCTCGGGTACAGCGCGGTCGTATCGGGTGACCCGATACGCGAGTGACGCGGGGGACGGGGACGGGCGCAGAGGCCGCCGGAGGGCGTCGGCGGAGCTCAGGTGACGTCGACGATGGTCGTCGTCACCTCGGTGACCGACGGCCGGCGCGGGGTGGAGGAGAACCCGAACCGGCACGGCGGGTCGACCGGGGCCAGCGCCCCGAGGTCGGTTCCGTCGAAGCGACCCGACATCGCCGTCACGGCGTGGACGTCGGTCGCGCCGTAGTACTCACGACGTCCGGCGCGGGCGACGCCCCGGGTCCGCACCCCCCGCAGGACGGCGCGGGCGACGGGGTCGGCCAGCGTCGCGAAGGCGGGGCTCGTCGCGAGCGCGGGTGGCACGAGGCCGAGGAGGGTGCCGAGCGGGGTCCGGCCCCCGAGGTCGGCGGTCAGGGTGAGCGACGGCGACGCGACGTCGAGGCGGGTGGGCCCGTCGCCGGTGAGGCCGACCGTCACCGGTTCGAGGCGGACCTCGTCGAAGGTGTAGGTCGTGGCGACGAGGTCGACGACCTGCTGCGTCGGGGCCAGCAGCACCCGATGCCCTGCGGCGGTCTCCACCATGACGTCGGCGAAGGCGCCGAAGGGCGACTCGAGCCACCACCCGACGACGACCCGCACCCCGGAGGTGGAGCCCACGCCCGTGATGCGTCCGCGGAACCTGCGCCTCGTGCCCACCGCCCCATCATCGCCTCCCGCAGCGGCGGCGCCGCGGGCGACCCGTCCTGCGTCGGACCGCTCCCGCGAGGCGATGCGGCCCACTAGGGTCCGGCCATGGGCGAGCGCTGGGTGGCGACCGAGTCCGCCCGCCTGCCCGCGTCCGTCCGCCGCGGCTACGGCCTCGGCTCGGTGGCGACCGGGTCGTTCGGGACGGTGCCCGGGCTGCTGCTCCTGCCGTACCTGACCGACCGGCTCGGGGTCGGTGCGGGCCTCGCCGGCCTCGTCGTGCTCCTGCCCAAGGCCTGGGACGTCGTGCTCAACCCCGTGGCCGGGCGGGTCAGCGACCGCTCGACGCACCCCGCGGGGCGGCGCCGTCCGTTCCTGCTCCGGGCCGGTCTGACGCTGGCGGTCGCGTTCGTGCTGCTCTTCGCCGGTCCGACGAGCCCGACCGCCCTCGCCGCGACGTGGGTCGTCGTCGCCTTCCTCGCCTGCGCGAGCGCCTACGCCTTCTTCCAGGTGCCGTACGTCGCGATGCCGGCCGAGCTGACCGACGACTACGACGAGCGCACGCGCCTCATGACGTGGCGCGTCGCGGTGCTCGCGCTCGCCATCCTCGTCAGCGGCGGGCTGGCGCCAGTCGTCCGCGACGCCGTCGGCCCCGAGCAGGGGTACCGCGTGGTCGGGCTCTTCGTCGGCGCGCTGATCCTCGTCGGCACCCTCGGCGCCTGGTGGGGGACGCGGGACGCGCCAGTGCGCCGCGCCGCGACCGCCGGCGGGAGCCTGCGCGACCAGCTGCGCGTCGTGTCGGCGTCGCGCGAGTTCCGCACCCTGCTGGCGGTGTTCGTGCTCCAGGCGCTCGCGACCGGCGCGATGCTCGCCGGCGTCGACTACGTGGCCCGGGTGCAGCTCGGCCGGCCCGGGGCGTCGGCCGTGCTCTTCGTCTGCTTCGTGGGGCCGGCGCTCCTCGTCACCCCGCTGTGGCAGCGGGTCGGCGAGCGCCGCGGGAAGCGCACCGGCTATCTCTGGGGGTCGGTGCTGCTGGGCGCCGGTGCGCTCGCCACGCTGTTCGCCCTGCCGCTGGGCACCGCCGCGACGGCCGTCACCGTCGGCGTCGTCGGGGTGGGCTACGCCGCCTGCCAGATGTTCCCGCTCGCGATGCTCCCCGACGTCGCGGCGGCCGACACCGCCCGCACCGGCGAGGACCGCGCCGGGACGTACACCGGCGTCTGGACCGCCGGGGAGACGCTGGGCCTCGCGGTCGGCCCGTTCCTCTACGCGCTCGTGCTCACCGTCGGCGGCTACGTCTCGTCGACCGACGCCGCTGCCGCGCAACCGGACTCGGCCCGCACCGCCATCGCCCTCGGCTTCACCGTCGTCCCGGCGGTGCTCGTCGCGGTCTCGGTCGTCGTGCTGCGCCGCTACGGGCTCGACCCGAAGGAGACCGGATGACCACCTCCGCCGCCCCCACCGGACCGCGCGCCGCCGAGGTCCTCGACGAGCTGCACGCCCTGCGTGCGGCCGACCTGCCGACGCACGGCGGCCGGACCCTCGCCTACGTCTACGACTCCGGTCTCGCCGAGGCCGACGCCCTCGGCCGCGAGGCGCTGGCGATGTTCTCGTCGGCGAACGGGCTGGACCCCACCGCGTTCCCGTCGATCCAGCGGATGGAGAACGACCTCGTCGGCCGCGCCGCCACGCTGCTGCACGCGCCGCCCGGGGCCGTCGGCGTCGTGACCTCCGGCGGGACGGAGTCGATCCTGCTCGCCGTCCTCGCCGCACGCGAGGCCGCGCCCCACGTGGCGTCGCCGAGCATGCTCCTGCCCGCGTCGGCCCACGCCGCCTTCCGGAAGGCGGCGGAGTACCTCGGGGTGCGCGCGGTCGTCGTCGACGTCGATCCCGTCACCCTCCGGGCCGACCCCGCCGCGATGGCCGAGGCCGCGGACGGGTCGACCATCCTCGTCGTGGCCTCCGCCCCGTCGTACGCGCACGGCGTGGTCGACCCCGTCGCGGCCCTCGCCGCGCTGGCGCTCGACCTCGGCGCCCGCTGCCACGTCGACGCGTGCATCGGCGGCTGGGTCCTGCCCCACGTCGACGACGTGCCGCCGTGGGACCTCGCCGTCGACGGCGTGACGAGCATCAGCGTCGACCTGCACAAGTACGCGTACACCCCCAAGGGGGTGTCGGTCCTGCTGCACCGCGACGCCGGGCTGCGGCGCGGGCACCTGTTCGCGTCGGCGGACTGGCCCGGCTACACGATGCTCAACACGACGACCCAGTCGACGCGCTCGGGCGGCCCGGTCGCCGCCGCGTGGGCCGTCACGCGCTTCGTCGGGGACGAGGGCTACGCGCGGCTGGCGCGCGAGACGCACCGGGCGACGCTCGAGGTGGCCCGGGCGGTCGGGGACCTCGACGGCCTGCGCGTCGTCGCCCCACCTGGGTCGACGCTGCTCGCGCTCGCGACCGACGACACCTGCGACGTCTTCACCGTGGCCGACGAGATGCTCGCGCGCGGCTGGTTCGTCCAGCCGCAGATGACCTTCCGCGACCTGCCGCCGACCCTCCACCTGACGTTCTCGGCCGCCACCGCGGCGGCCGTGCCGGAGGTCGTCGACGCGCTCCGGGCGTCGGTGGCCGCGGCGCGCGCCGCCGGGCCGGTGCGCCTCGACCCCTCCTTGGCGGGGATGCTCGCGCACCTCGACCCCGCGACCCTCGACGACGCGGGGTTCGCGGGCCTGCTCGCGGCGGCCGGGCTGGCCGGCGACGACGGCGGCGTCACCCTGCCCGCCCGGATGGCGCCGGTCAACGCGCTCCTCGACGCGAGCCCGCCGGCGCTGCGCGAGGCCCTGCTCCTCGGCGTCCTCGACCGGCTCTCGCGCCCCACCCCTCCCTGACGCACGACCCGGCCGGGACGCACCGCTCCGTTCCCGGCGCCGTGGCGACCCCGCACGTGCGGGGTCGTCCTCGCCCCGGGAGCGATGAGGCGGGGCTCGGTTGCCCGGCGGGCCGCGGACGTGTTGGCTGGACCCCGTTGGCACCGCCGCCGAAGGGACCCCGATGACGCTCACGCCCGACCCCGCCCTCTCGCACACGGTCGGCCTGCTCGACCCGCCCCTGCTCGAGCAGACCATCGGGGACGCGCTCGACGCCACCGTCGAGCGGTTCGGCGACCGGGAGGCGCTCGTCGACCGGGCCCAGGACGTGCGGATGACGTGGAGCGAGCTCGGCGAGGCCGTCGACCGGCTCGCCCGCGGGTTGCTCGCGAGCGGTCTCGAGAAGGGTGACCGCGTCGGCATCTGGGCCCCGAACTGCGCCGAGTGGACCCTCGTGCAGCTCGCGACGGCCAAGGTCGGGCTCGTCCTCGTCAACATCAACCCGGCCTACCGCACCCACGAGCTGACCTACGTCCTGCGGCAGGCGGGCATCCGGGTGCTCGTGACGGCGGCCTCGTTCAAGACCTCCGACTACGTGGCGATGGTCGAGGCCGCCCGGCCGGAGTGCCCGGCGCTCGAGCAGGTCGTCGTCATCGGCCGCGACAGCTGGGACGCGCTGCTGGCCGGCGCCGACGACGTCAGCCCCGAGCGCCTGACGATGGCGCAGCGCGACCTCGACCCGTACGAGCCGATCAACATCCAGTACACGTCGGGGACGACCGGTTTCCCCAAGGGCGCGACCCTCTCGCACCACAACATCCTCAACAACGGCTACCTCGTCGGCGAGCTCTGCCGCTACACCGAGGCCGACCGCATCTGCATCCCCGTGCCCTTCTACCACTGCTTCGGGATGGTCATGGGCAACCTCGCGGCGTTGACCCACGGCGCCTGCATGGTCATCCCCGCGCCCGGGTTCGACCCGGCGCTCACCCTGGCCGCCGTCTCCGAGGAGCGCTGCACGTCCCTCTACGGCGTCCCCACTATGTTCATCGCGGAATGGGCTCTGCCGCAGTTCGGCTCCTACGACCTGACGTCGGTCCGCACCGGCATCATGGCGGGGTCGCCGTGCCCGGCGTCGATGATGACCAAGCTCATCGAGTCGGGCATCGAGGAGATGACCATCTGCTACGGCATGACCGAGACCTCGCCCGTGTCGACGCAGAACCGCACCGACGACACCTTCGAGCAGAAGGTCAACACCGTCGGGGCGGTGCACCCCCACCTGGAGATCAAGGTCGTCGACCCGGTCACCGGCGAGACGGTGCCCCGCGGGACGCCGGGCGAGTTCTGCACCAAGGGCTACTCGGTGATGCTCGGGTACTGGGAGGAGCCGGAGAAGACGGCCGAGGTGCTCGTCGACGGCTGGATGCACACCGGCGACATCGCCGTCATGGACGACGAGGGCTACGTGCAGATCACCGGCCGCATCAAGGACATGGTCATCCGCGGCGGCGAGAACGTGTACCCGCGCGAGATCGAGGAGTTCCTCTACACGCACCCCGACGTCCTGGACGCCCAGGTCATCGGCGTCCCCGACGAGAAGTACGGCGAGGAGCTGTGCGCCTGGGTCCGGATGCGCGACGGCGCCGAGCCGCTGACCGTCGAGGCGGTGCGGGAGTTCTGCGCCGGACGCCTCGCGCACTACAAGGTCCCGCGGTACGTCAAGGTCGTCGAGGAGTTCCCGATGACCGTGACCGGCAAGGTGCGCAAGGTCGAGATGCGCGAGCGGACGGTCGAGGAGCTCGGTCTCTGAGGGCAGCCTGACCTGCGGCGACGCGTCGAGGACGGCAGGGTGGACCGTCTTGCCGCGTCCGGCGCCGACCCCCTAGGTTCTCCTCTCGCAGGGGATGCCCGGGCGACGCCCGGCAGGTGCTTCCGGGCCCGCGCCCGGCGGTAGGTTGGTCCGACGCCGTCACCCGGCGTGCTCTCGACAGAAAGTCCCCACATGCCCTCCACCACGATCCTCCTCGTCGTCGCCGCCGTCGTGGTCGTCGGCCTGCTGGCCGCCTGGCTCCTCGCGCGCCGGGCCACGAACCAGCGCAAGGACGCCGCGCGCGCCGAGGCCGCCGAGCTCCGGGCGCAGGCCGAGGGCCTCGCCCCCGCGGTCGCCGGGCAGGAGGCGTTCGCCGCCCAGTCCGAGGAGCGGGCCGAGCTGGCCCGGGCCGAGGCCGAGCGCCTGGCCGCCGAGGCGGAGACCCGCCGGGCCGATGCAGAGGCCACCCGCACCGACTACGAGTCGCTGCTGACCCGCGCCGATGTCGTCGACCCCGATGTCGAGACGCCGCGCGAGGCCGTCGAGGCCGCCCCCGCGCAGGGTGCCGACACCGCCCCCGCGCAGGGCGCCGACGCCGCCGACGCCGCCGTGGGGGCCGACCGCGCCCCGACGACCCGCGCCGAGGCCCGCCGCCTGCGCGAGGAGGCCGAGCGCTCCGCGTGGGTCGGCAGCCCCGCCGCGCCCGTGCCCGGCGCGGCCGGCGCCGCCGTCATGGGCGCCGAGCTCGCCGCCGAGGGGCAGCGACCCACCGAGACCTCGTCCGAGGGGGAGGCCCCGGTCGACCCGACGACGACTCAGGCGCTGCCGACCGCCGACGAGGAGACCGTGGCCGCCGAGCCGGTCGTCGTCGACGCCATGACGGTCGAGCCGGAGCAGGAGCAGCCCGAGCCCGGGTCCTCGCCGTCCGGCGCCGAGGCCGCCACCGAGGACGCTGCCGCCGACGACGCGAGCGCCCGCATCGCCACGGCCGCCGACTACCGCGACGACACCACCGCGGACGCCGACGTGTGGACGGCCCCGGGCGCGGGTAGTGACGACGCCGTGAGCAGCGACCAGGACGAGACGTCTGCCGCCGACGACGCCCGGACCCCGTCCGGCGAGTGGGGCGGCCCCCGCGACCCCGAGGCGGCCCCGGCCGCCGCGGAGCCCACCACGCCCGCGGCCGACGCCGTGGACGTCCCCGCCGACGACGAGAGCGCCGAGTCCGACGAGAGCGTCGAGGCGCGGCCGACGGACGCCGAGCAGGTCGAGGACGCCCAGCCGATCGAGGACGCCCAGCCGGTCGAGGACGCCGAGCCGTCCGCGCCGGTCGAGCGCACCGAGGACCCGGCCCACGAGCCGGTCGAGGAGCCCGCGCCGCGCTCCGAGGTCCCCGACCACGAGGGGCCCGAGGCCTCGCAGGCCGTCGAGGACCCCGCCGACGGCGCCTTCGCCGAGCCCGAGGAGCCGGTGCCCGGCGACGAGCACGACCCCTCGACCGAGCGCGACTGGTCCGCCGACGAGGCCGAGCTCCTCGACGAGAACCGCGAGCGCGGCGACCGGCTGGCCCAGGAGCGGGCCGAGATGGACCGCGAGGCGGCCGCCGTCGGGATGGACCCGGTCGACCCCGCGTCCGCCGAGCCCGTGTCCGAGGAGCCCGTGTCCGAGGAGCCCGTGTCCGACGAGGCCGCGGCCGACGAGCCCGTCACCGGTGAGCAGCCGGTCGCGGACGCGACCGGCGCCGAGCAGGACGACGTCGAGCAGGCCGCGGACGCCTCCGCGACGGACGACGAGCCGGTCGCCGACGCGCCGGAGACGGACGTCGTCGGTGAGGTCCCGGCCGACCCCGACCCGGTGGCCGAGGCCCCGGTCGAGGAGGCGGCGAGCACCGACGAGCCGACGACGGACGAGCCGTCGGCCGACGAGCCGACGACCGACGAGCCGACGACCGACGAGTCGGCCCCCTCCGACGAGACGGCCACGGACGCCCCCGCGGCCCGCCGGGTCTCCGAGTTCCACGAGATCCGCGACGGCGGCTACGGCATGGGGTCCGCGGCGGCCCTCGAGGACGGCGCCCAGCCGCTCGACCACCCGGTGCAGGCCTACCGCGACACGATGACCTACCGCCTCCCGGAGGACGACGGCTACGCCGACGCCGTCGCCGACGTCTGGTTCTACGACGCGGACGCCGCCGAGCGCAGCGGCTTCCACCGCTCCGAGGGCTGAGCCCACCCCCTCCGTCGACGCGCCGGTCCCCTCGGGGGCCGGCGCGTCGCGCGTCCCCCGGCGCCGAGCCGGCCCCGAGATCGCCGACGACCGGCCGTGTGCCACGCGCCACACGTCGCGAATCCCCGGGCCCGACCCGCTAGGTTCGGACGGAGCCCGCCCCGGCAACGGAGAGGAAGCCCCGTGCGCATCGGAGTGCCCCGCGAGTCACGACGGGGGGAGACCCGTGTCGCCGCGACCCCGAAGACCGTCGAGCAGCTGGTCGGCCTCGGCTACACCGTCTTCGTCGAGGCCGGCGCCGGGGCGCGGGCGAGCTTCTCGGACGAGGCCTACCGCGAGGCCGGTGCGGACGTCATCGAGGGCGCGGTCTGGAACGCCGACGTCGTCCTCAAGGTCACCCCGCCGACCGACGAGGAGGTCGCGCGGCTGCGGCCGGGCACCGTGCTCGCCTGCCTGCTCGCGCCCGCGCTAGACCCCGACCTCGTGCAGCGCCTCGCCGACGCCGGGGTCACCGCGCTCGCGATGGACGCGGTGCCGCGGATCAGCCGCGCGCAGTCCCTCGACGTCCTCTCCTCGATGGCCAACATCGGCGGCTACCGCGCCGTCGTCGAGGCCGCCCACGAGTTCGGCTCCTTCTTCACCGGCCAGGTGACGGCCGCGGGCAAGGTCCCGCCGGCCAAGGTGCTCGTCGTCGGCGCCGGCGTCGCGGGGCTCGCGGCCATCGGCACCGCGAGCAGCCTCGGCGCGGTCGTGCGGGCGTTCGACGCGCGGCCGGAGGTCGCCGAGCAGGTCGAGTCGATGGGGGCGGAGTTCCTGCGCATCGACGTCGAGGACGACGGCCCGTCCGCCGACGGGTACGCGAAGCAGACGAGCGCCGACTTCGACGCCAAGGCCGCCGAGCTGTACGCCGCGCAGGCCAGGGACGTCGACATCGTCATCACGACCGCGCTGATCCCCGGGCGCCCGGCGCCGCGCCTGCTCACCGAGGAGATGGTCGCCTCGATGAAGCCGGGGTCGGTCGTCGTCGACATGGCCGCGGCCAACGGCGGCAACGTCGCCGGCACGGTCGCCGGCGAGAAGGTCGTCACCGACCACGGCGTGACCCTGCTCGGCTACACCGACCTGCCGGGGCGGCTGCCGACGCAGGCCAGCCAGCTGTACGGCACCAACCTCGTCAACCTCATGAAGCTGCTGACGCCGCAGAAGGACGGTGAGGTCCACCTCGACCTCGACGACGTCGTCCAGCGCGGCATGACCGTCGCGAAGGACGGCGAGGTGATGTGGCCGCCTCCCCCGGTGCAGGTCTCGGCCGCGCCGACGCCGGGCACCGACGTCGTCACCGTCGACACGACGGCCAAGCCCGCGAGGCAGCTGATGAGCGGGACGACAAAGCTGGCCCTCGCCGGGGTCGGCGCCGCGCTCTTCCTGCTCGTGTCGGCCTACGCGCCACCGCCGTTCCTCGGGCACTTCATGGTCTTCATGCTCGCGGTCGTCATCGGCTTCTACGTCATCGGCAACGTGCACCACGCGCTGCACACGCCCTTGATGTCGGTGACCAACGCGATCAGCGGCATCATCGTCGTCGGGGCGCTGCTCCAGGTCGGGCGGGACAGCGTGGCGGTGACGGTGCTCGCGTTCGTCGGCATCCTCGTCGCGAGCATCAACGTCTTCGGTGGCTTCCGGGTGACCGCGCGAATGCTCGAGATGTTCAAGCGCGAGGAGCCCGTCCGATGAGCTCGACCCTCACGCAGGGCGCCTACATCGTCGCGGGCCTGCTCTTCATCCTCGCCCTCGCCGGGCTGTCGAGGCACGAGTCCGCGCGCCGCGGCAACCGCTTCGGCATCGCCGGGATGGTCGTCGCGCTCACCGCGACGGTGCTCGCGGCGACCGCCGGCACGGGCGGCTCCGGCTGGCTCGGCCTGCTGCTCATCGTCGTCGCCATGGGCATCGGCGCGGCGATCGGCCTCGACCGCGCCCGCAAGGTCGAGATGACCGGGATGCCCGAGCTCATCGCGATGCTGCACAGCTTCGTCGGGCTCGCGGCCGTGCTCGTGGGTTGGAACTCCTCCTACGAGATCACGGCGTACCCGACGATCCACGACGTCGAGGTGTTCGTCGGCGTCTTCATCGGCGCGGTGACCTTCACCGGCTCGATCGTCGCGTTCCTCAAGCTCTCGGCGCGCATCCCGTCCAAGCCGCTGATGCTGCCGTTCCGCAACTGGCTCAACGTCGGTGCGCTGGTCCTGTTCGTCGTGCTGACGGTGGTCTACGCCGCGGTGCCCGAGCACGCGGTGTTCGTGCGGCACCTGCTGCTCGGGTTCGTGACGCTCCTGGCCCTCGCGCTGGGCTGGCACCTCGTCGCGTCGATCGGCGGCGGTGACATGCCGGTCGTCGTCTCGATGCTCAACAGCTACTCGGGGTGGGCGGCGGCCGCGGCCGGCTTCCTCCTCGGCAACGACCTGCTCATCATCACCGGCGCGCTCGTCGGCTCCTCGGGTGCGTACCTGTCGTACATCATGTGCCGGGCGATGAACCGCTCGTTCATCTCGGTCATCGCCGGCGGCTTCGGGGTCGAGGGCGGCACGGTCGCGGCGGGCGACGTCGACTACGGCGAGCACCGCGAGGTCACGGCCGAGGGTGCGGCCTCGCTGCTCACCTCGGCGCGCTCGGTCGTCATCACCCCGGGCTACGGGATGGCCACCGCGCAGGCCCAGCACGCCGTCGCCGAGCTCACCAAGCGGCTGCGGACCTCCGGCGTCGACGTGCGGTTCGGCATCCACCCGGTCGCCGGGCGGCTGCCGGGGCACATGAACGTCCTGCTCGCCGAGGCCAAGGTGCCCTACGACATCGTCCTCGAGATGGACGAGGTCAACGACGACCTCGCCGAGACCGACGTCGTCCTCGTCATCGGCGCCAACGACACCGTCAACCCGGCCGCCGCCGAGGACCCCACCTCGCCGATCGCCGGCATGCCGGTGCTGCGGGTGTGGGAGGCCAAGGACGTCATCGTGTTCAAGCGGTCGATGGCCACCGGGTACGCGGGCGTGCAGAACCCGCTGTTCTTCCGCGAGAACACCCAGATGCTCTTCGGCGACGCCAAGGCCCGGGTCGAGGACATCATCGCCGCCCTCTGACGACGCCCCCGCGACTCCGGCGCTCCCTCCCTTCCTCCTCTGCGGAGTCGAGTGCGGAAGTGGTCGCCAGGGCGACCGCCGGCGCCCTCGACACCGCAGCGCCCCGGCGTCGCGCGAGGGGCCCGAGCTTCCGCGTCATCACCGTGACGGCGCGGAAGCTCCTGCGGGGCGGGGATGCATCCGCGACGCGCGTGAGCATCCGCGTCATCACAGGGACGACGCTGTTCCTCCGGTCAGGTCGCGGGCGGCGCCGAGGGTCCGGCGTCAGGCGGTGGGGCGCTCGCGCCAGGCACTGACGGCCGCGGCGACGACGAGCCCGGTCGTGGCGAGCGCCAGCACCGCGGTGAGGATGCCGCTGAGGACCCGCGGCTCCTGCCAGATGACGGCGACGAGCACCGTGGCGACGCTGATCGGCCCGAGGGCGAGCAGGACGCCGCGGGTGCGGGGTGCGAGCCGCCACGCGACGAGCAGGCAGGCGACCGACACCGCCCAGGGGAACCAGCCGAGGAAGATCATCTCGGCGACGTGCGGCAGCAGCGGGACGCCGAACATCCCGCCCCCGAACGCGGTGTCGGCCCCGCTCGGCGTGAGCCCGACGATGCGCGCGAGGGCGGCCGTCGCGGTGAAGGGCACCGTGCTCAGGAGCAGCAGCGCGAGGCCGGCCCCCAGCCAGCCCCGGGCCGGCAGCGGTCGTGTCGGCGCTGTGGCCCACGGCCCGGGCGGCGGTACCGCAGGTTGGTCGGCGCGGGCCTCGGCGGCGATGCGCTCCGGCGGGCCGAGGCGGACCAGCGCCTCCTCGAGGGCGGCGGGGTCCCCGGGGTGCTCGGCGGCGACGGCATCGAGGTGCTCGCGCACGCCGGCGAGGACGTCGTCGCGCGTGCCGGGGTCGAGGTCGGAGAGCATCCGCGCGAGGTCGTCGAGGTAGGTGGTGACGCGGGTGTCGGAGCCGTTCACGGGTGTCCTCCCTGGAGGGTGGTGTCGACGGCGTCGCGGAAGGACTTCCACGTGCGCCGGAAGGTCTCGAGGGCGATCCGCCCCTGCGCGGTGAGCGTGTAGTAGCGGCGCGGCGGGCCGGCGCTCGACTCGGCCCACGTGGTCTCGACGAGCCCCTGCTTCCGTAGCCGCGACAGCAGCGGGTAGAGCGTGCCCTCGCCGGCGAGCAGCACCCCGTCGTCGCCGAGGCGGCGCGCGATGTCGAGGCCGTACATCGGCTCGGTGTCGAGCAGCGCGAGGACGCAGTGCTCGAGCGCGCCCCGACGCAGGTGCGTCAGGATGGCGCTGTCACCGGGTTCCATGCGTCACAAGGTACTGCTGCCGGGCGGTCGTCGGCAAGCATCCGGCACACCTCCCGGGGTCGAGTGCGGAAGCGGCAGCCAGGGCTGCCGCGTGCGCCCTCGACCCCGGGAGGGGGAGGGGGCCGGCGGGCGCGGGCGGGTGGGGCGGCCCCGTCTCGGTAGGCTGCGCGGCGTGAGCAACACCGAGCAGCCCACCGCCATCACCTACGCCGCGGCGGGGGTCGACGTCGAGGCCGGTGACCGCGCCGTCGAGCTGATGAAGGAGTCCGTCCGCCGGGCCACCCGCCCCGAGGTCCTCGGCGGCCTCGGCGGCTTCGCCGGGATGTTCGACGCCAGCGCGCTCGCGTCCTACCGTCGGCCGGTGCTCGCGACGTCGACCGACGGCGTCGGCACGAAGGTCGCCATCGCGCAGGCCCTCGACCGGCACGACACCATCGGGTTCGACCTCGTCGGGATGGTCGTCGACGACATCGTCGTCTGCGGCGCCGAGGCGCTGTTCATGACCGACTACATCGCCTGCGGCAAGGTCGTGCCCGAGCGCATCGCGGCCATCGTCTCCGGCATCGCCCGCGCGTGCGAGCAGGCGCGGGTCGCGCTCGTCGGTGGCGAGACCGCCGAGCACCCCGGGCTCCTCGACCCCGACGAGTACGACGTCGCGGGCGCGGCCACCGGCGTCGTCGAGCACGATGCCGTGCTCGGGCCGCAGCGGGTGCGCGCGGGCGACGTCGTCCTCGGCCTCGCGAGCAGCGGCCTGCACTCCAACGGCTACTCGCTCGTGCGTCGTGTCGTCGCGCACGCCGGCTGGGCACTCGACCGGCACGTCGACGACTTCGGTCGCACCCTCGGCGAGGAGCTGCTCACCCCCACCCGCGTCTACGCGGCCGACCTGCTCGACCTCGTCCGGCTCGACGGCGTCGACGTCCACGCGCTCTCGCACGTCACCGGCGGCGGGCTCGCGGCCAACCTCGCGCGCGTGCTGCCCGACGACGTGCACGCCCGGCTCGACCGCGCCTCGTGGACGCCGCCGGCCGTGTTCTCGACGGTGGGCTCGCTCGGCAACGTCCCGCGCGCCGACCTCGAGCGCACGCTCAACATGGGCGTCGGCTTCGTCGCGGTGCTCCCGGCCGCCTCGGTCGACGCGGCGACGGCGCACCTGACCGCTCGTGGCATCGACACGTGGGTCATGGGCGAGGTGCACGAGGCGTCGGCCGCGGGCGCCGCGACCGGCGAGGTCGTGCGCGGCGCCAAGGGCGTCGACGGCGGCTCGGTCGAGCTCGTCGGCGACCACCCCGCCGCCTGAGGGACGCCCCCACCGCGACTTCTTGCGCATCCGCCACCTCTGCGTGCCCTCGTGGGGGCCTTCGAGGTGGCGGACGGGCAATGAGTCGATGACGGGAGGGGCCGGCCGCCCGTCGGGACAGGGGACAGGATGTCGGCGACGGACGACCGGCGGTTCTGGTGGGGGTGGTGGGGGAGAGCGGCCCCGGGCGGGTCAGCCCCAGATGGCCGTGGCCCACTCCGGGTGGTCGACGAACGGGTTCCGGTTGTGCTGCCACGTCGTGTAGATGCGGTCGTTGCGGCGCATCTCGAAGGCGTCGACCGGGTCCTGGGCGTTCCACTGGAGGAGCACCGAGAGTCTGCCGATGTTCGGGGCGCTGCCGTTGCCGACGGAGTTGTTCATCTCGAGGTTCGCCCAGCCGTCGTCGCCCTCGTAGCGGACCGCCATGTAGAAGATCATCCGGGCGACGTCACCCTTGACCGCGTCGCGGGGCTCGAAGGAGTCGGAGTCCGAGAGGCAGCCGGTGCACTGCGCGACCGCACTGCCGCCGTCGTCGAAGTCGAGGTTGCCGCGGGTGGAGTTGACCGTGACGTCCTCGGGGCGCAGGTGGTGCACGTCCGTGCCCGGGCCGGTCGCCGTCCCGAAGTCGCCGTGCGACTTGGCCCAGACGTGCTCGCGGTTCCACTGGTCGACGCCGCCACCGTTGTCGGACTTGGCGATCGATCGCCCCGAGTAGATCTCGACGACGTTGTTGGTGTTGTTCGGGTCCTCGTCGGTGTCCTTGAGGGCGGTCCACACCTGGTCGTAGGTGAGCTTCGTCTGGTCGTCGATGATGCCGTGCAGCGCCGTCTTGAGCGCCGACCCGGTCTTGCCGACGGCCGGGGCGTAGTAGGTGCCGTCGTAGTCACCGGTGCCCCCGGTGCCACCACCCGTCCCCCCGCCGGTGCCGCCACCCCCGGTGCCGGCGGTCGCGACCGCGGTCGTGCCGGTCATCCCCGGGTGCGAGAAGTACGCGGCGAGGGTGCCGGTCACGTCGACCTGCCGGCCCATGAGGCTCGGGTTGGTCTTCAGGCCCCACTGCGAGCGCAGGGCGCTCGGCAGCTGGACGAAGAGCATCTTCGACGTCGAGGTCTCGGACGCGGTGTCGGCGATCGCGAGGGCGTAGTCGTTGGGGAAGGCCGAGCGCACGACGGTCGAGGTCGCCGTCGGCTGGCCCACCACGTAGCCGCGGACCGTGTGGGAGGCGCCGTCCTGGGTCGCCACGGCCTGGGCGACGGTCAGCGGGGTCGCCGCCTGCGACGCGGGGGCGGTCAGGCCGAGGAGGACGACGAGGGCGGAGGCGAGCGCGAGGGCCGTGGGCAGCGCGCGCCGTCGGGTTTGGTGTCGGGTCACGGTGGACGACCCTGCCGGTCGGGCGGTCGGGCGGGGGTCTGCCGGGGTCAAGGATTCGGTCAGGACTCACCCATCCCCGGGTCAACCCCAACCGGGACTTCCCTCCGACTTCTTGCGAGTTCCGCCGCCCGACACGCCGTCCACGGGCGCGTCGGGCGGCGGAACTCGCAATCAGTGGGGAAGAGGCGGGGTCAGGTGACGGTGACCTGGGGGGCGAAGAGGGCCATCGCCGCGAGGGCCCGGGCGTGGTTCTCGGGGGTCGAGCCGGCGCACGCGTCCGCGACGACCTCGACCGTGACGCCGGCGTCGGCCATCGGCAGGACCGTCGAGACGACGCAGCAGTCCGTCGCCACCCCGGCCACCGTCACCCGGGCGTCGACGCCGACGACGTCGCGCAGGACCGGCCACTTGCCGAAGGTCCCGGCGGTCACGACGGTGCCGGCGAGGCCCTCGAGCTCCGGCACGACGGCGTACAGCGGGTCGCCGTCGGGGACGAGGGCGAACGGCCACTCGTCGTAGTACGGCCCCCACGACCCGCCGAGCGAGGGGTCGGCGACGAACCGCGTGACGACCGTGCGCTCCGGCCCGAACCGCTCGGCGAGCTGACGCATCCGGCCCACGGCGGCGGCGAACATCGGCGACCCCCACGGCGAGGTGCCGGGGTCGGCGAAGACGACCTGGGGGTCGACGACGACGAGCCAGTGCCCGTCGGACGTCATCGGGCGGCCGGTGCGGCCGCCGGGGTCTCGGCGCCCCGCTCCTGCCGGCGGACCGCGGCACGGCGCGCGAGGAGCGTCACCCCGAAGCCGATGACGAACGCGAGGATGACGCCGATGTTCGCGTAGGGCCAGGTGCCGTCCCAGTACGGGGCGCCCTCGCCCTGCGTGACGTAGGTGCCGAGCCCCAGCGGCTCGAGGAGGTAGCCCTGCCAGTTGTTCCAGGCGGCGTCGACCGCGAAGTTGTTGACGACCAGGCCCCACCCGAGCACGGAGGCGACGACCATCGTCCCGACCGAGACCCAGTCCCACGCGCCGTAGCGGCCGCGCGGGTCGAAGAGGGCGTCGGCGCCGTCGGGGCCCCAGTCGTAGTCGCGGCGGCGCATCACGAGGTCGGCGATGAAGATGCCGGCCCACGCCGCGAGCGGCACGCCGAGGGTGATGAGGAAGGACTGGAACGGCCCGAGGAAGTCCTGCGCGACGAAGACGACGAAGAACGTGCCCAGCGTGAGGATGACGCCGTCGACGAGCGCCGCGGCCGGCCGCGGGACCTTGACCCCGAGCGAGAGCAGCGTCAGGCCCGAGGAGTAGATGCCGAGGACCGCGCCGGACACCAGCGAGAGGATGACCGCGACGAGGAACGGCACGAGGAACCACGTCGGGAGGATGCCGGCGAGCGCGCCGATCGGGTCGCTGCCGATGCCGGCCGCGACGTCGGGGTCGGAGGCGGCGACGAGCAGGCCGAAGCCGACGAGCAGCACGGGCGCGACGGACCCGCCGACCGTGTTCCACAGGACGACCGCGCGGTCCGAGGCGTCGCGGCGCTGGTAGCGCGACCAGTCGGCGGCGATGTTGATCCAGCCGAGGCCGAAGCCGGTCATCACCATGACGAAGGCGCCGACGACGGCGCCCGCCGGGCCGGACGGCACGGCCGAGACCTTGCTCCAGTCGATGGTGCCCTGCACGAGCACGATGACGACGAACATGACGGTCACGGCGCCGGTGACCCAGGTGAGCACCGACTGCAGCCGCATGATGACGTGGTAGCCGGCGACCGAGGCGCTGACGATGAGCAGCGCGACGACCACCGCCGCGACGACCTTCGTCACCGTGCCGCCGCCGAGGCCGAGGCGCTCGAAGACCGTCGCGGTCGCGAGCACGGCGGTGATCGCGAGGAAGGTCTCCCAGCCGATCGACGTCAGCCACGAGATGACACCGGGCACCTTCTGCCCGGTCACCCCGAAGGACGCGCGCGACAGGATCATCGTCGGGGCCGACCCGCGCTTGCCGGCGATGGCGACGACCCCGCAGAGCAGGAACGACACGACGATGCCGAGGACCGCGACGAGGACGCCCTGGCCGACGGAGATGCCGAAGCCGAGGACGAACGCGGCGTAGGAGATGCCGAACACCGACACGTTGGCCGCGAACCACGGCCAGAAGAGGTCGCGGGGCGACGCGGTGCGCTCGGCCTCGTCGATGATCTCGATGCCGGTCGTCTCGACGCCGAGGCGCCGGGTCTCGGCTGCGCTGGTCTCGCTCATGGAGCGAGCATGGCAGACCGTCGACGCGCCGACGGCGCACGGCACACCGCCGTCAGCGACGCCTCACGGCACCGGGGGGAGGGAGGGGGAGGGCGGCGTCAACGCCGCCCGGAGACCCACTGCCCGTCGTCGTCCTCCCAGTCGCGCTCATCGGCGGTGTCGCCGGTGTGGCTCTGGGTGTGCAGTTCACGCTCAAGCGCCGACAGGTCGGTGTCGGGGCTGAAGTACTTCAGCTCGCGAGCAACCTTGGTCTGCTTGGCTTTGGCCCGGCCGCGCCCCATGGCGTGACCCCCTCGTGAATCTGCCGGGGCGGCACCACAGGTCCGATGGCCCTCGAGGAGGGTCATCCAGCTCCGCGGGGCGGCTCCGGGAATGGTGTGCATATCGTGCTGCCAACGATACATGGCCCGGGGGCGTGACGGTGACCGGACCGACCGCACGCGACCGGGTGGGCAGGGTGTCCGGTCAGCGGGACGGCGGCGTGTCCCCGCGCCGCAGCCACGGGGTCCGGCCGCCGCCGGCGATGCGCCGCTCGGCGAGCCGGTCGGCGGCCACGGCGGGCGTCACGCCCTCGGCGTCGGCGGTCCGCAGCACCTCGCGGGTGGCCTCGAAGATCGTCCGCGTCCGGGCCCGGGCCCGCTCGAGGTCGAAGCCGTGGAGCTCGTCGCTGACCTGGATGACCCCACCCGCGTTGACGAGGAAGTCCGGGGCGTAGGTGATGCCCCGGGCCGCCAGCCGGTCCGCGGTCTCGTGGGTCGCGAGCTGGTTGTTCGCGCCGCCGCAGACGACGCGGGCCCGCAGCGCCTCGACGGTGACGTCGTCGAGGGCGGCGCCCAGCGCGTTGGGGCTGAAGACGTCGAGGTCGGTGCGCGCGAGCTCCTCGGCGTCGGCGACGACGGTGACCTCCGGGTGCCGCACCAGGAGGCGCTCGACCGCGGCGGAGTCGACGTCGGTGACGACGACCTCCGCCCCGTCCTCGAGCAGGTGCTCGGTGAGGCGCGCCCCGACCTTGCCGGTGCCGGCGATGCCGACGCGCCGCCCGGCGAGGGTCGGCTCGCCCCAGACGTGCTCGGCGGCGGCGCGCATTCCCTCGAAGACCCCGAGGGCGGTGAGCAGCGAGGAGTCGCCGGCGCCGCCGCGCTCGGGGGAGCGACCGGTGGCCCAGCGGGTCTCCTCGGCGACGACGTCCATGTCGGCGACGTAGGTACCGACGTCGCAGGCGGTCACGTAGCGGCCGTCGAGCGACTCGACGAAGCGCCCGTAGGCGCGCAGCAGCTCGGGGGTCTTGTCGCGGTGCGGGTCGCCGATGACCACCGCCTTGCCGCCGCCGTGGTCGAGGCCGGCCAGCGCGTTCTTGCTCGACATCGCCCGGGACAGGCGCAGGACGTCGGCGACGGCGGCGTCCATCGACGGGTAGGGGTGGAAGCGGGTGCCGCCGAGGGCCGGCCCGAGGGCGGTCGAGTGCAGCGCGATGACGGCGCGCAGCCCGGTGGCGGGGTCGGAGCAGAAGACGACCTGCTCGTGGCCCGCGAGGTCGACGAGGTCGGTGGGGGGCATGCGGCCACGGTAGACCGCGCGACCGCGCGACGACGGCCGTCGTCCCGTCCTCGGCCCGTCCGGCCGGACGGGGTGGGGGCGGCCGGGCGCTGGTAGACCGGACGGAGGCCGTCGACGCGCCCGGCGCGGGGCGGCCAGTACGCCCCACGCCCCACGGCACACGGCAAAGGAGCCGACATGGCCTTCCCCGGTCTGCAGCACGTCGCGATCACCGTCACCGACCTCGAGCGCAGCACCCGCTGGTACTCCGTCCTCTTCGGGGCCGACCCGGTCCTCGACGAGGACGAGGAGGGCGGTCGCTTCCACCACACCGTGTTCGTCCTCGAGGGTGGCCAGCTCTTCGGGTTGCACACCCACCAGGGCCGCGAGTCGGGCGACGCCTTCGACGAGGAGCGCACCGGCCTGGACCACGTCGGGTTCGCCGTCGGGTCCGTGGCCGAGCTCGAGCAGTGGCAGGCCCGCCTCGACGAGCTCGGCGTCGAGCACGGCGGCGTCAAGCGGGCCGGCTACGGCGTCGGCCTGTCCTTCCGCGACCCGGACAACATCGCGCTGGAGCTGTTCACCGGTCCCGAGTGACCGCACCTGCGGCCCCGGCGAGAGCTTCGCAGCGGATTCGCAGCGCCGTCGTAGCGCCCGCGGTCACGCTGGTCCCGTCGCTGCACCCGGGGGGGACCGGGCGCGGCGGCTCCCGCGTCGGCAGGGGGTGGCGGCGCGGGACTCGTCGTCAGGGGGGTGCGGACCGGTCGGAGGGGGTCGGTCCGCACCGGACGGGGGGTCCGGTGGCCGGCGTCGACAGGGCGCCGCGCCGCCGACCGGTCCGCCCGCGCGCCGGGTGTAGCAGGATGGCGACATGAGCGCAGCGCAGGGCATCAGGGTCGGGTACAAGGCGTCGGCGGAGCAGTTCGCGCCGGGTGAGCTCGCGGGGTACGCGGTGCTGGCGGAGGAGCTCGGGCTGGACTCGGTGACCATCTCGGACCACTTCCAGCCGTGGCGGCTCGAGGGCGGGCACGCGCCGAACTCGCTCGCGTGGATGTCGTGGGTGCTGGCGCGCACCGAGCGGGTCATGGTCGGGACCTCGGTGATGACGCCGACCTTCCGCTACAACCCGCCGGTCGTCGCGCAGACCTTCGCGACGCTGGCCTGCCTCGCGCCGGGGCGCGTGATGCTCGGCGTCGGCACCGGCGAGGCCCTCAACGAGATCGCCGTCGGGTCGGTCGCCGAGGGCGAGTGGCCCGAGTTCAAGGAGCGCTTCGGGCGGCTGCGCGAGGCCGTCACGCTGATGCGGCAGCTGTGGACCGAGCCGCGGGTGACCTTCGAGGGCGAGTACTACCGCACCGAGGACGCCGCCATCTACGACCGCCCGGACACCCCCGTGCCGGTCTACATCGCCGCCGGGGGCCCGATGGTCGCCCGGTACGCCGGCCGGCACGGCGACGGGTTCATCTGCACCTCCGGCAAGGGCGAGGAGCTCTACCGCGACCAGCTCGTGCCCTCGGTCGACGAGGGGATGGACAAGGCCGGGCGCGACCACGCCGAGATCGACCGGATGATCGAGGTCAAGGTCTCCTACGACCCCGACCCCGAGAAGGCGCTGGAGAACTGCCGCTTCTGGGCGCCGCTGTCGCTCTCGGCCGAGCAGAAGCACTCCATCCACTCCCCGGAGGAGATGGAGCGCGCCGCCGACGAGCTGCCGATCGAGCAGGTCGCCAAGCGCTGGATCGTCGCCTCCCGCCCCGAGGAGGTCGTCGAGACGATGCGGTTCTACACCGACCTCGGGTTCGACCACCTCGTCGTCCACGGCCCCGGCCACGACCAGGAGCGGTTCCTGCGCACCTTCACCGAGCAGGTCCTGCCCGGTCTGCGCGAGCTCGTCCCCGCCGCCCGGTGAGCGCGGGGTCGTCCGTCGCCGCCGGCCCGCTCGCCGGCGTCCGCGTCGTCGAGCTCGGCGGCATCGGGCCGGCGCCGTTCGCGGCGATGGTCCTCGCCGAGATGGGGGCCGACGTCGTGCGGGTCGACCGGCCCGGCGCCCCGAGCGACGTCGACGCCTCGGGCGGGCTGCGGCGCTCGCGGCCGAGCATCGCCGTCGACCTCAAGCACCCGGACGGCGTGGCCGCCGTCCGGCGGCTCGTCGCCGGGGCCGACGTGCTGGTCGAGGGGTTCCGGCCGGGAGTGCTCGAGCGGCTCGGGCTCGCGCCCGACGACCTGCTGGCGGACAACCCGCGCCTCGTCGTCGGCCGGATGACCGGCTGGGGGCAGGAGGGGCCGTGGGCGCCGCGCGCGGGCCACGACATCACGTACGCCGCGCTGTCCGGGACGCTGCACGCGATGGGCGGCGCCGAGCGGCCGGTCGCGCCGGTGCCGGTGCTCGCCGACTTCGCCGGTGGGGCGATGTACCTCGTGTCCGGCGTGCTGGCGGCGCTCGTCTCCCGGGGGGCGACGGGGCACGGGCAGGTCGTCGACGCGGCGATGGTCGACGGCGCCGCGCACCTGCTGACGCTCGTCCACACGATGCTCGGAGCGGGCGAGTGGACGGACCGGCGCCGGTCGAACGTCCTCGACGGCGGTGCGCCCTTCTACGACGTGTACGCCTGTGCCGACGGCCGGTTCGTCGCGGTGGGGGCGCTCGAGCCGCAGTTCTGGCGCGAGCTGCTACGGCTGCTCGGGGTGTCGGTCGAGGGGGACCAGTACGACCCCACGACCTGGGCGGAGCAGCGCTCGGCGTTCGAGACGGCCTTCGCGCAGCGGACCCGCGACGAGTGGGCGGCGCACTTCGAGGGTTCGGACGCGTGCGTCGCCCCGGTGCTCTCGCTCGAGGAGGCGCACCGGCACCCGCACCACGCGGCGCGTGGGTCGTTCGTGCCCGGGCCCGATGGCTCGCCGGTGCCGCGGCCGGCGCCGCGGCTGTCGGGGACGCCGCTCGGCACGCCCGGGCCCGAGCCGGTGCCGGGGCAGCACACGCGCGAGCAGCTGCTGGCGCACGGGTTCGGGGCCGACGAGGTCGAGGAGCTGATCGCGTCCGGGGCGGTCGTCCAGGCCTGACCGGCCGTCTTCTCCGCGCGACCTGCGCGGGTCTCGGCGCGACCGCACCCGGAACCCCGCAGGTCGCGGGGAGGACGGGCCGTCAGGTGGTGGGGAAGGGGCCGCCGCCGGCGAAGACGGTGCGCGCGAACCGCTCTCCCATCAGCCCGTGCGTCTCCTCGTCGGGGTGCAGGGCGTCCGGCAGCGGGTGGGCGGCGACGTCGTCCGGGCCGTACATCGCGAGGCCGTCGACGAGGTGGAGGTTCGGGTCGTCCGCCCGGCGCTGCTCGACGACGCGCGCGAGCTCCTCGCGGACCGTGCGCAGGGTGAGCCGGCCGGCCGGTACCTCGGCGGGGTCGCCGGTGGCGGTGAAGACGAGCCGGCCCTCGCGCAGCGCCTCGACGTCGACCGAGCCGGGGCCGGGGGTCTCCTCGTGGATCGGGCAGAGAACCGGCGTCACGACGAGCAACGGGGTGGTCGGGTGGCCCTCGCGGACCGTGTCGAGGAACCCGTGGAGCGCCGGCCCGAGGACGCGGCGGCGCATCAGGTCGCCCCCGACGATGTTGATGCCGACCTTGAGGCTCAGCAGGTCGGCGTCGAGGTCGCGCATCGTGCGGGCGACGAACGGGTCGAGGACGGCCGAGCCGCCGAAGCCCAGGTTGACGAGGTCGAGCCCGGCGGTGCGGGCGGCGACGACGGGCCAGGTGCCGGTGGGGCGGACCGCGTTGCTGCCGTGGCTGATCGAGCTGCCGTGGTGGACCCAGCGGGGGCGGCCGTCGCGCGGCACGGCGGTGACGGGGGCGTCCGCACGGAGGGCCACGAGCTCGACGCCTTCCTGGTGCGGCAGCCACAGCTCGACGGTCTTCTCGCCGGCGGGCAGCGGGAAGCGCACGGTGCCGGCGCCGCCCTCGACGAGGGTCGTGGCGCCGGTCGTCATGTCGGTGGTCAGCAGGTCGCCGTTCGGCACGACGGCGCCGTCCTTCACCTCGCCGTCGACGACGAGGTCGACCTGGCCCTCCGGCCGTGCCGGGGCGCCGGTCAGCGCCCGCCGGGTGACGACCGCGTCGAGCTCGACGGCCGTGGCGGTGGTCCGCAGCACGAGGCGCACACCCGCCGGCTGGCCCTCGTTGATCGCGAGCATCGGGTCGGCGTTCTGGGCGCGGGCCCAGGCCGGCAGCCGGTGCGGGCGCAGGCCGCCGTCGCTCGTCTCGAGCTCGACGGCGCCGTGCACGAGGTCGGGGGTCAGGGGGACGGGCTGGAGTCCGGTCACGGGCACAAGTCCATCACCCGCCGCCGCTGCGGGGTCGCGCAGGGTGCGGTTGGATGGCGGGATGAGCAGCGCACGGGTCCGCGTGGAGGCGGACGGGGCCATCGGACGGATCACCCTCGACGCCCCGGAGCGGCTCAACGCCGTCGACCCCGAGATGTGCGCCGCCGTGACCGAGGCCGTGCGCCGCTTCGACGCCGACCCCGACGTGCGCGTCGTCGCGCTGACCGGCGAGGGGCGCGGGTTCTGCTCCGGCGCACCCCTGACCGCCGAGGGCGCGCAGATGGGCGTGCTCGACGCCGGCGCCGACCTCGTCCGGGCGATCGTCGGGTCGCGGACGCCGGTCGTCGCGCTCGTCCACGGGGTGGCGGCCGGCATCGGGGTGCCGATGGCGCTCGCCTGCGACTACGTGCTCGCCGCTGACGAGGCGCCGTTCGTCCTCGCGTTCAGCCGGATCGGGCTCATGCCGGACGGTGGTTCGACCGCGCTCGTCGCCGCCGCCGTGGGCCGGGCACGGGCGATGCGGCTCGCGCTGACCGGCGAGGCGCTGCCCGGCCGCACCGCCGCGCAGTGGGGCCTCGTCGCCGAGTCCGTGCCGGCCGACGGGTTCGCCGTCCGGGCCGAGGAGCTGCTCGCCGCCTTCGCCGCGGGGGCGACGCTCGCGCTCGGCGAGACCAAGGCCGCCGTCAACGCCGCCACGCTCGACCTCGAGGGCGCGCTGGCCCGCGAGGACGCCGGCCAGCGGACGCTCGCGACCACGGCCGACCACCGCGAGGGCGCGGCCGCGTTCGTCGGCAAGCGCCGCCCGGAGTTCCGCGCCCGCTGAGCCGGGTCCTGCGGGGTCGAGGGCGCTCGCGGTAGCCCTGGCTGCCACTTCCGCACTCGATTCGGGGTGCTGCGGGGTCGAGGGCGCTCGCGGTAGCCCTGGCTGCCACTTGCGCACTCGACCCCGGATGCCGTGCGCTCGGCCGCCGGGTCGGGCGAGGGGCGTCAGGATGGCGTCAAGAGGCCGTCAGCGCCGCGTCACCGCGCGAGGTGCGGCGGCGGCCCGCTGGTGTGGTGGGCCGCATGTGGGAAGACCTCCTCGCAGGCGTCATCGGCCTGCTCCTCCTCGGCTACCTCCTCGACGCGCTCGTGCGCCCCGACCGGTACTGAGGGGCGCCGCACCATGTCCATCGCCCTCCAGACGGCCACCGCCGTCCTCCTCGTCGCCGCGATCCTCGCCGCGACCCACGTCCCCCTCGGCGCCTGGATGCACCGCGTCTTCACCGACGAGCGCGACTGGCGCGTCGAACGCGTCGTCTACCGGCTCGTCGGGGTCGACCCCCGCACCGAGCAGCGCTGGCAGGGCTACGCCGGCTCGGTGCTGGCCTTCGCCGTCGCCTCGGTCGCGCTGCTCTTCCTCCTGATCCTCGGCCAGGGCCTGCTGCCGTGGAACCTCGGCCGCTCGATGCACTGGGACACCGCGCTCAACACGGCCGTCTCGTTCACGACGAACACCAACTGGCAGTCCTACTCCGGCGAGTCCGGCGCCGGCCACGCCGTGCAGATGCTCGGCCTCACCGTCCAGAACTTCGTCTCGGCCGCCACCGGCATCGCCGTGGCCGTCGCGCTCCTGCGCGGCCTGGCCCGCCGGCACTCCGACCGGCTCGGCAACTTCTGGGTCGACCTGACCCGCGCGACCGTGCGCATCCTCCTGCCGATCGCCGCCGTCGCCGCAGTCCTCCTGCTCCTCGGCGGGGTCATCCAGAACCTCGCCTCGCCGCACAGCATCGAGACGCTGACCGGCGTCCAGCAGACGATCCAGGGCGGCCCGGTGGCGTCGCAGGAGGCCATCAAGGAGCTCGGCACCAACGGCGGCGGGTTCTTCAACGCCAACTCGGCCCACCCCTTCGAGAACCCCGGCCCGTGGACCAACCTCCTCGAGATCGTCCTCATCCTCCTCATCCCGTTCGCGCTGCCCTACACCTACGGCCTCATGGTCGGCGACCGCCGCCAGGGCGCCGTCGCGGTCGGCGTCATGGGCACCCTGCTCGTCGGCAGCATCGCGCTCGCCACGTGGGCCGAGGCGCACGCCGCGGCCGGTCCGCTCGCCTCGATGGAGGGCAAGGAGCAGCGCTTCGGGATCGTGTGGTCCAGCCTCTTCGCATCGGTGACCACCGGCACCTCGACGGGCGCGGTCAACTCGATGCACGACAGCTACAGCGCGCTCGGCGGCGGTGTGCCGCTGGTCAACATGCTGCTCGGCGAGCTCTCGCCCGGCGGCGTCGGCACCGGCCTGTACTCCTACCTCGTCGTCGTCGTGCTCGCCGTGTTCATCGCCGGGCTGATGGTCGGGCGCACCCCCGAGCTGCTCGGGAAGACGGTGGGCCGCACCGAGATCACGAGCGCCGCGCTCGTCACCCTGACGATGCCCGCCCTCGTCCTGCTCGGCACCGGACTGTCGGTCGTCCTCCCGACGGCCCTCGACGCCCGGGCCAACGACGGGCCGCACGGCCTCTCGGAGCTGATGTACGCGGTCGCGTCCGCCTCCAACAACAACGGCTCGGCGTTCGCGGGCCTCTCGGCGGACCAGCCCTACCTCAACCTGCTCCTCGCGTTCTGCATGTTCGCCGGCCGCTTCGTGCCGATCGTCCTCGTCCTGCGCCTCGCCGGCTCGCTCGCGGCCCAGGGCCGCCGGCCGGTCACCGCCGGGACCATGCCGACGCACACCCCCCTGTTCACCACGCTCGTCGTCGGCACGGTCATCGTCGTCGCCGGCCTGACGTTCTTCCCGTCCCTCGCCCTGGGACCCATCGCGGAGGCCCTGTCATGACCACGTCCCTCGCGCGCACCGCCTGGCAGAACCTGCCCGCGGCGTTCGCCAAGCTCGACCCGCGCCACCTCTGGCACACCCCGGTCATCATGGTGGTCTGGGTCGGGTCGGTCCTCACGACGGTGCTCTCCGTCCTCGACCCGTCGGTGTTCTCGATCGCGGTCACGGTGTGGCTGTGGGCGACCGTGCTGTTCGCCAACCTCGCGGAGGCCGTCGCCGAGGGGCGCGGCAAGGCGCAGGCCGACACCCTGCGCCGCACCCGCACCGAGACCGTCGCCCGGCGGCTGCGCGAGGACGGCACCGTCGAGGAGGTCTCCGGCACGGCGCTGCTGCTCGGCGACCGCGTCGTCGTCGAGGCCGGCCAGGTCATCCCCGGCGACGGCGACGTCGTCGAGGGCGTCGCGACGGTCGACGAGTCGGCGATCACCGGCGAGTCCGCCCCCGTCATCCGCGAGTCCGGCGGCGACCGCTGCGCGGTGACCGGTGGCACGACGGTCCTCTCGGACCGCGTCGTCGTCCGGATCACGAGCAAGCCCGGAGAGACGTTCATCGACCGGATGATCGCGCTCGTCGAGGGCGCCTCGCGGCAGAAGACGCCGAACGAGATCGCGCTCTCGATCCTCCTGACGACGCTGACGATCATCTTCGTCCTCGCCGTCGCGGCCATCCAGCCGATGGCGGTCTACTCGGGGCAGCGGCTCTCGCTCGTCGTCCTCGTCGCCCTGCTCGTCTGCCTCATCCCGACGACGATCGGTGCGCTGCTGTCGGCCATCGGCATCGCCGGGATGGACCGGCTCGTGCAGCGCAACGTCCTCGCGATGTCGGGCCGCGCCGTCGAGGCGGCCGGCGACGTCAGCACCCTGCTGCTCGACAAGACCGGCACGATCACCTTCGGCAACCGGCGCGCCAGCGAGCTCGTGCCCGTCGGCGGCGCCTCGCGCGCCGACCTGGCCCGCACCGCGTACCTCTCCTCGCTCGCCGACGAGACGCCCGAGGGCCGCTCCATCGTCGAGTACACCGTCGAGGACGGCGTCGACGCCGACGCGCTCGGCGACGTGGTGGCCCTGCGTCGCGCCGGCGCCGAGGTCGTCGAGTTCAGCGCGACGACGCGGATGTCGGGTGTCGACCTCCCCGACGGCACGCGGGTCCGCAAGGGCGCCGGCAGCGCCGTCACCGCCTGGGTCCGCGAGAACGGCGGCACGGTCGGGGGCGACCTCGAGATGCACGTCGACGCCATCAGCGCCTCGGGCGGCACGCCCCTCGTCGTCGCCGAGGCCGCGCCGGGCGGGGCGCCGACCGTCGTCGGCGTCGTCCACCTCAAGGACGTCGTCAAGCCCGGGATGCGCGAGCGCTTCGAGCAGCTGCGGGCCATGGGCATCCGCACCGTGATGATCACCGGCGACAACCCGCTGACCGCCAAGGCGATCGCCGAGGAGGCCGGGGTCGACGACTATCTCGCGGAGGCCACGCCCGAGGACAAGATGGCGCTCATCAAGAAGGAGCAGTCCGGCGGGCGGCTCGTCGCGATGACCGGCGACGGCACCAACGACGCGCCGGCGCTCGCACAGGCCGACGTCGGCGTCGCGATGAACACCGGCACGTCCGCCGCGAAGGAGGCCGGCAACATGGTCGACCTCGACTCCGACCCGACGAAGCTCATCGACGTCGTCGCCATCGGCAAGCAGCTGCTCATCACCCGCGGCGCCCTGACGACGTTCTCGATCGCCAACGACGTCGCGAAGTACTTCGCGATCATCCCCGCGATGTTCGTCGGCATCTTCCCCGGCCTGCAGACGCTCAACGTCATGGGCCTGTCCAGCCCGGAGTCGGCGATGCTCAGCGCCGTCATCTTCAACGCACTCGTCATCGTCGCGCTGATCCCGCTGGCGCTCAAGGGAGTCCGCTACCGCGCCCTGTCGGCGCACGCGATGCTGCGTCGCAACCTGCTCGTGTTCGGGCTCGGTGGGGTGGTCGTGCCGTTCGTCGGCATCAAGCTCATCGACCTCGTCGTCTCGCTCGTCCCCGGTCTCTGAGGTGACCACCATGACCCGTCAGCTGTCCGCGGCGCTCAAGGCGCTGCTCGTCCTCACCGTCCTGTGCGGCGTCCTCTACCCGGCCGCGATCCTCGCCGTGGGGCTCCTCGTGCCCGACCGCGCGGCCGGCCAGCCGGTGGAGGTGGGCGGGCGCGAGGTCGGCTCGGCCCTCCTCGGCCAGCCGCCGAGCGGCGCCGAGTGGTTCCAGGGCCGCCCCTCGGCCTCCGACGCCTCCGGCGAGACGAGCGGTGGTTCCAACCTCGGCCCGTCGAACCCCGACCTCGCGACCGCGGTCGCCGAGCGCGAGCAGGCCCTGCGCGCCGCCAACCCGGATGCGCCGCAGGAGATCCCGGCTGACGCGCTGACCTCCTCCGCCAGCGGCCTCGACCCCGACGTCTCGCCGGCGTACGCCCGCTGGCAGGCGCCGCGCGTGGCGGCCGCCCGTGGCCTCGACGTGTCCCAGGTGCTGCGCCTGGTCGCCGACCACGTGCGACCCGCGCCGCTCGGCGGGGTCCTCGGGCAGGAGCGCGTCAACGTCCTCGAGCTCAACGTCGCGCTCGCCGCCCTCGGCCGCGGGTGAGAATGGCGTCATGGCACGCGGTCGGCTGCGCATCTACCTCGGGGCGGCTCCGGGCGTCGGCAAGACCGTCGCCATGCTCGACGAGGGGCACCGGCGGCTCGACCGCGGCACCGACGTCGTCGTCGGCCTCGTCGAGACCCACGAGCGGGCGCACACCCGGGCGCTGCTCGAGGGCCTCGAGCTCGTGCCCCGCGCCCGGGTCGGGCACAGGGGGGCGACCCTCGACGAGATGGACCTCGACCGCCTGCTGGCGCGGCGGCCGCAGGTCGCCCTCGTCGACGAGCTGGCGCACACCAACGCGCCCGGATCGCGGAACGAGAAGCGCTGGCAGGACATCGAGGAGCTGCTCGAGGCCGGCATCGACGTCGTCTCGACGGTCAACGTCCAGCACCTGGAGTCGCTGAACGACGCCGTCACGGCGATCACCGGCGTCGTCCAGCGCGAGACGGTGCCGGACGCCGTCGTGCGGGCGGCGGACCAGATCGAGCTCGTCGACATGTCGCCCGAGGCACTGCGCCGCCGGATGGCGCACGGCAACGTCTACGCCCCCGAGAAGGTCGACGCCGCGCTGGCCAACTACTTCCGGGTCGGCAACCTCTCGGCGCTGCGCGAGCTCGCGCTGCTCTGGCTCGCCGACCGCGTCGACGAGGGCATCGGCCGCTACCGCGCCGACCACGGCATCGACGCGACGTGGCCGACGCGCGAGCGGGTGGTCGTCGCCGTGTCCGGCGGGCCGGAGGGCGAGGTGCTCCTGCGCCGGGCGGCGCGCATCGCGGCCCGCGGCGCCGGCGGCGAGCTGCTGGCGGTCCACGTCGCGCGCTCGGACGGCCTCGCCGGGCCGACACTCCCCGACCTCGTGACCCAGCGTCGGCTGACGGACGAGCTCGGTGGCTCCTTCCACACGGTGACGGGCGACGACCTGCCCGAGGCGGTGCTCGACTTCGCCCGTGGCGTCAACGCGAGCCAGGTCGTCATCGGCTCCTCGCGGCGCGCTCGCTGGCGGACCCTGCTGTCCCCCAGCACGACCGAGGAGGTCATCACCCGCTCGGGCGACATCGACGTGCACGTCGTCACCCACCGCTTCGCGCACGGCAAGGGCCGGCGTGTCTCACGGGCCGCGCTGCCGAAGCGGCGGGTGCGGCTGGGGTACGCCCTCGCCGTGGTCGGGCCCTTCGCCCTCACCGAGGCCCTCGTCGGCCTGCCGGAGGACCCCGACCTGCCCCTCACGGTGCCGCTGTTCCTCCTGCTCAGCGTCCTCACCGCGCTCCTCGGCGGGATGGGCCCGGCGGTCGTCGGGGCGCTGACGTCGTCGCTCTTCCTCAACTGGTTCTTCACGCCGCCGACCGGTGGCCTGACGATCTCGCAGCCGCAGAACGCGGTCGCCCTGCTCGTGTTCGTCGTCGTGGCCGCCGCCGTGGCCTGGGTGGTGCACCGGAGCGCGCGGCGGGCCGACCGGGCGCTGCGCGCGCAGGCCGAGGCGTCGGCGCTGGCCGAGCTCAGCCACACCCTCCTCGGCTCGACCGACCAGCTCGCGCTGCTGCTCGCCCGGGCCGTGGAGATGTTCGGGGCCGAGGCCGCCGCCGTCGTGCACCGCGGCCGGTCGGGCTCCGAGGTGGTCGCCGCCACCGACGCCTCGCTCACCCCCGACGACCTGCGCCGCGAGGGGCTGCCCCGCGCCGAGGCCGACGACGCGCACGACCTCGTCCTCGTCGGGGCCGCCGTCCCCGCCGGTCGCCAGCGGTTGCTCGCGGCCTTCGCGGCGCACGCGGGCGCCATCCTCCAGCGGCGCTCGCTCCAGGCCTCGGCCGGTGAGGCCGCGGCGCTGGCCCGCGACAACTCGGCCCGCACCGCGCTGCTCTCGGCCGTCTCCCACGACCTGCGCACACCGCTCGCCGGTATCAAGGCGGCCATCGGCAGCCTGCGCTCGAGCGAGGTGACCTTCAGCCCCGAGGACGAGGCCGAGCTGGAGGCCGCCATCGAGGACTCCGCCGACCGGCTCGACGCCCTCATCGGCAACCTCCTCGACATGTCGCGCCTCCAGGCCGGCGCGCTCGTCGCCCACCCGCGGGCCGTCGACCTCGGTGAGGTCGTGCCGGGGGTCGTCGACGCCGTCGCCGAACCGGAGCGGGTGCAGTGGCACCTCGACCCCGCGGCACGCGTCGTGCACACCGACGCCGGGCTGCTCGACCGGGTGCTCGGCAACGTCGTCGAGAACGCCCTGCGCCACCAGCCGGCTCCCGGCTGCGTGCGGGTCACGACGAGCGCGCTCGGCGGGCGGGTGCACATCCGCGTCGTCGACACCGGACCCGGTGTGCCGGAGGGTGACCGCGACCGCATCTTCCTGCCCTTCCAGCGGCACGGCGACGCACCGGGTGGTGACGGCGTCGGGCTCGGCCTCGCCGTGGCCCGCGGGCTCGCCGAGGCGATGGGTGGCAGGGTGACCGCCGAGGACACTCCCGGTGGCGGCCTGACGATGGTCGTCGACCTGCCGAGCGAGGAGGAGGCCGGATGAGCCAGCGCGTGCTCGTCGTCGACGACGACCCCACGCTGCGCCGCACGCTGCGCATCAACCTGCGGGCGCGCGGCTACGAGGTCGAGGAGGTCGGCACCGCCCACGACGCGCTGACGACCGTCGCCGACGCCCCGCCGGACCTCGTCGTGCTCGACCTCGGGCTGCCGGACCTCGACGGCGTCGAGGTGCTGCGGCGCATCCGCGCCCGCTCCCGCGTGCCCGTCGTCGTCCTGTCGGCGCGCCACCAGTCCGACGACAAGGTCGAGGCGCTCGACGAGGGCGCCGACGACTACGTGACCAAGCCCTTCGGGATGGACGAGCTGATGGCCCGGGTGCGCTCGGCGCTGCGGCGCGGCGGTGAGGACGAGGGGCTCGCCGCGGTCGGTCCGGTCGTCACGGACGCGTTCACGCTCGACTTCGCGACGCTGTCGGCGACGCGCGACGGCTCCCCGGTGCACCTCACCCCGACCGAGTGGCGGCTGCTCGCCGAGCTCGCGCGCCACCGCGGCCGCGTCGTCACCCAGGCCGACCTGCTGCGGGCGGTCTGGGGGCCGGGGTACGGCCGCGAGTCCAACTACCTGCGCGTCTACGGCAACCAGCTGCGCCGCAAGCTCGAGGCGGACCCGTCGGCGCCGCGGTACATCGTCACCGAGCCCGGCATCGGCTACCGGCTCGCCGTCTGAGCCGCAGCGCGGCGCCACGGCTGCGGGGGGGACGTGGGTTCCGCGGCGGGGCGTGACGACCGTCTCGCCGGGCCGGGGAATAGGTCCGGCGTCCCCGCAGGTCAGCAGGGGTTCGACGCGCACGGCGTGCGGCGCCGCGCCCACGAGCCGGTTTGAGCGAGCGGCGCATCGGTGGTGTGGTTGAAAGGTTGACCTGACCGAGTACCCCCGAGCAGAGCGAGAACGGAGGGCCGCGGGCACCCCGCGGCACACACCACGAGCGTGAGCACAGACATCCGTACCACCCCCGAGCCCACCCCACCGCCCACCGACGACGACGGCACCCGCGCCCCGGTCGCCGACGAGGCGCCGCACCCCGTCCTCGGCATCGACGTCGTCGAGCAGACGGCGCGCGGTGCGACCGTCGACAAGGTCGTCTTCGGCGTCGTCGCGGCGATCGCCGTGGCCTTCGTCGCCTGGGGGTTCCTCAGCACGGACACGCTCTCGGCGGCGTCGGACTCCGCCCTCGGGTGGTCCGTGACGAACATGGGCTGGATGTTCGTCGTGCTCGCCTCGGGGTTCGTCGCCTTCGTCATCTGGCTGGCCGTCAGCCGGTTCGGTGACATCCCGCTGGGTACCGACGACGAGGAGCCCGAGTTCCGCACCGTCTCGTGGATCGCGATGATGTTCTCGGCGGGCATGGGCATCGGCCTGATGTTCTACGGCGTCAGCGAGCCGCTGTCGCACTTCGTGACTCCGCCGCCCGGCACCGGGGAGGCCGGCAACCCGCAGGCCGTGCAGACCGCGATGGCCACGACGCTCTTCCACTGGACGCTCCACCCGTGGGCGATCTACGCCGTCGTCGGCATCGCCATCGCGTACGGCGTCTTCCGCAAGGGGCGCTCGCAGCTGGTGTCCTCCGCGTTCATCCCGCTCATCGGCGAGAAGCGCGCGACCGGTGGCGCCGGCCGCGTCATCGACATGCTCGCGATCTTCGCGACGCTCTTCGGGTCGGCCGCCTCGCTCGGCCTCGGCGCGCTCCAGATCGGCAGCGGCCTCGAGATCGTCGCCGGTATCGGTGCGGTCGGCAACGGCGTGCTCGTCGGCGTCATCGCGCTGCTGACCGTCGCGTTCATCCTCTCGGCGGTCTCCGGCGTCGCCAAGGGCATCCAATGGCTCTCGAACATCAACATGGTGCTGGCCATCGGCCTCGCCGTGTTCGTCTTCGTCGTCGGCCCGACCGTCTTCATGCTCGACCTCGTCCCCACCGCGGTCGGCTCGTACTTCCAGGACCTCGCGATGATGTCGGCGCGCACCGACGCCGCGGGTGGCGACGGGATGGCCGACTGGCTGTCCGGCTGGACCGTCTTCTACTGGGCCTGGTGGATGTCGTGGACGCCCTTCGTCGGCATGTTCATCGCCCGCATCTCGCGCGGCCGCACCATCCGCCAGTTCGTCACCGGCGTGCTGCTCGTCCCGAGCCTCGTCAGCCTCGTGTGGTTCGCGATCTTCGGCGGCGCGGGCATCCACGCGCAGCAGAACGGCACCGACCTCGCCGGGCAGTCGACGTCCGAGGGGCAGCTGTTCGGCCTCCTCGACACCATGCCGCTGGCCGGCCTCACGACCGTCGTCGTCATGGTCCTCGTCGCGATCTTCTTCGTCTCGGGCGCGGACGCGGCCTCCATCGTCATGGGCACCCTGTCGCAGCGCGGGACGATGGAGCCGAGCCGCTGGAACGTGGTCTTCTGGGGCGTCGCGACCGGCGCCGTCGCGGCGGTCATGCTGCTGGTCGGCGGTGACTCGGCGCTGACCGGGCTGCAGAACCTGACGATCGTCGCGGCGCTGCCGTTCGCGCTCGTCATGGTGGGGCTGGCCTGGGCCCTCGTCAGGGACCTGCGCGAGGACCCCGTCGTCGTCCGGCGCAAGTACGCCGTGGCCGCCGTCGAGAAGGCCGTCGTGACCGGCGCGACGCTGCACGGCGACGACTTCGCGCTCTCCGTCGAGCCGGCGGACGAGCCGGTGCTCGGCGAGGGCGACGGCACCCCGAGCGAGGCCGCGGAGGTCGCGCGCGGTTGACCCCGCCCCCACCGCGAACGCGTGTGGGCTCGCCGGACGTCCCCGGCGAGCTCACACGCGTCCGTGCGTCGTGGGGGTCCCTAGGGTGGACGGCGTGCCCGTCGTCCGCTCCGCCCCGACCCGTGACCTGCCCGCCGAGGTGCTCTACGCGCTGATGCGCCTGCGGCAGGACGTCTTCGTCCTCGAGCAGGAGTGCCTCTACCCCGACCTCGACGGCCGTGACCTCGAGCCGAGCGCCGTGCAGTGGTGGTCCGAGTCGGGGTCGGGTGAGGTCGTGGCGACGCTGCGGGTGCTCGACGACGGGGGCGGGGTGCTGCGCATCGGCCGGGTGGCGACGGCGGCGTCGGCCCGCGGGGCCGGGGTGGCGCGCGAGCTGGTCCTCGCCGTGCTCGCGGCGACCCGCGGCCCGGTCGTGCTCGACGCCCAGAGCCACCTCGAGCACTGGTACGCCGGGCTCGGGTTCGCGCGCGACGGCGCCGAGTTCGTCGAGGACGGCATCCCGCACGTGCCGATGCGCCTCGCGCGCTGACGCCCTCCCTGTCGGTGGCGGCGGGCAGGATGACCGGATGGACGTCACGCTGGCCGAGCTCGTCGCCACGTCGCAGGAGGTCGCGGCCACGCGCTCGCGCACCGCGAAGACCGAGGCCATCGCCGCGCTCCTCGCCCGCGCCGACGCCGCCGAGGTCGGCACCGTCGTCGCGTTCCTGTCCGGCGTGCTGCCGCAACGCCGGCTGGGTGTCGGCCACCGCTCGCTGTCGCGGCTGCCCGAGCCGGCCGCCGAGCCGACGCTGACCGTCGCCGGGGTCGACGCCGCGTTCGACCGGCTCGCCGCCACGGCGGGGGCCGGGTCCACGGCGTCCCGCCGGGCCGAGCTGGGCGGGCTCCTCGGCCGGGCGACCGCCGACGAGCAGCGGTTCCTGCGCGACCTCATGACCGGCAACCTCCGCCAGGGAGCGCTCGACGGCGTCGTGCTCGCCGCCCTCGCCCGCGCCTTCGAGGTGCCCGACGCCGTCGTGCGCCGGGCGGTCATGCTCGCCGGTTCGGCCCACGAGGTGGCCGGCATCGCCGCCACGGGCGGGCAGCCGGCCCTCGAGGAGGTGGGGCTCGTCGTGGGGCGGCCGCTGCGCCCGATGCTCGCCGGGTCGGCCAAGACGACGGACGAGGCGGTCGAGGGCTTCGGCGGGGCCGAGCTGCTCGTCGACGGCAAGCTCGACGGCATCCGGGTCCAGGTGCACCGGCGCGAGGGCGAGGTCACGGTCTTCACCCGCAGCCTCGACGAGATCACCGAGCGGCTGCCCGAGGTCGTCGAGGCGGTCGCGGCCCTCCCCGGCGGCGACCTCGTGCTCGACGGCGAGGCCATCGTCCTCGGTGACGACGGCCGGCCGGCGCCCTTCCAGGTGACCGGGGCGCGCACCGCGAGCTCGGCCGACGTCGAGCGGCTGCGGGCCGAGGTGCCCCTGACAACGTTCCTCTTCGACGTGCTGCACGCCGACGGTCGCGACCTCGTCGACGCGCCGGCCCGCGAGCGGCACGAGGTGCTCGCCGCGCTGGCGCCGCACCTGCTCGTGCCCCGGCTCGTGACGGCCGACCCCGCCGAGGCCGGCGCCTTCTTCGGGCGGCTGGTCGCCGACGGCCACGAGGGGGTCGTCGTCAAGGACGCCGCCGCGCCGTACGCCGCGGGTCGCCGGGGGAGCGGCTGGGTCAAGGTCAAGCCGACGCACACGCTCGATCTCGTGGTGCTCGCCGTCGAGCAGGGCTCCGGCCGCCGGCGCGGCTGGCTGTCCAACATCCACCTCGGGGCCCGCGATGCCGGGACCGGCGAGCTCGTCATGGTCGGCAAGACCTTCAAGGGGATGACCGACGAGATGCTGCGCTGGCAGACCGAGCGGTTCACCGAGCTCGCCGACGGGCCGAGCGACGGGTACGTCGTGACGGTCCGCCCCGAGCAGGTCGTCGAGATCGCCCTCGACGGCGTGCAGCGCTCGACCCGCTACCCGGGCGGCGTCGCGCTGCGGTTCGCCCGTGTCCTGCGCTACCGCGACGACAAGCCGGTCGACGAGGTCGACACCCTCGCCACGGTTCGCGCCCTCGGGGGTTACTGAGCCGACCGTCGCGTCGACGGCCGGCCCCGGGCGCCGGGCAGTCAGTGGCGGCGCCGGCGAGCGTCCGGGTCGGGCGGGCGGCCACCGAGGATGCGCACGAGCGAGGAGACGACGCCCGCCACCCCGCCGACGATCGCCACCACGAGAGCGGCCCGCAGCGGCGTGCGCCACGGGCTCCCCGCCACGACGGGGAAGAGGTCCCACGCGGCGACCGACGCAGCGAGGCCGACGGCAGAGGACGTGAGGTCGGCGACGGCCCGCCACCAGCGCGTCCGGACGACGAGCGCGACGGTCTCGAGGACGACGCCCGTCCACAGGGCTCCGACCACCCACGGCACGAGCTCCTCGGCGGCCGGCGTGAGCAGGGGCAGGGTGCGCCAGCCCGGCCACACCTGGACGAGGTAGAGCAGCCCCAGCTCGACGACCGCGACCACGGCGGAGACCGCGCGGGGTGGGAGGGAGCGGGTCCTTGCTCGCGGCGGGCTCGGCCGGGCGAGGGCTGCTGACATCGTGGTGCTCCTACCGGCGGCGGCGTCGGGAGAGCCGCGCCGCCGGGCGCGCGCCACCGCCACCTCGATCGTCCCACCGGGCGGGCGGCGCGACGGCCGGCTGGGAGGGACGTCACGTGGAACGGGTCGGGGGCGGCCGGCGCCGGGGTCGCCGGCGTCCCCGAGGACTGTCAGCCGGCGGCGGCGCGGGCGAGGGAGAAGTGCTCTGTCGGCCGCTGTCGTTCGCGTCCGCCCCTGGAGCAACCATGACGAGCGGTCGCGTGTGCGTCACCTGCTGGAGCAACCATGACGAGCGGCCGCGCGTGCGTCCACCCCTGGAGCAACCATGACGAGCGGGCGCGTGTGCGTCACCTGCTGGAGCAACCGGGATGAGCGGGCGGTTGCTTTCGTGCGACATGCTTCTGACCGCTCGTCATGGTTGCGTCGGCGACGGGAGCGAACGACAGCGACGGGCGGACTCCTTTGTCCTGCCGGAGCCGTCCTCGGCCGACCTGCGGCTCGCCTCCCGTCTGCCGGTCCTCGGCCGACCTGCCCCTCGTCTCCGGACCCCCGCCTGCCGGTCCTGGGCGGACCTGCTCCTCGTCTCCGGACCCCCGCCTGCCGGTCTGGGCCGACCGGCTCCTCGTCTCCGGACCCCCGCCGGCCGTCGGTCGACCGGCTCGCCGCCGCACCGCGCAGCCCCCCGGCTGGCACGATGCCCGGATGGAGGACTCCCGGGGCATCTGGACGATGACGGCCGACGTCGACCTGCTCCTGCGGCTCGCGGGCAGCGGCGTCGACTGGCTCGCCCTCGACGCGCAGCACGGCGCCCTCGACCGCGCCGCCCTCCACGCCGCCGGGCGCGCGCTGACCTCGGCCCACCACCCGTTCCTCGTCCGCGTCCCTGCCGTCGACCCCGCCTGGATCGGGGCCGCCCTCGACGCCGGCGCCCACGGGGTGGTCGTGCCGTCGGTCACCGGCGCCGGCGACGCCGAGCGCGCGGCCCTCGCCTCCCGCTACCCGCCCCTCGGGGACCGCAGCTGGGGCCCGTGGTCACCGATGTGGGGAGTCGACGCCCCGGACACCGCCACCGCGAACGAGCTCGTGCGCTGCTGGGCGATGGTCGAGACCGTCGGCGCCCTCGACGAGGTCGAGCAGATCGCCGCCACCCCTGGCGTCGACGGCCTCTTCGTCGGCCCGCTGGACCTCGCCCTCGCCCTCGGCACGACCGTCGACGCGCTCCTCGACGACACCACGCCGGGCGGTCCCCTCGCCCGCGTCGTCGCGGCCGCCGACCGGCAGGGGATCCTCGTCGGGGCCTTCGCGGGCAGCCCGGCGGTCGCCCACCGGCTGCGGGCGCACGGCATCGGGTTCCTCGCCGTGACGACCGACGCCGGCGTCGTCGCGGCCGGCGTGCGCGCGGTGCTCGACGAGCTGGGCCCGCGCCAGGCCTGACCGGAGGGCCATCCGCCCGCACCGGAGGCGACGAACCACGCGGCGTGACCCTCCTCGACGACGTTCGTGCGCTCGCGATGCAGGTCTCGGCGCGGTTCACCGTGCGCTACGGCGAGCCGCTGCGCTTCGCGGGCAGCGACCTGCCCGCCCCGCAGCGCCTGCGCGTCCCGACGCGCCACGGGCCGGTGCGGGTCGACCTGTACCGCCCGCCCGGCGTTGAGGCGCCTCCGGTCGTCGTCCACTTCCACGGCGGCGCCTTCGTCATGCGCTACCCCGAGATGGACGACTGGTGGTGCCGCTACCTCGCAGCGACCGCCGGCGTCGCGGTGGCGAACGTGGACTGGTCCGTCGGTCCGCAGGCGCGCTACCCCGTCGGCCAGGAGGAGGGGCACGACGTCGTCGCCCACCTCGCGGCGGCCGGGCACGAGCACGGCCTCGACGGCACGCGCCTCGTCGTCAGCGGCTTCAGCGCCGGCGGTCAGGTGGCCGCCGCGGTCTGCCTCATGGCGCGCGACGCCGGCTCGTGCGCGCCGGTCCTCCAGGTCCTCGGCGTCCCCGCGCTCGACCTCGCCTCCGACGTCGAGGACCGCCCGGGGATGGTCGACCCGGCCCTGCGCCGCCTCGTCCGCCGGGTCTACTTCCCGGATGTCGCCCGACGCGAGGAGCCCTACGCCTCACCGCTGCTCGCGCCCGACCTCGCCGGCCTGCCGCCGACCGTCGTCCTGACCGGCGAGCACGACGCGTTGCGACCGGACGGCGACCGGTACGCCGCCCGGCTGCGCGCCGCCGGCGTCGACGTGTTGCACGACGTGACGCCGGGCGCCGACCACTACTTCCTCACCGGCGACCCGGCGCGCGCCCGGCTGACCATGCAGATGGTCGTGGCGCGCATCCGGGAGGCCTGCGCGGCAGGCGTGCCCGAGGCCTGACCGGCGACGGCGGTCAGAAGCCCGTCGGCCGCCGCGGCGTGTAGGCACACTCGAGCGCTGACACCTCGTCGTCCGTCAGCTCCAGGCCGAGCGCGGCGACGGCGTCCGGCAGGTGGTGCGGCTTGGTGGCCCCGACGATGGGGGCGGTGACGACCGGGTTGCGCAGCACCCACGCCAGCGCGACGGTCGACATCGCCACCCCGCGCTCGCGCGCCACGGCCTCGACCGCGCCGACGATCTCGCCGTCGCCGTCCTGGTAGAGCCGCTTGCCGAACTCGTCGGTGTCGGAGCGCCCGGTCTGCTCGCCCCACGGCCGCGCGAGCCGCCCGCGCGCCAGCGGGCTCCACGGAAGCGCGCCGAGCCCCTGGTGCGAGAGCAGGGGGAACATCTCCTGCTCCTCCTCACGCATGAGCAGGCTGTACTGGTCCTGCATCGTCACGAAGCGGGTCCAGCCGCCCAGGTCCGCGGCGTGCTGCATCGTCGCGAGCTGCCAGGCCCACATCGACGACGCCCCGATGTAGCGAGCCTTGCCGGCGCGCACGACGTCGTGGAGGGCCTCCATCGTCTCCTCGACGGGGACCTCGGGGTCGAAGCGGTGGATCTGGTAGAGGTCGACGTGGTCGGTCTGCAGCCGGCGCAGCGACGCGTCGACCTGCTCGAGGATCGCCTTGCGGGAGAGGCCGCTCCCACCGGGGCCGTCGTGCATCTTCCCGTGCACCTTGGTGGCGAGCACGATGTCCTCGCGGCGGCTGTAGGTCCGGATGGCCCGCCCCACGAACTCCTCGGACGTCCCTGCGCTGTAGACGTTCGCGGTGTCCCAGAAAGTGATACCGAGCTCGACGGCCTGCCGGAAGAACGCTCCGGACGCCTCCTCGTCGAGGGCCCACGGGTGGTAGCCGCGCGAGCCGTCGGCGTAGCTCATGCAGCCGAGCGCTAGCCGGCTGACGGTGAGCCCGGTGCTGCCGAGGCGGGTGTACTCCATCGAGGTGCTCCTTCGGTCGGGATGCTCCCCGCATCATGCGCCCCGACCACCTCCACGGCGGGCGCCGGGTGCACGCCGACCGCACCGTGGACGCGTCGAGCCGCGCGGCGGTGCGCGAGCCACCACCCGCCGAGCGCGAGGCCGCCGACCGGCACCTCCATCCCGACGACGAACGCGCGGTAGAGCAGCACCCCCGCGGCGGCCGGCGCGGCGGGGGTGCCGAGCGCGGTGAGCGCTCCGGCCATCCCGACCTCGACGACCCCCGTCGCGCCCGGCGTGATGACGAGCATCGACAGCAGCCGCTCGACGACGAAGGCCGACGCGACGAGCAACGGCGCCGCCGGCGCCCCCACCACGACGAGGCACGCCCACAGCAGGAGCGCCTGGAAGAGCGCGTACAGCACCTTGGCCCCGAGCATCCGCGCCCAGCCGCGACGCACGAGGTCGGCGCTCTCGGCGCGGAAGCGGGCGCCCCGCTCGCCCCAGCCCTCGGGGGCCGCCGGCACCCGGCGGTGGCGGGCGGCGAGGCGATCGAGCGTGCGACCGGCCCGCCGCACGGCCCGGTCGTCGCGTCCGACGAGGACGACCCCGCTGAGGAGGACGAGGAGCAGGAGCAGGCCGAGCGCCCCCGGGACCGCCAGGCGCGCGGTGCCGCGGTCACCGGACAAAGCGAACCAGCACAGCACGACTCCCGGCAGGAGCAGCTTGACCGCCGTGTCCGCGAGGTTGGTCACGAGCGCCCAGCGCCCGAAGGCGGCGGAGCCGAAGCCCCAGCCGCGGGCCATCCGCCAGTTGACGACCGTCCCCGCGGCGCCGCCGAGCGGCAGGAGGTTCGAGACGCACGAGCCGGACAGGTTGAGGAGGAGGGCGCGACGGTGGCTGAGGCCCGGCAGGGCTGCCGTGAGCGACGGGGTGTGCACCCACAGGCCCGCCAGCCACAGCACCGTGAGGAGCCCCAGCTGGAGCGGGCTCGGGTGGGTCAGGGCCTGGGCGATGGGCCGCCACGACGTCCCCGCCACCCGCGGCAGCGCGAGCGCCAGCACCGCGGCGGCGGCCGCCGTCCCCAGGCCCAGCCGCAGCCCCGGACCCCACATCCTCGTCATGGTCCCCACCGTGGCGTGCCTCCTGCCGCCCGCACATCAGGGGTGACCCGGACATCGACCCCGGCCCACCGTAGCGAGGTGGGGGTGAGGGTCCACGGGATTTCCGTCGTGTCGCGCCGGCCCGCCGGCGGCCCGGGCCGACCCGTCGTACCTCCTAGGGTGGGCGGTGTGGAGCCGGGTGACGCAGTGCTGGTCGTGGCCGACGTGGGTGGGACCAAGGCCCTCCTGCGGGCGCTCGCCGCGGACGGCTCGGTGGTGGCGGAGGTCCTCGAGCCGACCGGCCCGGGCACGACCGGGGAACGGCTCGACCGCCTCGTGGGCGAGGTCGTGGCGGAGCATCCGAGCACGCGCTCGGTCGCGGTCGCCGTGCCGGGGCTCGTCGACCCCGAGGGGCGGGTGGTCGTCTCGGACGTCCTGCCGCTCCTCGCCGGATGGCGACCACGGCCGACGGCCGCAGGAGCGCCGGTAGTCGTCAACGACGTCCGCGCCGCGCTCGCGGCGGCCCGTGCCGCGGCGCCGGAGGTGCGCGACCTCGTCGTCGTCGTGGTCGGGACCGGCATCGCCGCCGGCGTCGTCAGCGGGGGGAACGTGCTCGAGGGCGCGGACGGCTGGGCCGGCGAGCTCGGGAGCGTCCCCGTCGACCTGGCCGGCCGCGACACCGCGACCCTCGACGACGTCGCCTCCGGTCGGGCCGTCGTCGAGGCACTCGGGCGACCGGGCGCCGAGGTCGCGGCCCTCGTCGCCGGGGGCGACCCGGCGGCGACCGACGCCGTCGCGCGGGCCGGCGCCGCGCTCGGGCGCGGTCTCGCCACCGTCGTCACGCTCCTCAACCCCGCGCGCGTCGTGCTGGCCGGCGGCACGACCCGCTACCCGGGGTACGTCGAGGCGGCTGAGTCGGCGGCAGCCGAGGCGGCGCTGCCCGAGCCCTGGGCCCGCTGCGAGCTCGTCGTGGACGACGACCCGGGCACGCTCGTGGCCCGCGGGCTCGTGGCCCTCCTGGAGGACGACGCGGCGACGTCGGGTCAGGCCCGGCGCGGGCGCGCGTAGAGCCGGCGGGCCAGCCACCAGCCCGCGACCGCCATGACGACGCACCAGCCGGCGGCGAGCCACGCGGTGCCGGCCGTCACCCCGGTGCCGAGGAGCAGGCCGCGCACCGTGTCCATGACGGGCGTGAAGGGCTGGTGCTCGGCGAACCAGGCGAGGCCGGCCGGCATCGACCCCGTCGGCACGAAGCCGCTGCCGAGGAAGGGCAGGAGGACGAGCGGCATCGGGTAGTTGCTCGCGCTCTCGACGGTGCGGGAGGCCAGCCCGAGGGCCACCGACAGCCACGACACGGCGAGGGAGAGCCCCGTGAGGAGGGCGAGGACGAGCAGCCAGTCGGTGAGCGACGCCCGGGGCCGGAACCCGACGGCCAGCCCGACACCGGTGACGACGGCCATCGAGGCCACGGACTGGATGGTCGCGGCGAGCACGTGCCCGGAGAGCACGGCGCCGGGGGAGATCGACAGCGTCCGGAACCGGTCGATGATGCCCTGCGTGGTGTCCATCGCCATCGTCGTGGACGTGCCCTGGGCGATGGACGCGATGGTCATCACGAGGATGCCCGGCAGGACGTAGTCGGCGTAGGCGCCGCGCCCGCCACCGGCGACCGGCCCGAGGCCCGCGCCGAGCGTGCCCCCGAAGACGAGGACGAAGAGGACGAGCAGGACGACGGGCACGAGCAGGACGATGACCGTCAGCTCGGGGTAGCGGCGGGCGTGGCGCAGCTGCCGGCCGAGCATGGTCATCGCGTCGGCGACCGGGTGCGAGCGGGTGGGGACGGTGCTGGCGGTGCTCATCGCAGGGCCTCCTCGGCCGGGTCGGCGGGGGTGGGTCGGCCGGTGAGGGCCAGGAAGACGTCGTCGAGGTCGGGGGTGCGGATGGCGAGGTCGTCGACCCGGACCTGCGCGTCGTCGAGCCGGTCGAGGAGGGCGCGCAGGACGGCGACGTCGCCGGAGCCCGGCACGTCGAGGGTCAGCGCGTCAGGGTCGGGCTCGCCGCCCACCGCTCGCCGCGCGGCGTCGAGGGCGGCGTGGTCGGCCACGGTGAGGCGCACGTGGGCGCCGGGGACTCGGCGCTTCAGCTCGGCAGGGGTGCCGTCGGCGACGACCCGGCCGCCGTCGAGGAGCGAGACGTGGTCGGCGAGCTGGTCGGCCTCCTCGAGGTACTGCGTGGTCAGCAGGACGGTGACGCCCTCGGCCACGAGCTCGCGCACGACGTCCCAGGTCGACCGTCGGCTGCGGGGGTCGAGGCCGGTGGTCGGCTCGTCGAGCACGAGGACGCTCGGCCGCCCGACGAGCCCCATCGCGAGGTCGAGGCGGCGGCGCATCCCGCCCGAGAACGTGGACGGCCGGTGGTCGGCGACGTCGGCGAGCCCGAAGCGCTCGAGCAGCTCGGCGGAGCGTCGACGCACCTCGGTGGCGGGCAGGTGGTGCAGCCGGCCGACGAGGACGAGGTTCTCCCGGGCGGTCAGGAGGTCGTCGACCGCGGCGAACTGCCCGGTGAGCCCGATGCACGCACGGACGAGCCGCGGCTCGCGCGCGACGTCGTGGCCGAGGACCGCCACCGTGCCGGCGTCCGGCGCGAGGAGGGTCGTGAGGATGTTGACCGTCGTCGTCTTGCCGGCGCCGTTGGGGCCGAGGAGCGCGTGGACGGTCCCGGGCGCGACCGTGAGGTCGACACCGGCGAGGACGACGTGGTCCCCGAAGGACTTGTGCAGGCCGCGGATCTCGACGGCCGGGGTGCTGGTCATGGTGGTCCTCTCGAGCGGTTCCGGGTGGTGGGCAGGGCGTGGGTGGCGGGCGGTCAGGCGCGCCGCAGGACGACGTCGCCGTAGCCGGCGCGCACCCGGACCTCGACGGTCGGCTCGCCCTCGGCCGGAGGGGCGCTCGCCTCGAGGTCGCTGCGGACGGTGCCGTGCCGGGCCTCGACGTCGAGCCAGGTGGCGACGCCGTCGGCGACACCGACCTCGACCCGCCCGTAGGCGCTGTCGACGCTCACCGTGCCGCCGCGCACGACCGCGACGCGGACGTCGCCGGCCGAGGCCTTGGCCGTGACGCCGCGGTCGGCCCGCTCGACGCGGACGTCGCCTGCGGTCGTCGAGAGGTGCAGCGGCCCACGTCCGGTGCCGACCGTGACGTCACCGGCGGCCGTCCGCGCGGTCGTCTCGTCGCCGGCGTCCTCGACGCGGATGCTCCCCGCCGACGTGCGCAGCTCGACCCGGCCCTGCGCCGTGCCGACGCGGACGTCGCCCATCGACGTGCGGCCGCGGAGGGCACCGGTGCGCTCGAGCGTGATGTCGCCCATCGAGGTGTCGACATCGACCGTCCCGAGGGTCCCCGTCGCGCGGACGCCGCCCCAGCCGCGGACCTCGAGGCCGGAGCCCTCCGGCAGCCCGACGACGATGTCGGCGCGGTCGCCGGTGCCGACCATGGCCCGCAGCCGGCCGGCCACGGAGCGCGGCGAGCGGACGACGACGCGGCCGTCCGTGTGCTCGACGAGCACGGCGGCGGCGTGGTCGACGTCGCCCTGGCGCCCGGGGTTGTGCGGCCGGACGTCGACGACGGTCTCGTCCGTGGCGGAGGCGCGGACGGTGAGGTCGGCGCCTGACACGTCGACGTGGAGCGTGACCGGTCCTGCGGTGCTGAAGGTGGGCATGGCGGATCCTCCCGTGGCGGGTCGGGCTGTGGCGGTGGGGTTCTGGTGGAGCCGGGCGTGGTCCCCGGCCGGTTGGCGGGGGCTAGCGCACCCAGCCGGTGTGGCGCTGGCCGGTCCTCACCGGCGGCACCTGGTGGCCCGCCGTCGGCGAGGAGGCGGGGTCGGCGACCGCGGCGGCCACCGTGCGGACGAGCCAGGCGTTGACGGACATCCCGGCGGCCTCGGCCGCCTCCTCGACGCGGGGCTTGAGGCGTTCGGGCAGGCGCAGGCTCAGGCGGGCGGTGCCGCCGGCCTCGTCGTCGTCCGCGTCGGCGACGACGGGGACGGGGGTCGGGGCCGGCGCGAGGTCGGGCACGGCGGGAGAGACGACGAGGTCGAGGTCGCGCCCCCGCAACCGGACGTCGACCGAGCCCGGGGCCATCCGCTCGCTCACCTCGGCGGCGGCCTCGACGACCGCGTCGAGGAGGAGCATCCGGGCGGACGGCTCGAGGGTGCCGGCGACGAGCTCGGCGAGCTCCGACGCCTCGGGTCCCCCGGCCCGGGCCGCGACGACGAGGTCGCGCTGGAGGCGGGCGACGTAGGGCGTGAGGTCCATGACGCCACTATGACACCACGATGACGTCATCCGCAAGAGGGATGGCGTCACCGTGGCGTCACGCGGCTCCGGACACCGGTGGAGGGTCAGTGGAGGACGAGCTGGTCGACGAGGACCCATCCGGCGAGCGTGGCGAGGAGTGCCGCGAAGGTCCGCTGCAGGGCGGGCGCGGACACCCGGGTCGACAAGAGCTGTCCACCGACCGCGGCCAGCGCCGCGGCGGCCGCGAAGGGGCCGACCACCGACCACTCGACGTGGGAGGTCGTGGCCCGGGTGGCGAGCGCGGCGCTCGCGTTGAGGGCGATGACGACGAGCGAGGTGCCGACGGCGTCGGCCATCGTGAAGCCGGCGGTCGCGACCAGCGCCGGCACCGCGAGGAAACCGCCGCCGACGCCGAAGACGCCGATGAGGGCGCCGACGGCCGCTCCGGCGGCCACGGTCCGCAGGGTCGAGCCGTGCGTGGGCCCGTCCGCGGCGACCGTGGCGCGACCGGCGCCGCGCCACGTGACGAGCGCGGCGGCCGCCATGACCGCGGCGAAGCCGGTGAGGACCAGCAGGTCGGGGAGGTTGGCGGACAGGTGGGCCGCGACGACCGAGGTGAGCAGGCCGGACGCGGCGAACGCCAGCCCGCGGCCGAGACGGACGTGGCCGCGGCGGCCGTGGGCCAGGGCCCCCGCGGTCGAGGACGCCACGACGATGACGAGCGACCCGGTCGTCGAGTCGTGCGGCGAGAGGCCGAGGGCGTAGACGAGCGCCGGGACGGCCAGGACGCTGCCGCCGCCACCGAGCGTGCCGAGGACGACGCCGACGACGAGTCCGAGAGCGGCAGCGAGCACGGTGGGGTCCTGGGGTCCGGCGGCGGGGTCGTGCCTGAGGGTACAGATACCCCCCGGGGTGTGCAACCCGCAGGGTCAGGGTCGGTGCGTCACCGGGACGTGGTGGTCGCCGAGGCGGGCGATGAGCCGGACCGCGTCGTGCGGCGCGTGGCCTCGCGCGTCGTTGTCGAAGAAGACGACGACGTCGTGGCGCTGCGCCCAGCCGCGGCAGCGCTCGGCCCACCGGTCCAGGGCGGCGTCGGAGTAGCCGCTCGCGTAGAGCTCGGTGTCGCCGTGGAGGCGGACGTACACGAGGTCGCTCGTGACGGCGGCGGCCGTCGGCCACCGCCCGGCGGTGTCGGCGACCACCGTCGCGACGTCGTGGCGGCGCATGAGGTCGACCGCCTCGTCGGTGCAGAACGTCGCGCTGCGGAACTCGAGGGCGTGCCGGATGCGACGCGAGGCCAGCCCGCGCGGGGCCCGGGTCAGGGCGCGGGCCTCGGGGACCTTGGCGTCGTGCCGCCGGGCGAGCGCGGCCGCGTCACCGACGGTCCGGGGGAGGAGCGCGAAGAAGTCGGCGAGGAGCGCGGCGTCGTACTCCTGCCGCTCGGGCAGCTGCCAGAGCACCGGGCCGAGGGTGGGTCCGAGCGCCAGCACGCCCGAGGCGAAGAAGTTGGCGAGCGGCACCTCGACGTCGCGCAGGCGCTTGAGGTGGGTGACGAACCGGCCACCCTTGACGGCGAGCTCGACGCCGTCGGGGACCTGCTCGCGCCAGTGCGCGTAGGTCGTCGGCCGCTGCAGGGAGTAGAACGAGCCGTTGACCTCGAGGGCGCCCATCCGCTCGGCGGCGTACCGCAGCTCTTCGCGCCGGACCAGGCCGCGGGGGTAGAAGTCCCCCCGCCAGCGCGGGTAGGTCCAGCCCGACGTCCCGACGCGGATGCGTCCCCCGCGCGCCTGGTCCACCGTCACCCCGGGCACCTACCCGGAAGGTTCGACGGTCACACCGGCGACCTCCCGCGGAGGCTGCGGGCGGGTCTACGCTCCGGCCATGTCGCGTCGCGAGGTCGCCCTGGTCACCGGTACGTCGAGCGGGATGGGGCTGGCGACCGCCGTCGGCCTCGCGAGGGCCGGCCGCACCGTCGTCGCGACGATGCGCGACACCGGACGGGCGGACCGGCTGCGGGCGGCGGCCGAGGCGGCGGGCGTCGAGCTCGACGTCCGGGCGCTGGACGTCACCGACGCCGACGGTGCCCGGGCCGCGGTCGAGGGGGTGCTGGCCGACCACGGGGGTGTCGACGTCCTCGTCAACAACGCCGGCCGCGGGGCGGTCGCGACGCTCGAGCAGCTGACCGACGCCCAGCTCCAGGAGCAGCTCGACGTCAACTACCTCGGCGTGGCGCGGATGACCCGCCTCGTCCTCCCCGCGATGCGCGCCGCCGGCCGCGGGCGCGTCGTCACCGTCACGAGCGTCGGCGGCGCGGTCGGCCAGCCGTTCGCGGACGCCTACTGCGCGGCGAAGTTCGCCGTCGAGGGCCTCATGCAGTCCTTGGCTCCCGTCGTCACCCCGTTCGGGGTGACGGTGAGCATCGTCGAGCCGGGCGCGGTCGCGAGCGACTTCACCGGCAACGTCCACCGGGCCGACACGGGCGGGGGTGACGCGGACGCCGACGACCCGTACGCCGAGCTGCTCGCCGCCTACCTGCGCCGCACCGCCGGTGCCTTCGACGACGCACAGACCTCCGAGTCCGCGGCGGCGGTCATCGTCGAGGCGGCGACGACGGACGCACCCCGCTTCCGCTGGCAGACGACCGAGCAGGCCTCCGCGTTCGTCGGCCTCTCGCTGGCGGACCTCGACGGCAGCCGGGTGCTCGGCGCGACGTCGACCTGGCTGACCTGAGCCCGGGCACGACGACTCGCCGGGGACGACAGGAGCCGCAGCCCGGGGTGCGGACTGCGGCTCGTGGTGGTGGCCAGGGGCGGGGTCGAACCGCCGACCTTCCGATTTTCAGTCGGACGCTCGTACCAACTGAGCTACCTGGCCTGGACCTGCACGGAAGGGCCGGACGTATCCGGCCCCTCTCGTGAAGGAGCGACCCCGACGGGACTCGAACCCGCGACCTCCGCCGTGACAGGGCGGCGCGCTAACCAACTGCGCTACGGGGCCTTGGCTGGTGCAAGACCGTATCCCCAACGGGATTCGAACCCGTGCTACCGCCGTGAAAGGGCGGGGTCCTGGGCCGCTAGACGATGGGGACCCGACTCTCGTCGGACCCTCTCCGTCGCACAACCCGGGATCGGATCCGTCGAGGACTCCGAAAGCATAGGGGAGATTCTCGCGACCACCAAAACGGGGTCCGGCCGGGGCGGGAGGAGCGTCAGCGCAGGTGCCCGAGGGCGTCCCGGACGAGCGCGACGGCCGCCTCGTCGGTGAGTCCGGCGGCCCGTGCGGCGCGGGCGAAGTCGGCCGCGGCCAGCCGCATCGCGGGGTCCGGGACGGATGCCCCGCCGCGTGCGCCGCCCCCGCCGCGGGGCGCGACGACGGTCCCGAGGCGTCCCCGGGTGACGACGAGCCCGGCGGCCTCGAGCTCCTTGTAGGCCCGCGCGACGGTGTTGGCGGCGAGCCCGAGCTCCTCGGCCAGGCCGCGGACCGTCGGCAGCCGCGTGCCCTCGGACAGGCGCCCGTCGCCGACGGCCTCGGCCAGCTGGGTGCGCACCTGGTCGAACGGCGGTCGCGCGCCGTCGTGCTCGACCCGCAGCACGCCGTCGAGCGCGGTGGTGACGCGCCCGCTCACCGCCCGGTCCCCGTCCACCCCAGCACCCGCTCGACGTCCCACGTCGTGACGATGCGGTCGGCCGGCACGCCGAGGCGCTCGGCCCGCTCGCACCCGTACGCCTTCATGTCCAGCTGCCCCGGCGCGTGCGCGTCGGAGTCGATGCTGAACAGGCAGCCGATCTCGAGCGCGAGGGTCACGAGCTCGTCCGGCGGGTCGCAGCGCTCGGGGCGGCTGTTGATCTCGACGGCGGTGCCGTGCTCGGCGCAGGCCTCGAACACCGCCCGGGCGTCGAACTCGGACTGCGGGCGCGTGCCGCGCGATCCGGTGACCAGCCGCCCCGTGCAGTGCCCCAGCACGTTGACCCGCGGGTTCGACACCGCGGCGACCATCCGCCGCGTCATCGGGTCGGCGTTCATCCGCAGCTTGCTGTGGACCGAGGCGGTGACGAGGTCGAGGCGGCCCAGCATCTCGTCGGTCTGGTCGAGCGAGCCGTCGTCGAGGATGTCGACCTCGATGCCCTTGAGCAGTGTGAACTGGCCTGCGAGCGAACGGTTCACGCCGTCGACGATCTTCAGCTGCTGCCGCAGCCGTTCCACCGTCAGGCCGTTGGCCACGCGCAGCTGCGGGCTGTGGTCGGTGAGCACCATCCACTCGTGCCCGGTCTCGACGCCGGTCAGCACCATCTCGTCGATGGGGGAGCCGCCGTCGCTCCAGTCCGAGTGCAGGTGGCAGTCGCCGCGGAGCATCCCGTAGAGGTCCTCGCCGCCGTCGACGAGCGGGCCGCCGGACTTCTCCTGGAGCGACGCCAGGTACTCCGGCACCTCGCCGGCCACGGCCTCGGCGATGACGCCCGCCGTCGACTTCCCGATGCCGTCGAGCTCCTGCAGCGTTCCGGCTGAGGCGCGCTCGCGCAGCTCGTCGTCGTCGAGCGCACTCACGCGCTTCACCGCGTTGCGGAACGCCTCGACCCGGTAGGTGCCGGCGCGGGTGCGCTCGAGCAGGAAGGCGATACGGCGCAGCGCATCGACGGGGTCGACGGGAGCCTCCAGCGGCTCGAGCAGGGCGACCATGCCGTCGATGCTGTCACAGCCGCGGCACGGCCGGACGGGACGCGACGGCCCCGTCCGGCCGGGCAGGGGGCCGACGTCAGCAGACGTCGTCGAGCGCGCTGAGCAGCCGGTCGACGTCCTGGCGGTTCGTGTACGGCGCGAGGCCGACCCGCACGCCACCCGCGTCGCCGAGGCCGAGGTGGCGGCTGCACTCCAGCGCGTAGAAGCTGCCCGCGGGGGCGTTGACGCCGTGGCTGGCCAGCGTGCGGCGCACGTCCTGCGGGTCGCGGCCGGTCACCGTGAAGAGGAGGGTCGGCGTCCGGCGGGCGGCGTTGGACCACACCTGCACCCCGCGGCGGCCGCGCAGGGCCGGCTCGAGGCGGGCGAGCAGCCCCTCCTCGTGCTTCTCGAGGGCGGCCATCGACGAGCGCAGGCGCGCCCGCCGGTCCTCGGGCGTCACGGGCGTGTCGAGGTCGTCGAGGCCGGCGAGGAAGTCGACCGCGGCCGTGGCGCCGGCCAGCAGCTCGTAGGGGAGCGTCCCCAGCTCGAAGCGCTCGGGCACGTCGTTGCTCGAGGGCAGCAGCTTGTCGGGGTGCAGCGACTCCAGCAGCTCCGGGTCGGCCGCGAGGACGCCGCAGTGCGGCCCGAGGAACTTGTACGGCGAGCAGGTCCACACGTCGGCCCCGAGCGCGGCGACGTCGACCGGGACGTGGGCGGTCGCGTGCACGCCGTCTACCCAGTGCAGGGCGCCGACCGCGTGCGCGGCGGCCGAGATCGCGGCGGTGTCGGGACGGGTGCCGATGAGGTTGCCCGCCGCCGTCGTCGCGACGAGCCGCGTGCGCTCGCTGAGCACGGCCTCGACGGCGGAGGTCGGCATCTCGCCCGACTCCGGGTCGAAGTCGACCCAGCGCACGGTCGCACCGACCGCCTCGGCCACCTGGACCCACGGGCGGATGTTCGAGTCGTGGTCGAGCCGCGTGACGACGACCTCGTCGCCGGGACCCCAGCCCTTGGCCATGGCCCGGGCCAGGTCGTAGGTGAGCGTGGTGGCGCTGCGGCCGTGGACGATGCCGCGCGGGTCGGCGCCGAGGAGGTCGGCCATCGCCTGCCGGTAGGCGACGACGACGGCGTCGGCGCGGCGCTCGGAGGAGGTGACGACGCCGCGGTTGGAGATGGCCGAGGTCAGGGTGTCGGCGACGGCGCGGCCGACGACGTCCGGCACCTGGCTGCCGCCGGGGCCGTCGAAGTGGGCCGCCCCCTCGACGAGGGACGGGAAGTGGGAACGGATCCGCTCGACGTCGTAGGCCATGCACTCATTTTCGCCCATCGGCGACGCCGCACGGTGCGCGCCCTCCCGGCCGATGACCGGCTGTCCGAGGGGTGGGCGCGCACCGCGGCGGTGGGTCACCAGGAGGTGTGCAGCGGCCGTCCCTCGGCGAAGCCGGCGGTGCTCTGGATGCCGACCGTCGCCCGCGCGTGGAACTCCTCGAGCGAGCGCGCGCCGGCGTAGGTGCATGCGCTGCGCAGGCCGGCGACGATCTGGTCGATGACGTCCTCGACGCTCGGGCGCGCGGGGTCGACGTACATCCGGGCGCTGCTGATGCCCTCCTCGAAGAGGGCCTTGCGGGCGCGGTCGTACGCGCTCTCGGTGGCCGTGCGGTTGCGCACGGCCCGGGCCGAGGCCATCCCGAAGGACTCCTTGTACTGGCGGCCCTGCTCGTCGGTGTAGAGGTCACCGGGGGACTCCAGCGTCCCGGCGAACCACGAGCCGACCATGACGTTCGACGCGCCGGCGGCCAGGGCGAGCGCGACGTCGCGGGGGTGGCGGACGCCGCCGTCGGCCCAGACGTGCTTGCCGAGCTCGCGGGCCGCCGTGGCGCACTCGAGCACCGCGGAGAACTGGGGGCGGCCGACCGCGGTCATCATCCGGGTCGTGCACATCGCGCCCGGGCCGACGCCGACCTTGACGATGTCGGCGCCCGCCTCGATGAGGTCGCGCGTGCCCTGCGCGGAGACGACGTTGCCGGCCACGACCGGCACCCCGAGGTCGAGGGCGCGCACCTGGCGCAGCGCCTCGATCATCTTCTCCTGGTGGCCGTGCGCGGTGTCGATGACGAGGACGTCGGCGCCGGCCTCCGCGAGGGCCTGGGCCCGCTCCGCGACCTCGCCGTTGATGCCGACGGCCGCCGCGATGCGCAGGCGGTTCGAGGCGTCGACCGCGGGGGAGTACAGGTGCGCGCGCAGGGCGCCGGCGCGGGTCAGCAGGCCGACGAGCGTGCCGTCGGGGGCGATGACCGGGGCGAGACGTCGGCGGGCGTGCGAGAGGACGTCGAAGGCCTTCTCGACGTCGACGCCGTTGTCGAGGGTCACCATCTCGCGGACCATGACGTCGGCGAGCTGGGTGAACCGGTCGACCCCCGTGAGGTCGGTCTCGCTGACGATGCCGACCGGGCGGTCGCCCTCGACGACGACGGCCGCGCCGTGCGCGCGCTTGTGGAGGAGGACGAGCGCCTCGCCGGCGGTCGTCGTCGGCGCGAGGCTGATCGGGGTGTCGTAGACGAGGTGGCGCGACTTCTGCCACGCGATGACCTCGCGGACGACCTCGACGGGGATGTCCTGCGGGATGACGGTCAGCGCGCCGCGGCGGGCGGTCGTCTCGGCCATCCGGCGGCCGGCGATCGCCGTCATGTTGGCGACGACGAGCGGGATCGTCGTGCCCGTGCCGTCGGTGCTGGCGAGGTCGACGTCGAGCCGGCTCGTGACCGACGAGCGGTTCGGCACCATGAAGACGTCGTCGTAGGTGAGGTCGAGCTGGGGCATGAGGCCGTTGAGGAACTGCACGGGTCCAGCGTAGGCGCGCCCGCCCGCCCGCCACCTCGCCATCCCGCCCCCCCCCCCCCGGAGTCGAGTGCGCTCGCGGCTGCCCCAGCGACCGCCGGCGCCCTCGACCCAGCGAGGCGCGGGGGACCCCTGGCGTCGAGGGCGGAGGTGGTCGTCCTGACCACCACTTCCGCACTCGACACCGACGTCGGGCAGGATCGGCCGGGTGAGCCTCATGGCGGAGTCCCCGGCCGACGCGCGGCGCCGCACGGCGCTGCGCCGGATGCGCCTGGTCGCGCTGTCGTTGCTGCTGCTCGCGGCGGTCGTCTTCCTCGCGACGCTGCGCCTGGACCACGGCGGCGTGTGGGGGTACGTCAACACCGCGGCCGAGGCGGCGATGGTCGGCGCGCTCGCCGACTGGTTCGCCGTCACCGCCCTCTTCCGGCACCCGTTGGGCCTGCCGGTGCCGCACACGGCGATCATCCCGCGGCGCAAGAACGAGATCGGGCGCAACCTCCAGGAGTTCGTCACCGAGAACTTCCTCACCGTCGAGATCGCCCGCGAGCGGCTCGCGGCGGCCGACGTGACCGGCCGGGTCGGCCGCTGGCTCGGGGTCGCGCGCAACCGCCGACGCGTCCTCACGGAGGTCGTCCGGGTCGCGCGCGCCGGCCTCGGTCGGCTCACCGACGACGAGGTGCGCTCGCTCGTCGCCGACGTCCTCGTGCCCCGCCTCGTCCGCGAGCCGGTCAGCCCCATCGCCGGCGCGCTCCTCGAGGGGGTGGTCGAGGAGAGCACCCACCACGGGCTCGTCGACCTCGGCCTCGAGCAGCTGCACGACTGGCTGCGCGAGAACCCCGGCACCTACGCCGACGTCCTCGGCAGCAAGGCGCCGTGGTGGACCCCGCCGTGGCTCGACGACCGCGTCATCACCTGGACCTACGACCAGGTCCTCGCCTGGCTGCGCGAGATCCGCCGCGACCCGCGCCACCCGGCGCGCCTCGCCCTCGACGACCTCCTGCGCCGACTCGCCCACGACCTCCAGCACGACGCCGACGTGATGGCGCGCGCCGAGTCGCTCAAGGAGCGCCTGCTCACCCACCCGCAGGCGGCTGAGACCGCGGTCGGGCTGTGGCGTTCGTTCCGCACCTCGCTCGAGACGGCGATGGACGACGAGCACTCGTACTTCCACACCCGCGGCGACGAGCTGCTCGAGCACCTCGGCGCCCGGTTCGAGCACGACCCGGAGTGGAAGGCCGTCGCCGAGGCGCGCCTCGGCGAGGCGGTCTCGTTCGTCGTCTCGACCTACGGTGAGGAGCTCGCCGAGGTCATCTCCGTCACCGTCGAGCGCTGGGACGCCCGCGAGGCCTCCGAGCGCATCGAGCTGCACGTCGGTCGCGACCTCCAGTTCATCCGGATCAACGGCACGGTGGTCGGCGCCCTCGCGGGCCTCGTCATCCACGCGGTCGCGCAGCTGCTCGGATGACCCCGGCGGGCGCCCGGCTGGGATGCTGGGGCGCATGACCGCCGAGGCCGCCACCCCGCCGACCCGCCTGCTGCTCACCGCTGCTGCTCTGAGCGCGCTCGTCTTCGCCGTGCTCGACGCCGTCTGGCTGACGACCGGCTCCGGCACGCTCTACGACGACCGGATCGGCCACCTGCTCGCGGAGAAGCCGAACATGGCCGCTGCGGTGGCGTTCTACGTCGTCTACCTGCTCGGGTTCGTCCACTTCGTCGTCCGGCCGGCGCTCGCGGCGGGCTCGGTGCGGCGGGGCGTGCGCGACGCGGCGGCGTTCGGCGTCGTCACCTACGCGACCTTCGACCTCACCTCGATGGCGGTCCTGCGCGACTTCCCGCTCGTCGTCGTCCTCGTCGACATCGCGTGGGGGACGGTGCTGTGCACCGTGACCGCCGCCGTCGCGCTGGGCGTCACCCTGCGCCGCCGCTGACGGGCGGCAGCAGGGCGACGGCGCTCACTTCTTCTTCGGGGGGAGCGGGAAGAACATGCTCGTGCGCTCCTGGTACTCCGGGTAGCCGGGACGCTTGGCCATCTCGGACTCCAGCAACCGGGCCCCGGTCGCGAACGCGAGGAAGTAGGTCATGACGACCGGCGAGAGCACGGTGAGCACCCCGGGCCACGCCTCGGCCGCGACGACCCACATGCCCCACCAGACGGCGGAGTCGCCGAAGTAGTTCGGGTGGCGGGTCCAGCCCCAGAGGCCGCGGTCCATGACCTTGCCCTTGTTGGCGGGGTCGGCCTTGAACGCCTTGAGCTGGGCGTCGCCGACCGACTCGAAGGTCACGCCGACGAGCCAGACGAGGACGCCGAGCGCCGCGACCCAGCCGAGGGCCGAGTCGGTGGCGGCCGCGACCTGCAGCGGCAGCGACACGAACCACGCCGCCGCGCCCTGGGTGCCGAACACCTTGACCAGGGCGGTGCGGAACCGCTTCTCCTCGGGGACGCCCGACAGCATCTTCGCGTAGCGCGGGTCCTCGCCCTGCCCGAGCGCACGCCCGCGGATGTGCCACGCCAGCCGGCCACCCCAGAGGGTGACGAGCACGGCGAGCAGCAGCGAGCGGCCCGAGTGCTGGCCGGCCAGGTACGCGACCCAGCCGATCGCGACGAAGACCAGGCCCCACGTGATGTCGACGACCGCGTACTTGCCGACCCGCTTCGACCACAGCGCCGTGGCGCCCATGGCCACGAGCGACGTGAGGGCGGACGCGACGAGGACGACGCCGAGCGTCCCTCCGGAGAAGCCGTCCATCAGCGCGCGGGGTCCGAGACGACGGCCGGGCCGCCGGTGCGGCGGAGGAGCAGCTGGTCGACGCCCATCCGGTTGTCGCGGAAGGCCTGCGCGCCACCGACGAGGTAGAGGCGCCAGACCCGCGCGCCCTCCTCGCCGAGGAGCTCGACCGCGCGGTCCCAGTTCTCCTCGAGGGTGCGGTGCCAGGCCTCGACCGTCCACACGTAGTGCTCGCGCAGGGCGTGCACGCCGCGGACCTCGAAGCCGGCGCCCTGGAGGAAGGTCAGGGTGTCGCCGACCGGCCGCATCGTCATGTCGGGGGCGATGAACTGCTCGATGAACGGGCCGCCGCCGGGGTGGTGGCCGCGGAAGCGCGACATCTGCTGGACGAGGACGTACCCGCCGGGCTTGACGTTGCGGTGCAGCACCTCGGCGTAGGTGTCGTAGTTCTTCTCGCCGACGTGCTCGCCCATCTCGAGCGACGCGACGGCGTCGTACGGGCCGTCGTGCACCTCGCGGTAGTCCTGCAGGCGGATCTGCACCCGGTCCTGGAGCCCGCGCTCGCGGATCCGCTCGTCGATGAACGCCTTCTGCTCGGCGGCGATCGTCACGCCGGTGACGTGCGCCCCGAAGTGCTCGGCCGCGTACAGCGACAGCGAGCCCCAGCCGCAGCCGACGTCGAGGAAGCGCATGCCCTCCTGGAGGCCGACCTTGCGGCAGACCAGGTCGAGCTTGGCGGCCTGGGCGTCCTCGAGGCGCATCTGCGGACCGTCGGCGTAGAACGCGCACGAGTACGCCATGTGCGGGTCGAGGAGGAACTCGTAGAACTCGTTCGAGAGGTCGTAGTGGTGGCTGATCGAGGCGCGGTCGCGGGCCAGCGAGTGCAGCCGCCCCTTGATGACGGCCTGCGTGGCCGGCGGGGCCGGCGGGCGGGCGAGGGCCCCGGCGTCACGGGCGAGCCGGACGAGGTCGGGGAGCATCCGCGCGACGCGGGCCGGGGTGAGCGGCGGGAGGCTGCGCGCGGCCACCGTCTCGCGGACGAGGTCGAGGGCGTCACCGATCTCGCCGTGCACCTCGATCTCGCCGGTGACGTAGGCCTGCGCGGCGCCGAGCTCGCCCGGGTGCCAGAGGAGGCGGGTCAGGGCCTGCGGCGAGCGCAGCTCGACGAGCATGGCGCCCTCGGGGCCGGCCTCGGAGCCGTCCCAGGCCCGCAGCCGCACGGGCAGGGGGCCGGCGAGGAGGGGGCGCAGGGCGGCCTCGATGCGGGGGGCGAGCCCCTGCGTCGAGGTGCTCGTCGTGCTCCGGTCGGTCAGCGTCACGGGGGCTCCTGGGGTGTGGGGGGTAGGGGAAGGCCGGGCGCTGGCTGCAGCGCCCGGCCCGTCGGGTGTGGTCACGACCGGGGTTCGGAGTCCGTCCGGGTCGCGGATGCCCCGTCGCCCGCGTCCTGCTCCTGGGCCTGCGCCCGGCGGCGCTCCCGCGCGGCGTTGGTCAGCTCGGTGACGTCACCGACGAGGTCGGGGCCGAGGTGGTAGGCCTTGATCTCGTCGAGGACGCGCGGCGTCGTGCCGCGGCCGGCCAGCCAGACCGAGTGGCGCTCGGCGAGCCGGCGCAGGGCCGGTGCGTGCGCCCGGAAGCCCGAGGGGCGGCGGCTGGCGAGGACGACGGCGTCCGGCTGGGTGAGGTCGGCGGCCGACGCGAGCGACGCGATCGGGGTGTCCGGACCGAGGTAGCGGATGCGCCATCCGGCCCGGCCGAGCAGCACGCCGAAACTGAGGAGGATGATGTCGTGGAACTCGCCCGGCGGGCACGCGAGCACGGCCACCGGGCCGGTGCCGATGCCCCAGGTGAGCGACAGGGCGCCGAGGCGCCGCCGCACGAGGCTGGAGGCGAAGTGCTCCTGGGCGATGCCGATGCGCCCGAGCTCCCACATCTCGCCCACCCGGACGAAGAACGGGACGAGCACGTCAACGATGGCGCTCTCCACGGAGCGGTCGAGGAACGCGGTGTCGAGGACGGCGTGCGCGCGGTCCTCGTCGAGCGCGGTGACCGCGTCGAGCAGCTGGGTGACGAGCAGCGGAGGGTCGGTGCGCATCGGGTCGACGGTGTGACCGTTGGTCGTCGGCTCGCCCTCGACGTCGTCGGTGGTGATGCCGGTCGCGGCGTTGCCGGCGCGCTCGGCGGCCAGCACCTGCCGGCACGCCTCCATGGCGCTGACGCCCTGCTCGCGCAGGGCCAGGACGTCGCGGACGCGGCGCTCGTCGTCGGCCCCGTAGAGCCGGTAGCCGCCGCTGCTGCGGACCGGGGTCAGCAGCCCGTAGCGGGACTCCCACGCACGCAGCACGTGGGTGCTGACCCCCACCTTGGTGGCCAGCTCTCCAATCCGCATCGATGGCGGAACCGAACGCCTCACGTCCTCCACGGTAGGCGCTCGGCAGAGATTTGACAAACCTTTGACGACATTCGATGAAAGGTTCTACGGTCGTGGCCATGCCCACCCACCCCGCGGCGAGCCCCGACGCTCGCCGGCGCATCGCCGTCGTCGGCGCCGGAGTCTCCGGTCTGACTGCGGCACACGTCCTCTCGTCCACCCACGACGTCACGCTCTACGAGGGTGAGGGCCGCCTCGGCGGCCACGCCCACACCCACACCGTCCCGACGGCGAGCGGCGACGTCCGGGTCGACAGCGGCTTCATCGTCCACAACGACCGCACCTACCCGCACCTGCGCCGCCTCTTCCGCGAGCTCGGCGTCGAGGCGCGCGACACCGAGATGTCGATGAGCATCCGGGACGCCTCGACCGGCCTCGAGTACGCGGGCGGCCGCGGGGTCAAGGGCTTCGTCGCCCGGCCCCGCCAGCTGCTCGACCGCGAGTACGTCGGGATGCTCCGCTCCGTCAAGCGCTTCCACGGCCTCGCCGCTCGCTTCCTCGACGAGACCGACGACGAGGACACGACGACCTACGGCGAGTTCATCCGCGAGCACGGCTTCCCCGAGTCCTTCACCCGGCTGTACGCCGTGCCGGTCGTCGCCTGCGTCTGGTCGAGCGGCGGCGGCGACGCCCTGGACTACCCGGCGCGGTACCTCTTCCGCTTCCTCCAGCACCACGGGATGCTCTCGGTCGGCGACTCCCCGCAGTGGATGACCGTCGTCGGCGGCTCCCGCACCTACGTCGACCTGCTGGCCGCCCGCCTGCCCGCGGTCCACGTCGGGGACCCCGTCACCTCCGTCGCCCGCACCCCCGAGGGTGTCGAGATCCGTACGGCGGGAGGGCGGCTCGACCGCCACGACCAGGTCGTCGTCGCGACTCACGCCGACGACGCCCTGCGGCTGCTCGCCGACGCGACGCCCGCCGAGAAGGAGGTCCTCGGGGCGTTCCGCTACTCCCGCAACGAGACCGTCCTGCACCGCGACGGCTCGCTGATGCCGCGCGCCCGGCTCGCGCGCTCGTCGTGGAACTACCTCGTCGGGGACCCGGCGCAGGGCGCCGTCGTCACGTACTGGATGAACAAGCTCATGGGCATCCCCGACAGCGAGCCCTTCTACGTCACGCTGAACGCCACCGAGCGCATCGACCCCGGTAGCGTCGTCGCCACCATGGAGTACACCCACCCCCTCTACGACGTGGCGGCCGTCCGGGCCCAGCGACGCCTGCCCGAGATCACCACGGACCGCACGGCGTTCGCCGGCGCCTACCAGGGCTGGGGCTTCCACGAGGACGGCTGCCGCTCGGGGGTGGAGGCGGCGCGCGCCTTCGGTGTCGAGTGGTGACCCGATGACCACCACCGCCGACCTGCCCGCCCTCCCCTCGATCGTCGTCGGGCAGGTGCACCACACGCGGCACCGCCCGGTGCGTCACTCGTTCACGCACAAGCACACGCAGTGGCTCGTCGACCTCGACGACATGCCGCGGGTCCCGTTGCCGCTCAGGCCTTTCGCCACGTTCCGCGCAGAGGACCACCTCGCCGGCAACCCGGGCATCCCGGCCCTCAAGGCCAACGTCCTGCGCGTCCTCGAGCGCGACGGCGTGCCGACGTCGGCCCACGACCGGGTCGTCATGCTGTCGCACGCCCGGGTGCTCGGGCACGTGTTCGACCCGATGTCCGCCTTCTGGGTGTTCGCCTCCGACGGTGCGCTGCGCGCGGTGCTCGTCGAGGTGCACAACACCTACGGCGGCCGGCACGCCTACGTCCTGCGCCCCGACGAGGGCGGCCGCGCCTCGATGGACAAGGACTTCTACGTCTCGCCGTTCAACGACGTCGAGGGCGAGTACGCCATCCGCCTCACCCTCACCCCCAGGACCGTCGGCGTGGCCATCCGGCTGCGCACCCGCGACGAACCCCTCGTCACCGCGACCGTCACCGGACGCCCCCGCGCGGCCACCACCGCGCAGGTCGCCCGCACGGCGCTGCGGTACCCGCTCATGCCCCAGCGGGTCACGGCGCTCATCCGCGTCCACGGCATCTGGCTGTGGCTGCGGAGGCTGCCCGTCCGACCCCGCCCCGAGAACTCACTGGAGACCGTCCGATGACCGCAGAGACCCCCCGCCTCGAGCTCGCCACCCCGGCGCTGCGCTTCCCCCACGTCCTGACGCGGGGCGCGGTCGCCAAGGCCATCACCGAGGTCGCCGTCAAGCCGATGCCGGTCCGGATGCGCTACCCCGACGGCACCGTCGTCGGCGCCGGCGGACCGGACTCGCCGGTGCTCGAGGTCGTCCGGCCGCGGGCGATGTTCCGCCGGCTGGAGGCGCACCCGAAGATCGGCCTCGGCGAGGCGTACATGGCCGGCGACTGGCGCGTCGCCGACGGCACCGACCTCGCGCGGGCGCTCGCCCCGTTCGCGGCCCGGATGGGTGAGCTCGTGCCCAAGCCGCTGCTGTCGCTGCGCGGACTCGTCGACCGGGCCATCCCGCGGGCGCAGCGCAACACGCTCGAGGGCTCGCGCAGCAACATCAGCGCGCACTACGACCTCTCGAACGACCTCTTCGCGGCCTTCCTCGACCCGTCGATGTCCTACAGCTCGGCGCTGTTCGACCCGACCCGTCCGGTCGCCGAGCAGGATCTCCACGAGGCGCAGGTGCGCAAGGTCGAGGCGATCCTCGACGCCGCCGACGTCCGCGAGGGCTCCCGTGTCCTCGAGATCGGCACCGGCTGGGGCGAGCTGTCCATCCGGGCGGCCGCCCGCGGCGCCACCGTCACCTCGGTCACGCTCTCGGCGGAACAGCGCGACCTCGCGCTGCAGCGCATCGCCGCCGCGGGGTACACCGACCGCGTCCGGGTGCTGCTCCAGGACTACCGCGAGACGACCGGCGAGTACGACGCGGTCGTCAGCGTCGAGATGATCGAGGCCGTCGGGGAGGAGTACTGGGAGACCTACTTCCGACAGATCGACGCGCTGCTCGCGCCGGGCGGCGTCGTCGCCGTGCAGGCCATCCTCATGGAGCACCACCGGCTGCTGGCGACCAAGGGCTCCTTCGGCTGGATCCAGAAGTACATCTTCCCGGGCGGCCTCATCCCCTCGCTCCAGGCGATCCGCGACGTGACGCGTGAGTCGACCACCCTGCGGGTAGAGAGGGTCCACGGCTTCGGCGCCGACTATGCCGAGACGCTGCGTCGCTGGCGCGAGAGCTTCAACGCGCAGTGGCCGGACATCCAGCGGTACGGGTTCGACGAGACGTTCCGCCGGATGTGGGAGTTCTACCTCGCGTACTGCGAGGCGGGCTTCGCCACCGGCTACCTCGACGTGGCCCAGATCCGTTTCTCACGAAGGGACACCGCATGAGCACCACGGTGGAGCGCACCATCACGACGACCGCACCCCCGTCCGACGTCCTGCCCTACCTGGCCGACTTCCGCAACGCGACCGAGTGGGACGCGGGCACCGTCTCGTGCGAGCGGGTCAGCGGCGACGGCGGCGTCGGCACGACGTACAAGAACGTCTCGAAGTTCGCCGGCAACACCGTCGAGCTCGAGTACACGACCGAGGAGCTCGGCGAGGACCACGTCGTCATCGTCGGGCGCAACGACGCCGCGACGAGCCACGACACCATCACCGTGCGGCCGCACGGCACCGGCTCCGAGGTCACGTACAAGGCGGAGTTCGACTTCAGCGGGATCGTCGCCCTCGTCGGCCCGCTCATGACGCCGCTGCTCGAGCGGCTGGGTGACAAGACGGCCGCCCAGCTCAAGGACGTGCTGGACCGCCGGTGAGCGACTCCCGCGGCGCCGGCCGCCGAGCCCTCGTCACGGGCGTCACCGGCTACATCGGCTCCCGGCTCGTGCCGGCCCTCCTCGACGAGGGCTGGACGGTCCGGGTGCTGACGCGCGACGCCACCAAGCTCGACCGGCGCCTGTGGCGCGAGCGTGCCGAGGTCGTCGAGGGGGATGCGACCTCCCGCGCCACCCTCGCCGAGGCGCTCGCCGACGTCGACGTCGCCTACTACCTCCTGCACTCGATGGACGGCGCGGGCAACTTCGTCGAGCGCGACCGCGAGATGGCCCGCGCCTTCGGCCTCGCCGCCTACGAGGCCGAGGTCGGCCGCCTGGTCTACCTCTCCGGGCTGCATCCCGACGACGGCCCGCTCAGCGACCACCTCGCCTCCCGCGTCGAGGTCGGCGACCTCCTCATGGCCAGCGGCGTGCCGACCGCGGTGCTGCAGGCGGCGATCATCCTCGGGTCCGGCTCGGCGTCCTTCGAGATGCTGCGCCACCTCACCTCGCGGCTGCCGGTCATGGTCGCCCCCAAGTGGCTCGACAACCGGATCCAGCCGATCGCCGTGCGCGACGTCCTCCACTACCTCGTCGGCGCGGCCGACCTGCCGCCGGACGTCAACCGCACGTTCGACATCGGCGGCCCGGAGGTGCTGACCTACCGCGAGATGATCACCCGCTTCGCGAGGCTGGGGGGCATGCTGCCGCGCACCGTCCTCACCGTGCCGGTGCTGACGCCCCGCCTGGCCAGCCAGTGGGTCGGGTTCGTCACCCCGGTGCCCACGGGGGTCGCCAAGCCGCTCGTCGAGAGCCTGCTCCACGAGGTCGTCTGCGAGGAGCACGACGTCGACGACCTCGTCGGCCCGCCCCCGCAGGGCGCGCTCGGCTTCGACCGCGCCGTCACCGACGCCATCGCCGGCGACGACGCGGACCCGCGTCCCGAGCCCGGCACCGTCGACCCCGCCCGGGTCACCGCGGCCGACCCCTCGTGGGCCGGGGGTGGCAGCGGGTCGTCGGGCTGAGTCCGATGGCCACGTCCGTCCGGCCGGTCGCCGAGCTGCGCGCGTTCGTCCGCGCCGCGCTCGTCGACCCCGTCCCGCGCGACCACACCGAGACCGACCGGGCCTTCCGTCGGCGCCGGGTCGTCGCGGTCGTCACCCTGCTCGTCGGCGCCGGCATCCTCGCGTACGCGCTGCGGATCGAGCCCGGCGACCCGACCTTCTACCTCGCGACCCTCGCGCTGGCGCTCGTCTGGGCGGTCGGGGCGTTCGTCTCGGGGCCGCTGCACCTCGGCCGCGCCCACTCGCGTGCGGGGCGCACCGACAGCCGGCCGGTCGTGCAGTCGCTGGCGCTCGGCGCGCTGCTGCTCGGGGTCTTCCTGCTCGGTTCGGTCGTCGTCGCGCAGATCCCCTTCCTGCGCGACCCCGTGCAGCAGCTGCTCGACCACGCCCGGTACGGCTCGCTCTGGGTCGTCGCGGTGATCACGGTCGTCAACGGGGTCGCCGAGGAGCTGTACTTCCGCGGTGCCCTCTACGCGGGCGTCGGCCGCAAGCACGCCGTCGCGGTGACGACCGTCGTCTACGCCCTCGTGACCGCCACCTCGGCCATCCCGCTGCTCGTCTTCGCCGCGGCGGTCGTCGGCGTCGTCGTCGGGCTGCAGCGACGGGTGACCGGCGGCATCCTCGGCCCGATCGTCACCCACCTCACCTGGTCCCTCGGGATGCTCTTCCTCCTGCCCCCCGTCCTCGACCGCCTCTCCTGAGGAGCGACCCGCGATGACCTCCGTCCTCTGGCTCCGCCGCGACCTGCGCCGCCGGGACCACCCGGCGCTCCTCGCGGCCCGTGACGCGGCGGGGGACGGCGACCTCGTCGTCGCCTTCGTCGTGGACCCGCGGTTCTGGGACCGCGGGGGGCCGGTGCGCCGCGCCTGGCTCGCGGCGACGCTGCGCGACCTCGACGAGACGCTCGACGGCTCGCTCACCCTCCTCCACGGCGACCCGCGGCAGGTCGTGCCCGCCCTCGCGGAGCGCGTGCGAGCCTCCAGCGTCCACGTCTCGCGCGAGACCACCCCCGGCGGGCTGCGGCGCGACGAGGCCGTCCGTGACGCGCTCGCCGAGGGCGTCGAGTGGGTCGAGACCGGCACCCCGTACGCCGTCGGGCCGGGCCTGGTGACCAACGGCTCCGGCGACCCCTACAAGGTCTTCACCCCGTTCTCCAAGGCCTGGCGCTCGCACGGATGGCCCGAGCCGGCGCCCACCCCACGGACCCTGCCGCTGCGGCACGCCCGCAACGACGCCGACGCGACCGCGGCGCTCGACGCCGCTCTCTCCGCCGCCGACCTGCCCGACCTGCCGCCGGTCGGCGAGGAGGCCGCGCTGCGCCGCTTCCGGGCCTTCCGCGACGACGCCCTCACCGACTACGACGACGACCGCGACCGCCCGGCCCTCGACGCCACGTCGCGGATGTCGCCCTACCTCAAGCTCGGGGTCGTGCACCCGCGCACCCTGCTCGCCGAGCTGGCCGACCGGAGCGGCACCGGGGTCGAGACCTACCGCGACGAGCTCGCCTGGCGCGAGTTCTACGCCGACGTGCTCTTCCACAACCCGCGCAGCGCCTGGTCCGACCTGCGACCGGCCCTGAAGGGCATGCGCTACGACGAGCCCGAGGACGCCGTCGAGGCGTGGCGCCGTGGCGAGACCGGCTACCCCGTCGTCGACGCCGGGATGCGGCAGCTGCTCGCCGAGGGCTGGATGCACAACCGCGTCCGGATGATCACCGCGAGCTTCCTCACCAAGGACCTCCACGTGTGGTGGCCGGTCGGGGCGCGGCACTTCCTCGACCACCTCTGCGACGGCGACCTCGCCTCCAACAACCACGGCTGGCAGTGGGTGGCCGGCACCGGCACCGACGCCTCGCCGTACTTCCGGGTCTTCAACCCGGTCACGCAGGGCGAGAAGTTCGACCCGACCGGCGACTACGTCCGGCGCTGGGTGCCGGAGCTGCGGCACCTGTCGGGCAAGGCCGCGCACCAGCCGTGGAACCACGACGACGGCTACGCCCACGGCTACCCGGAGCGCATCGTCGACCACGCCGAGGAGCGCCAGGAGGCCCTCGACCGGTACGCCGCCGTCCGCGGCTGAGGTCGGCCACCGACCGGGTCCCGACCGTCGGTCCCGGGTCCTGCCCCGGGCCGGCGAGGGCGTCGAAGGTTGGGCGGTTTTCCGCACACGGACTTGGGGAAAAGATCGGCCCGCCGGTAGCCTTGGTCACGACGAGGGGAGTACTTCCCAAGTCCGTCACCGGTCAGTACGAGCATCCCATGGTGCTCCCGGGGCGGCGCCACACCCCGGTGTGGTGAAGGAGACCTCGGGACAACGATCGTGCCCCGAGGAGCGTCATGCCATCCCTCCACACCCTCGTCGCGGCGGCCGAGCCCGCCGCCGCCACCGAGCAGTCCGTCGGCACCCCCCTGCTGTGGGGCGTCACCATCGCGGCCGTCCTCGGCCTCTTCGCCCTCGACTTCGTGCTGACGCGCAAGCCGCACGAGGTGTCGATGAAGGAGGCCGTCGGCTGGTCGAGCTTCTACATCGCCCTGCCCCTCGCCTTCGGTGTCTTCATCTGGTCGCAGTACGGCGGTGACCGCGGCCTCGAGTACTACACCGGCTACCTCGTCGAGAAGTCGCTCTCGGTCGACAACCTCTTCGTCTTCATGCTGCTGCTCGCGGCCTTCGCGGTGCCGGACGAGCTCAAGCAGCGCGTGCTGCTCATCGGCGTCGCCGGCGCCCTCATCCTGCGCGGCATCTTCATCGCCGTCGGGGCGCAGCTGATCTCGATGTTCGCGTGGACCTTCCTCCTGTTCGGCGTCATCCTCCTGATCACCGCCGTCAAGGTGCTCAAGGACGCGATGTCCGACGAGGAGGAGGCCGTCGACATCGGCTCGCTGCGCACCGTCAAGCTGCTCCGCCGGTTCTTCCCGGTCGTCGAGGACTACCGCGGCCCGCACCTGACGGTCAAGGAGAAGGGCAAGCGCGCCCTCACCCCGCTCGGCCTCGTCGCCGTCGCGATCCTCGGCACCGACATCGTCTTCGCCGTCGACTCGGTCCCGGCCGTCTTCGGCATCACCGGCGACGCCTACCTCGTCTTCGCGACCAACGCGTTCGCCCTGCTCGGCCTGCGCGCCCTCTACTTCGTCCTCGAGGGCCTGCTCGGCGCGCTGCGCCACCTCGGCTTCGGCCTCGCGGCGATCCTCGCCTTCATCGGCGTCAAGCTCGTCCTGCACTGGGCGCACGGCGTCTGGCCGGGCACCCCGGAGGTCCCGACCCTCGCCTCGCTCGGCGTCATCGTCGGCATCCTCGCGCTCGTCACGACGACGAGCATCATCGCCAACAAGCGCGACGAGGCGAACGGCGTCGACCGGGGCGACGACGACCCGGACGCCACGCGGCGCCCGGAGCTCGAGCCCGAACGCTCCTGACCCCCACGCACGACACCGGACGGCCCGGCGGGACCCCTCCCGCCGGGCCGTCCCGTGTGGACGCGACGTGCACGAGCGCGGCACGCCTCACTACGGTGGGCCGGTGACCGACGACGCCCCCACCTCGCACCCGGTCTCGGGGGCGGACTGCACCGGCGAGGTGCTCGACGAGGGGGCGCTCGTCCTGCGCTGGCACCCCGTCGGCTCCGAGCCGGTCCTCTTCTCCCACCCGACGCTGCCGGTGCGCTCCGGCACGCCGCCGCACGCCGGGATCCCGGTGTGCTGGCCCTGGTTCGGCGCGGGGCGCTACGGCGACAAGGCGCCCTCGCACGGATGGGTGCGCTCGACGCGCTGGCACCTCCTCGAGGAGGTCGCCGACGCCCGTGGCGGCACGGTGCGGATGGGCCTGTCGTCGCGGGACTCCGGCAGCCTCCAGTGGCCGCACCCCTACCGGCTCGAGCTCGTCGCCCGGATGGGTCGCGAGCTCGAGGTCTCGCTCTCGACGACCAACCCCGGGCGCGAGCCCGTCGTCGTCGAGGAGGCCCTGCACGCCTACCTCGCCGTGGGTGACGTGCGGCAGGTGAGCATCGGCGGCCTCGACGGTGCACGCTTCCACGACAAGGTGACCGGGCGCGACGAGACCCAGCGGGGCGACCTCGTCCTCGACGGCGAGACCGACCGCGTCTACCGCTCGGACGCGGCCGTCACCGTCACCGACCCCGTGCTCGGCCGCCGGCTGCGCGTCGAGACCGAGGGCGCCGCCGACCGCGTCGTCTGGAACCCCGGCCCGGACAAGGGCCCCGGGATCCCCGACATCGGCGACGAGTGGCCGCGCTTCGTCTGCGTCGAGGCCGCCAACGCGCTCGCCGACGTGGTGACCGTCGGCCCCGGAGAGACCCACACCCTGACCTACCGCCTGTCCGTGGAGGACCTGTGACCAGCTGGCTCGACGACCCGACCCACCGCGAGTGGCTCGGCCGGGGACTGTCCGACGTCCTCGGCTTCGCCCTGCGCTCGATCCGGCCCGAGGGCGGCTTCCACCACCTCGACGCCGACGGCACCCCCCTGCCGGACCACCCGCCGATGCTGTTCCTCACGGCGCGGATGGCGTACTCCGCGTCCGCCGGTGTGCGGCACTGCGTCCCGGGCTCGGGGGAGCTGCTCGACCACGCGATGGCCTCGCTCACCGGGCTGCACGCCGACGCCCGGCACGGCGGCTGGCTGACCCAGCCGGGGACCGAGACGCGCAAGGCGACGTACGACCACGTGCACGTCGGGCTCGCCGCCTCCGCGGCCCTCGGGGTCGGGCACCCGGGAGCGCGGGCGCTGCTCGACCAGGTGGTCGAGGTCGTCGACACCCACCTGTGGGACGAGGGTTCGCGGTCGCTGCGGGAGTCCTTCGCCGCCGACTGGAGCGACTCCGAGGACTACCGCGGCGCCAACGCCAACATGCACGGGCTCGAGGCCTTCCTCGCGATGGGCCACGCCACCGGTGACGCCGTCTGGCACGAGCGCGGTCTCGACATCGCCGACCGGCTGATCAACCGGGCCGCCCGCGAGAACGGCTGGCTGCTGCCGGAGCACTTCTCGGCCGACTGGCAGGTGCTGCCCGAGTACAACCGGGACGAGCCGAACCACCCCTTCCGCCCGTACGGCGCGACCTTCGGCCACTCGCTCGAGTGGGCGCGCTTCCTCCTCCAGCTGGACGCCTCGCCGCTCGTCGGGTCGCCGGACTGGCTCGTCGAGTCGGCGGACGCCCTGGCGCGACGGGCGCTCGACGGCGGCTGGGCCCTCGACGGTCGCCCGGGCCTGGTCTACACGGTCGACTGGGAGGGCGCTCCCGTCGCGGACGTGCGCCTGCACTGGCCGGTGTGCGAGGGCATCCAGCTCTCGGCGTCGATGGTCCGGCTGACCGGCGACCCGCACTGGGAGGGCTGGTACCGCCGGCTCTGGGACCACGCGGCGCGCTTCTGGGTCGACGAGCGCGGCACCTGGCGCAACGAGCTGGACCACGAGATGCGCGAGGCCGGCACCATCTGGCCCGGGCGCCCCGACGTCTACCACTGCGGCGGCGCCCTCTCCGGCCCCCTCGAAGCCTGACCGCCCCTCACCCCCCACGCGTCCCTCGCGTCACCACATTTCGGGGTCACCCCGAAATGTCCGCGAGACCCCGGCTCGGAGCCGGGGTCTCGCGGACGAACCGTGGTCTCGACGCCGCCGGGTCCGGAGTGTCGCTGATGGCGCGTCCGGTGGCGTGAGAACCGGGGTGATGACCCCAGGTCCTGCGCCACGGATGGGACCACGCGCCGGCGGACCGGGCTCAGCCGAGCACGACCACCGCGTCCGGGTCCTCGACCGGCAGGTCCGGGTCCGCGGTCGCGGTGACGTCCATCGCGAACGGACCGGTCTCGGCACCGAGCGTCGTCATGAGGGCGACGTCCGCCGCGTCCCGCCCGGTGCCGGTGCGCACCATCGACGCACGGGGCGCGAGCCGGGTCGCGTCGAGCAGGCGCCACTCGTCGCCGACCGCCGCCTCGACGACGGCGTGCGCGTCCATCGGGTCGAGGCCGGGGGCGTAGACCGAGACGTAGCGGGCCGGGACCTCGAGGGCCCGCAGCAGCGTGACCGTCAGGTGCGCGTAGTCGCGGCAGACGCCCTGCCCGGTGTGCAGCGGGACGAGGGCGTCGTCGCCGGCGTCGGTGGAGCCGGGGGTGTAGGCGGTGCGGTCGTGGACCCACGCGGCGACGCGGCGGGCGAGGTCCCACGGGTCGTCGACACCGGCGAACTCGGATGTCGCCCAGCCCTGCACGCGGTCGCTCGGGCAGTAGCGGCTCGGCAGGACGTAGGTGAACCGGTCGGCGTCGGTGACCGGCGCCGGGTCGAGCAGGTCGCGACGGACGGTCGCGCGGTAGCGCACCGACAGCTCGCCCCGCGGGGCGTCGACCACGTGCAGGCGGGTGTGGTGGTGCAGCCCGACCTCGCGGGCGTCGAGCGGGTGCCCGTCGGGGCCGGTGACCGCCAGCGACTCGTCGCGGTCGAGGTGCCCGGCGACGGTGAGGCAGAACGCGACCTCGCCGGCCGTGACGACCTCGGTGCGCAGGTCGAGCGCCACCGAGGTCGTCGGGCCGGCAGGCGTACCGCCCGCGGCGGGGCTCAGAGCCATCCGGCGCCCTGGGCGATGAGGAGCAGGCCGAAGACGAGGAACGCGGCGGCCGCGCCGTACTTGATGACCTTCTCCGGCAGCTTGCGGCCGAGGACCGCGCCGACGCCGATGGCCAGCGCGTCGGCGGCGACCATCCCGACGGTGCTGCCGATCCAGGTACCGAACCAGCCCTCCTGCGTCGCGAGCGTGATGGTGGCGAGCATCGTCTTGTCGCCGAGCTCGGCGAGGAAGAACGCGACACCGACGGCGAGGAGCGCCGCCCCGGTGCTGCGGCGGGCCTTGTCGGCCTCGTCCTCGGTCAGCTCGTCGCCGCGCAGGGTCCACGCGGCGAAGACGAGGAAGGCGACGCCGGCGACGATCGAGATCGTCCCCTGGTACTGCTCGAAGGCGGTCCCGACGGCGGCGCCGATGCCGACGGAGACGAGGTGGACGATGGCGGTGGCGGCGGTGATGCCGATGAGGACGTCGCGGACGCGGTAGCGCGTCGCGAAGGTCATCGCCATGAGCTGGCTCTTGTCGCCGAGCTCGGCGACGAAGATGACGGCAGTGCTGAGCAGGAACGCGTACATGTGGTGGGGGCTCTTCCTCGTGCCGGACGAGGAGTGCCGCGGGACGGACCTCTCGGCCGGCACGCGTGACTGGACGGGCGTGCTTCTGGCCGAAAGTCTCGTCCGCCACCCGAGGTGGCCCGCCGTACCGGACCCGGGGGTCAGTGTGTCGACACGGCGATTGGGGACTACTCCCTTTCGCCACCAACCGTAGCGGCCCACGACGCGGAGACGGAAATCGCCGGCGGTGCGCATCCCGTAGGTTGGACGGGTCGAGGCACGAGCACGCGGGCGTCACCGTCCGCGCACGAGGAGAGGTGGCCGCCGTGGCGGGCTCCGAGGGACTGTCGCTGGGCTACCGGTTCGGGTGGCGGGTCCGGTACCTCCTGACCAGCGTGTTCGGGCCGGCGCAGCTCGGCACCGAGGACGACCCCCAGGCGAAGCTGCGCCGCGAACGGGCCCGGCGGGTCGAGGAGGCGCGGCGCTCGCGCGAGGGCTGACGGATCCGTCGGCGCACGGGCGCCGGCGCGGCGACCTCCGGCGGGTGAACGAGGTCACGGCATAGACCCCGGCCCCGGTGGCGTTGGAACCACTCGGTCCACGTCCCCGACACCCCTGGAGGTCCACCCATGACCGACACCACCGGCTCCTCGACCACCGCACGCGAGTGGCGCCTGGCGTCCCGCCCGACCGGCTGGCCGACGCCCGAGAACTTCGAGCTCGCCGAGAGCGACGTCCCCGCGCCGGCCGAGGGCCAGCTGCGCGTGCGCAACGTCGTCCTCTCCGTCGACCCGTACATGCGCGGGCGGATGAGCGCCGCCAAGTCCTACGCCGCCCCCTACGCGGTCGGCGAGGCGATGAACGGCGGCGCCGTCGGCGTCGTCGAGGAGTCGCGCGCGGACGGGTTCGCGGTCGGTGACCACGTCCTCCACGGCCTGGGCTGGCGCGAGGTCGCCGTCCTCGACGCCAAGGACGCGCGCGTCGTCGACACCTCTGCCGCACCGGCGTCCGCCTACCTCGGCATCCTCGGGATGACCGGCCTCACCGCCTACGCCGGCCTCAAGCGCGTCGCCGCCCTCACGGAGGGCGACGTCGTCTTCGTCTCCGGGGCCGCCGGCGCCGTCGGTGGTGCGGTCGGCCAGATCGCCAAGGCGATGGGTGCCTCGCGCGTCATCGGCTCGGCCGGCTCGCCCGAGAAGGTCCGCCACCTGACCGAGGACCTCGGCTTCGACGCGGCGTTCTCCTACCGCGACGGCCGCGTCGCCGACCACCTGCGCGAGCTCGCGCCGGACGGCATCGACGTCTACTTCGACAACGTGGGCGGCGAGCACCTCGAGGCCGCCATCGGCTCGCTCAACCTCGGCGGCCGCATCGCCGTCTGCGGGATGATCTCGGTCTACAACGACACCGAGCCGGCCCCGGGCCCGCGCAACCTCGCGCGCCTCATCCAGACCCGCGGCCGCATCGAGGGCTTCCTCGTCGGCGACCACTACGACCTCGCGGGCGAGTACTTCTCGACCGCCGCCGGGTGGCTGGCCGACGGCACGCTGTCGCAGCGCGAGACCTCGGTCGAGGGCTTCGAGAACGCCGTCGACGCCTTCCTCGGCGTCCTGCGCGGCGAGAACACCGGGAAGATGGTCGTCACGCTCTGACCTCCGCCTGACCCACGACACGGCCGCGGGCCGGGGCGCCTCCGCGCACCACCGGTCCGCGGCCGTCGGCGTCCCGAGGCCGGCTCAGGCGCGGACGATGACCCGACGAGAAGTGGCAGGTTCGCGCCGATCCGTGGATTCTGGCCGCACCTGCGGTTAGGGTCCGTGCATGCACCTCTTCCGGATGCGCGAAGCGGCCGACCTCCTGGGGATCAGCGACGACACGCTGCGTCGCTGGGCCGACGCCGGGCGGCTCGAGACCGTCACCGATGCCGCGGGGCGGCGGGCCGTCGAGGGCCCCGTCCTCGCCCGCTTCGCCGAGGAGCTCGCGGCCGAGGGTGCGCACCTCGACGTGGGAGAGGTCGCGGCGGCCTCGGTCCGCAACCGCTTCACCGGGCTGGTGACGCGGGTGCTCAAGGACGGCGTGATGGCGCAGGTCGAGATCCAGTCCGGGCCGCACCGCTTCGTCTCGCTCCTCAGCCGGGAGGCCGCCGACGAGCTCGGCCTCGAGCCGGGGGTGCTCGCCGTGGCCGCGATGAAGGCCACCAACGTGTCCGTCGAGATCCCGAGCAGCCGGTGAGCGTCGTCCGATGACCACCACCCGTCGTCTACGAGGAGCCACCGTGCGCCGTGCCGTCATCACCTGCGTCGTCCTCGTCGCGGGGCTCGGCCTCGCGGGGTGCGGGTCGGGCTCGTCGAGCCCCGCCGCGTCCACCACCGCGGGCGGCGGGTCGTCCGCGTCGGCGAGCAGCCAGGTGACGGGTGACATCACCGTGCTCGCCGCGGCGTCGCTCACCGAGTCCTTCACGACGATCGCGAAGCAGTTCGAGGCCGCGCACCCCGGGACGACGGTGACGCTGAGCTTCGGCGCGAGCTCGGCGCTCGCGACCCAGGTCACCTCGGGCGCGCCCGCCGACGTCTTCGCGTCGGCGAGCGCGAAGAACATGGACGCGGTGGTCTCGGCCGGCGCCGCCACTGACCCGAAGACGTTCGCGCAGAACGTGATGGAGATCGCCGTCCCGCCGTCGAACCCCGGCGGGGTGACGGGGGTCGAGTCGCTGGCCGGCTCGGGCGTGAAGACGGCGCTGTGCCAGGAGCAGGTGCCGTGCGGTGCCACCGCGGCCAAGGTCTTCGCCAACGCGGGCGTCACGGTGAAGCCGGTGACCCTCGAGCCCGACGTGAAGTCGGTGCTCAGCAAGGTCACGCTCGGCGAGGTGGATGCCGGGGTCGTCTACGTCACCGACGTCCGTGCCGCCGGCGACAAGGTCGAGGGCATCCCGATCCCGGCCGACGTCAACGCCTCCACGAGCTACCCGATCGCCGCGCTCGGCGACGCCCCGAACGCCGCGACCGCGAAGGCGTTCGTCGACTACGTGCTCTCGGCGGAGGGGGCGAAGGTCCTCACGGCGGCCGGCTTCGAGCAGCCGTGAGCTCGCACGGCGACGGGACACGTCGCGGCCGGCCCGGTTCTGCCACAGCCCGTCCGGTCACCCTGGACGCACGTGAGCGGCAGCGGCGCGCGAGCACGGGCGGGGCGTCTCGTCGGCCGCCGGCACCCTTGCTCGTGCCGGCCATGGTCGGGGTCGCCTTCCTCGTCGTCCCCCTGCTGGGGCTGGTCGTGCGGGCGCCCTGGGGGGACGCCTGGCGCATCCTGAGGGAGTCGCAGGCGTCCGAGGCGCTGAGGCTGTCGCTGTGGACCTCGAGCGTCGCGACCGTCATCGCCCTCGTCGTCGGGGTGCCGCTCGCCTGGCTGCTCGCGCGCAGCAGCTTCCCGGGGCTGCGGCTCGTGCGGGCACTCGTCACGCTGCCGCTGGTGCTGCCTCCGGTCGTGGGTGGCGTGGCCCTGCTGCTCGCGTTCGGGCGCAACGGTTTTCTCGGTCGCTGGCTCGACGAGTGGTTCGGCCTGACGATCCCGTTCAGCCCGGTGGCGGTGGTCATGGCCGAGACGTTCGTCGCGATGCCGTTCCTCGTCGTCACCGTCGAGGGGGCGCTGCGGGCGGCGAACCAGGGCTACGAGCAGGCCGCGGCCACGCTCGGGGCCGGCCGGATGACCGTCTTCCGGCGGGTCACGCTGCCGATGGTGGCGCCGTCGCTCGCGGCCGGCGCGGTGCTCTGCTGGGCGCGGGCGCTCGGCGAGTTCGGGGCGACGATCACCTTCGCCGGCAGCTTCCCGGGGCGCACGCAGACGATGCCGATCGCCGTCTACTACGCCCTCGAGACCGACCCGGACGCCGCCATCCTCCTCAGCCTGGTCCTGCTACTGGTGTCGGTCGCCATCCTCGTCGCGCTGCGCGACCGCTGGCTGCGCGGAGGCACGGTGTGAGCAGCCGCGGGTTGGAGGCGCGGGTCGAGGTGCGCCGGGGTGGTTTCGTCCTCGACGCCGCGGTGCGCGCGGCGCCGGGGGAGGTGCTGGCCGTCCTCGGGCCCAACGGGTCCGGCAAGTCGACGCTGCTCGGCGCCGTCGCGGGGCTCGTGCCGCTGGTGGGTGGGAGCATCCGGCTCGACGACGTCGTGCTCGACGACGCGAGCACGGGGGCCTTCGTTGAGGCGGCGCACCGCCCGGTCGGCTTCGTCTTCCAGGACTACCGCCTCTTCCCGCACCTCTCGGTGCTCGACAACGTGGCGTTCTCGCCGCGGGTCCGCGGGCGCTCGCGGGCCGAGGCCCGGGCCGTCGCCGCGGAGTGGCTCGAGCGTCTCGGGCTCGCCGACCTCGCGCGTCGGCGGCCCCACCTGCTGTCGGGCGGGCAGGCGCAGCGCGTGGCGCTGGGGCGCGCGCTGGCCGGCTCGCCCGACCTCCTGCTCCTCGACGAGCCGCTGTCCGCCCTCGACGCCCGGACCCGGCTCGACGTGCAGGCCGAGCTGCGCACGCACCTCGCCGAGTTCGGCGGCCCGAGCCTGCTCGTCACCCACGACCCGCTCGAGGCGCTCGTGCTCGCCGACCGGCTCGTCGTCCTCGAGGGCGGTCGCGTCGTCCAGGAGGGCAGCCCCGCGGAGGTCGCGCGGCGTCCGGCGACGGAGTACGTCGCGCGCCTCGTCGGGCTCAACCTCTACGCCGGGACGGCGGATGCCGACGGGGTCGCGCTGGAGGGTGGGGGCCGGTTCGTCGTCCCCGACCACGGCGAGCGCGGCGAGGTGCTCGTGGCCCTGCGGCCCTCCGCCGTGACGGTCAGCGCGCAGCCACCGGGCCCCTCGAGCGCGCGCAACACGTGGGCGGCGACCATCTCCGGGCTGACGCTGCTCACCGACCGCGTGCGGCTCGACCTCGACGGCGAGCCGTCGTGCCTCGTCGACATCACGCCCGCGGCCGTGGCCGACCTCGGGCTGTCGGCCGGGCAGCGGGTCTGGCTGTCCGCCAAGGCCGTCGACCTCGAGGTCTACGCCCGCTGACGAGTCAGGCGTGCCGGGAGGTCGCCCGGGGCGGCGGACCGGTCGACGACCGGACGACGAGCTCGGTCGGCGCGATGACGGACTCGTCGGGCAGCGACCCGCCCCCGAGGAGCGTCACGACCATGTCGCCGGCCACCGCGCCCTGGGCGGAGGGGTGCTGGCGCACCGTCGTCAGGTCGGTGAGCTCCGCGAGCGGATGGTCGTCGATGCCGATGACGGAGACGTCGACCCCGGGGCGCAGTCCGCTGCGGCGCAGGGTGCGGACGGCGCCGAGCGCGACCTCGTCCGAGTGCGCGAACACGGCGGTCGGCGGCTCGGGGAGGCTGAGCAGCCGCGCCATGAGGGCGGCGCCGTTCTCCCCGCTCCACGACGACGCGAGGACGAGCGAGGGGTCGACCGGCAGGCCCCGTTCGCGCAGCGCCTCGGCGTAGGCCGGTGAGCGCGTGGGTGCCAGGTCGGGCTGTGCCGGGTCGTGGGCCTCGAGCATCCCGATGCGGCGGTGCCCGAGGAAGAGCAGGTGGTCGACGGCCTGTCGGGCGGCGGTGTGGTCGTCGATGTGCACCGACGGGTAGGCCGCACTCTGGCCGCCCGCGGCCACGATGTGCACGCCCATCGTCGCCAGCTGGTTCTGCTCGTCGGGGTCGACCTGGAAGCCGACGACGACGACCGCGTCGACCTTGCGCCGCGCCGGGAGGCGGGTGAAGAAGTCGCGCCGCTCCTCGGGGTCGGCGACGTGGTAGAGCAGCACGTCGAGGTCGGCGGCGTGGAGGACCCGGACGAGCCCCTCGACGACCTCGCCGAAGAACCAGCGGGAGAGGTGCGGGACGACGACGGCCACGCGCCCGCGGGTGCCCTTGGCCAGGCGGGAGGCCTCGGGGGAGACGACGTAGTTGAGCTCCGCGGCGACCCGCAGGACGCGCTCGCGGGTGGCGGGGGCGACGTCCTTGCCGCGGCCGAGGGCGCGCGAGGCGGTGCCGACGCCGACGCCCGCGAGACGGGCGATCTCGACGATCGTCACCTTGCCGGGGGACTCGGCCTTGCGGGGCATGCGCGCAGCGTAACCGACGGCTGACCGGAAGCGTTTCGACCCACGCGCCGTGCTGCGGGCGCCTGTCGGGCGATCCGCGCCTGAATGAGGTCTTGACAGAAGGGCACGCGGCCTCCATCCTCGAACCGGAAACGCTTCCATTCAGACCGGAAGCAGACCCCACGGCGGCGAGTCGGCTCGCCGGTCCTCCAACGACGCAGGAGAAGTCACATGCCCTCGGCAGCCCAGCACCACCGCAGCACCACCACCCGCCGCGCCCTCGTGGCCGCCGTCGGCGCCCTCGGCGTCGGCGCCCTCGCCGCCTGCTCGGCGCCCGGCGGCTCCGCCGGTGTCTCGTCGAGCCAGGCGGTGCCCTCGGCCGTCAGCACGAGCATCGGCACCGACCCCGTCACCCTCGAGCTCTACGACGGCCAGGGCCTCAAGCCGCTCGACGACGCGCTCATCGCCGCGTTCACGAAGAAGTACCCCAACGTGACGATCACCCCGACGTACGACCCCGACAACGTCACCACCCAGAACCAGCCGCGCCAGCTCGCGTCCGCCACCCCGCCGGACCTCGTCCGGGTCATCTCCGTCACGGCGGGGACGAAGAACAACCTGCTGACCAACCTCGACAAGTACGCCGAGGCCTACGGCTGGGACGCGCTGCCGGCCTCCCAGCTCGCGCAGTTCCGGGCCGAGAACGGCGTCGCCGGCTCCGGGTCGCTCTACGCCAAGGCCTCCGGGTTCACGATGACGGGCCTCTACTACAACAAGTCCCTCGCGACGAAGGTCGGGATGTCGACGCCGCCGACGACCCTCGCCGAGCTGACGGGGTACATGGACAAGGCCAAGGCGCAGGGTCTGACCCCGATGGTCGTGCACAACAAGGAGGGCGGCGGGGTGTTCCCCTTCCAGCTGCTCCTCAACACGCTCATGGGCCCGGAGAAGGTGTCGCAGTGGGTGTTCAACGCCCCCGACGCGACGATCGACGACCCGGCCGGTGTCGAGGCGGCGACGACCGTCGCGCAGTGGCAGAAGGCCGGCTACTTCCCCGAGTCGGTCAACGCCCTCGACGCCACGGCGGCGGACGCGCTCTTCGCGAGCAACAAGGGCCTGTTCTTCCCGTGGGGCAACTGGGACGCCGCGAACCTCGACAAGACCATGCCGAACCAGGTCGGCTTCTTCCCGTTCCCCTCCGCCAAGGACGGCGTCGGCCCCGCGGCGATGTCGGACGCGGCGACCGCGTTCGGCATCCCGGCCAAGTCGCAGCACAAGGACGCGGCCGCCGCCTTCCTGAACTTCCTCTCCAGCGACGAGGCCCGCCAGATCGCCGTCGACGCCGGGTTCATGCCCACCGGCACGAGCGACCAGCAGGCACCGACCGTCAAGGACGGCTCGGTGCTGGCCGACGTTACGACGGCCTTCAGCGCCGTGTCGGAGGCGGGCGGACAGGTGCCCTTCGTCCAGAACGCGACCGCAGGGATCAACAACCGTGCGTGGAACCCCGAGAGCCAGCTGCTCTACGCCGGTCGCGAGACGCCGCAGCAGTTCGTGACGAACGTGCAGGCGAAGTACGACGAAGAGCTCCAGCGATGAGCGCGGTCGACGGCCTCAGCGGTGCGGCCGTCGCCGAGGCGGAGCTGGTGACCGACGGGCGGCCGCAGCGTCGCCCCCGGCGGGCGGGCGGTGCCGGGTCCTCCCGGCGCCGCGCCCGCTGGGCCGGCTGGTGGTTCGCGCTCCCCGCGCTCGTCATGTTCGTCGTCTTCGAGCTGTACCCGATCCTCACCGCGGTCCAGTACTCGTTCTACGACTGGGACGGCATCAACCTCTCGACGCCGGTCGGGCTGGACAACTACGTGCGGGTCTTCACCGAGCCGCAGCTGCTCTCCTCGATCGTCCACGCCTTCATCCTCATCATCTTCTTCTCCTTCGTCCCCGTGCTCCTCGCGCTCGTCGTGGCGTCGATCGTCCGGGAGATCCGTTCCGCGGTCGCCGGCGGCCTGGCGCGCACGCTGCTCTTCCTGCCGCAGATCATCCCCGGCGCGGCGGCGGCCATCGCGTGGACGTGGATGTACGCGCCCGACGGCGCCGTCAACCAGGGGCTGCGCGCGGTCGGTCTCGACGCCCTGGCCCGGCCCTGGCTCGGCGACTTCACCTGGGCCCTGCCGGCGGTCGGCATCATCGGCACCTGGCTCGCGACGGGCCTGTGCACGCTGCTGCTCATGTCGGGCATCGGCAAGATCGACGCCAGCCTCTACGAGGCGGCCCAGCTCGACGGGGCCAACCGGGTGCAGCAGTTCCGCAACGTGACCCTCCCGGGGCTGCGGCAGGAGATCGGGGTGTGCGTGACGATCACGATCATCGCGGCGCTCGCGAGCTTCGACGTCGTCTTCATGTCGACCCAGGGAGGCCCGGGCTACTCGACCCAGGTGCCCGGGGTGCAGGTCTACCAGCTGGCGTTCACGGAGAACCGGATCGGCCAGTCGTCCGCGGTGGCGGTCGTGCTCAGCATCATCGTGCTGGCCGTCATCCTCCCGCTCCAGCGACTCTTCAGGGAGAGGTGAGCCCCGTGCTGACCCGGCTCAAGGACTCCACGCCCAAGACCCTCCTGCTCGGGGGAGCAGCCCTCTTCTCGGTCTTCCCCCTGCTCTCGATGCTGTCCGCCGCGCTGCAGCCCCAGGGCTCCTCGCCGGCCGGCTTCTCGATCCCGACGAACCCGCAGTGGCACAACTTCGTCGACGCCTGGGACGTCGCGAACATCACGACGCTCATGAAGTCGAGCATCATCCTCGTCGTCGGCGTCGTGCCCGTCGCGGTGCTCATCGCGTCGATGGCGGCCTACGCCATCGCGCAGCTGCGCATCCCGTTCGGCAAGGTGTTCTTCCTGCTCCTGCTGCTCGGCCTGACGCTGCCCTACGAGATCGTCGTCGTGCCGCTGTACTACGAGATGCAGAGCCTGGGGCTGCTCAACACCCGGCTCGGGCTCATCCTCCCGCTCATCGGGCTCAACATGCCGTTCGCGGTGTTCTGGATGCGGACGCACTTCATGTCGGTGCCGGCCGAGCTGTCGGAGTCGTCGGCGATCGACGGCGCCGGTCCGTGGCAGGCGTTCCGCCGCATCCAGCTCCCGCTCGCGATCCCGGCGATCGCCTCGCTCGCGGTCCTCATGTTCCTCAGCACGTGGAACCAGTTCCTGCTGGCGATCGTGCTCATCGACGACCCGAACAAGCGGACGATGGCCGGCGCCCTCCAGGGCTTCGTCGGGGCGCACTCGACCGACGTCGTCCTGCTCAACGCGGGGGCGCTGCTCATCATGGCGCCGACGATCCTCGTCTTCCTCGCCTTCCAGCGGTACTTCATCCAGGCGATGCTCGCGGGCGCCGTCAAGGGCTGACGCCCTCCGCACGCTCCGGGCAGCCCGTCCCGTCTGGGTCGGGAACGGGCTGCCCGGTCCACACTTGTCGACACGACCACCCGAAGGAGGCGACCCCGGATGCCCGAGGACGCAGCACCGCACGACCCGGCGAGGCGTGAGTGGTGGCGCGACGCCGTCGTCTACCAGGTCTACCCGCGCAGCTTCGCCGACGCCGACGGGGACGGCATCGGTGACCTGCCCGGTGTCCGCAGCCGCCTGCCCTACCTCGCGGCGCTCGGCGTGGACGCCGTCTGGCTCAGCCCGTTCTACCCATCACCGCTGGCCGACGGCGGCTACGACATCACCGACCACCGCGACGTCGACCCGCGGCTCGGGACGCTGGCCGACCTCGACGCGCTCGTCGCCGAGGCGCACGCGCACGACATCCGCGTCATCATCGACATCGTCCCCAACCACACCTCCGACCAGCACCCGTGGTTCCGTGCGGCACTGGAAGCCGGTCCCGGTGCGCCGGAACGTGATCGCTACATCTTCCGACGCGGCGCCGGGCCCGACGGCTCGCTGCCGCCGGCGGACTGGCGCTCGCACTTCGGCGGCCCGGCGTGGGAGCGGGCGGCGGACGGGGAGTGGTACTGCCACCTCTTCGCCCGCGAGCAGCCGGACCTCAACTGGGCGCACCCGGAGGTGCGGCAGTACTTCCTCGACACGCTGCGCTTCTGGGCCGACCGCGGCGTCGACGGCTTCCGCATCGACGTGGCGCACTCCCTGGCGAAGGACCTGTCCGAGCCGTTGCGGAGCCAGCCCCACCTCGACGCGCGGCTGCCGCTCGACGGCTCCGACCCGCTCTACGACCGCGAGGAGGTGCACGAGATCTACCGGTCGTGGCGGCGCGTCTTCGACGAGTACGACCCGCCGCGCATGGCGGTGGCCGAGACGTGGCACCCGGCGAGCAGCCGGACCTTCCTCTACGCGCGGCCCGACGAGCTCGGGCAGGTCTTCGACTTCTCGCTCCTGAAGTCCGAGTGGGACGCCGAGCAGTTCCGCACCGTCATCACCCGCTCCCTCGCCGAGCACGCCGGTCTCGGCGGCGGCATGACGTGGGTGCTCTCCAGCCACGATGTGCCGCGGCACGCGAGCCGGCTCGCCCTCCCGGTCGGGACCGACCTCGACGCCTGGCTCGCGGGCGACGGCCGCACCCCGGCCGTCGACCCGGAGGTCGCCGCACGCCGGGCACGGGCCGCGACCCTGACGATGCTCGCGCTCCCGGGGTCCGCCTACCTCTACCAGGGGGAGGAGCTCGGGCTGCTCGAGGTCGCGGACCTCCCGCGCGAGCGGCTGCAGGACCCGGTGCACGAGCGGACCGGCGGCACGCTCAAGGGGCGCGACGGCTGTCGGGTCCCGCTGCCGTGGGCCTCTTCCGGTCCGTCCTTCGGCTTCGGCGCCGGTGACGCCTGGCTCCCGCAGCCCGACTGGTTCGCGGACGTCGCCGCCGACACGCAGTCGGGCCGGCCGGAGAGCAGCCTCGAGCTGTACCGGTCGGCGCTCCACCTGCGCCGCAAGCTGGCCGTCGACGACTCGTTCGCGTGGGTCCCGACCGACGACCCCCAGGTGCTGCACTTCCGCCGCTCGGACGGATGGTCGTGCCTGCTCAATGTCTCCGCGCGAGAGGTGCCGTTGCCGGGTCGTGTGCTCCTGAGCAGCAACCCATCTCAGGGGGAGCGTCTGGCTCCGGAGACCGCGGTCTGGGTCGAGGAGGGCTGAGCGGCAACGCGGCTCGGTGCTGACCGGACATCGGGTGCGGGCCGTCGGACGTGTGGCGCCGGCGTCGCGGGGTGGCCGACGTCGAGACGGCCGGCACCACGCGAAGCACGACCGACACGTGGTGGGCCCCGTGGGATTCGAACCCACAACCTACGGATTAAAAGTCCGCAGCTCTGACCGTTGAGCTAGAGGCCCGAGGGTGGGGGACGTGGTCGTGGAGCCCACCGACGACATCCGGTGGCCCGGATGTCCCGTGCACCCGCGTGACCGAGGGTAGCGTCACCTCCGGTCGTCTCCGGAGGGACCGGACCGGTGGGCCGTCCACGGGCCCTTTGCCCGGATCGCGTCGGACGGTGACGGCCCGAGCCTCCCGGAACGCGGGGGCCGACAGTGCCACGATGTCGTGGACCCGACGAGCGAGGAGGTGCCATGCAGGTGTCCGTGGCGGTGCGTCCGCCCGAACACATCCGCGACGCGGTGACCGGCATCGCCGCGCGCGTCCCCGGTGCCCGGCAGCAGCTCGAGCTCACGCACTCGGGAGCGTTCCGGCTGAGGATGATCGGCCTCGGCAACCTCACCGTCCCCGACGCCCGACGGCTGCACGAGGCCCTCTACTGGCCGGTGACGCGGTTCGGCCTCGTCGCGAAGGTCCGGCTCTCGGGCGTCTGGGCGCTCGAGGACGAGACCGACCCGAGCATCGCGATGAAGCTCGAGGGCGACCTCGACGCGCTGGCGGAGATCGCGCGCCGGCTGCCCCCGCTCGTCGCGGACCACGCCTTCTACGTCGACCGCCGGATCTTCGTGCCCCGCCTCACGGTGGCGCGCGTGACCCCCGAGACCACGGTGCCCGTCCTCGAGCACCTGGTCGAGGCGCTCGAACGGTACGAGAGCCAGGAGTGGGAGATCTCGGCGGTGCAGATCCTCAGCCGGGTCAACCGCGACACCGGCCACTCGTTCGAGGTCTTCGAGGACCTCCCCACCGTCGTCCCGTCCTAGCGGCCGGCCCGGCCGACGGCGGCCAGCTCGGTCCGTCGCTCAGGCGAGACCGACGGCCCCGACGAGGTCGGCGAGCTCCGGTGTCGCACGGGCCTGCTCGACCGCTCCGTGCAGGGCGTCGTCCGCGGTCGGCCGGGCCCGCTCGAGCAGCTCGCGGCCGGTGGGGGTGAGCTCGGTGTAGATGCCGCGGCGGTCGTCGGCGCAGAGGATGCGGGTGAGCAGCCCGCGGTCCTCGAGCCGGTTGACGAGCCGGGTGGCGGCGCTGGGGGAGAGGGCGGCCGCGCGGCCGAGCTGCGTCATCCGCAGGTGCCAGCCGTCCTGGCGCGAGAGCGTGTCGAGGACGGTGTACTCGACGACCGAGAGCCCGTGCTCCTCGGCGAGCGAGCGCTCGAGGGTCGACTCGATGAGCCCGTGCAGGGCGACGAGCCGGCGCCAGCCCTGGGCGCGCACCTCCACGGCGCTGTCGCTGATGCCCATCGGTCCTCCTCGTGGTCGGGCGTCCCGCCATCCTATCGCGTTTTGCAATATCCCGCGCGTGCAACTACCGTCGTCCGAGTTAGTTGCACACGCGGGATATCGCCGCGTGCACCCATCACGAGAAGGACCTGTCATGCCCCTCGCACTCCTCGCCCTCGCCGCCGGCGGCTTCGGCATCGGGCTCACCGAGTTCGTCATCGCCGGCCTGCTGCCGGAGGTCGCCGCGGACTTCGCCGTCTCCGAGGCCGCCGCCGGATGGCTCATCTCCGGCTACGCGCTCTCCGTCGCCGTCGGCGGCGTGTTCCTCACGATGGCCACCGCCCGGATGAGCCCGAAGCGCGTCCTGCTCGGCCTCATGGTGCTGTTCGTCGTCGGCAACCTCGTCTCCGCGCTGGCGCCGACCTACGGGCTGCTGATGACCGGCCGGGTCGTCGCGGCCCTCTGCCACGGAGCATTCTTCGGCATCGGCTCCGTCGTCGCCGCCGGGCTCGTCGCACCGGACCGCAGGGCCGGAGCCGTCGCCACGATGTTCGCCGGGCTCACCGTCGCCAACGTCCTCGGCGTCCCCTTCGGCACCTTCCTCGGGCAGGCGTACGGCTGGCGCTCCGCCTTCTGGGCGATCACGGCCATCGGCGTGCTCGCCCTCGCCGCCATCGCGGCGCTCGTGCCCGCCGCGGGCGCGGACGACCGGCAGCCGACGAGCCTGCGCACGGAGGTCCGGGCGTTCGCGAGCGGCCAGGTCTGGCTCTCGCTCGCGGTGACCGTCCTCGGCTTCGGCGGGATGTTCGGCGCCTTCACCTACATCGCCTACACGCTGACCGGCGTCTCCGGCTTCGCCGCGGGCTGGGTGCCGTGGCTGCTCGTGCTCTTCGGGGTGGGGCTCTTCGTCGGCAATCTTGCCGGCGGACGCGCCGCCGACCGCGACGTCGACCGCACCCTCGTCGTCGTCCTCGCGGGCCTCACGGTCGTCATGGTCGCCTTCGCCCTGCTCGCGTCCTCGCCGGTCGCGACGGTGGTCCTGCTCGTCCTCATGGGCGGGTTCGGCTTCGCGACCGTGCCCGGGCTGCAGATGCGCATCATGCGCTTCGCCGGCCAGGCCCCGACTCTCGCCTCGGGCGCGAACATCGCCGCCTTCAACGTCGGCAACGCGCTCGGCGCCTGGGTCGGTGGGATGACGATCGCCGCCGGGCTGGGGTACACCTCGCCCATCTGGGCGGGCGCCGGCATCACCGTGCTCGGGCTCGTCGTCCTCCTCCCGGCGGCGCGACGGGCACGCCGGACGGCCGAGGTGATCGAGGCCGCCGAGCCCGCGCTGGTCTGACCGTCGGTCCACGAGCGGACGCACCCCTTCCGGCCGGGGCGCCGGTGGGGGTGCGTCCGCGTCGTGCGTCAGGCCTCGAGGGCGAAGCCGCCCGTCCAGGGGGTCTTCTCGCCGACGGCGAGGGTCAGCTGCAGGAAGCCGAGCGCCTCGAGCTCGCGCGCCCGGCGCAGGCTGCCGGCGTCGACGGCACGCAGGCCGGCGGAGGTCACGACCTCCGACAGCGTCGCCTTGGCGTTCGCGTCGTCACCCGCGACGAGGACCGCGGTCGGCCGACCGCCGACCGTCCCGGAGGTGAGGGTGGCGACGAAGTTCGTGTTGAACGCCTTGACCACGTGCGCGTCGGGCAGGGCGGCGGCGAGCTCGGACGCCGCGGAGGAGTCGGCCGGCACGACGAGCGTGTCGAAGGTCTCGAAGTCGAGGGGGTTGGTGATGTCGACGACGACCTTGCCAGCGAGCTCGGCAGCGCGAGCGCCCACGATCTCGTGCAGCGCCGGATAGGGCACGGCGAGGATGACGACGTCACCCGTGACGGCCTGGTCGGCGTCGGCGCGGCCGAGCACCTGCACCGTGTGACCGCCCTTCTCGGCGAGGGCGGCGATGGCCGAGCCCATGGACCCGGCCCCGATGATGCTCACTGCGGTCATGACGTGTCTCCCTGGGATGATTTGGTTGTTCCGACAACTAACGTAGCAGCGAATAGTTGTACCGACAACCACGGCCGCGGCAGACTGTCCCCGTGCCTGCCGACGACCCCTCGACCCCGGTGTCCTCCCGCGAGCCCCGCGAACCGCGCTGGCTCTCCACCGCCGAGCGTGCCGCGTGGATCCGCGTGGTCTCGGTCCTCGAGCTCCTGCCCGGAGCCCTCGACTCCCAGCTGCGCCGCGACGCCGGACTCACCTTCTTCGAGTACTACCTCCTCGCCCGGCTCTCCGAGGCGCCGAACCGCGTGCTGCGGATGAGTGCTCTCGCGCACGGCACCAACTCGACCTTGCCCCGCCTCTCGCACGTCGTGCGGCGGCTGGAGGACCGGGGCCTCGTCGAACGGCTGCCCTGTCCTGGCGACGGTCGCGCGACGAACGCCCACCTCACGGATGCAGGCTGGGACGCGGTGGTCGCCGCCGCGCCGGAGCACGTCGGGGAGGTGCGCAGCCGCGTGTTCGACGGCCTCGGGCCGGGTCAGGTCGCGCAGCTCACCGCCATCTGCGATGCCGTGCTGACCACGCTCGACACAGAAGGGCGTACGAAGGCTTTCGACGGGCTCGGGGCCAACGGCCCCACCGGCTGACGAGAGGCCGGGCGACCTCAGGTCCGTGCTGCTCAGGAGGCGGTACCGGGCGCGTGGAGGACCAACCGCGGGGGCACCAGCCGATGTCGGCCGAGGCGGCGGCGACCGTGGACCGAGTCGATGAGCAGGTCCACGCTCTCGCGGCCGATCTCGTTCGCGCGCAAGGCGATGCACGGGATGGGCGGTCTGGTGGACGCGTACGCCGGGTTGTCGGTGATGCAGACGACGCGCAGGTCGTGGGGCACCTGCAGGCCGGTGCGGTCGGCGACGTCCAGGACGTGGTGGCCGGAGTCCTCGTACACGCCCACGACGCCGTCCGGCCGATCGTCCCCGGCGAGGAGCGCGGCCGCCGCCGCCGTCTCCGATCCGCGGTAGTCGGGCAGGGGCGCGAACGGGGCGATGCGCACGGCCACCCCGGTGCGTGCGGTCCAGGCCTCGCACCCGGCCAGCAGCTGGGTCGGGAAGGCGTCGTCGTGCTGGGGGAGGAGGAGGGCCGGCCGCCGGGATCCGTTCTCCCACAGGTGGTCCAGCGCCATGATCATAGCGCCGGGGATGTCGCTGTCGACCCACAGCTCGTCGCGTGCCGTCGGCCCGGGGTGGCCCGCGCTGACCATCGGGATGCCGCGCCGCAGCAGGATCTCGCGCACCGGGTCGTCGGCGCGGGGCTCGCTGTGCACGACGCCATCGAGCGGGGTCGACATCCAGGCCCACGAGGTGAGCGAGCTCGGCAGGACGAGGAGGAGGTAGCCGCGGCGCAGGGCCTCCGCCATCGCGCCGAGGACCAGCTCGCGGTAGTAGGAGATCTCGAGGTAGTCGACCGGGTGGTCGCCGTAGAGCGTGAGGGTCAACCCGACGACCCCGGTGCCGCCCCGTTCGCCGGCCCGCGCCGACGTCCACGGGCTGTAGCCCAGCTCGCGGACGGCGTCGAGGACGCGCGCGCGGGTCGGTGTGGCCATCCGGCCCGTGCCGTTCATGACGTTCGAGACGGTGGCAGGGGAGACACCGGCCAGCGCCGCGACCTCGCGGACGGTCGGCCGGGAGCGGTAGCGAGAGGTCATGGGCGCCCCCTTGTGGTGAACACGTTCATCATCGAGCGTCTCGCCCGGGACGTCCACGGCCGCCCGGCCACCGGACGCGCAGGGCGGTGTGACCACCGGCCCACGAGCACGCAGGAGGCGTCATGACGGTCGACCTGACTCGACGAGGACTCATCACCGGCGCAGGAGCGCTGGCGGTCGGAGCGGCAGGGACGGCGGCGGCCGGCCCGGCCGCCGCGACGACCGACCGGAGGCGGCGCATCGCCACCGTGGTCGTCAACGGGAAGGTCTTCACGGCCACGGGGCGCGAACAGCGGCCCCTCGAGGCCGTCGCGATCGACGGCTCGGGGTGCATCGTCGCCGTGGGACGCAACGCCCGGGCCCGCTCCTGGATCGGCCGTGGCACCGAGGTCATCGACGCCGGTGGCGGCACGGTGATGCCGGGCATCCACGACGGCCACATGCACCCGCTCGGCGCGGCGCGGCAGTCGCTCAACCCGTCCCTGCAGAACGCGACGGTGACGGTCACCGAGCTCCAGGCCATCCTGCGGTCCTTCCTCGACGCCTCGGCCGACCGCGGCCCGGACGCCTGGCTGCAGGTCACCGACTGGAACCCCGTCGGCCTCCTGCCCCCGGGGACGGCCGGGCACAAGTCGTTCCTCGACGCCCTCGACACCTCGCGCCCGATCCATCTGCAGGGCAGCGACTTCCACAACAGCCTGGTCAACAGCCGGGCCCTGGCGCTGGCGGGGATCACCCGCAGCACCCCGGACCCGGCGGGTGGCGAGATCGTCCGCGACGCCTCGGGTGAGCCGACCGGTCTCCTCAAGGACACCGCGCAGGGGCTGGTCCAGGACATCGTCCCGCCGCCGTCGGACGCGGAGCTCCAGGGCGCCTACGCGCGGATGGCCGGCTTCCTGCTCTCGCAGGGGGTCGTCGCGTTCATGGATGCCGTCTCCGGCCCGGGCAGCCTCGCCACGTACGCGGCCCTGCAGTCCTCGGGGAAGCTGCTGCAGGACGTGACACCGGCCCTGCTCATCGAGGGGGAGCAGGTCACCGACCCGGCCGGGACGGTCGACTGGCTGCGCACCGTGCGGCGGGAGCACGCAGGCCTGGAGCGGCTGCACCTGTCGACCATCAAGGTGTTCGTCGACGGCGTGATGGAGTTCCCCGCCCAGACCGCCGCCCTCCTGGAGCCCTACCTCGACGCGGACGGGAACCCGACCACCGAGAGCGGGGACCTGTACGTGACGAGCGCGCGCTACCGGCGCCTGGCCGTGGCCCTCGACGCGGCGAGGTGGCAGATGCACTCGCACGCCATCGGTGACGCGGCGGTCCGGGTCGCGCTCGACGCCTACGAGGCCGCGGTGGCCGCGCACGGTGCGCGGGCCCGCGCGCGTCGGCACACGATCGCGCACCTCCAGCTCGTCCACCCCCGCGACGTCCCTCGGTTCGGCCGGCTGGGCGTCCTCGCCTCGATGCAGCTCCAGTGGGCCGTCCGGAACGTCTTCACCCTGGACGCGCTGCGCCCCTATCTCGGGGAGGAGCGGTGGGCCCGCATCTACCCTGCCGCCGCCATCGCCCGGGCGGGCGGCGAGCTCGTCGGCGGGTCCGACTGGCCGGTCGACCAGTTCCGCCCCTTCAACCAGATCGCGACCGCGGTCGACCGGCTGGATCCCACGGGTGACACGACGCCGCTGAACCGGAGCCTGGGCATCTCTCGCGCCGCCAGCCTGAGGATGCACACCGCCGGCGGTGCGCGGCAGCTGCACTCGGACCGCACCGGCACCGTCGAGGTCGGCAAGCGGGCCGACCTCGTCGTGCTCGACCGGGACATCACCCGCGGGCCGGTCGGGGACATCCGGAGCGCGCTGGTGCAGCACACCCTGATCCGAGGTGAGGTCGTCTACTCGGCCGGCTCGGCGGCGGCCCGCAGCGCGCGGACCGTGGATGCGGCGATGACTGCGGTCGAGCGTCACGGACGGGCGGCCCAGCGCCCCGCTCCGCACTCCGCCTGCGGTCACTGACCCCCTCCATCGCGTGACCGGCCGGGGTCTTCCCTGCGCCCGCGGACCCCGGCCGGTCGCGTCCTCCCGTGACGACCCGTCACCCGAAAGCCCGAGGTCGACCTCGCGCAGCCACTCCGCGGTGCCTTCGTGCTGGGATGGGGAGACGGCCCGGCCGCCCGCGGGGCGGCCCCTGACGACAGGACCCCGATGACCACCGCGCTCCTCATCATCGACATCCAGGACGACTACTTCCCCGGCGGCGCGTTCCCCCTCGTCGGGCCCGAGGAGGCCGCCGGCCACGCGGCGGACGTGCTGGACCGGTTCCGCGTGGCCGGCCGCCCCGTCGTCCACGTGCAGCACGTGTGGGACGACCCGGAGGCCGACTTCTTCAGGCCGGGGACGCCGGGCGTCGAGATCCACCACCTCGTCGCGCCGCGGGACGGCGAGCCGGTCGTGCAGAAGGCCTTCCCGAACGCGTTCCGCGACACCGACCTGCGGGCGAAGCTCGCGTCGCTCGGCGTCGACGCGCTCGTCGTCGCCGGGATGATGACGAGCCTCTGCGTCGACGCGACCGTCCGGGCGGCCGCCGACCTCGGGTTCGACGTCACGGTGGTCGCCGACGCCTGTGCTGCACCGGACCTGGAGTTCGGTGGGCGCACGGTCGCCGCCGCCGACGTGCACGCCGCGTTCCTCGCCGCGCTCGCCGACTCGTACGCCACCGTCACGACCGCCGCCGAGCTCGAGGTCTGAGCCTGCGGTCGTCGCGCCGTTCTCGGGACACGGTCCGGCCCGGGCGCCTAGAGTCGCGCCGTCACGGGGGATCGACGTGGGGCACGAGCGTGCCCGGCGTCGCGGTCCCGGGTGCCACGACACGGTCGGGCGTCCGGGGTCGACGGGGCATCGCGGACCGGGGGTCGTCGACCGTCGGGTCATGAGGGAGGAGCCGACGGCATGATCGCGTGGACGGGAGACCCTGCGGGGTCGCACGAACCCGAGCGACGTCCTGCGGCGGGCGCATCGGCCGGCCGACGCGTCGGGCCGGGGTCGGAAGTCGTCGGCGTGCTCGCCATTCTCCTCGTCCTCGTCGCCGGTCTGGGCCTCGCGCTCACCGGGGTGGTCCTCGCCGTCACGCTCGGGCCGTGGCCACTCGCCGCCGGCGTGATGATGACGTCGGCCGCGCTCGCCGGCATCGTCGCGATCGGGCGCGGTCCACGACAGGCCTCCACGCACGCACCCGTCCGATCGGCGGGTCCGTCGTCCGTTCGGACCCTCCTCGGCGGGTCCCCGTGGCGGCAGGGTCGGCCGCGGGCATCCTGTCCGGGTGCGGCACACCGGGAGTCATGACCATCGACTCCCCGGGCTCGGACGGGTGGCGCGCGGGTCCGCCCGCCGGCGACTGACGCTCGGAGCCGGTCTGCTCGCTCTCGTGCTCAGCGGATGTGCGGGGGCGTCGGCCGACGCTCCCACCCCCACCCCCACTGCAGCATCGGGACCCGCGACCACGGTTCCTCCCCTCCCGGGGCCCTCGGCCTCGGGGACGCCCTCTCGCCCGTCGTCCCCGGCAGCGACGCCCGCCCCGGCGCCGTCGCCCCCCGAGCTCGGCACCGCGCTGGCCACGCTCGGCTCGATCCCCGTCAAGGGTCGTGCGGCGAAGTCCGGGTACGACCGCGACCGGTTCGGGCAGGCGTGGGCCGACGTCGACCGCAACGGGTGCGACACCCGCAACGACATCCTCCGGCGTGACCTCTCGGCAGTCACGTTGAAGCGCGGTACGCGCGGGTGCGTCGTCCTGTCGGGGACCCTGCACGACCCCTACACCGGACGCACCCTCGCCTTCGTGCGCGGCGCACGCACCTCCGGCGCGGTGCAGGTCGACCACGTGGTCGCCTTGTCCGACGCCTGGCAGAAGGGCGCTCAGCGCTGGGACGAGGCCACCCGCACGGCGTTCGCGAACGACCCCCTCAACCTGCTCGCCGTCGACGGGCCCACGAACGCGGCGAAGGGCGATGGCGACACCGCGACCTGGCTGCCGCCACGGAAGGCCGCACGCTGCGGGTACGTCGCCCGCCAGGTCGCGGTCAAGAGCCGCTACCGCCTGTGGATGACCGCCGCCGAGCGGGCCGCCGCCGAGCGCGTCCTCGGCGGCTGTCCCGGGCAGGCCGTGCCCACGACGCGACCCGTCGCCCTCGGAGGCGCGCCCGAGGAGCCCGAACCGGCTCCGTCACATCGTGCGACGCCGCGACCGGTCTCCTCCGGGCGCACCCCCGACCCGCGCTTCGGCTCGTGCCGCGCAGCCCTGGCCGCCGGGTACGGCCCCTACGTCGAGGGCCGGGACGTCGAGTACGGCTGGTACCGCGACGGCGACTCCGACGGCACGGTCTGCGAGTAGCCCCGGTCGCACGGAGCTCGTCCAGCCGATCGCGTGGGTCGAGGCCGATGTTGGACAGGAGACCGACGCGCACGCCGTGCCGGCGCAGGCCGACGAGGACGGCACGGAGCATCCCTGCGTCCTGTCAACCGACCGACGACGCGCCGCTCCGGCGGAGATCGCCTCCCTCGACCCGTGGGACGGGTCCGGCAGACTCCGAGGAGCACGGCGCTCCGGGCCGCGAGTGAGGGGAGCAGCACCATGTCCACGCACGAGACACCGCCCGTCCCGGGGTTCGAGCCACCGCCGCGCGGCCCGTCCGGCCCTCCGCTCGTCCGGCTCCAGACCTGGGTCAACATCGTGCTGATCATCACGCTGCTCGCGTCCTGCGGCGCGGCGAGCCGGTCGGGTGACGTCGTCTCCGGGGTCCTCGGTGGTGGGGACGCCGCGTCGAGCGCCCAGGTCGACGACATGTGCCGGCTGCTCGGGGCCGTGGCGCAGAAGCAGGGCATCGACCTCGACACCGTCCTGCCCGAGGGGTCGGGCGACCCGTCCTCGTCCTGCGGGACCCTCGCCCGGGAGCCCGGCACCCCCTGAGGCGCCGGGCCGGCGTCAGGCGTCCTCCTTCCGGAAGGTCGACGTGCCCCACCACATGGCGGCGGCGAAGAGCCCGAGCGCCCAGGCCGACCCCCAGAGCATCCGGTCGTTGCCGAACTCGCCGAGGAACGAGGTGCGGACGGCATCGGTGATCCAGCGCACCGGCATGAAGTCGCTGACGTCCTGGAGCCACTGCTTGCCGAGGGTCATCGGCAGAAGGATGCCCGAGAGCAGGAGCACCGGCATCATCACGACGTTGATGACCGGCGCCATGACGTCCTCGCTCTTCGTCGTCAGCGCGAGGGCGTTGGAGGCGGCGGCGCACGCCCCGCCCATGAGCAGGGTGAGCACGACCCCGAGCGCCGCGCCGCCGGCCGAGGCGTCCATCCCGAGCGCGTAGCCGAGCCCGACGAGCACGAGGGCCTGGACGAACAGCTGCAGCAGGTCGCGCCACAGGCGGCCCATGAGCAGCGCCGTGCGGCTCGCCGGGGTGACCCGCTCGGCCTCGACGACCCCGTCGCGCCACTCCGAGATCAGGCCGAAGCCGGCGAAGAAGGCGCCGAAGAGGCCGAGCTGGACGAGCATCCCCGGGACGAAGAAGGTCCAGCTGTTCGCATAGCCGAACTGCCGGGCGATCGGCTCCAGCAGCGGCCCGAAGAGGAAGAGGTAGAGCACGGGCTGCATGAGCCCGATGAGCACCCACGCCGGGTTGCGCAGGTTCATCCGCAGCTGGCGACGGAAGACGATGAAGGACTGGCGCAGGAAGGTCATGCCCGGACTCCTGTCGGACGGCTGGTGTCGGTGGTCGGCGAGTCGGCGCGGTCGGCGCGCTCGGGGCTGTCGGCGGAGCCGGGCGGGCCGGGATCCTCGGAGGCGGCGCCGGAGTCGCGCAGCGAGCGGCCGGTGAGGGCGAGGAAGACGTCGTCGAGCGTCGGGCGGCGCACCTCGAACGTCGCGAGGTCGGTCCCGGTGACGGCGAGGTCGCGCAGCAGCGGGGGCACGGCCACGGCCGCGCGCGGTACCCGGCCACGGGCGTGCCGACCCTCGACCTCCACGCCCGTCGCGATCGCTCCCAGCCGTGCCGCGACGTCGGCGACGCGGCCGGGGTCGACGACCTCGAGGTCGACGAGGTCGCCGGCCACCTGCGCCTTGAGGTTGTCGCTGGTGTCCGCGGCGACGATCCGGCCGTGGTCGATGACGACGATGCGGTCCGACAGCGTGTCGGCCTCGTCGAGGTAGTGGGTCGTGAGGAAGACGGTGGCCCCGCGTTCCGTGCGCAACCCGGCGATGTGCTGCCAGAGGTTCGCGCGCGCCTGCGGGTCGAGACCGGTCGTCGGCTCGTCGAGGAAGACCAGCGTCGGGTCGTGGACCAGACCCATCGCGATGTCGAGGCGCCGGCGTTGGCCGCCCGACATGGACCTCGGCTGGCGGGTCCACATCCCGGGGAGGTCGAGCTGCTCGAAGAGCTCCCGTCCGCGTCGACGGGCGTCGGCCCCGGACATCCCGTAGAGCATGCCGTGGTCGACGATCTCGTCACCGGCCCGCGCGAAGCTGCCGGTCGAGCCGCTCTGCGAGACGTAGCCGATGCGGCGCCGCACCTCGGCCGGCGCACGCACCACGTCGAAGCCGGCGACGGTGGCGGTGCCCGCGCTCGGCCGCAGCAGCGTCGTGAGCATCCGCAGGGTCGTCGTCTTGCCGGCGCCGTTCGGTCCGAGGAAGCCGACGACCTCGCCCTCGGCGACGTCGAGGTCGACGCCGTCGACCGCTCGGACCTGCTTCTTGGCACGTCCCTCGCGGGTCGTGAAGGTCTGCACGAGGCCTCGTGCCTGGATCATGGTCCCTCCCGGGGGCCCCGTGACGGCGGGGCCGCGTCGTCGCACGGGACGACGGTCGCCGTCCCGTCAGGATGGACCGGGGCCGGCCGCCGGACTCATCGGCGCGGGGTGGGACGCGTGAAGGCCGCACTCCGGTGGAGTGCGGCCTTCGGGGGCGTGCGGTGCGGCGGGTTCCGGACGCTCAGGCGCAGTCGAGGCAGATGCTCGTGCCCGGCTTGGACTCCTGCGAGCGGTGCACGAGGAGGAAGCAGCTGATGCACGAGAACTCGTCGGCCTGGCGCGGGATGACCCGCACCTCGAGGGAGAGGTCGGACAGGTCGGCGCCGGGGAGGGTGAGGCCGTCAACGGCCTCGGTGTCCTCCTCGAGGAGGTCGACGCTGGTGCCGCGGGAGCGGGCGGCGTCGAGCTCGATGATGTTGTCGGACTTCTCCTCTTCGCCGTCACGGACCCGGGGAGCGTCGTAGTCGGTTGCCATGTCAAGCACCTCTCGGTCGGTCTGGGTCGGCTGGGGCGGTGAGGCCGGAGCCATGAGTATGTCGAGGTCAGGGACCTTTGTCAAAGCTTTGTCTGAAGTTTGACGAAGGTGCGTCTGCTCGGTGAACGGCGGGGGGCCCGCCGATGTTCCCGAGGGGTCCCGCAGCCGTCGGCGCGCTGCGTCCGGTGGGTGGTCGACGGGTGTCGACAGGAGGGCTGGTCGACCCCGGACGGGGCCGTCGGCCGCGGGCGTCGGTCAGCGCGTGAGGGCGAGGACGAGGCCGACGGCGAGCGTCGCCGCGAGCACGGCCGTGGCCGGCAGCCAGGCCCAGTGGACGCGCCGGACGCCGTCCTCGCCGACCGTCACCGACGGGCCGGCCGGGACGCTCCCGCGCTCGTGGTGCAGCGCCCGCCGACGTCGACGGCGGACCCGCGGAGCGGCGAGAGGGGCCACCGGGGTGGTGGGGGTCGGGGCGGGGTCGTGGTGGGCGTGCCCCGGTGCGTCCTGGGGTTCGGCCGCCGCGGAACGGCGCTCGGCCGACAGGGCGCGACCCTCGACGTGGTGCGCGGCGACCTCGTCCGGCGTCCGCACTGGCGAGTCGGACAGCTGCTCCCCGAGCTCGCGCGCGCTCGCCGGGCGCTCGTCCGCCCGCTTGGCCAGGCAGCGCTCGACGAGCGCGCGCAGCTCGCCGGTCACGTGCTCGGGCAGCGGCGGCGGCGGGTCGTTGACCTGCGCCAAGGCGGTGGCCACGGGCGTGTTGCGGTCGAACGGCCTTCTGCCGGTGAGCATCTCGTGCGCGACGATGCCGAGGGCGTAGAGGTCGCTGGCGCCCGTGGCGGCCTCGCCCAGGGCCTGCTCGGGGGAGAGGTAGTGCGGTGTGCCGACGACCTCGCCGGTCTGGGTGTGCCCGCTGCCGTCGAGCGCGCGGGCGATGCCGAAGTCCGTGAGCTTCACCGTGCCGTCGGCGGTGAGCAGGATGTTGGCCGGCTTGACATCGCGGTGCACGACCCCGGCCTCGTGCGCGGCGCCGAGGGCGAGCGCGGCCTGGGCCATGACCGACCGCACGCGCTCCGGCGGCTGGGCTCCCTCACGGCGCACGAGGACCGAGAGCGGCTCGCCGTCGACGAGCTCCATCACGAGGTACGCGAGGTGGTCCTCCTCGCCGTAGTCGTAGACGGTCGCGATGTTCGGGTGCGCGAGTCCCGCGGTGTAGAGGGCCTCGTCACGGAAACGGCGGGCGAAGACCGGCTCGCTGTCGGTGCTGGGGCGCAGCACCTTGACGGCGACCGTGCGGTCGAGGACCTCGTCGTCGGCGCGCCACACGTCGCCCATCCCGCCGGAGGCGATGCGTGAGCCCAGCAGGTACCGGCCCCCGAGGCGGTACCCCTGCTGCAGCCGGTTCACCGGTGTCGACTCGTTCGCACGGGGACGACGATACGCCCGTCGGGGCGGTCCGCTCGCCAAGGCTGACCTGCGGTGTTGAGGGTTTGTCGAGATGAGACCGAACCGAGACCCCATCCGCCCCACCCGGCACCGGTGCACCCGTCGCCTCAGGCGTGAGGGGGAGGCCGGAGCCCGCCCTGCGGGGGAGCCGCGGACCTCGGCCCACGGGTAGACCGGAGGAGGGCAGCACGCCCGCGCCACCCGACCCGACCCGAGGGGAACCCGATGACCAGCACCCGACGACTCCACCGCCTCCGCGCCGGCCTCGCCCTCGGCGCGGTCGGCGCCCTGACCGCCACCGGCGCCGCCCAGGCCGCCCCCGCCCCGGCCGCGACGGAGGCCTCGCCGGTGGCTGCGGTGACGGCCGACGACCGGGCCGCCGCCCGCGCGCGCCTCGACGACCGCCTCGAGGAGCTGACCGCCGCCGGGGCCGTGGGCGCCGTCGCCCACAGCCGCGGCGCCACCGGGCGCGCCTGGAACGGGGCGGCCGGCGTCCGCACCATCGACGCCGCGCGCCCGGCCCGGCCCGGCGACACCGCGCGCGTCGCGAGCGTCACCAAGGCGATGGTCGCCGTCCTCGCGCTGCAGGAGGTCGACCGCCAGCGGTGGACGCTCGAGACGACCGTCGACGACGTCTGGCCGGGGCTGCTGCCCGGCCACGGTGACGTCACCCTCGAGCAGCTGCTCTCGCACCGCAGCGGCCTGCCCGACTACCTCGTGCCGCTCCTCGGCGACGCGCAGACCGGCACCGAGCTCGTCGACGTCCTCACCCGGGACCGCACCGACCGGCAGCTCGTGCGGGCCGGGCTCTCCCAGCCCTGGCTGTTCGAGCCCGGCACGTCCTTCTCGTACTCCAACACCAACTACGTCGTCGTCGGGCTCATGCTGCAGCGCGCGACGCACCGCTCGGTCGCCTCGCTCCTCCAGCAGCGCGTCTTCCGCCCGGCCGGGATGCGCGACGCCCGCTTCCCGACCGTCGGACGGACCTTCTCCGGGCCGACGCACCTCGGCGACTACGCCGTGCTCGAGCGGCCCTACCTGCTCGACGGCACGAGCTCGAGCGTCTTCTCGTCGGCGGGCGCGGTCGTCGCGAGCGCCGCGGACATCGGGTCCTTCTACCGCTCCCTCATGGCGGGCCGGCTCGTCTCGAAGCGCTCGCTGGCGCAGATGCTCACCCCGCGCACCACCGAGCCGCTCGCCTACGGCCTCGGCGTCTACCGCGCGACCGACCCCTGCCCGGACGCCTCCGGGCAGCCCGGCACCCTCTACGGCCACGACGGCGCCTCGTTCGGCACCATCACGCTCGTCTTCACCTCCGCCGACGGCACCCGCCAGGCGAGTGTCGCCTTCGGTGGACGGCAGTACACCGCCGACGCACCGACCCTCCCGGCGGCCAACCAGGTCCTCGTCGACGCGCTCGTCTCGACGTGCCCCCGGCCCGTGCCGCCGGGGGCGGCGCAGCGCAGCCTCGGCGAGCTCGACCGGCTCTCGGCCGGCCTCGACACCCGGGCCGAGGCCCTGCCCGAGGCGCTCGCGGCCCGGTGAGGGCGGCTCCTCCCGCGGGGCGCCTGCCGGCTCAGCGGCGGCGGGCGCCCTGCGAGGGCAGCGGCTCGAGCTCGACGCCGTCGGCGCGCTCGTCGTGCGGCCGCGGCTCCGGGATGCCCCGCCGCAGCCGGCGCCCCGCGCGGACCCGCTCGTCGAGCTTCTCCTTGGCCTTCTCCGCGCCCGAGGCGTCCTTGAGCGGCAGCTGGACCGTGTGCTCCGCCTTGATGCCCGCCTCGAGCTCGCGGACCCGCTCGAGCTCGGCGTCGACCTCGGCACCGAAGAGCAGCGCGAGGTTGGTGATCCACAGCCAGAGGAGGAAGACGATGATGCCGGCGAGCGAGCCGTAGGTCTTCGCGTAGGAGCCGAACGTCGTCACGTAGAACCCGAAGCCGACCGAGGCGAGGACCCAGACGCCGATCGCGACCGCGGCCCCGACGGAGACCCAGCGGAAGCGCGGCTGGCGCACGTTGGGCGTCCAGTAGTAGAGCACCGCGACCATGACGACGACGACACCGAGCATCACCGGCCACTTGGCGACGGAGAAGACGGTGACGGTGGCCGCCTGCAGCCCGATCCGGCTGCCGACGACGTCGGCGAGCGGGCCGCTGACGACGAGCCCGACGAGCACGAGGCCCGCCATCACGACGAGACCGAGGGTGATGAGGACCTGCTGCGGCCGCAGCTTCCACACCGGACGCCCCTCGGGCACCTCGTAGACGCGGTTGAGTGCCCGGCCGAACGCGCCGACGTAGCCCGAGGCGGAGAAGAGGGCGGTGCCGATGCCGAGGACCAGCGCGAACCCGGCGCCGCTCGCGCCGATCATCGAGCGGATGGGCTCCTGCAGCTGGTCGGCCGCGTCGCCCTGACCGAGCTGACGCACGATGTCGAGCAGCTGCTGGGTCGTCGACTCGCCCTGCCCGAACACGCCGAGCAGCGAGACGAGCGCGAGGATCGCGGGGAAGATCGCCAGCACCGAGTAGTACGTGAGGGCGGCGGCGAGGTCGGTGCACTGGTCGCGCTGGAACTCCGCGAACGCGGCCTTGGCGGTCCGGCGCCATCCGCGGGGGCTGACGTCGGTGGGCGAGTCCGGCGTGCGGTCGCGGCCGGCCCCGGGCTCGCGCCGCCGGTCGGCGGGTGCGTCGGTGGCCATGGTCGTCCTCCGGGGGTGCGGGGGTGCCCGGCGGGGCACGGCGGTCCCTCCCAACCTAGCCGGGGCCACCCGCATCGGCGCTGGTGAGGGCGCCTCGATGCCCCGTGCCGCCACGGGGCGGCGTGCGAGGTGCGAGACTGCCCGGATGACGAGCGACGGAGGACGACCCGTGCCGCGCCGGCCGGTGCGCTTCGGCCCGGACGCCCTCGAGGCCCACGGCGGCACCCTGCCCGGCCCCGCCGAGACCACCGAGATGGCACACCAGACGGCCGCCATCCTCGTCGGCGCGGGACGCGCGGCCCACGACCCGCAGGTCACCTCGCGCCTCGTCTCGCTCGTCGACGACCTCGGCCTCTCGACCGTCGCGGACCTGTGGTCCTCACGGCCGGGACGCTCCCTGCCCGGCGCGCTGTGGCGGCTCTACGCGCTGCGCGAGTGGGTGCGGCGCAGCCCGGAGGCCGCCAGCCGCGAGTACGCGGCGGGCATCCGGTTCACCGACGTCGCGCACGTCGTCGCGGGCATCGCCGAGCCGCCCGAGCCCGCCGAGCTCATGCGCGTCGCCGACCAGATCCTCGCCGGCGTCTTCGAGGGCGACCTCGCCGTGGCGCTGGAACGGGCGTCGGCGTTCTGCGCGGTCATCGCCGCCGGACGCGCCGAGCTCGCCCACGACCACGACGTCCTCGACCCCCTCTCGGCCACCGACCTCACGCGCAGCGGCGCCGCGCTGCTCGCGACCGGTGAGGACCTGCGGGCCAGCGCGCGGCTCTGGCGCACCGGCGAGCTCGACTGAGAGCCCTCCGGCCCGTCCGGCGGTCCCGTCGACGGATCCGTCCCCGCATCGGGAACATCCCCGGCCGGGGCACGCGTTATGGTCTTCCGTGGGTGCCGGGCCGCGGCAGCCCCGGGTCCCAACATCAGCCGCTACGAGCGGCCACGCGCCGTGAGGCGCTCCCGGTCCGGCATCCACCCTCATCGCCCCGCGGCCGTCTTGGACGCCGCGCCCGTTCGTCCGGTCGGCGTCCTGCCGTCATGCGGTGTTTGCCCCTACGGTGACGACATGCCACCGGACGACCCGCTGACCGACGACGCGCTCCAGGAGGAGATCGAGCTCGTCGGAGCGCTCGTGCTCGAGGCCTCGGCCAGCGACGGCCCCATGGACCAGGAGCACATCGACGCCGTCCTCGGGGTCGGGGAGGGCGACGCACCGGCGGAGTCAGACGCCGACGGGGACGACGCGACCGCGGAGGATGCGGGGTCCTGACGCGGGGTGTCGTGCGGGGGCCTAGCCTGTACCCGAGCACCAGGCCGTTCCCCGGGAGACCTTCATCGTGGGCTTTCGCCGCACCCCGTCCGACCCCTCCTTCTTCGCGCTGTTCGCCGACTCGGCCCGACAGCTCGTCGAGGGCGCGGGGGCGCTGACCGCGCTCCTCGGGGCGGACGCGGACGAGCGCGAGGCCATCCTCAAGCAGATGCACGAGATCGAGGCCGCGGCCGACGACGCGACGCGCGCGATCGTCCGCAAGGTCGGCGGCTCGTTCGTCACGCCGTTCGACCGCTCCGACATCCACGCCCTCGCGGTCGCCCTCGACCAGTGCGTCGACCTCATGGAGGCCGCGGTCGACCTCATCGTCCTCTACCGCGTCGACGAGCTGATGCCGCGCGTGGCCAAGCAGGTCGAGGTGATCCAGCGGATGGCGGAGCTGACGTCCGACGCGATGCCCCGGCTGCGCTCGCTCAAGGAGATGGACGCCTACTGGGTGGAGATCAACCGGCTCGAGAACCGGGCGAACAAGCAGTACCGCCGGATGCTCGCCGACCTCTTCAACGCCAAGAAGGCCGACCCCCTGACGGTCATGAAGCACAAGGACATCATCGACGCGCTCGAGGCCACCGCGAACGGCTTCGAGCACGTGGCGATGACCGTCGAGGCGATCGCCGTCCGGGAGTCCTGACCGGTCGTGGAGTGGTGGCCCGCGGCCCTCGTCGTCGTCCTCGCGATGGGCTTCACGTACACGAACGGCTTCCACGACTCGGCGAACGCCATCGCGACCTCGGTCTCGACGCGGGCGCTCACGCCCCGCATCGCCCTGGCGCTGGCGGCGGTCATGAACCTCGCCGGCGGGTTCGTCGGCGTGCGCGTGGCCGAGACCGTCGGCGGTGACATCGTCTCGGTGCCGACCGGGCCCACGGGGATCGTCCTGTGCGTCGGCGCGCTGCTCGGTGCGACCGGCTGGAACCTGCTCACCTGGTGGCGGGGACTGCCGTCGTCGTCGACGCACGCACTGATCGGCGGCCTCGGCGGGGCGGCGCTCGCGGCCGGGGCGACCGTCAAGTGGGACAGCATCCTCGACAAGGTCGTCGTGCCGATGCTCGTCTCGCCGGTCGTGGGGCTGGCCGGCGGGTTCGTGCTGATGACGCTCATCCTGTGGGTCTTCCGGGGGGCGCGGCCGGGGCCGGCGGTGCGCGGCTTCCGGTACGCGCAGACGGTGTCGGCGGCGGCGATGGCGTTCGGCCACGGGATGCAGGACGCCTCGAAGACCGCCGGTGTCGTCGTGCTCGCGCTCGTGGCCGGGGGGCACCGGGGGGCCGACGACGCGTCGGTGCCGTGGTGGGTGCTCGCGCTGTCGGCGGTGGTGCTCTCGCTCGGGACGTACGCCGGTGGGTGGCGGATCATCCGCACGCTGGGGCGCGGGATCATCCACCTCGACCCGCCGCAGGGGTTCGCGGCCGAGGCGTCGGCGGCGTCCGTGCTGTGGGTCGCGACGATGACCGGGGCGCCGGTCTCGACGACGCACGCCATCACGGCGGCGATCACGGGGGCCGGGGCGACGCGCTCGGCCAAGGCGGTGCGGTGGGGCGTGGCGCGCTCCATCGTCATCGGCTGGCTACTCACCTTCCCCGGCGCCGGCCTCGCGGCCGCCCTCGTCTACGCCGCCCTCTCCCCCCTCACCTGACCCCGCCTCTCCCGACTTCTTGCGAGTTCAGCCGCTCGACGCGCCGGTGTGAGGCCCGGAAAGCGGTCGAACTCGCAATCAGTGGGCGGGCGTCGGCAGCAGCTGCACCGCAGGACCGCCCGATGGCCCGTCGCCGCCGCGGCGGCGACCGCGCGGTGCCAGCGGGTGACCACCGCGAGAGGGGACTCGGTGCGCTCGCGGGAGGTCCAGCGGACCATCTGCAGCCCGAGGGAGCGGATCGACTCGGCCCGGTCGTGCGATCTGAGCAGCCGGGTGGCGACGTCGGCCGGTGCGTCGCCGAACCCGAGCTCGGGGGCGCCGAGGAACTTGCCGCGGCCGTCGGCCTCCCCGGCGACCCCCAGGGTCGGCCAGGCGACGTCGACCCGCCCGAGCCACTCGCCGTCCGGGGTGAACACGTCGACCTGCGGCACGCCGAGGGGCATCCCCCAACCGTGGAAGGTCACGGCCGAAGCGGACTCGAGCCAGCTCTCGCGCCGGGGGTCGGCGAAGGCGAACATGGCGTCGGCGCCCGTGACCCCGGGCCAGCGGCGCTGCCCGCGTCGGACGGAGGTCAGCTCCGCCGCGCTGCACGCACCGGAACGGAGCGCGGCGTCGGCGATGGCCACGGCCTCGGGCAGGTGGAGCGAGCGGCTGCAGTCGACGACGGTGCGGGCGACGCTCGTCACGTCGACCTCGGCGAGGCTGGTGCGTTCGTCGTCGGGGAGCCCGCCGCGCCGCAGGTCGAGCCATTCGTGGTGGCTGGTCGTCGAGTCGTCGTCGACGGTGAGGACGGCCAGCGGGAGCCGGCGAGAGGGCAACGGAAGACCGTGCAGACCGGCAGCGCTGACGTGGCTCGTGACGTAGCCGGGGTGCGCCCGGTGCGCGGCGTCGGCGAGTCCGAGGTGCTGGTCCCACGGGGCAGTGCCGTGCCAGGTGTCCGTCACGGCGAAGAGCCCTCGGTGCACCCGGGTCAGGACCTCGCGCTCGACGGCGCGTGCGACCTGGTGCCGCGTCACCCCGGCGTCGGCCGCGTCGTCGAGGAAGAAGGGTTGGGGCAGGGCCTGGAGGCGGGTGAGCAGCACCCGGTCGATGCTGGGACGCGACCGATGAGCGCCGCCAGTGGCCACCGCTGATCTGTGGACGACGGCCGGCGGTCCGCACCCCTGTGGACGACGCCCCGGTCACTCCCGATCCACCCGACTTATTGCGAGTTCCGCCGCTCGACACGCTGCAGGGGGGCGTGTCGAGCGGCGGAACTCGCAATAAGTCGGAAAGGAGGGGGTCGCGGGTGGTGGTGTGGGAGGGGGCTGGGTCTGGCGGATCAGCCGAAGCGGCCGCTGATGTAGTCCTCGGTCGCCTTCTCGGTCGGGTTGGAGAAGATGCGCTGGGTGTCGCCGACCTCGACGAGGCGCCCGGGCTCGCCGGTGGCCTTGAGGTTGAAGAACGCCGTCTGGTCCGAGACGCGCGCCGCCTGCTGCATGTTGTGCGTGACGATGACGATCGTGTAGTCGGACTTCAGCTCGTTGATGAGGTCCTCGATGGCCAGCGTCGAGATCGGGTCGAGCGCCGAGCACGGCTCGTCCATGAGGAGCACCTGCGGGTTCACGGCGATGGCGCGCGCGATGCACAGCCGCTGCTGCTGCCCGCCCGAGAGGCCGGCGCCGGGCTTGTCGAGGCGGTCCTTGACCTCGTTCCAGAGGTTCGCGCCCTTGAGCGAGGTCTCGACGACCTCGTCGAGCTTCTTCTTGTTCTTCAGCCCGTTGAGCTTCAGCCCGGCGGCGACGTTGTCGCGGATGGACATCGTCGGGAACGGGTTTGGTCGCTGGAACACCATCCCGACCGTCCGGCGCACCGCCACGGGGTCCATCGAGGAGGCGTAGAGGTCCTGGTCGTCGAGCATGACCGAGCCGTCGACGCGGCCGCCGGGGATCACCTCGTGCATCCGGTTGAGGGTGCGCAGCACGGTCGACTTGCCGCAGCCGGACGGGCCGATGAAGGCGGTGACGGAGCGGGGCTCCACGGTCATCGTCACGCCCTCGACGGCCTTGAAGTCGCCGTAGTAGATGTCGAGGTCCTTGACGTCGATGCGCTTGGCCATGGGTGCGGTGTCTCTTTCCGGAGGTGGTCGTCGGGGACGTCGGGGGTCAGCTCTTGACCTTGCTGAAGCGGCCGACGAAGCGGCCCAGCAGGTTGAGCAGGAAGACGAGGAGGATGAGGGTGAGCGAGGCGCCCCAGACCCGGTCCAGGGCCGGCTGGAGGGCCTCGGTGCGGTCCTGGTTGATCATCGTCGGCAGGGTCGCCATGAGGCCGCCGAACAGGTCGGTCGCGATGACCTTCGTGTACGGGCCGAGGATGATGAGCGGCGCCGTCTCGCCCATGACGCGGGCGAGGCCGAGCAGGATGCCGGTGACGATGCCCGAGAACGCGGTCGGGACGACGACCTTCATGATCGTCTTCCACTTCGGCACACCGAGCGCGTACGACGCCTCGCGCAGCTCGTTGGGGACGAGCTTGAGCATCTCCTCGGTCGAGCGCACGACCGTCGGGATCATGAGCAGGGTCAGCGCGAGCGTCACCGCGAAGGCGACCCGCTGGAAGCCGAACGTCGTCACCCAGAGCGCGTAGATGAACAGCGCTGCGACGATGGAGGGGATGCCGGTGAGGATGTCGACCATGAACGAGACGACCCGGGCGAGGCGCCCGCGGCCGTACTCCACGAGGTAGACGGCGGTCAGCACGCCGACGGGCACCGACATCACGGCGGTGACGACGGCCTGGATGAGCGTGCCCTGGATGGCGTGGACGGCGCCGCCGCCCTCGCGCCGCGAGGTGATGCCGGCCTGGCTGTTGGTCCACCACTGCGCCTCGAGCAGCATGTGGCCGCCCTTGACGAGCGTCGAGCCGAGGATCCAGACCAGCGGCACGACGGCGATGGCGAAGGCCAGCCACATGACGACCTTCGCGAGGAGGTCCTTCGCGGCGCGGCCGCCGGACTTCTCGCCGAGGCCGCGGGTCGGGGAGGACCCGGTGCCGGGGGGCGTCGTGGGGGCGGTGGTGTCGAGCTGGGCGGTGCTCATTCGGAGAAGGCCTTCCTGCGCTCGATGACGATGCGGGCGGCGGCGTTGACGAGGAACGTCACGACGAAGAGCACGAGGCCGGCGGCGATGTACGCACCGGTCTTCTGCGGGGTGTCGAACTCGCTCGCGCCGCCGGCGATCTTCGAGGCGAAGGTGGAACCGCCGTTGAAGATCGAGAAGCTCCACTCCTTCGTCGGGCTGAGGGTCGACAGGAGGATGAGGACGGCGAGGGTCTCGCCGAGCGCACGACCGAGGCCGAGCATCGCCGCGCTGATGATGCCGGGCTTGCCGTAGGGCAGCACCGCGACGCGGATCATCTCCCACTTCGTCGCGCCGAGGGCGAGCGCGCCCTCCTTGTGCGTCGTCGGCACCTGGGCGAAGACCTCGCGGGAGATGGCCGTGACGATCGGCAGGATCATGATCGCGAGGATGACGCCGGCGAAGGCGAGGGTGCTCTTGGCGCTGACGTTCTGGTCGGAGAGGAACGGGATCCAGCCGAGCGCGCCCTGGAGGAGGCCCGCGACCGGCTCGAAGTACTGGCCCGCGATGTTGAGCCCCCAGAAGCCGTAGACGATCGAGGGGACGGCGGCGAGCAGGTCGACGGTGGCGGCCGCCGGGCGGGAGAGCCAGCGCGGCGCGTACTGCGTGATGAAGAGGGCCACGGCGACGCCGAGCGGCACCGCGATGACCATCGCGATGACCGAGGTGACGAGGGTGCCCCAGGCGAGGTCGGCGATGCCGAAGCGCGGGTTCGCGCCGCTCGGGCTCCACTCGCGCGAGAGGAGGAAGTTGGCGTCGTTGTTCATGAGCGACGGCACGGCCTGCACGAGCAGGAAGACGCCGACGAGCGTCACGATCGCGACGACGAGCAGGCCCGAGCCGGTGGCGAGACCGCCGAAGATGCGGTCGCCCAGCCGGCCGGTGGAGGCGCGGTCGGCGTCGTGCGGGTCGTCGTCGATCGTCGAGCGGCCGGTGATGGAGGTCGTCACGTCGTCCTCGGTCTCGGTGGGGGTGGTGGTCGTGCCAGAGGGCGGGCCGGTGGTTCCGGCCCGCCCCCGTGGCGGGTGGTCGGGGCGGCGAGACGCTCCGACCGGGTGGCGCCGCGGGCGCCGGTGGGTCAGGAGATCGCCGCGATGGCGGTCTGGACCTTCTCCTCGATGGAGGACGGGAGCGGCGCGTAGCCGATCTCCTCGAGGCCCTTCTGGACCTCCGGGTCCGCGAAGTGCGTGAGGAAGCCCTTGACCTTGGTGGCGGTCGCCGCGTCCTTGTACTTCGAGCAGACGATCTCGTAGGTGACGAGGAGGATCGGGTAGGCGCCGGCCTCCTTGGTCGCGTAGTCGAGCTTGAGGCGCAGGTCGTTGCCCTCGCCGTCGTTGGCCGCGGCCTCGAGGGCCTTGCCGACCGACTCGCCGGTCAGCTCGACGGCGCCGCCGCCGTTGTCGACCTTCGCGACACCGAGGTCGTTGTCCTTGGCGTAGCTCCACTCGACGTAGGTGATGCCGCCCTCGGTGGACTTGACGCCCTCGGCGACACCGGCGGACTTCTCCTTGCCCTCACCGGAGGCGGGCCACACCTTGGCCGGGTCGTAGCTCCACGCGTCGCCGGCCGCACCCGAGAGGTACTTCATGAAGTTCTCGGTGGTGCCGGACTCGTCCGAGCGGAAGAAGACCTTGATGTCGGTCGCGGGGAGGGTGACGCCGGAGTTGATCGCGGCGATCTTGGCGTCGTTCCACTTCGTGATCTTGCCGTCGAAGATCTGCGCGGCGACGTCCGGGGTGAGCGTCAGCGAGTCGACGCCGGGGACGTTGTACGCCAGGGCGATCGGGCCGGTGACCATGGGGATGTTCCAGGCGGGGGAGCCGCAGGTCTGGGCGGCCGCGTCCGTCTCGACGACGCCGTCCTTCTCCTCGGTCTTGAGCGCCGAGTCGGAGCCGGCGAAGTCGACCTGGCCGGCGATGAACTGCTTGATGCCCGCGCCCGATCCGGTCGGGTTGTAGTTGACGGTGGCGCCGGAGCAGGCCTCCGAGTAGGACGCGGCGGCCTCCTCGAAGGCGTTCTTCTGCGCGGAGGAGCCCTCGGCGTTCAGGGTGCCGTCGAAGCAGTCGGCGGACGCGGAGGAGGCAGCGGAGCTCGAGCCGGAGCCGGCGGTCGCGCCGGTGCCCGAGTTGTTGTCCGAACCACAGCCGGCGAGAGCGATGGAACCGACCAGGGCGAGGCTCGCGAGCTGGCCGAAGCGGCGGGTCTTCACAGGTGTACCTCTCGGAGGTCAAGGGGAGTCGTGGAGCCGGACACCGATGTCCGACGCTGAGGACGGTAGGGACGCCGGGTGACGCCGTGGCCCGTCACCGGTGAACGGGGCGTGAACAGCACCCGAGCATCGGCCGACGGGACGGTCAGGTCCCGGGGACGGATGCGTGTCGCGACGGGCGCTCCCGCGTCCCGCCCTCCTGCGGACGTGTGTGGAGAACGTCGGCATGCCGACGTTCTCCACACACGTCCGGGAGGGAGCGGGTGGGGCCCCCGTGTCAGGGGAGGTGGCGCTCGACGGCGACGACGCGGGCGGCCGGGCCGGTGCCGGCGACGTGGAGGACGAGGGCCTCGCCCTTGACGAGCTTCGCGTCGGCCGCGGCCGCCAGCAGCGCCCGGTCGGCGGCGGGGGCCGTGGCCGCGAGCGGCGCCAGCACCTCGAGGAGGGCCGGGAGCACCGGGCCGTGCGAGCAGAGCACCGCCGGCCGGCCGGCCTCGAGCAGCCGCAGGACGCGGCGGGGCGCCTTCGTGGCGTCCTCGTCGAACCCCTCCTCCGACAGCCCGGCGCGGGTGCGGACGGTCAGCCCGGCGGAGTCCGCGAAGGGCGCGACGGTCGCGACGCAGCGCACCGACGGCGAGCTGACGACCCGCCGTGGGGCGTACGCCCCGAGCACGCCGACGAGCGCCGACGCGCGCGCCACCCCGGCGGCGTCGAGCGGCCGCAACGTGTCGTCGCCGCCGGACCACGCCCCGCGCGCGACGGCGTGGGCGTGCCGGACGACGACGAGCGGCCAGGTGTCGAGCGAGCCGGCCTGGTGGTGGCGGACGAGGGCGCGCAGCTGCTCGCGGTCGCGGGCGTAGTCGAGCCGGTCGTGGGCCTCACGGGGGTCGAGCCACGCGACGTCGTCGATCTCGTTGACCAGCTCGCCGGTGCCGCCGACCACGCGCGCCGCCCAGTAGCGCACCACCTTGTCGGCGGGCCGGCCGTCCTTGTCGAGCATCGTGTAGCGGGCCTCGGGCAGCGGCACGCCGAGGCGCACCTGCAGCCCGGTCTCCTCCTCGGTCTCCCGGGCGGCGGCGGGCGCCCACTCCTCGCCCGGGTCGAGCTTGCCCTTGGCCCAGGCCCAGTCGTCGTAACGCGGACGGTGCACGAGGGCCACCTGGAGAGCGTGACCGCGCACCCTCCAGGGAAGGGTGCCGGCCGCCGGGATCGTCGTCGGCACGGTCGGGCCGCTCAGCGCCGGCGGGCCTTGCGGCGGCGCTTGGCGTGCATCTCGACCAGCGCGGTCTGGAGGTCCTCCAGCGGCTGGCCCTCGTCGTCGAGGTGGCGGCGGGTCCATCGACCGTCCGGGCCGAGGGCCCAGTGCGAGTACCGCTCCGAGGCACCGCGTTCCATGAGTGAGCGCAGGTCCTCGACGTGCCGCGGGTCGGTGAGCCGGACGAGCGCCTCGACGCGGCGGTCGAGGTTGCGGTGCATCATGTCGGCGCTGCCGATGTAGACGAGCGGGTCGCCGCCGCCGCCGAAGTAGAAGATGCGCGAGTGCTCGAGGAAGCGCCCGAGCACCGAGCGCACCTCGATCGTCTCGGACAGGCCCGGCACGCCCGGCCGCAGCGCGCAGATGCCGCGCACCCACAGCTGCACCCGCACCCCGGCCTGCGAGGCGCGGTAGAGGGCGTCGATGACCTGCTCGTCGACGATGGAGTTGACCTTGAGGCCGATGTAGCCGCTGCCGGGCTCGGCGCGCTCGTGCTCGATCTCCTGGTGGACGTGCGCGACGAGGCCCGAGCGGACCGAGCGCGGCGCGACGAGGAGGCGGCGGAACTTGCTGCGCGGGGCGATGCCCGACAGCTGGTTGAACAGGCGGCTGAGGTCCTCGCCGACCTGCTCGTCGTCGGTCAGCAGCCCGAGGTCCTCGTAGAGGCGCGCGGTCTTCGGGTTGTAGTTGCCGGTGCCGACGTGGCAGTAGCGGCGCATCCCCTCCGCCTCCTGGCGGATGACGAGGCAGAGCTTGGCGTGGGTCTTGAGGCCGACGATGCCGTAGACGACGTGGACCCCGGCGTGCTCGAGCTTGCGGGCCCAGGAGATGTTGTTCTCCTCGTCGAAGCGGGCCTTGATCTCGACGACCGCGAGCACCTGCTTGCCGGCCTCGGCGGCGTCGATGAGGGCGTCGATGATCGGGGAGTCGCCGCTCGTCCGGTAGAGGGTCTGCTTGATCGCGAGGACCTTCGGGTCGGCCGCGGCCTGCTCGAGGAGCGCCTGCACCGAGGTCGAGAACGAGTCGTACGGGTGCTGGAGCAGCACGTCCTGCTTGCGGATGGACGCGAAGATGTCGCGCGCCTTGGCCGACTCGGTCGGGGCGAGGTCGGCGTTGGTGCGCGGCACGAACGGCTCGAAGTGCAGCTCGGAGCGCTCGAGGTCGGCGATGACGTTGAGCGCGCGCAGGTCGAGCGGCGCCGGCAGCCGGTAGACCTCGGCGGCGTGGACGCCGAGCTCGCGGACGATGAGGTCGAGGACGTGGTCGTCGATGTCCTCCTCGACCTCGAGGCGCACCGGCGGCCCGAAGCGGCGCCGGGTCAGCTCGCGCTCGAGCGCGGTGAGGAGGTTCTCGTTGTCGTCCTCCTCGACCTCGAGGTCCTCGTTGCGCGTGACCCGGAAGGTGAAGTGCTCGCGGATCTCCATCCCCGGGAAGAGCTGGTCGAGGTGCGCGGCGATGACGTCCTCGAGCGGCACGAACCGGGTGTCGTACATGTCGGCCAGCGGTGACTCGTCCGGCCCGGGCTCGACGCGCACGAGGCGCGGCAGCATCGGCGGCACCTTGACGCGGGCGAAGTGCTCCTTGCCGGTGCGCGGGTTGACGAGGATGACCGCGAGGTTGAGCGACAGGCCCGAGATGTACGGGAACGGGTGCGCCGGGTCGACGGCCAGCGGGGTGAGGACGGGGAAGAGGCGCTGCGTGAAGACGTCACCGAGGCGCTCGCGCTCGTCGTCGGAGAGGGCGTCCCAGTGGACGATCGTCACGCCCTCGGACTCCAGCGCGGGGCGGACCTGCTCGGCGTAGACGCGGGCCTGCATCCCCATCAGCTCGTGCGCGACGAGGCTGATCTGCTCGAGCACCTCGCGCGGCTCGAGCCCGGAGGCCGACCGGACGGCGATGCCGGTGGCGATGCGCCGCTTGAGGCCGGCGACCCGGACCATGAAGAACTCGTCGAGGTTCGAGGCGAAGATCGCGAGGTAGCGGGCGCGCTCGAGCAGCGGCACGTTCTCGTCGCCGGCGAGCTGGAGGACGCGCTCGTTGAACTGGAGCCACGAGATCTCGCGGTCGAGGAAGCGGTCGGCCGGCAGGCCCTCGTCGTCGTCCGGCTCGGGGTGGTGCGCCCCGCGGACGAACCGTCCGTTGGCGCTGCGCGGCTGCTGCCGGGTCTCGGTGGCCGAGGCGCTCGCGATGGAGACCTCGCTGACGATCGCGCCCTCGGCCGACGCGTCGGCCGCGGCGTCGCGCGCCGTCCCGCCCTGCTCCTCGACGTCCACCGCCGTCTCGTCCGTCATGCGTCCATCCTGTCAGGTCCGCGCCCGGGCGGTCAGCCCGCTCGCGGCCGGTTCAGCGGATGGACACGCGCGCGACACGACCCTTGCCCCCGGCGGCCCAGCACGACCCGTCGGCGGTGCAGTCGACGGTGTGGAACCCGGTGTCGGAGAGCCGGTACCAGGAGCGGCCCGCATCGAGGGTGACGCTGACGCCGCCGACGTCGCCGCTCTCGCCGACGGTCACCGCGCCGCGGCGCACACCGGGGAGCCAGGCGACGTCCTCGCCGAGGTGCTCGAGGTCGCCCGCCGAGGTCCAGCGCCGGCCGTCGCGGCTCGTCGAGGTCGCATCGACGCCGTCGGCGGGGGCCGAGAAGTCGCCGCCGACCGCGAGACCGCCCACGCCGGGGCGCACCGCGAGGCCGAAGACCCCCGCGGCCTCACCGGCGGGGATGCGGGACTCGGTGGCCCTCCAGGTGCGACCGAGGTCACCCGAGCGGAAGATGCGCGCGCGCTCGCCGCCGCTGCCGAACCACGCCTCGTGGCCGGAGACGGTGAGGCACTCTCCGCTCGCGGAGAAGTTGGCCTCACCGGTGCTGTCGGGCATCCCCGTGCTCGGCAGGACGTGCCACGAGCGGCCGCCGTCGGTGGTGCGGGCGATGCGGAAACGGCCGTCGACCGGGTCGCTGACGGCGAGTCCGGTGCGCCCGCCGGGGAAGAACGCCAGGCAGTTGTAGAACGCGGCGGGCTCGGTGTTGCGGAAGTTCTCGGTCCACGTCCGGCCGTCGTCGCGGGTGCGGTAGATGCGTGAGGCCTCGCCCTCGCCGATGGCCAGCACGGTGACCGTGCCGCGGCCGGTGACCTCGACGTCGCGGAAGTTCAGGCCCTCGGTCTGCGGTGGCGACACGTCCACCCACGTCCGGCCGCCGTCGTGGGTGCGCCAGACCCCGCCCGTGCCGCCGGACACGCTGCCGCCGGCGACCCAGGCGGTCCGGCGGTCGACGGCGTCGAGGCCGCGGAAGGACTGGTCGGCGTCGACGACGCGGGTCGAGGTCGTCAGGTGCGGTGCGTGGCGTCCGTCGGCGGTGCCCGCGTGAGCCGGCGCGGCGGCGACGAGGGAGGCCGCGAGCACGGCAGCGGAGGCGAGGGCGGCGGGCAGCGTTCGGCGCATGCCGGCACTCTTCCCCCGCCGGGTGGGTCGCGCCACCCGGGCAGCCGACCCCCTCCGCGCGAGCAGCGCGCGCTACACCGCAGTAACTGCTGCTGTGGCGACACGTACTGCGGCGTAGCCCGCGCTGGTGTACCTCGACCGGGCGCGCGCTACACCGCAGTAACTGCTGCTGTGGCGACACTTACTGCGGCGTAGCCCGCGATGGAGGGTGCGCCGGGATCAGCGGGGGACGGTGTACTGCACGTCGACCGCGGCGTCCTCGAAGCCGAGGCGCGCGTAGGTGCGGCGCGCGGCGGTGTTGTCGCCGTCGACGTAGAGCTCGACCTCGGCGAGGCCGCGCCTGGCCAGGTGCGCCGTGCCGAGGCGGGTCAGCGGACCGCCGAGGCCGTGGCCCTGCTCGGCCGGGTCCACTCCGACGACGTAGACCTCTCCTGATGTCGAGCCGGGCTCGACCTTGGTCCAGTGGAACGCCACGACCCGCCCGTCGCGCTCGACGAGGATGAACCCCGCGGCGTCGAACCAGTCCTGCTCCATCCGCTCGTGCAGGTCGGCCACGGTGAGCCGGCCCTGCTCGGGATGGCTCGCGAACGCCGTGGCGTTGAGCGCGACCCAGGCCTCGTCGTCGCGCCCGGGCTCGAAGGCGCGAGCGGTGTACCCGTCGGGGAGCTCGGGGTCGGCGGCGTCGTCGGAGGTCAGCGGCCGCGCCATCCGGAACAGCTCGCGGGTGCGCTCCAGCCCGGCGGACGCGGCGAGCGCGCCGGCGGCCGGCAGGTCGCCGTGCGCCCAGACCGACCGGGCGCCCCCGGCGAGCGCGGCGTCGAGCAGCGCCCGGCCGTGGCCCGCGCGCCGGTGCGCCGGGTCGACGACCAGCTCGGCCACCGCGTCGTCGGTGCCGGCGGATGCGACCTGCGCGTACCCCACGACCTCGTCGCCGTCCGCGCGGACGAGGTGCACGACGCCGTCGCGCGCGGGCCCGACCGCGAGCCGGAACGCCTCCGAGACCGCGCCGACCCCGTCGGCCTCCTCGGCCCGCGCCCACAGCGCGCGCAGCCGTGCGGCGAGGTCGCCGTCGATCGCCTCCAGCCGGTCCGTCGACCCCACGTCAGCCCTCGACCTCCTCGAGCTCGTCGTCGGCGGCCGCGGCCTCCGGGACGAAGCGGTAGCCCACGTTGCGCACGGTGCCGATGAGCAGCTCGTGCTCGGTGCCGAGCTTCGCGCGCAGCCGGCGGACGTGGACGTCGACGGTGCGCGTGCCGCCGAAGTAGTCGTAGCCCCAGACCTCCTGGAGCAGCTGCGAGCGCGTGTAGACGCGGCCCGGGTGCTGCGCGAGGTACTTGAGGAGCTCGAACTCCTTGTACGTGAGGTCGAGCAGCCGGCCGCGCAGGCGCACGGAGTACGTGGCCTCGTCGATGACGAGCGCGCCGGCGGTGATCGGGCCCGCCTCGTCGTCGGCGGTCTCGGCGCGGCGCCCGAGGGCGAGCCGCAGCCGGGCCTCGACCTCGGCGGGGCCGGCGGTGTCGAGGAGGACGTCGTCGACGCCCCACTCGCTCGTCAGCCCGGCGAGGCCGCCCTCCGTGACGACGGCGAACAGCGGCCCGGACACGCCGGTCGTCGTGAGGACGCGGCAGAGCGAGCGGGCCATCGCGAGCTCGCGGCGGGCGTCGACGAGGACGGCGTCCGCCTCCGGGGCGTCCACCAGCGCCGACGCCTCGGCCGGGAGGATGCGAACATGGTGGCTGAGCAGCCCGAGCGCCGGGAGCACCTCGGCCGCGGGGGCCAAAGTGTTCGTCAACAGCAGCAGGTGGGCCATCGCCCCACAGGATAGGCGGTCATGGACGCACGGCACGGGGCCACGGCTCCTCTTGGGACAGGCGCCTCCTCCACGGCGGTCGTCACGGTGCGCTACTGGGCCGGGGCCCGGGCCGCCGCGGGTGTCGACGGCGAGGACGTCGCCGCGCCCGCCACGGTGGGCGAGCTGACCACGGCTCTCGGGCAGGCCCGCCCGGCACTCGCCGCCGTGCTGCCGGTCTGCTCCGTGCTCGTCGACGGGCTCGCCGCCTCCGGCGACGACCCGTTGCCGCCCGGGGCCACGGTCGAGGTGCTCCCGCCGTTCGCCGGTGGGTGATGCGAGGATGCCGGGCGTGGACGAGCACCCGGACGGCGCAGGCGCCGAGGCATCCGACGCGCCCGTGACGATCGACGAGGCCGTCGGGAGCGACGCGGTGCTCGAGGGCCCGGAGGCCCCGGACGGCTCGGACCCCTCCGGCGCGCCCGCCGCCGAGACACGCGCCTCGCGCCGCGCCCGGCTCGAGGCCCTCCGCCGCCACCCGGTGCTCCCGGAGATGGCGACCGTCGTGCGTCCCGTCGTCGTGGCCGTCACCGTCGTGCTCGCCGCCCTGCTCGTCCTCGCGCTGCGCACCGACGCGGTCGTCCTCGCCGGCGGCCTCGCGTGGACCGGGCTGGTCCTCGCGTGGGGATGGCCGCGACTGCTCGGCAGCTCGAGCCGGTTCGGCTCCTCGCTCGCCGTCGGCGTGGCGGGGGTGCTCGCGCCCGCCGCCGGGGCCGCGACCTCCGACGAGCCGTGGCTGCGCCTCGTGCCGGTCGCGCTCGCCATCGCGCTCGGCGTGATGTTCGTCCACCAGATCGTCCGCCGCGACGGCCGGCCCCGCCTCACCGAGTCGATCGGGGTCACCGCCTTCGGGCTGGGCCTGGTCGCGGTCGGCACCACGTGGCTGCCGCTGGCCCGCTCGGCGCGCGCGACCGACCTCGCCACGGTGGCCCTCGTGGGGGTGGCCGTCGGGGCGCTCGCCGACCTCGCCGCCGGGACCAAGCCGCTGCGCGGCTGGCTGCTCCCGCTCTCCATGGTGCTGGGTGGGGCGGGCGCGCTCGTCGCGGCGAGCCTCCTCGGCGGACCGAGCGCGGGCACGGCCGCGACCGTCGGTGTCCTCTGCACCGCCGTCGCCCACGCGCTGCGCCGCACCCTCGTCGTGCTCCCGCCGGTCACCGCCGTGCGCTGCCAGCTGGCGACGGGGGCCGCCTCGCTGCTCGTGCCGGGCGTCGTCGCCTACGGCCTCTCCCTCTGGCTCGTCGGCTGACGGCTGCGGCCGGCCCGGGTCAGTAGACGAGCGCCCGGGTCGCGGGGGCGACGACCTCCTCGACGAACGCCGCGGCGCCCCGGACCGTCGCGCCCGGCAGCAGGTCGGCCTCGGTGAGCCCGCGGCGGGCCGCGCACTGCCCGCACACCGTCATCCGGCCGCCCGCGAGCACCGCGTCGCGCAGCTCGGCGAGCGGGGCCGAGTGCGGCAGGTCGACCTCCTCGGCGCGGCCGGGCACCGCCATCCAGGCGGCGTCGCCGGTCAGCCACAGGCTCACCTCGAGCCCGGAGGCGAGGGCGGTGGCCGCGACGGTGAGACCCTGCGCCAGCCGTTCGGGGGCCTCCGGCCCGCACGTGACCTTGACGACGAGGGTGCGCGCGGCGTCATCCATAGACTGGACCCTATGGTCTTCACGCTCGACACCTCCCTCCACGAGGATCTCGCCCCGCTCGCCTGGCTCGTCGGCACCTGGGCGGGGGCCGGCCTCGTCGGCTACCCGACGATGGAGTCGCAGCGCTTCGGGCAGGAGGTCGTCTGCAGCCACGACGGCCGCCGCTTCCTGCGGTGGGACTCGCGCACCTGGCTCCTCGACGACGACGGCAACCAGGTCCGCCCGCTCGCGACCGAGACCGGCTTCTGGCGCCCGGTCACCGGCGCCACCGACGGCACGAACGTCGAGCTGCTGCTCGCCCACCCCACCGGTTTCGTCGAGATGTACGCGGGCGTCGCCGAGCCGGCCAAGGTCGAGATCCGCACCGACGGCGTGATGCGCAGCCCCGACGCCAAGGAGTACAGCGCGGCGCACCGGCTCTACGGGTACGTCAACTCCAACCTCATGTGGGTCATGGACATGGCCGCCGTCGGGCAGCCGCTCCAGTCGCACGTCTCGGCGGAGCTCAAGCGCGTCGAGTGAGCGCCCGGCCCCGCCGGGGCGTCACGGGGTGACGAAGACGTCGAGGTAGTCGTCCATCGTGTCCTCGCGCAGCGCCTCGCCGAGCAGGGCCATCCCCTTCTCGTCGACGATGTCGATGCTGCCCGCCGTGGGGTCGGTGCCGAACCCGGTGAACGGCGCGGTCGCGAAGACGACGTCGGAGCCGCGGATGTCGCGCAGCTCGAGGGCGTAGTCCTTCATCGTCCCGACGCTCAGTCCGCGGTCGACGACGAGGTTCTTCGTCGCGGCGTCGGTGAACCGGGCGATCGCGAGCGGGTTGCGGACGGTCTCGGCGCTCGTCGCCTTGAGCAGCAGCGCCTTGACGAACGCCATCTGGCGGCGGCCGCGGGAGATGTCACCCTCGCTCAGCTGGTAGCGCTCCCGGACGAAGGCCAGCGCCTGCTCGCCGTTCAGCTCGTTCCACCCCTTCTTGATGGCCAGGCCGCCGTTGCCGGTCGCGGAGTTGCCCTCCTCGGCGTAGACGCGCACGCCGCCGACGGCGTCCGTCATGCCCTTGAAGCCCTCGAAGTCGGTGCGGGCGACGTGGTCGATCTTGATGCCGACGAGGTCCTGGATGGTCTCGACGAGCAGCGGCTCGCCGCCGAAGGCGTACGCGGCGTTGATCTTGTTCTTGCCGTGGCCGGGGATGCTGACGAAGAGGTCGCGGGGGAAGTGGACCATCTGGATGGTCTGCGGGTCCTTGGGCACGTGGACGAGGACGATGACGTCGGCGCGACCGCGGTCGGCGCCGCGGCTGTCGGAGCCGACGAGGAGGAAGTTCGTCCCCTTGTCGGGGCCGATCGTGATGGGCGTGCCGTCGGCGGCGACGGTGGGCGGCGCCACGGTGGGCAGGAGGTCCGCCTGCGTGACGTTGTCGGAGACGCGCCAGCCGAGGTAGCCGACGAACCCGCCGACCACGAGGACGACGAGCAGCACGAGCACGCCGAGGACGGTGAGGACCCGGCGCAGGCGGCGGCGGGGCGGACGGCCGGCGCCGTCCTCCCGGGTGTCGTCGGGGGTCTCGGGGCGGTCGTCACCGAACCCGAGCAGGTCGAGGTTCTGTCCGCTCACCGGGTCAGTGTAGGAAGGCCCGCTGGGTCGCGTCGGGAGGTCGGCCTACATTGGAGGGGTGAGCGACCTCGGTGAGCGCCTGCGGGCGCACGGCAAGCGTCTGACGACGCAGCGTGAGCGCGTGCTCGCGGCCGTGGGCCGGCTCGGGCACGGCACCCCCGACGAGGTGGCCGACGCGGTCGCCGCCGACGGGGGCGGCGCCGTGCCGGTCTCGACCGTCTACCGCTCCCTCGACGCGCTCCAGGAGCTCGGGCTCGTCGCCCACACGCACGTCGACCACCGCAGCCCCAGCTACCACCTGGCCGAGCACGCGACCCACCTCCACCTCGTCTGCCGCGGCTGCGGCTGGGTCGGCGAGCTGCCGCTCGACGTCGCCGACGAGCTGGTGGCCCGGGTCGACGACCGGCTCGGTTTCGCCGCCGACGTCGGCCACGCCGCCGTGCACGGGCTGTGCCGCACCTGCCGGGAGGACCCGTGACCGCATCCGTCCAGACCACCCGCTCCCCGCTGCTCGACCGCCACGGCGCGGTCGAGGGCGAGGGGCCCGACGCCGGGGTCGCCGCCCACTACGGCGACCCGATGCGCGAGCAGCGCCTCCTCACCGAGGGGCTCGCGGTCGTCGACCTGTCGCACCGCGGTGTCGTCACCGTCACCGGCTCCGACCGGCTCACGTGGCTGCACTCGATGACCACCCAGCAGCTGACGGGGCTGCCGCCGCGCACCTCGGCCGAGTCGCTCGTCCTGTCGCCGAAGGGTCACGTCGAGCACGCGCTGCACGTCGTCGACGACGGCACGACGACGTGGCTGACGCTCGAGCCCGGCACCGCGCCGGCGCTCGTCGCGTGGCTGGAGTCGATGCGCTTCATGCTGCGGGTCGAGGTCGCCGACGTCAGTGACGCCTGGGCGGTGCTCGGCGAGCCGGTCGGCACCGAGTCGGCCGAGGGCGAGCCGCTGGCCTGGGTCGACCCCTGGCCGCGCCTCGTCGGCGACACCGTTGCGTACGGCCCGGTCGAGGGTCACGCGGGGGAGGGGCGCGCCTGGCGCGAGCTGCTCGTGCCGCGCGACGGGCTCGAGGCCGCCGTCGGCGACCGCCCGCTCGCCGGGACGTGGGCGGCCGAGGCCCTGCGCGTCGCGGCGTGGCGTCCGCGCCTCGGCCACGAGACCGACCACCGCACCATCCCGCACGAGGTCGACTGGCTGCGCACCGCCGTCCACCTGCACAAGGGCTGCTACCGCGGCCAGGAGACGATCGCCCGGGTCCACAACCTCGGGCGGCCGCCGCGCCGCCTCGTCTTCCTGCACCTCGACGGGTCCGGGCACGTGCTGCCGGCCGTCGGGTCGCCGCTGAGCCTCGACGGTCGTGAGGTCGGCCGGCTGACGAGCGTCGCGCGCCACCACGAGGACGGGCCGGTCGCGCTGGGGGTCGTCAAGCGGTCGGTCGCCGAGGACGTCGATCTTCTCGTCGACGGCATCTCGGCCGCACAGACGGTCGTCGTCCGCGGCTGATCGCCGAAGATCCTCCGGCGCACCGTGGCGGCGACCGGATGGCGCGCGGCGTCCCCCGCCTGACAGGATGGCGGCATGACGACGCCGTCCGCCGGGGTGACCGGCACGCTCATCACCGTCGCGCCGACCGGCGCCGAGCACGCCAAGGCCGACCTGCCGCAGCTGCCGACCACCCTCGACGAGGTCGTCGAGACGGCCCGGCGCTGCGAGGCCGCCGGCGCGTCGCTCGTCCACCTGCACATCCGCGACGCCGAGCACCGGCCGACCCTCGACGGCGGGTACCTGCGCGCGGCGGTCGAGGCGCTGCGCGAGGCCACCGACCTCGTCGTCCAGCTCTCGACCGGCGGGTCCGTGCACGACCCCCTGGAGCAGCGGCTCACCGTGCTCGACGCCGAGCCGGACTCGTGCTCGCTCACCTGCGGCACGACGAACTTCGGCGACGACGTGTTCCTCAACCCGTGGGGGTTCATGAGCGACCTCTACGTGCAGGCACAGGAGCGCGAGGTCGTCCCCGAGTTCGAGCTCTTCGACCTCGGCCACGTCCACGCGCTCGCCCGCCTGCTCGACACCCACGGCCTGCCGTACGGCGGCAAGGTGCACGTCGACTTCGTGACCGGCGTGCCTGGCGGGATGCCCGCGACGACGGCCGCGCTCATGGCCGGGGTCGCGATGCTGCCCGCCGAGGTCACGTCCTGGTCGGCCACCGGCATCGGCCGCGGCCACCTGCCGGTCATGGCGGCGGCGCTGTCGGCCGGCGGCCACCTGCGCGTCGGGATGGAGGACAACGTCGTCTACCGGCGCGGGCAGGTCGTCCAGCACAACGACGAGCTCGTCTCGCGGGCCGCGGAGCTGGCCGCGACGATGCAGCGCCCGGCGCTCTCGACGGACGAGGCCCGCACCCTGCTCGGCATCAAGGAGCGCCGCCCCGGCCGTTGACCGCGCGCGCCCCGTCCACCCGTCCCCGCCCCGCGCCTCCCCTCGCTCCCTTCCGCGAACGTGTGTGAAACCGCCGGTACCGCCCGGCGATTTCACACGCGTTCGCGGATGGTCGGGGCGGGGTGGGGCGGCGCGGGTCTCGGGGGTTCGGGGGGTTTCGGGGTCCGAGGGATGGACCGGGATCGCCGGTCGCGGAATGCCGACCGCATAATCCGGTGTTATGGCGACCATGCGTTCACTGATCGGTTTCCCGGCGATCGTCAACGAGAAGGCCGCGCGCGCCGTCGCCGCCCAGGTCGTGCTCGTCGCCGTCGTCGCCCTGGCCACCGGGTGGCTCTGGCTGACCGCCGTCCTCGCCGTCGGGTTCGCCCTCCGGGTGGCCTCCGGGCCGCGGTTCGACCCGTTCGGCCGCCTCGCCACGCAGCTCATCGCCCCGCGCCTCGGTGAGCCCCGGATGGTCTCCGGCGCGCCGAAGCGCTTCGCGCAGGGCATCGGCCTCGCGTTCACCCTCGCCGGCACCGTGGCCCTCGCGCTCGGCGCGCCGGTCGTCACCGTCGTGCTGCTGTCGGTCCTCATGGTCTTCGCCGCGCTCGAGGCCTTCGTCGGCTTCTGCGCCGGCTGCTTCGCCTTCGCGCAGCTGATGCGCCTCGGCGTCGTCTCGGACGACACCTGCGTCGAGTGTGCGGACATCTCGCTGCGTCGCCACCGCCACGAGGCCGCCGCCGCCTGACGCTCGCCTCCTCCTTCTCCGAACGTGTGTGAAGAACGTCGGCCTGCCGACTGTCATGTGCCAGGACATCGCTGACACAAGTGTCATCGTGGGCCTGACAGTAGGGACTTTCGGGGGCGGCCGG